>NZ_JCAKFM010000001.1:0-735150 GCF_059510535.1 Sinobaca sp. TMA16-18 | reverse complement strand
CGCTCCTGGTTGCGTTCCATCGTCTGCTTGAGTTCACGGATCATCGTTTTGATTTCATCGGGCTCAAACAGGTTTTCAAACAGCAGGTAGCCGTTTTCATCGTAAAACGCTTCGTCGGCTTTCGTAAGCGGGCCGTCGGAAAAGTCGGGGTTTCTATACGCCACAGGGTCCTTGCGCTCCGTAATGGACGCCTCGGCCTGGTGGCGGGATGGGTATCTATCTGTTGTCATGGTTTGATGCACTCCTTCAGTATTAAATTTAGACCTCCGGTGTTATAAGCTTTTTCCTATTATTCGGAAAATAAAACATGGAATTACAAAAAGATACAGTTTTCGTGCCTTTTTTATATAGAAGGAAGGTATTTTTTATTTCCATAAAAAATACAATCGGAAGGGCTTGCTAAAGTAAACCCTTTCATTTATAGTTAAAGCATGCATTATGAATGAGTATTCATTCAAACAAGGAGGCCGATCATGAAAACATCCATTCAAAAAGCAGCCGTACTTGGTTCCGGCGTGATGGGATCAGGCATTGCCGCACATTTGGCTAACATAGGAATACCGGTAATCCTAATGGACATCGTTCCAAAAGAGCTGTCTGAAAAAGAACAAAAAGCAGGGTTAACAATGGAAGCTAAAGCCGTTAGGAACCGGCTCAGTGAAGTATCAAAAATGAAGCTGTTAAAGCAGAAGCCTGCGCCTTTAACATCCAGATCCAATTTAAGTTTAATTGAAACCGGTAATATGGAAGATGACATGGAACGCATCGGTGAAGTGGACTGGGTCATTGAAGTAGTAACAGAAAATCTGCCGATTAAACAGAAAGTGTTTGAACAGGTGGATAAATACCGTTCGGATACGACAATAGTAAGCTCCAACACGTCCGGTATTTCCATCGAAGCCATGGCAGAAGGACGCTCCGAGTCTTTTCAAAAGCACTTTCTCGGCACTCATTTCTTCAATCCACCCCGTTATCTAAAGCTGCTGGAAATTATTCCAACCCAGCATACGAGCCGGGAGATTGTGGAAGGGATGAAGCAGTTTGCTGAAGATACGCTCGGAAAAGGCGTTGTAGAAGCAAAAGACACGCCGAATTTTATTGCAAATCGAATTGGAACATACGGGCTTCTCGTCACTGTGCAGGAAATGAAAAAGCAGAATTTATCAGTCGGGCAGGTGGATGCTGTTACAGGACCGCTAATAGGCCGGCCGACAAGTGCGACGTTTCGTACGCTTGATGTTGTAGGGCTGGACACGTTTTTGCATGTAGCCAAAAATGTTCATGACCAAGTGGATGGAGAAGAGAAAGAAGTATTTGATCCTCCTGCTTTTATGAAGGAAATGGGAGAAAAGGGCTGGATTGGCAGCAAAGCCGGCCAGGGATTCTTTAAAAAAGAAAAAACGGCAGAAGGCAGCAGCATTCTCGAGCTGAATACAGACACAATGGAGTACCAGGAACGCCAAAAGTGGAAGTCACCTGTTATGGAGCAGGCAAAACAGCAGAAAGATCCTGCAGCGAAAATGCAGACACTGGTGTTCAGCGAAGATGAAGTCAGCCATTTTTTATGGAGCATCTTAAAGCCGGTTCTTCTATATTCAGCTGAGAAGAAAGAAGAAATTGCAGATGACATTGTCGCAGTAGATGAAGCCATGAAGTGGGGATTCGGCTGGAAGCAGGGACCTTTTGAAATATGGGATGCGCTTGGCTTTAAAAAGACAGCCGGCCGCATGACCGCAGAGGGAATAACACTTCCCGGGTGGATTCAGCACATGCTTGACAGCGGTATTGACTCTTTTTACCAAAATGACGGCACTTACCTTGAGAACGGCTCCTATCAGCAAAAGCAGGTAAATAAAAAAGAGATTTCGCTCGCTTCGATTAAAAAGTCAAACGGCGTCATTAAGCAAAATGCCGGTGCTTCCCTTATTGATATCGGAGATGATACAGCGCTGCTGGAATTCCAATCGCCGAACAACTCCATCGGGCTGGACGTTATTCAAATGATCAATCAGTCGATAGAGGAAGTAAATAAAAATTACAAAGGCCTTGTTATAGGAAACCAGGGTAAGAATTTCTGTGTAGGTGCGAATTTAATGATGATTCTCATGGAAGCCCAGGATGATAATTTCTTTGAAATAGATATGGTCATCAAACAGTTCCAGCAGGCGGCTATGGCCATTAAATATGCAGAACGTCCGGTCGTTACGGCTCCTCATGCGATGACGCTCGGTGGCGGAGCGGAAATATGCCTGCCGTCTGCGAGTATTCAGGCTGCCTCGGAAACTTACATGGGGCTTGTGGAAGTCGGTGTCGGTCTTATACCGGGCGGCGGCGGAAACAAAGAGCTTTACATGCGTAACATTGAAGGCCTGGATCCAAAAGATACAGCCGGTCTTCTGAAAGCTTCTTTTAAAACCTTTGAAACGATTGCAACGGCTAAAACCTCAACGTCCGGCCATGAAGCAATAGACAATGGATTCTTAAAGGACAGAGACGCGGTTATTACGAATGCAGACCACGTGCTTTATCATGCGAAACAGCAGGTAAATCATCTCTTTGATACAGGCTACCGCGCTCCGCAGCGTGAGAAAGTTGCCGTGTCCGGAGAAGCAGGCTACGCCGCAATGAAGCTTGGTGCAAAAACAATGGAGCTTGGAGGCATGGCCTCACCACATGACTTGAAAATTGCTGAAAAGCTGGCACATGTTATTGCCGGTGGAAAAGTTCCAAAAGGAACGATGGTGGACGAACAATACCTCCTTGACCTGGAAAGAGAAGCATTCCTGAGTCTTGTAGGAGAACCGAAGTCACAGCAGCGCATGCAGCACATGCTGTCTAAAGGAAAACCGTTGAGAAATTAAATGAATGGAGGGATCAGCCTTGAATGAAGCAGTAATTGTTACAGGAGCAAGAACTCCTGTTGGAAAAGCAAATAAAGGTACACTCGCTGCCACCCGCCCGGATGATCTGGGAGCCTTAACGATAAAAGAAACACTGAAAAGAGCAGGCGGACTTGACCCGTCAACGATTGATGATGTCATTATCGGATGCGCGATGCCGGAAGCAGAGCAGGGAATGAACGTTGCAAGAAGCATCTCTGCATTAGCCGGTCTGCCTTATACGGTGCCGTCTATCACAATTAACAGATATTGTTCATCCGGCCTGCAGAGCATTGCATACGGTGCAGAGCGGATTATGCTGGGGCACTCCCAGACTGTTATCGCCGGAGGTGCGGAATCAATGAGTATGATTCCAATGGGCGGACACGTGATCGCTCCCAATCCAACGCTTGTAGATGAAGCGCCGGAGTATTATATCGGCATGGGTTATACAGCCGAGGAAGTAGCGAACCGCTTTGGTGTGAGCCGGGCAGATCAGGATGCATTTGCAGCAGAAAGCCACCGTAGAGCGGCGGCCGCTGTAGAGCAGGGGAAATTCACCGATGAAATCGTGCCGGTTGAAGTGACAAAACGTTCAGTAGGCAAAGATAATAAATTAAAAGAATCCAAGGCAATGTTTTCAATGGATGAAGGCATCCGTAAAGACACAACAGCAGAAACGCTCGCAGGTCTCCGCCCGGCGTTTCATCCGAAAGGATCTGTCACTGCCGGAAACGCGTCGCAGATGAGTGACGGTGCAGCCTCTGTACTCCTGATGGACAGGCAGAAGGCCGAAGCAGAAGGGCATAAGCCAATTTTAAAATTTCATGGTTTTTCCGTCGCCGGTGTTCCACCTGAAGTAATGGGAATCGGGCCGGTCGAGGCCATCCCTAAAGCAGTCAAGCTGGCGGGACTCGAGATGTCGGATATCGGGCTGTTTGAGCTGAATGAAGCATTTGCTTCCCAGGCTCTGCAGGTTATCAGAGAGCTGAAGCTTGATCATACAAAAGTAAACGTCAACGGAGGCGCGATCGCCTTAGGGCATCCGCTTGGATGTACAGGAACGAAGCTCACTTTGTCTCTTATGCATGAAATGATCAGACGCAATGAACAGTTTGGTGTTGTAACGATGTGTATTGGCGGAGGAATGGGCGCTGCTGGTGTGTTTGAACTGCTTCCACAATAATAAAAAGGAGGAATAGATTATGAGCAGCACAATAGAGCTTCATACAAAAGGCGGAGGGTTTTTACTTGGTGAGGTAACAGCAGACCAGGTATTCACACCGGAGGATTTCACAGACGAGCATAAAATGATTGCCAAAACGACAGAAGACTTTGTGGTTGGAAAAGTAGTGCCCGAAACAGAAAAGCTGGAAAATCATCAGTTTGACGTCTCCCGCCGCCTGTTAACCCAGGCGGGGGAACTCGGCCTGCTTGGCGCGGATGTTCCGGAGAAATACGGCGGCATCGGCCTTGATAAAATCAGCTCCACTCTTATTACAGAAAAATTCTCGCGTGCCGGTTCCTTCTCGTTGAGCCAGGGAGCGCATGTTGGTATCGGCTCTCTTCCAATTGTGTTTTTCGGCAATGAAGAGCAGAAAGCCAAGTATCTTCCGGATCTGGCGACAGGCACGAAAATTGCAGCCTACGCGCTGACAGAGCCGAGCTCCGGTTCCGATGCCCTCGGTGCAAAGACAACCGCTGTTCTAAATGATGCCGGGACCCACTATAAGCTCACAGGTGAGAAGCAATGGATTACAAACTCCGCCTTTGCCGACGTCTTTATTGTGTATGCCAAAATCGACGGCGAGCATTTCTCCGCCTTTATTGTAGATCGGGAAATCGAAGGGGTATCTACAGGTCCGGAAGAGAAAAAAATGGGTATTAAAGGGTCTTCTACAAGAACCTTGATTCTGGATAATGCCCACGTACCGAAAGAAAATCTGCTCGGTGAAGCAGGACGCGGCCACATTATTGCGTTTAATATTTTGAATGTAGGCCGTTATAAGCTTGGCGTCGGCTGCGTCGGCGGTTCCAAACGGGGAATTGAGCTGTCTGCCAAGTACGCGAACGAGCGCAAGCAGTTTAAAGTGCCGATTGCTTCTTTCAGAGGCATTCAGGAAAAGCTTGCTACGATGGCATCAGAAACGTATGCATTGGAGAGCTCCATTTACCGCACCGGTGGTCTTTTCGAAGAGCAGCTCGGCAGGCTGAGCGAAGCGGAACAGGAAGATGGCGGAAAAGTAGCGGGGGCGATTGCTGAATATGCGATTGAGTGCTCCCTGAATAAATTCTACGGATCGGAAACACTCGATTATGTCGTAGATGAAGCGGTACAGATTCACGGCGGCTACGGCTTTATGGCGGAGTACGAAGTAGAGCGCGCCTACCGCGATTCCCGAATCAACCGTATTTTTGAAGGCACGAACGAAATCAACCGCCTGCTTGTACCAGGCACGATTATGCGGAAAGCGATGAAAGGCGAGCTTCCGTTTTTAGAAGAAGCCAAAAAGCTTCAGTCCGAAATCATGTCAATGATGCCGGAAGAGCCGGGATCCGAGCCGCTCGAACAGGAAAAAATGCTTCTTAGAAATCTCAAAAAAGTATTTCTTCTCGTATCGGGGAGTGCTGCTCAGAAATATGGCAAAGGGCTTGACCAGGAGCAGGAGCTTCTCTTTAACTCGGCTGATATCGTAAGCGATATTTATTCCATGGAATCCGCGATTCTCCGCACAGAGAAAGCGATGAACAAAAATGGAGCCGAAAAAGAAAACATGAAAATCATGCTCACTCAGGTGTTCTGCCAGGAGGCAGTAAACCGTATTGAAGCCCATGCTAAAGAATCCATTATTCATATGGAAGAAGGAGACTCGCTCCGCACGATGCTCTCCATTCTCCGTAAACTGACGCGACACACGCCGACAGACGTGATCCGCATTAAGCGCAGTATCGCAGAAAAGGTGCTTAAAGAAGAGCGCTATGTAATCTAAAAATGCATAAAAAGAAAACGGGCAGAGTTTCTGTCCGTTTTTTTTAATGCTTATACATAAAAATCTTTTTATGATTATGTACCTATTACTTTGTGTTTACATAAAAGTAAAAATTCGTTAAAATGTATATAATATACGATAACGAAAAGGGAGGAATGGTTGAATGAAGAGGGGGATGAACCAAAAGATGATAATGGCGGCTGGTTTACTTGTCATCTTAGCAGCTGGATGCTCGGAGGAAGAAGCAGGGCCGGAAGCGGAAGAAGTAGAAAGTGCAGAGATTTCAGAGGGAGAAGAGGCTGCACCGGAAACAGAGGAAGAAGTAGTAGAAGAGCCTGCCACTGAAGAAAAAGCAGAAAACAGCGAAGAGGAACAGGCAGATGAGACGGCAGCTTCCCTGGAGGAGGAGCAGGAACCATCAACTGAAGAAACGATAGAAGAAGAAAAAGAGGACATACAACATGAGGAATTGGCTGGATTGGAAGGGGAATGGCTGAATTTAGAAGATGAAACAGGACACTTTATTTTTTTTGAGGTTAAATTAGGCAATGATAATAATACATTTCAAGTTATATACGATGATGATTTTCATTCTAATAAAACAGAAGTCAATTATGAAATTATCGACATAAATGATGGAGTAATAAAAGCAGAAGGAGATGTAGATTATGGAACAGGATCTACACTTATCATAGAACTATTAGAAAGTGATAGGCTTTTGTGGAAACAGCCATCAAGTGAAATATTTTTTGGCAAATTAGAAAATGGGTCATTTAAAGAAAGTGAAAATCAACCGAACGACGAACGAAATGAAACGGAATCCGGCAGTGAATCAAATACAGGATCTGCGTCAGAAGAAGCAGACTCCGAATCGGAAACAGATGCTGTGCCGGATACAGAATCAATAACTTTGGAGGAACAGCTGGTAGAAGAACTGATTCAATATGGGATTGAAAACGGCGGTACCCGTGACAGCTTTACATTTTACGAACAGGCCTGGGAAACCGGAGCGGATGGCAACCGGTATTATGTTATGACGGTTGGAGACGGTTCGAGAGTGACTACTTTCCATGGTGGAGAGGACGGGCATCTTTATTTCTTGAACCTGGATGCTTTCCCGGATGCGGAGACCGTAGAATATACGAGAGTGGACTCTTATTAAGCCTGTTAATTATTGAGTCCAACCAGAAAGAAAGATAAGCTATACTAACAAGTAGAAGAAAGGAGGCATAACATGGCAGTGGACATTTACAGCTATCCAGCCTGCAGCACCTGCAAAAAAGCAGAAAAGTGGCTGGAATCGCAGGAGGTACCATTTACAAAGCATCATATTGTAGAATCTACTCCCTCAGCAGAAGAAATTAAAAAACTTCATCACCTCAGCGGGTATCCGATCCAGAAATTTTTCAACACGAGTGGAAAGAAATACCGCGAACTGGGCCTCAAAGATAAAGTGAAAGAAGCGGAGAACGAGGAACTATATGATATTCTCGCCTCAGATGGTATGCTAATAAAAAGGCCTATCGTAACAGATGGGAGCCAGGTTACATTAGGGTTTAAAGAAGCGCTGTTTGAGGAAACGTGGAAACAGTAAAGATAATGAAAACTGGAGGAATGAATAATGAGCGTACCAACGGAATTGAAGTATTCACAGGAGCATGAGTGGGTAAAGACCGAAGGAGAAAAAGCAAGAGTCGGCATTACAGACTTTGCCCAGTCTGAGCTTGGAGACATCGTATTTGTTGAACTGCCGGAAGTAGGAGACGAAGTTCAGGCAGATGAACCTTTTGGAAGTGTAGAATCAGTAAAGACAGTTTCTGAACTATACGCGCCTATCAGCGGTAAGGTTGTTGAAGTGAATGAAACCCTGGACGATTCGCCGGAATTTGTAAATGAATCTCCTTATGAAAAGGCCTGGATGATTGTTGTAGAACCATCCGACAGCAGCCAGATCGATAACTTAATGTCTGCAGAAGCTTACGAGAAAATGGTAAGCGCAGAGTAAATCACGGTTACATAAGAAGCCCGCCTCTAAAGCAGAGGCGGGCTTCTTTTATTTGAAATAAACTACCCTCTTTTCTTTTTCGGCAATGTTCTATATATTAAAAGGAGTGAATTTCATTCGGTTGTCGAAATAAAACGGAGGCACTCTGATCATGAAGGGTATTGCGAGGGAATGGACTCATCAATTTAAGCATTACAATAAAAATGTACGTTTGTTCTTAATCGCTTCCGTGCTTTCCAACATGGGCATGGGAGTCTTTATGATTATGTATAACTACTACATAAGAGAACTCGGGTACCTGGATGATGTAAACGGACGGGTGATCGCGGCCCAGGCAACGGCTACAGCGATTGCACTGCTTCCTGCCGGCCTGCTGAGCGACCGTATCGGGCGGAAAAAAGTTATTATGGCCGGGGCCCTTATGCTTGGGGTGAGTCTGTTTCTTCGTTCCGTCGTGGAAGCAGAAGGCCTGCTGCTGGCGGGAGCGTTTTTAACAGGAGCGTTTATGTCTTTTGTGCAGGTTTCTTCCATTCCGCTGCTGGCTGAAAATTCCACGGAAAAGCAGCGCGTCCATTTATTCAGCTTTAATTTTGCATTAATTATGGTGGCGAACGTCATAGGAAATGGCATGGGAGGACTGATGAGTGACGGCGCCCGGATGCTGCTCGACTTTTCCGCTCTGCAGAGCCTGCGTCTTACTCTGCTGACAGGAGCCTGTTTAAGTTTTGCTGCTATATTTCCGGTATTGAAAATTAAAGAAGAACGCAGGCTGACGGTAACGAAGACCGGTGCCGGCTCTTTTAAGGAAATTTTACATACAAATCGGGCCGGTATCAAAATGATTGCCCTGTTTGCCGTGGCGCAGATGATTATCGGATTCGGCTCCGGACTTGTTATTCCGTACCTGAATTTGTATTTTACCGACCGCTTTGACGTAAGTTATACCGCCGTCGGCCTGATCCTGGCTTTAGGGCAGGGTATGACGGCTGTAGCATTTATGATAGGCCCGACGCTTGTCCAGAAAGTCGGGGAAGTACGTGCGGTAGTTATTTTACAGCTGAGTTCGCTTCCGTTTCTGCTTGTTACCGCCTACACGCAGAATATCTGGTTTGCGGTTATCGGTTTTTTATTCCGTCAGGCTTTAATGAACGCAGGGAACCCGATCCAGATGTCGTTAATGATGAGAAGCGTAGGGGATAATATTAAAGGCCTTGCCAACTCTATCGGGCAGATGGTATTTCAGCTGGGCTGGGCTGTAATGGGACCGGTATCGACGTCGATTGTACTCCTATATGGCCCATATTATGGATGGGCATGGGTATTTACGTTAACGTGTGCTCTCTATTTAACAGGGTCCATTTATTTCTATCTCGTGTTTAGAAAAGTCCCGCAGAGCAGTGATATATAAGCCCCGGCAAATGATTTGACACCCGGGCAGTCCCATGCTAAGCTTCGATTTGTACTCAATAACCTACATATGAAACACTCTTATCATGAGAGGTGGAGGGACTGGCCCTTTGAAGCCCGGCAACCGTCATTACATGTAATGAAATGGTGCCAATTCCTGCGAAGCATCCGCTTTGGCAGATGAGAGAAAGGAATGAACCGAGCCCTTTCTGCTTATGATAAAAGCTGAAGGGTATTTTCTTATGGTTAAATAAGGGAGTACGTATTTTTTAGCTGAATAAAGATTCTGTTCTAAGACCAAGTTATCTGGTATGATAAGTAAGGTTAATAAAGAAAAGAAACAGGGTGGGCATATGATAACACTAGAGAAACTATCGAAAATATTTTCTACATCCAATGGAGATATAACGGCAGTAGACAATATAGACTTAACGATAGATGAAGGAGAAATATTCGGCATTATCGGCTACAGCGGCGCAGGAAAAAGCACGCTCATCCGTCTGTTGAATATGCTTGAGAAACCGACATCTGGAAAAATTATTATTGCAGATAAAAACATGGCCGATCTGCAGGGGGCTTCCCTTCGGCAGGCACGTCAGGAAATCAGCATGATTTTTCAGCATTTTAATCTGCTCTGGTCGAGAACGGTCCGGGAGAACATAGCGTTTCCACTGGAAATAGCGAAGCATTCAAAAAAAGACAAAGATGCGAGAGTAAACGAATTAATAGAACTTGTCGGTCTCAGCGGCAGGGAAGATGCGTATCCGGCCCAGCTGAGCGGAGGCCAGAAGCAGCGTGTCGGCATTGCGAGAGCCCTTGCGAACAACCCTAAAGTACTGCTCTGCGACGAGGCAACGTCTGCGCTTGACCCTAAAACGACAGATTCTATTCTCGAGCTGTTAACGGATATTAATAAAAAGCTTGGATTGACCATTGTGCTGATCACTCATGAAATGCACGTAATCCGGAAAATATGCAACCGCGTTGCTGTAATGGAGAATGGAAAAGTAGTAGAGGAAGGGCAGGTTCTGGATGTGTTCAGACAGCCCCGTGAAGAAATGACGAAAGAATTTGTCAAACAGATTACCGAGCCGGAAGAAACGATGGAAGCAATCCGGGAATTAATGAAGACCGGTGACGACAATCCTATTGTTAAAATTTCTTTTCTCGGCGAAGAAGCGGAGCAGCCTATCATGACAGATCTTATCCTGACATGCGGCGTTTCCGTCAATATTCTGCAGGGCAAAGTCTCCAAGACAAGGGATGGAAGCTACGGCACGTTATTCGTGCAGCTTAAAGGAAACCAGGAACAGCTCGACCATGCGCTGTCCTATTTGAAAGAGCAGCAGGTCCAGACAGAGGTGATGACAGCTCATGAATGAACTATTTGAAAATGTAAACTGGGACAACATGTGGGAAGCCACGGTTGAAACACTGTATATGAGTGCTTTGGCCGTCCTGGCCACTTTTATTTTAGGTGTTCTGCTTGGTCTTGTTCTTTATATGACGGACAAAGGGAACATGTGGGAAAATAACCCGGTTCATCTGGCAGCGGCGGCAATAGTAAACGTCTTCCGTTCCATTCCATTTATTATATTAATTATTCTGCTCGTTCCGTTTACGACTTTTATTGTCGGAACGATGCTTGGCCCGAGCGCGGCGCTTCCTGCTTTAGTAATAGGGGCAGCCCCTTTTTATGCAAGGCTTGTAGAAATTGGCCTTCGCGAAGTTGATAAAGGAGTCATTGAGGCTGCGCAGTCGATGGGAGCTAATCAGTGGCACATTATCTTTAAGGTCCTGATTCCTGAATCTCTACCTGCCTTGATATCCGGTATTACGGTTACAGCTATCACGCTTGTAAGCTATACGGCCATGGCTGGTGTTATCGGAGCCGGCGGCCTTGGTGACCTTGCTTTCCGGGAAGGGTTCCAGCGGAACAATTCAGATGTCACATTAGTAGCAACTGCCGCCATTCTCGTGATTGTTATGATCCTGCAGTGGATTGGCGACAGAATTATATACAGAATAGATAAAAGATAAAAGGGGAGAAAGTAAAATGAAAAAGGTTTGGATGCTTTCAGCATTATCATTAACAATTGTACTGGCAGCCTGCGGAGGCGGCGAAGAATCAGGTTCCGAAGAAGAACCAACGACGCTTACAGTAGGTGCTTCCAACGTACCTCACGCAGAAATTCTGGAATTTGCTTCCGATCAACTTGAAGAAGAAGGCGTGGACCTGCAGATTGAAACATTTAACGACTACATCGTGCCGAACCAGGCACTCGCAGAAGAGGAAATTGACGCTAACTATTTCCAGCACGTGCCTTACTTTGAATCGCAGATTGAAGAAAATGACTATGACTTCGCCGATGCCGGTGCAATTCATATAGAGCCAATGGGCGTATATTCCCAGGATTATGACAGCCTCGAGGAACTGCCTGAAGGTGCTGAAGTGATCATGAGCAGCTCTGTTGCTGACCACGGCCGTATCCTGAGCATGCTTGAAGACGAAGGCGTTATTACAATGGAAGAAGATGCCGGCATTGAAGCAACGTTGGATGACATTGCAGAAAATCCAAAAGACATTCAGTTCAGTGCCAATGTAGAAGCAGCGACGCTTCCCCAGGCTTACCAGAACGGCGAAGGCGATGCCGTATTTATTAACTCCAACTATGCACTCGACAGCGACCTGAGCCCTAGCGAAGACGCTATCGCTATTGAAAGCGCAGAGGACAATCCTTACGCAAATATTATAGCGGTACGCAGCGGCGACGAAGATCGTGAAGAAATCCAGACGCTGGTGGATGTACTTCATTCCGATGAAGTGAAGTCATTTATTGAAGATGAATACGAAGGCGCGGTTCTTCCTGCTGAAGGCGAGAACGCTGAATAAAATACTGTTCCTTAACAGTTTATGTTTTAACAAAGCAATCTAGTTTGTTATACTAAAAACAATAAGGGGGGCTATCCTGAAAGAGAAAGCTTTTAGGCGGTCCTCCTTTTTGTATTCCGTTCGGATAAAGTAAAGTGTGTTTCTTGAACTCTGTTTACATTTGTTATAAACTGATAATGATAATAAAGTGAGAATGAGAAACCACTTTCTGTGGTTAAAATAAAGTTAATGGAGGTTTTTTTAATGTCAGCATCTACTCTTAAAATCGAAGATCTAACGGTTGAAATAGAAGGCTCAGAAATCATTAAGCACTTCAACCTTGAAATAAAAGGCGGGGAAATCCACGCTATCATGGGACCAAACGGTACCGGTAAGTCTACATTGGCTTCTGCTATCATGGGTCACCCAAAGTATGAAATCACTCACGGAAGCGTCATTCTTGATGGCGAAGACGTATTGGAAATGGAAGTGGATGAGCGTGCTAAAGCCGGCTTGTTCCTTGCAATGCAGTACCCAAGCGAAATCAGCGGCGTAACAAACGCAGACTTTATGCGCTCTGCTATTAATTCAAAGCGCGAAGAGGGCGACGAGATTTCCCTAATGAAGTTTATCCGCAAGATGGACGAAAAAATGGATAAGCTTGAAATGAATCAGGCATTTTCCCAGCGTTACCTGAACGAAGGTTTCTCCGGCGGAGAGAAAAAGCGTAATGAAATTCTTCAGCTTCTTATGCTGGAGCCGAAAATTGCAATTCTTGATGAAATTGACTCCGGTCTTGATATTGACGCCCTTCGTGTTGTATCCAACGGAATCAATGAAATGAAAAACGAAAGCTTTGGCTGCCTTATTATCACTCACTACCAGCGTCTTCTCAATTACATTACACCGGACAGAGTACACGTAATGATGCAGGGACGTATCGTTAAATCAGGTGGAGCGGAGCTTGCAGAACGCCTTGAGGCAGACGGTTATGACTGGATCAAAGAAGAACTGGGCATCGAAGACGAAAGAGTTGGAAACCAACAGAAAGCGTAAAGAAGGGAGGTCACTATCTTATGTCAGTAGAAACAAAATGGACGTTCGATGAACAGTACGTCAAAGAATTTTCCGAACAAAGAGAAGAACCGGAGTGGCTCAAAGAAGAAAGGCTTACGGCTTTTCGCCTAATTGAGAAACTCGAACTTCCGAAGCCGGAAAAAACAAAGATTACCAAATGGAACTTCACGGAGTTTAAGCACGTAGGAACAGAAGCAGGCACCGTTTCAAGCCTTTCTGATCTTCATGCAGATGTTCAAAAGCTTATTAACGTGACAGAAGAAGACCAGAACCTTCTTGTTGTAAGAGACGGAAAGCCTCTTTACTATAGTCTTTCAACAGAAGCAAAAGAAAAAGGCGTTATCTTTACTGATATCGCAACGGCAGCGAAAGAACACAGCGACCTGCTGAAAAAATATTTCATGGGTGATGCAGTAAAAGTGGATGAGAATAAGCTTACAGCTCTTCATACAGCTTTTCTAAGCGGCGGTGCATTCATTTACGTACCGAAAAACGTCCAGCTTGAAAAGCCTCTGCAGGCCGTATATTTCCAGGAAGATCCGGAAGCCGGCTTGTTCAACCATGTTGTATTGGCGACAGAAGATAACAGTGATGTAACGTACCTGGAAAACTACGTATCATTCAACAGTGAACAGGAATCAGCGGCGAATATTATTGCTGAAGTCTATGCAGGCCCGGCTTCGAAAGTATCCTTCGGCGCTGTAGACCATCTTGAAAAAGGGGTTACTACGTATGTGAACCGCCGTGGTGTTGCTGAAAAGGATGCCCGTATCGACTGGGCTTTAGGCCAGATGAACGACGGCAATACGCTGTCAGATAACACGACCATTTTAAGAGGAGACGGTTCCTACTCCGACGTGAAATCCGTATCGATCGGACGCGGCACGCAGTCTCAGGACTTCTGGACGCAGATCATTCACTTCGGTAAGCACTCAGACGGACAGATTCTTACTCACGGCGTTATGAAAGATTCCGCCCGTGCTATTTTCAACGGTATTTCGAAAATTGAACACGGCGCGACGAAATCAAACGGTGTACAGACAGAACGTGTGTTAATGCTCAGCGAGAAAGCCCGTGGAGATGCGAACCCAATTCTTCTTATCGATGAAGATGACGTAACGGCAGGACACGCAGCTTCCGTAGGACGTATTGACCCGCTTCAGATGTTCTACTTGATGAGCCGTGGTTTAAGCCGTCTTGAAGCCGAGCGCCTTATCATTCATGGTTTCCTTCAGCCGGTAGTTGCAGAGCTCCCTATCCAGGCTGTGAAAGATAGATTGACTGAGGTTATCGAAAGGAAAGTGTATTAAATGAACATTCAGGAGATCCGTCGCCAGTTCCCTATATTAAATGAACAGGTCAACGGTCACCCTCTTGTTTATCTTGACAGCGCGGCGACATCACAGAAGCCGCTGGCTGTTATTGAGAAAATAGATGAATATTACAGGAAGTACAATTCCAATGTGCACCGCGGCGTTCATACACTTGGCAGTATGGCAACCGATGGATACGAAGGAGCACGGGAGAAAGTCCGGAACTTTCTTCATGCGTCTTCTGTAGAAGAGATTATCTTCACCCGTGGCACAACAACAGCGATTAATATCGTAGCCCAGTCTTACGGCGAAGCCAACCTGCAGGAAGATGATGAAATTGTGCTCACCTATATGGAACATCACAGCAACATCATTCCCTGGCAGCAGACAGCCAAAAGAACCGGGGCAAAGCTGAAATACCTTCCAATGAACGAGGACGGCACGCTTTCTATGGCAGATGTAAAAGAAGCGGTCGGCCCGAAAACTAAAATCGTTGCGGTTACTCATGTTTCCAATGTACTCGGTACCGTGAATCCGGTTAAAGAGATCGCAGAAATCGCCCATGCCAATGACGCTGTTATTGTCGTGGACGGGGCGCAGGGAGCTCCGCATATCAAAGTAGATGTGCAGGACCTTAACTGTGACTTTTATGCTTTTTCCGGCCACAAAATGGGCGGACCTACCGGAATCGGTGTGCTGTACGGCAAAAAAGCACTCCTGAATAAAATGGAGCCTGTAGAGTTCGGCGGGGAAATGATCGATTTCGTCGGCCTGCATGAGTCCACCTGGAAAGAGCTTCCCTGGAAATTTGAAGGGGGAACCCCGATCATTGCAGGAGCTATTGGTCTTGGAGCGGCAATTGATTTTATTAACAGCATTGGATTTGATACAATAGAGTCACACGAAAAAGAACTTGCAGGCTACGCAATGGAAGTCTTGAGTAATGTAGATGGATTAACAATATACGGTCCGAAAGAACGAGCAGGTGTGGTCACATTTAATATGGATGATGTTCACCCGCACGATGTAGCAACCGTCCTTGATTCAGAAGGAATTGCTATCCGTGCCGGACACCATTGTGCCCAGCCTCTGATGAAATGGCTTGACGTAAGCTCTACTGCCCGTGCCAGCTTTTATATTTACAACACGAAGGAAGAAGTGGATCGTCTGGCCGAAGGGCTAATAAAAACAAAGGAGTATTTTGGTGATGTCTTCGCATAATAATCTTGATACTCTCTACCGCCAGGTTATTATGGATCATTACAAGAATCCCAGAAACCGCGGAGAGCTGGAAAACGAAACGCTTCACGTCAATATGAACAACCCTACCTGCGGCGACCGTATTCAGCTTCAGCTGGAGGTAGAGGACGGCCTGATCAAAAACGCCAGCTTCATCGGAGAAGGCTGCTCCATCAGTTTGTCATCCGCTTCAATGATGACAGATATTGTTAAAGGCAAATCCATTGAGGATGCGCTGGAGCTTTCTGCTATTTTCTCGGATATGATGCTTGGAAAAGACTACGAAGAAGGCAAGTTTGACCTTGGCGATATTGAAGCTCTCCAGGGAGTCACAAAGTTTCCAGCACGTATTAAGTGTGCTACACTTGCGTGGAAGGCAATGGAAAAAGGTATCGATGAAAACGGGCAGAACGAATAGCCCTGCATATAAAGCACGAAAGCAAGGGGCGCATAAGCCCCTGCTAACCTAAGGGAGGTATTCAAATGGCAAAAAAAATGCCGGAACTAGGAGATTACCAATATGGATTCGCCGATCGTGACGTATCCATTTTCCGCTCTGAGCGTGGACTAACGGAAGCAGTGGTTCGTGAGATTTCTTCAATTAAGGACGAGCCGCAGTGGATGCTGGACTTCCGCTTGAAATCATTGGCTCAGTTTTACAAAATGCCAATGCCGCAGTGGGGCGGAGACCTTACAGGCCTCGTATTCGACGATATTACGTATTACGTGAAGCCTTCGGAGCGCTCTGAAACATCTTGGGACGAAGTACCCGAAGAGATCAAGAATACGTTTGATAAGCTTGGTATTCCTGAAGCAGAGCAGAAGTATCTTGCTGGTGTATCTGCGCAGTATGAATCAGAAGTGGTTTATCACAGCATGAAGCAGGAACTGACAGATCAGGGAATCGTCTTTAAAGACACCGATACGGCTCTTAAAGAAAACGAAGACCTTTTCCGTGAGCACTTCGGTAAAACGATTCCACCATCAGACAACAAGTTCGCAGCGCTTAACTCGGCCGTATGGTCCGGCGGATCGTTCATCTACGTGCCAAAAGGCGCAAAAGTAGATACCCCGCTTCAGGCATATTTCCGTATTAACTCTGAAAACATGGGACAGTTCGAAAGAACGCTCATTATTGCAGATGAAGACAGCTCCGTACACTATGTAGAAGGCTGTACAGCTCCTGTCTATACGACAAGTTCCCTTCACAGTGCCGTTGTTGAAATTATCGTTAAGAAGAACGCCTACTGCCGTTACACGACAATCCAGAACTGGTCTTCCAACATCTATAACCTCGTAACAAAAAGAGCGGTATGTGATGAAGGCGCCACAATGGAATGGGTGGATGGCAACATCGGCTCTAAGCTTACGATGAAATACCCTGCTGTTATTATGCGCGGCGAAGGCGCAAAGGGAACAATCCTTTCCATCGCCATCGCAGGCAAAGGACAGCACCAGGATGCAGGCGCAAAAGTAACGCACCTGGCACCAAACTGTTCCTCTACGATTGTATCGAAGTCGATTTCCAAGCACGGCGGTAAAGTAACCTACCGCGGTATTGCTCACTTCGGACGCAGATCAGCCGGCTCTTTCTCCAAGATTGAGTGCGATACGCTGATCATGGACAACCAGTCCACGTCAGATACAATTCCTTATAATGAAATTCTTAACAACAATATTACGCTTGAACACGAAGCGACGGTTTCAAAAGTATCAGAAGAGCAGCTCTTCTATCTAATGAGCCGCGGTGTCTCCGAGCAGGAAGCTACAGAAATGATCGTAATGGGCTTTATCGAGCCGTTCACGAAAGAGCTTCCAATGGAGTACGCTGTAGAAATGAACCGTTTGATCAGCTTCGAAATGGAAGGATCCATCGGTTAATCGTTTCTTATCACTTAGAACCGGCCTCTTACAAGAGGCCGGTTTTTTATATGCCGGGCGGTTGAAGTCAAATAGAAACGGCACGCTGTCGTGTTTTCTTTCCGTTGAAAAGGGCTATGAGAAAGGAAAGGAATACAGATAAAGTGAAGGAGGAGCAGCGATGATTATCACAGGACTCACAGGGTGGGGAGATCATGTGTCTTTGTATCCAAAGGGAATAAAACCCGGTGAAAAACTGGCGGAGTATGCCGGGCATTTCCCAACGGTGGAAGTAGATGCAGCCTTTTATGCGGTGCAGCCCAGGAAAAATTATGATAAGTGGATACGAGACACCCCGGACCGTTTTTCTTTTATTGTAAAAGCCTACCAGGGCATTACAGGGCACGAGCGGGGGGAGATACCCTTTGCTTCTAAAGAAGAAATGTTTAAAGCTTATGCAGATTCCGTCCGTCCGGTCATGGAGTCGGGTAAATTGGGGATGGTGCTGTGCCAGTTCCCGCCCTGGTTCGAGTGCAATAAAGAGAATGTCGAGTATCTTCGTTACGTACGGGAGCAGCTGGCTGCCTTTCCGTGCGCGCTGGAATTCAGGCATCAGTCCTGGTTCGAACCGGAGTTCAAGGAAAGAACGCTGGAATTTATGAAAGACGAGGAATGGATTCACAGCATCTGCGACGAACCGCAGATCGAAGGCGGTTCCGTTCCGATTGTGATGCATCCCACGCATAAAGAAAAAACACTTGTACGTCTGCACGGCAGAAATATAGAAGCATGGAAAAAGCCGGCAAAAGGTGAAAAGTGGCGGGAAATCCGTTACTTGTATGATTACAATGATACTGAACTGAATGAATGGAAAGAGCGCGTGAAAACGCTGGAGAAAACATCTGAAAATATTTATGTAGTCTTTAATAACAATTCCGGACGCCATGCAGCACCTAACGCCAAGCGTTTTTTGGAACTGGCGGATATTTCGTACGACGGGCTGGCGCCCCGCCAGATTTCCCTATTCGATCAAGGCGATTTCTCTTAAAAAATGGTATCATAATAAAAGAATGCAGGATAAGCAGCAAAAGCAGCAAAAGCAGCTGAAGAAAGAAGGATGCTATGGATTGGTTACTGCTGGTCGTATTGGGCCTCGTGGCTGGAACATTTGGAAGCCTTCTTGGACTGGGCGGCGGTATTATTGTCGTGCCGGCCCTGCTGGTGATGAGTGACATTATTCCCTCTTTTGCAGGTGTAACTCCCCAGACAGCCGTAGGCACCTCTTTATTAATTATGATTTTCACCGGGTTGTCATCTACCATTTCGTACACAAAGCAAAAGGTTATTGATATGAAATCCGGCTTTATTTTTTTTGCAGGAAGCGGGCCGGGCGCTTTATTTGGCGTCTGGCTGAATAAAGGCATGGAAACGAATGTATTTCTCATTATCTTTGGCTTGTTTATGCTGTTTATTGCATTTATTTTATTTATCCGCAATTATTTAAAACCGCTGCCGGTCAAGCGTACATCCATTAAGCGGGAGTACATAACAGAACTGGGAGAAAAGCAGGAATACGGATTTTCGCTCGGACTGGGTTTGAGCATCGCGTTTGCCGTAGGAACCCTATCGGGTCTGTTCGGTATTGGCGGCGGCTCCCTGATGGTGCCGGCGATGATTCTTTTGTTTGGATTCCCCCCGCACGTGGCGGTGGCGACTTCTATGTTTATGATTTTATTTTCCTCTATGGTAAGCTCGATTTCACATATATCACTGGGGAATGTAGAATGGCTTTATTCCCTTGCTCTCATTCCGGGAGCATGGTTTGGAGCCACTATTGGAGCTGCCATTAATAAACGATTGAAAAGCAATACCCTGATTATTCTGCTGAGGTTCTTTTTAATTATTATTGCCTTTCGGCTGATCTGGCAGGGTATTCAGGGGATGTAGAGAGAATAGTTGATAGGAGAAGGCGGTGTAGCAGGGTGTCAGCAATTGTCCCCATCACGATATATCATACCAATGATCTGCACAGTGATTTAACCCAGTGGACCTCCGCCGTTTCTTACTTAAAAGCGCAGCGGCGGTTTCATGATAAAAAAAAGGAAACAGCTTTGTTTTTTGATATAGGCGACCATGCCGACCGCTCCCATATGGTAACAGAAGCCACCAGAGGAAAAGGGAACGTGGAGCTTCTAAATGAAGCGGAAGTTTCGCATGTAACGATAGGAAACAATGAGGGGATTACCTTTTCAAGGCAGGAATTGGAATGCCTCTATGCAGAAGCTGATTTTAAGGTTCTGCTGGCAAATTTGTTTGATGAACAGGGGAAACGGCCGAACTGGGCGGTTCCTTATGACATCATTGAAACAAAGGAAGGCGTGAAGCTGGGACTGATCGGCATTACGATTCCTTTTTACCCGTTTTACAATGAGCTGGGCTGGGATATCCAGGACCCATTAGTGCTGCTTCCCGGTATTCTGGAAGAAGTGAAAAAACAGTCGGATATTATTGTTCTCCTTTCTCATATGGGGCTGGATTATGATGAAGAAATAGCAGAATCGTTTCCGGATATCGACGTTATTCTCGGGGCCCACACTCACCATCTCTTAAAAGAATCAGAAATCATTAACCAGTCGCTTGTAGCGCAGTGCGGAAAAAATGCCTATTATGTAGGACAGGTGGACCTGGAGTTCGATACGAAAAAAAGAGAAGTAGTTTCAAAAAAAGGGTACGCGGTCGATGTAAGCCATGAACCGCCCTCCCCGGAAACGGCTGCGCTGCTGAACCGGCTGGAAACTGAGGCAAAAGCAGAGATGCATGAGGAAATAGCCCGGATTCCGTCGGCCCTTCCCGTTTCCTGGACCGAGCCGTCTCCTTTTGCCGATTTACTGGCGGAGGGCCTTCGGGACTGGTGCCAGACGGATCTGGCTCTAATAAATTCGGGGCTTCTGCTGGAGTCGCTGGATCCCGGCTCTGTTACGAAGGAAGACATTCACCGGCTCTGTCCGCATCCGATTAATCCAGCGGTTATTGAAATATCAGGTGCCGTACTCAAAGAGTCGATCCATGCGGCCTATACCCAAAAGATGATCCATCTCCCTTTAAAAGGACTCGGTTTCCGGGGGATTAAGCTCGGCGTGCTCGCCTTCAGCGGCATTACCGTAGAAATGGGCGCAGCGGGTGGAGAGTCTTACGTGAAAAAGATAAAGATTCAGGGCACAGACATTGAAAACAAAAAAATGTACCGCCTGGCAGCTCCTGATATGTTCACATTTGGACCGCTGTATCCCGGGATGTCCCAGGCCAGGCATAAGAAATACTTTATGCCGGAAATGATGAGAGACGTGCTTCAATTCATACTGGAAAAGAAATACTCATAAAAGGCAGGTAGGTAGTATGAAACAATATTTAGATTTATGCAGTCACATTTTGGAACATGGGGCAGAGAAAAGCGATCGCACCGGAACCGGGACGATCAGTACGTTTGGCTATCAGATGCGTTATTCGCTGGAGGACAGTTTTCCCGTTCTGACAACCAAAAAACTTCACCTGCGTTCGATTATCCATGAACTGCTCTGGTTTTTAAAAGGTGATACCAATATCGAGTATTTAAAAGAAAACAACGTCCGCATCTGGAACGAATGGGCAGACGAAAGCGGCGACCTGGGTCCGGTATACGGCAAACAGTGGCGTTCGTGGGAAGGTGCCAACGGGCGGACAGTGGACCAGATTTCCGATGTGATCAGACAGATTAAGGAAAATCCGGATTCGCGCCGGCTTATTGTCAACGCCTGGAACGTGGCAGAAATTGATGATATGGCTTTGGCCCCGTGCCACTGTTTGTTTCAGTTTTACGTAAACGACGGCAAGCTCTCCTGCCAGTTGTATCAGCGCAGCGCAGACGTGTTTCTCGGAGTGCCGTTTAACATTGCAAGCTATGCCCTGTTAACAAAAATGATTGCCCAGGTAACCGGCCTGCAGGCACATGAGTTTATTCATACGCTTGGGGATGCCCACATTTACAGCAACCATTTGGATCAAGTGAAGCTTCAGTTAACAAGGGACACAAAAGAACTTCCACAGATGAAAATAAACCCTGATGTGACATCGATTTTTGATTTCACGATTGATGACTTTGAATTAACCGGATACGATCCGCATCCTCACATTAAAGGGGAGGTTTCTGTATGATTTCATTCGTTGCTGCTATGGATCAGAACCGTCTCATCGGAAAAGACAATGAACTGCCGTGGCATCTTCCCGTCGATTTGAAACACTTTAAGAAAGTGACAAGCGGCGGAACGATTGTGATGGGGCGCAAAACGTTTGAATCGATTGGAAAGCCGCTTCCGAATCGAAAAAATATTATTGTAACAAAAAATAAAACATTTCAGGCAGACGGTTGTGAAGTCCTTCATTCCCTGGAGGAAGTACAGCAGC
Source organism: Sinobaca sp. TMA16-18 (assembly GCF_059510535.1). NCBI lineage: Bacteria > Bacillati > Bacillota > Bacilli > Caryophanales > Sporolactobacillaceae > Sinobaca > Sinobaca sp. TMA16-18. The sequence goes on along the minus strand of NZ_JCAKFM010000001.1, from coordinate 713,068 downwards.
TCGGTGAAAAAGCAGAAGAATTTTTTGTTATCGGCGGTGCGGAAATTTTTAAGGCCTGCCTGCCGTACGCGGATAAAATGTATCTAACCCATATTGATGAATCGTTTGAAGGAGATACATTTTTTCCAGAGTGGAATACGGCAGAGTGGGAAAAGCTTGAGGAAGAGCAGGGCGTGCTTGATGAAAAAAACAAGCATCCCCACCGATTTATTACGTGGAAAAAAGTTTAATAAAACAGCATGGAAATAAATAAAGCAGAAAAAGCCTTTCCGAAAGGAAGGCTTTTTCCAATTTAAAAATATTTTGACAAATTCAAAAATAAAAATTATAATAAAATAACGAATTATCAGACAAAAGTTCTAGGAAGGAGGTTGCTCCAGCAGTAAATATTTTAACAGCGGAGACGATGTATACTTAAAAAGAAAGCGGAATGTTTTCTGAATATTCTATACAGAAAGTCAGAAAGTCAAGAAAACAAAGGGGGAACACATGATGGAAGCCAGAGAACAATGGGGTACAAGAGCAGGCTTTATCATGGCTGCGATTGGCTCAGCCATCGGGCTCGGTAATATTTGGCGCTTTCCTGCAGTAGCCTATGACGGCGGCGGCGGAGCCTTTTTCATACCATATCTTATCGCACTTCTAACAGCGGGTATTCCGCTATTGATCATGGAATTTACGATTGGCCATAAATACCGGGGCTCGGCTCCACTGAGCTATTCCCGCATGAACAAAAAAGCAGAATGGATTGGCTGGTGGGCGGTATTTGTCGCCTTTGTCATTTCCACCTACTATTCTGTAATTATTGCCTGGGCGATGAGCTACAGCGTTTTTGCCCTCAATCAATCGTGGGGGGACGACACAGAAGGATTTTTATTTGGGGAATACCTGCAAGTGGCGGATGCAGGCCAGATTGGAAGCCTTGTACCGGGAGTGCTTATCCCGCTTATTATCGTATGGGTCATCACGCTCGGCGTTCTGTTTAGAGGCGTCCAGCGCGGCATAGAGATTGCCAACCGTATTTTCATTCCGACCCTGGTCGTTATCTTCTTAATTATATGTATTCGTGCTGTGACGCTTCCTGGGGCTGCTTTAGGCCTGCAGGCATTCTTCCAGCCGGATTTCAGCGCTATTACATCCGGCGAGGTATGGGTGGCAGCCTACGGGCAGATATTCTTTAGTTTATCGATTGCTTTTGCAATCATGATCACCTACTCGAGTTATCTTCCTAAAAAGTCTGACATTACAAATAACGCCTTTATTACCGGATTTAGTAACTCGAGTTTTGAACTGCTGGCTGGTATCGGCGTATTCGCCGCACTTGGTTTCATGGCTACGCAGGCAGGAGTCGGGGTAGATGAAGTAGTAGCAGGAGGCATCGGTCTCGCCTTTGTTGTCTTCCCGCAGATCATTAATGCGTTCCCTGCATTAAGCGGCCTGTTTGGATTCCTTTTCTTCCTGTCGCTCGTTCTGGCAGGACTGAGCTCCCTGATTTCTATTTCGGAAACATACGTAAAAGGAATCTCTGAGAAATTCAATATTTCCAGAGCGAAATCCGTGGCCATAGGCGGCGGAGCAGCAGCTCTTATTTCCTTGATTTTTGCCACAAACGGTGGAATTAACTTCCTGGATGCTGCCGATTACTTCATTAACCAATTCGGTGTCGCACTCATTGGTCTTGTGGAAGTTATTGTAGTCGCCTGGTTCCTCCGTAAGCTTCCGGAATTTCAGGAGCATGCGAATGGCGTATCTGATATTCCAGTCGGTTTATGGTGGAGAGTATGTCTGGGTATCATTACGCCGATTATCCTTGGGTACATGATGTTCAGCTTGTTTGTACAGAACCTGTTCCGTCAGTTTGATACGGAAACAGGAAACTATGAAGGATACGCGAATTCCTTTATTGTCTTCAGCGGCTGGTCGGTTGCACTCTTTGCTCTTGCTGCTGGTGTTGTTCTTTCGTTGGTTAAGTGGAAAAACAAACCTGAATTAGCACGTAGAGATGAAGGAGGTAAAAAATAATGACAGCCGGTGCGATTATCATGATGATTATAGGCATAGTAATTATTTGGGGAGGTCTTGCAGGCAGTTTACTGTACGCAAGAACAGTTTCCAAAAGAAAATAAATAACAGGCAGCTGCTTGCTTTATAAGCGGCTGCTTTTTTTATGCAGAAAAGGAAAAAAACAATCAACTGAAAAATAAACGGTACATTTGTCGAGGCAGTATAGAACATGTTAAAGTATTAATATCAAAGACTTCTTTGACAGGGTACGATGGTTTATAATGAGGTTGAGGAAAAAATGGGGAGTGAGCGGTTTGGCAAAAACAGAAGAATATCTTCGTAAGCCGGAATGGCTGAAGATTAAATTAAATACAAATGAATCTTATAAGGGTCTTAAGAAAATGATGCGTGAAAAAAACCTTCATACCGTATGTGAGGAAGCGCGCTGTCCGAACATCCATGAGTGCTGGTCAGAAAGAAAAACAGCAACATTTATGATCCTTGGCGACGTTTGTACACGTGCCTGCCGCTTTTGTGCAGTAAATACCGGACTGCCAAATGAACTGGACTGGCAGGAGCCTGAGCGTGTTGCTGAGTCAGTGGAGCAGATGGGACTTAAGCACGTTGTTATTACGGCTGTAGCAAGAGATGATCTTAAAGACGGCGGATCTGCCGTTTTCGCAGAAACAGTCAGAGCTGTGCGCCGCAGAAATCCTAACACGACGATCGAAGTTCTTCCATCTGACATGATGGGTGTGCAGGAGAACCTGGAGGCGCTGATGGAAGCCCGCCCGAATATTTTGAACCACAACATTGAAACGGTAAGACGGTTGACGCCAAGAGTCCGCGCCAGAGCTACATACGAGCGTTCTCTTGAATTCCTGCAGCGTTCCAAAGAAATCCATCCGGATATTCCAACCAAGTCAAGTCTGATGATCGGTCTTGGGGAAACAGACGAAGAAATTATTGAAACAATGGATGATCTTCGTGCGCATAATATTGATATTATGACGATCGGCCAGTATCTTCAGCCGACGAAGAAGCATTTAAAAGTGAAAAAATACTACACTCCTGAAGAATTTGCCAACTTTAAGGAAATTGCGATGGAAAAAGGCTTCAGCCACTGTGAAGCCGGTCCGCTTGTCCGTTCTTCCTATCACGCAGATGAGCAGGTTAATAAAGCACAAGTTCATGAAGAAGCAAATAAGTATAAACAGGCCGAATAATTAATATGTGACCGGTTCCCTTCAACGGGAGCCGGTTTTTATAAAAGGAGGGAATGTAATGGTCGAAGTCCAGGGCTATACGTACGAAGTGGTCGAAGAAAACAGGTCCGGCTGGAACGAAGAAGTGTTTGTAGAACGTTACAGTGAAGTGCTTCATAAATACGACTATATCCTGGGAGACTGGGGGCACGAACAGCTCCGCCTGCGTGGTTTTTTTGAAGATTCACGAAAAAAAGTGTCCTACGATATGAAAATCAGCACCCTCCACGATTATCTGCTGGAGTACTGCAACTTTGGCTGTGCTTATTTTGTAGTCAAAAAGCAGAAGAAGCAGGAAAAGCCGGAAGTAGAAAAAGAAGAAACAGAAGAAACAGAAGAAGTAAACTCATAAGAAAAGAAAGCCACCGCAGCAGCGGAGGCTTTCTTTTCTGTTATGTTAATATTCTACAATGGCTTCCAACAAAAAAGCCCGTAGTTCTTCGGCTGTTTCTTCATCAATCTGATACGCATCTTCGAGAAGACCCTGCTCTTCGAGGTCATCCACTCCTAAAAGGGCAAAGCGCTGGGTACGCATATCCAAAACTACCTGCTTTCCATAATAACGTTCTGTAGACACAAGAGCCAGGTCAAATCGTTCATCATTATCGCCCATAAAGCTGACGAATCGGACGCTTGATTCTTCTTCTTCATCATGAAGGAAAAAACGGTCGCTCATAATAGTATTCTCCTTTACTCGTCATCTGCAAGCAGATGCGGTTTATTCTGCAGGTGGTGATGTGCTTTAATATAACGCACTGTTTTAGTTTTGGCACGCATGACAATCGAATCCGTTTCCACAAGGTCTCCGCCAAGAAAACGAACGCCTTCGAGCAGTTCCCCGGATGAAACGCCGGTCGCAGCAAAAATAGCATCGTCCCCTTTAACCAGGTCATCCAGATACAGAAGCTGGCGGGGATCTGCCAGACCCATCGCGATACAGCGCTGTTCTTCCTCTTCGTTATCCGGAACAAGACGGGCCTGCATGTCGCCGCCTAATGCTTTAATGGCAGCCGCGGAAATCACGCCTTCCGGTGCGCCGCCTGTGCCGACAAACAGGTCAATGCCGGTCTGGGGGAGGGATGTGGCAATAGATGCGCCGACATCTCCGTCACCGAACAATTTAACACGTGAACCCTTGGCGCGGACCCGGTCAATAATATCCTGGTGACGCTCCCGGTCCTGAATAATAACCGTGACGTCGCGGGTACGTTTATTATTCATTTTGGCTACAATATCGATCGTTTTTTCAATAGGGTCATCGAGTCTTACGAGTCCGGCTGCCTCCGGTCCGACCACAAGCTTCTCCATATACATATCAGGAGCATGAAGCAGGGTGCCGCGGTCCCCTAAAGCCAGAACGGCCATAGCATTGCCGCGGCCGTTGGCCACAATATTTGTTCCTTCAAGCGGGTCAACAGCGATGTCTACTTCCGGTCCGTTGCCATTGCCGACCTCTTCGCCAATGTAGAGCATAGGGGCTTCATCAAGCTCTCCTTCTCCAATGACGACGGTTCCCTTGCAGCTGACCGAATCAAAAATCAGCCGCATGGCGGAAGTGGCTGCATCATCAGCTTCTATTTTTTTACCTCGTCCCATCCACTGTGCTGAGGAAATAGCCGCAGCCTCGGTCACTCTAATTACTTCTAAAGCAAGCTCTCTATCCATACTTTCTCTCCTTTTATGTACTATCTCTTATAAAAACAAACTATAATCAGCATTCTTTATCCTATCATATTATCGAGGGTTTGCGCGTCATGCGGTTTGAAAACCTCCTGTGATATACTAGTTTTATTATGGAAAAAAGGCACAGGGGGGATGAACAATGTATTTTGTGGATCGACAGAAAATTGAAGCCCAGCTGGCTTATATAGAGTCTTTGTATGAAGCAGTCACGTCTTTTCAGTCAATGGGGGACATAATTCAGCGTCTTGCTCTGGAACGGTTGGCACAGGGGTGGATTGAAGCGGTTATTGATACGGGTAACCAGATGATTGATGGCTTCATAATGAGAGATCCGGGCAGCTACGAAGATATTCTGTCAATTTTGGAAGACGAAAAGGTAATTCCGGAAGACGTATTTGCAGGACTTACCCGGCTGATTAAGCTTAGAAAAACGCTGACCCGGGATTATATAGAAATAGACCATGACGCCTTATGGACAAACGTCCAGGCGGAAGCTGAATACGTAAAGAAATTTCCGGAGTGCGTACGCACTTATATCGATAAAGAACTCGGGCCGGTGTCTGCCTTTCTGCCGGAAAATAAACAGGATAAGAAATAGGAGAGATACTGCATGAAAGCTTATGAAGGATATATGCTTGATTTAGATGGAACCGTATATAGAGGAAAAGAGCCGATACCGGAAGCGATAGCTTTTATTCATCAATTAAAAGAGGCCGGTCTTCCTTATTTGTTTATAACCAATAATTCCTCTGCCACTCCGGAAGAGGTCAGCCGTAAGCTCCAGGCATTTAATGTGCCGGCAGAACCGGCACAGGTCTGGACGACCGCTCTTGCAGCTGCAGCTTATGTAAAAGCTGGTCCCGCTCCGCATACTGCTTATATTATAGGAGAAACAGGACTGCTGCAGGCGATGGAAGAAGCAGGAGTGGAGTATACAGAAGAGAACCCGGCGTACGTGGTAATGGGAATAGACCGGGGAATTACTTATGAAAAGCTGGCAAAGGCGGCCCTGGCCGTAAGAAATGGTGCTGTTTTTGTTTCAACAAACAGTGACAAAGCTCTTCCTACGGAAAGAGGATTTCTGCCGGGAAACGGAGCGTTTACCTCTGTCGTACAGACAGCCACCGGACAGGATCCGGTCTTTATCGGAAAGCCGGAACGCGTTATTATAGAACAAGCCCTCTATATACTCGGTACACCGCTCGAAAAAACGGTCTTGATTGGAGACAACTACGATACAGATATACTAGCCGGCATTCGAAGCGGCATGGACACGATTCACGTGCAGACAGGTATTACAAGCCTGGAAGAAATTCAGCAGAAAACGGCTCTGCCCTCTTACAGTATACAGAGCATGGCAGACTGGACGCTTCAAGAGAACACAGAAGAAAAAAGCGATAAGAAGTAATCTATAAATGTCCTTTATAAAAAGACATATGTTTCCCCCTTGTAAACATACAGGGTAATTCGTTACAATGGACAATATACCTTTAAGAACAGAGAGAACGAAGCAGTCAGTGGTGAGGAGTGGAGAGAATGAGCAAGGATATACAAATTGGGTTATTAGGATCAGGAACGGTAGGAACTGGGGTTCTGCAGATTATTAAAGATCATCAAAAAGATTTAGCACATCAGGTGGGCTCCGGCATTAAGGTGAAAAGAGTACTTGTCCGGGATATGGACAAGTACAAAGATATAGAAAATGCAGATCAGCTTCTCACCGACAGAGTAGAAGATATTCTGGAAGATAAAGAGATTAAAGTGGTTATTGAAGTAATGGGCGGAATTGATGAAGCAAAAGACTACATCATCCGTGCGTTAAAAAATAAAAAAAATGTCGTCACGGCAAACAAAGATTTGATTGCCCTTCACGGAGCAGAGCTTGTGAAAATCGCATCGGAAAACAACTGCGATTTATTTTATGAAGCAAGTGTTGCCGGCGGTATTCCGATTATACGCGGACTTACCGAAGGCCTGTCCTCGGACCGCATTTCCCAGATGATGGGAATTGTGAATGGAACAACGAATTATATTCTAACAAAAATGAGCCAGGACGGACGCGCCTACGACGATGTATTGGCTGAAGCCCAGGCACTCGGGTTTGCTGAAAGTGATCCAACTTCCGATGTGGAAGGACTCGATGCCGCCCGGAAAATGGCTATTCTTGCCTCGCTTGGTTTTTCCATGGATGTAGAGCTTGAAGACGTGGATGTCCGGGGCATTACTACCGTAACGATTGATGATATTAAATATGCCGAACAAATGGGCTATGCATTAAAACTGATCGGTCTTGCAAAACGGGATGGAGAGCGGATTGAATTGACGGTACAGCCTATGCTCCTGCCGGCTAAACACCCGCTTTCTTCCGTCCACGATGAATATAATGCGGTATATGTATACGGAGATGCTATTGGAGAAACAATGTTTTACGGACCAGGTGCCGGTTCCCTTCCAACAGCGACAGCTATCGTTTCCGACCTGGTAACGGTAGTGAAGAACATGAAGCTTGGTGTCAGCGGCAGAAGCATTGTTCCTCCGTTGTACCATAAACAGCTGAAAACGCACGATGAAGTACGGTCCAAATACTTTATCCGCCTGCACGTAAAAGATGAAACAGGTACGTTCGCTGCCTTGACTTCTGTTTTTGCCAAAGAAAATGTAAGCTTTGAGAAATTAATGCAGTGGCCGATTGAGCACCAGATCGCTGAAGTAGCAGTGATTACACATACGACTACCAAGTCCGTATATGAAAGAATTTTTGCAGAACTGGAAAAAATGGACGTGGTTGTAGCTGTTAAAAGCAGTTATCGTGTCGAGGGAGGAAACGCAGAATGAGCAGTTGGAAAGGCCTATTGGAAACGTATAAAGAATTTTTGCCGGTAACAGAAGATACACCTCTTTTATCTTTACGGGAGGGAAACACGCCTCTTATTCCACTGGAAAAGCTATCAAAAGAGTGGGGCGTGGAAATTCACGTCAAAACCGAAGGCACCAACCCTACCGGTTCTTTTAAGGACCGCGGAATGGTTATGGCGGTAGCCAAGGCGAAAGAAGAAGGCAGCAAAGCCATCATCTGCGCCTCCACAGGAAATACATCAGCGGCGGCGGCCGCTTACGGCGCCCGTGCAGGTCTTCGCTGTATCGTTGTTATTCCCGAGGGGAAAATTGCCCTCGGAAAGCTGGCGCAGGCTGTTATGTACGGCGCGGAAGTGTTTGAAATTCAGGGAAACTTTGACAACGCCCTTGAAATCGTAAAGCTTATCAGTGATAAAGAACCGATTACGCTCGTTAATTCCGTGAATCCCTACCGGATTGAAGGCCAGAAAACGGCTGCCTTTGAAGTGTGCGAACAGCTTGGACAGGCACCGGACGTTCTGGCGATCCCCGTCGGCAACGCTGGTAATATTACAGCGTATTGGAAAGGGTTTAAAGAATATCACGAGAGAAACGGCACCGGCCTTCCGCAGATGCGCGGATTTGAAGCAGAAGGATCAGCCGCGATTGTCAGAAATGAAATTATTGAAGAACCGGAAACCATTGCTACGGCTATCCGTATCGGAAATCCGGCCAGCTGGACAAAAGCTGTTACAGCAGTTAATCAATCCAACGGAAAAATTGATATGGTAACAGATGAAGAAATACTGGAAGCGTATCAGCTGCTTGCCCAGACGGAGGGCGTCTTTGCAGAGCCTGCTTCGTGTGCGTCCATAGCTGGCTTGAAAAAGCAGATTGAAAGCGGTGAAATCGCTAAAGGATCCAAAGTAGTGTGCGTACTCACTGGAAACGGTCTGAAAGATCCAAGTACCGCTATTGATACGATTACGGTTAAGCCTACTGTGCTGCCAAACAGCCGGGAGGCCTTCCTCGAACAAATTAAAGGAGGTGTCGTAAGTGAGGGGTGAAAAGTTGGTCGTCACTGTACCAGCGAGCTCTGCTAACCTGGGTCCGGGTTTTGACTCTATCGGCCTGGCGGTTGACCGTTATTTAACGATGGAGGTTACCCTTGCAGAAGAGTGGTCTTTTACATCGGACTCAGCTGAATTAGAAGGCATTCCTTCAGGGAAAGACAACCTTATCTATATTGTTGCAGAGACACTGGCCAAGGAGCTTAACAAAGAGCTGCCCGCCTGCCGTGTGCATATGACGAGCAATATCCCGCTTGCAAGAGGCCTTGGAAGCAGTGCAGCGGCTATCATTGCCGGAATCGAAATGACTGACCAGGTAACGTCCGCCGGTATGACAAAAGAAGAAAAAATGCGGTTTGCCAGCATCTGGGAAGGGCATCCTGATAATGTAGGGCCGTGCCTCTATGGTGGGCTTATTATTGGTGCCCATAGTAACGATGCAACGAGTATGGTCCACGCCGGCGTGCCGGATATTGATATTGTGATTGCAGTTCCAGAGCAGGAATTGATGACAAAAAAAGCCAGAGGTATTCTGCCGGCGCAGCTGCCGTATAAAGATGCGATCAAAGGCAGCGCAGTGAGCAATGTGCTGACAGCCGGCATTCTGACCGGTAACTGGGAACTTGTCGGCGATATGATGGTACGCGACGTGTTTCACCACCCTTACCGGGCCGGTCTCGTACCGGGACTGATGGATATTATGCAGGAGGCAAAGGCATATGGTGCCCACGGGGCAGCGCTGAGCGGTGCCGGTCCTACTGTGTTGTGTATTGTCCCTAAAGGAGACGGAGAAAAAGTAAGAAAGAAAATCCAGAAGGACTATCCCGATTTTGACGTGCAGATTGCAGCACCGGACGAAAAGGGATCACAGGTTTTCTATGTGAAATCAGATGCAGGAGCAGGCATTCCATCCTAACGAAAAAGAGTACGTTCCCGATAGGGAGCGTACTCTTTTGATTCGTCAAAGCAATAACCTTTTATGAAGGAGTGCTTAAAATACCTGCTCTATTTCGACAACGCCTGGTACTTCTTCCAGAAGCGCGCGCTCGATTCCTGCTTTAAGAGTAATCGTTGAAGAAGGGCAGGATCCGCATGCTCCCATTAGACGAACTTTTACAATACCGTCCTCAATATCTACCAGCTCAACGTCACCGCCGTCGCGAAGTAGGAAAGGACGTAGTTTGTCCAATACTTCTAAAACCTGTCCGTTCATTTCTTCAGTAGCTTGTGCCATGATGTATCTCTCCTTTCATTGCCTTTATTATAGTACCTCCTGTACAGGTAGTCTATAATTAAAGGAGCTTAAGTTATATTCTACTATGAATTGCTTTTCGATGACAACTAATGCGAAGCATTCTCATTAATGTTTTCTGAAAAAATACTTCAAAATGCTTCACCACCGGAACCCGGAAAGAAGAAGAAAGAAGGGATCATGACATGAATCAGCCAATTACAGTAAAAGTATACGGATCGGAAGAAAAATGTTCCGGATGCGTCCAGCTGCCTTCCAGCATTGAAACAAAAGAATGGCTGGAAGCGGCTCTGCAGAGAAAATATCCGAATAAACCGCTGGACGTCGTGTATGTGGATATGCACCAGCCTAACGGAAAAGAAGAAGAGGAAACAGCTCGTGACATGATAGAAAACGATAGAATTTATCCGCTCGTTCTCATAAACGGGGAAGTTGTCGCAGAAGGAAATCCGCGTCTGAAAAAAGTGTATGAATACATTGAAAAGCTCCCTTCCTAAGAAGAGAGCTTTTTTCTGTCTTTATACACCGTTATGGTTTTTGTACATCCAGAGGACACCACTTTTCAGCATCCGGGCTACCCGGCCTGTAACAGCAGCCTTTTCGCCCATGACACCAAAGCCATGTTTTTTACCAAGGGAGCCAAGGACACCCTTTAATTTAATTTCAGGCAGTGTTTCGGGAAGGGATTCGCCTTTCCATCTCTTTTTGAGTACCATCGCAATCTGTTCGGCCTGGCCTTCAGCAAGCTGGGCACTTGGAGCATGAGGAAGGCTAGCGCAGTCCCCGACAACAAAAACGTTTTTGTTGTCCGGGAGATGGTGGTGGGGCGTGAGAATGACCCGTCCTCTTGGATCTTTTTCCACGTCCATGTCACGGACTACTTTATTTGGCTGAATACCGGCAGTCCAGATAATAACATCAGACTCAAGCGGTTTGCCGTGATTATAAATCGTATGTTCATCCACCTGTGTGATATCGGAATTACTGATCACTTCCACCTGATGGTTCTCAAACCACTTCTGCACGTATCTGCTTAGACGGCTCGGGAACATTGGCAGAATAGTATCCCCGCGGTCAAATAGGCGGATTCTAAGATCGGAGCGGCTCTCACGCAGTTCACTGGCCAGCTCCACGCCGCTCAGTCCAGCTCCTACGATGGAAACGCTGGAACTTGCAGGAAGGCTTGTAAGCACCTGATAGCTTTTACGCGTGGCTTCCATTGTTTGAATGCTGTACGTATGCTCAGCAGCACCGGGTACTTCATGAAATTTATCTTCACAGCCGAGTCCAACAATCAGGCTGTCATAAGCAACCGGATTTTCCCCTTTCATATGAACGAGTTTACTGTCCATATCAATGCGGTCGATGGTGCCAAACTGAAGACGCAGCTGATTATGAGTAGGAAACGGCACCCGGATCTGATGATCGGATTCCGTACCTGCAGCAAGCGCATAGTATTCTGTTTTCATACAGTGGTAAGGCAGTTTATCAATCAGCACGATTTCGACATCGGACGGAAGGTCATTGGTAAGCAGGCGCTGCAGCAGACGCAGACCGCCGTACCCTCCGCCAAGTATAACAACTCTTTTCATTATTTCATGTCCCCTTTTTGTGGTAATACTATGGAGGCTTGTATACATCATGGCCATCATTTCTTCGATAAATTCCTCCCGGTTTTCAGCAGTGCTTGTTGCCAGCAGGTAATGAAAGTGGCTGTTCATAATATGGCTCCATGCCGGAATATCCAGATGCGGCTTTATTTCACCGCGGCGTTCGCTTTCATAAAGCAGCTGCTCCCAGTGGGTACGGAGCAGCACTTCGTGTTCCACAACGTGCTGCCATACTTTTCTTGTCAACTGTGGATTCAGCTGGTATTCTCCAAGAAAGTAGCTGATGTAAGCACGGATCCTGGAAAACAAAGCGAGGCGGTGCAGGGCATATCGGTCGATATACGATTCTACCTGATGCAGCCGGTCTTCTGCCAGAGACTGCATGATGGACTCTTTTGTAGGGAAATAATTAAAAAAAGTCCCCTTCGCCACATTGGCGGCTTCTGTTATTTCCTGGACAGTCGTAGCATCGAATCCTTTCTCGCGGAAAAGGTAAAGCGCTTCCGAAAGAATTTTTTGCTTTGTTCGTTCTTTTTTCTGCATTCTATTCATAACTTGACCTCTCCGTTACTTCAAAGGATACTTTCTGTCAAAAGTGACCCTGGTCAATTTTATTATAAAGATTTTAAACTGACATTACAACAACTGGAAAATAGTCAGAAAACTTAACCTGCAGAAATAAATAGAGTAGATACATTGACGGTTGGAAGCATTGAACGGTAGGATAATTGCAGAGCTGAAAAAAGGGTGGTAGAGCAAATGAGACCAATTGTAGAGTTTTGCCTGAGTAATCTGGCCAGCGGGTCCCAGGCTGCTATGGAAAAACTGGAAAAAGATCCGAACTTCGATATTATTGAATACGGCTGTCTCGGTAACTGTGGTTTATGTGCGGATACAAACTATGCGCTGGTCAATGGCGAAGTCATTGAAGGAGAAACGCCCGAGGAACTGGTCGATAATATATATCAGTATTTAGAAGAAAATCCAATGTTTTAACTGGAAGGAGACCAGGTATGGTATTTCTAACATTCGAAAATACATGGCCGTACGAAAAAATGGGAGACGATATTTACGTACAGGAATGCCCTTACTGTGGTCAGGAAAATGTATTAACACACTTAACTAAAGGAAATCTGCAAAGAGCGCTGGAGGAAATAAAAACACCTCTTATTATGCCGTGCTGTTTAACGCGGATGGTCATCATACAAGCAGACGAAGATTATTTCTGGACAGAGGATAAACTGAGGGGAGCAGGACGATGAAGTTTACAAAGATGCACGGACTGGGCAACAGCTATATTTATATTGATTTATTTGAAGAAGAACTGGAAGAAAGAAGCCTGAGCGAACTGGCGGTTTATGTGTCCGATAAAAACAGGGGAATAGGCGCGGACGGGTTAATTCTTATTGAACCGTCCCGTACCGAAGACGCCCGGATGAGAATATTTAACGCCGACGGATCGGAGGCAATGACCTGCGGCAATGGCCTTCGCTGCACAGCGAAATACGTATTCGAAAAAAAATATGTAGATAATGAACGGTTTACGATTGAAACAAAAGGCGGTACGGTAAAAGCTACTGTCCATCCAGATCATTCTAAATCGATTGTTGATATGGTGACAATTGATATGGGAAAGCCGCGGCTGCAGAAGAAACATATTCCGATGCTGGCCGGTGATCCGGAAAGTGAAGCAGTCCGGGAACTGCTGGAAGCCGGCGGTACCAGCTTTGAAGTAACGGCATTATCGATGGGAAATCCGCATGCCGTGCTGTTTGTAGATGATACAAAGGAAGCTCCTGTTCTTACGCTTGGACCTATGCTGGAAAAGCACGAATGCTTCCCGGAACGAGCTAACGTGGAGTTTGTACAGATTCTGTCTGAAACAGAAATGAATTTCCGGGTATGGGAGCGCGGATCCGGCGAGACTCAGGCCTGCGGGACTGGAGCCTGTGCCGCCGTCGCAGCAGCCATTTTAAACGGAAAGATGCAGAAGAACAAAGAAATTACCGTACATCTGCCGGGGGGGGATTTATATATTACCTGGCAGCGGGACGGTCATATTACGATGAATGGTGCAGCGGAAACGATCTGCGAAGGCACATTAAAAAATAGACCCCGGTAGGGTCTATTTTTTTGTGGTGTTAATATCTTTTAATTTCGTTGTAGAAGGTATCGCGTTCAATCGGCTGCTTGTTTGCTCCTTTGATCAGGTGGACAAGTTCTTTTCTTGTTAATCCCTGAGAAGTAAGGGCGCCGACAGAGTGGGAGATTCTTTCTTCAATAAGCGTACCGTGTATATCATCGGATCCAAATGTAAGGGCCATCTGAGTAAGCTGAGGACCAATATTAATCCAGTATGCTTTAATATGGTCAAAGTTATCAAGCATCAGGCGGGAGATGGCAATCGTACGCATGTCGTCATAAGCAGACGTTCTCCGGTTTAAGCCGGCTCCAACTTTTTTCGGCTGCATCGCAAGCGGGATAAATACCATAAATCCGTTAGTTTTATCCTGAAGCTGACGGAGCCTGTCCATATGAATTAAGCGCTCTTCAAACGTATCAATCGAACCATAGAGCATTGTAGCATGGGTTTTCATCCCAAGGTCATGTGCAATCTCATGTGCTTCGAGCCATTCATCTGTAGAGGCCTTGTCCGGGCTCATTTTGGCTCTGTACCGCTCTGTTAGTATTTCAGCGCCGCCGCCTGGAAGAGTGTCCAGCCCGGCATCCATAAGCTCCTGAAGCACTTCTCGCATAGACAGCCCGGAGATTCTGGAGAAAAATTCAATTTCTGCGCCGGTATATGCTTTAATGGAAGCCGAAGGATAGTGTTTCTTAAGCGTGCGGACCGTATTTACATAATACTCAAAGCCGACTTCTACGTTATGGCCGCCGACAATATGAAATTCGCGGATGTTATCGTTCCAGCGTTTTTCTACATACTCAAGAAGCTCTTCTTCATGCATCGTATACGCGCCTTCTTCGCCGGGCTTTCGTTTGAAGCCGCAGAAGCTGCAGCTTGCTTCACATACATTTGTTGGATTAATGTACATATTTTCTATAAAATATACATTATTTCCATTTCTCTGCTCATTTACCTGGTTTGCCAGCTGGGCTACGGTGAGCAGGTCCGTGGTGTTGTATAGGTGGAGCCCGTCATCAATAGACAAGCGCTGCCCATGATTGACTTTTTCAATGATTTCTTTCATTCGTACGTCCGTGTTTAATGTTACAGGCACATCCATCATCCCTTTCTAAATCCTCTTGTCTCTACTTGACTCTGAAAAAGTATACTATATAAAACCTAACAAGTTATCCTGCTTTGAAAATATATACTTAATATAGCTGCAATTTCCATTATACATCCTGGAATTAGTAAATTAAAGAGAACTGATTTGAAATAAATTTAATCAAATGGTAATCATCTATTTATTGTTTTAAATTGGTAATTGACATATAATTGAAGAAATAAATAGATATGCTATTGCCAAATAAAAAAAGGAGACTCGTTATGCAGATAACAGCAGAGCAAAATGAAAAAAGAATCGAAGAACTTCGTGTAAAGATGATGAATGCCGCTTCCACGTATGGATTTAGCCATCCACTTGTACTATATTACAGCGAAAAGCTCGACAGGCATCATAACATGCTTATGGAATTGGATCCACCGGCTGCTGTTGTTCAAAGATCGGTCTCCTTCCAGATCATTTGAATTTACAGGCTATAGCATATATAATTTTCTTAAAGGACAGCAACTATTCCTTAAAGGAGGATATATACTATGCTTAATATTACAGAACCAGCTGCGGCTCGCGTTAAAGAGATGATGCAGGAAGAAGAAGATACAAACCTTATGCTCCGTGTAGGTGTTAAAGGCGGCGGATGCAGCGGGCTTTCATATGGAATGGGATTTGATTCCGTTAAAGAAGAAGAAGACGACGTGCTCCAGATCAGTGGACTCGACGTTATTGTAGATAAAGAAAGCGCCCCAATTCTGGATGGAGTAGTCATCGACTACAAACAAAACATGATGGGCGGCGGTTTTACGATCGACAATCCAAATGCGATTGCGTCGTGCGGCTGCGGATCATCTTTCCGCACAGCAACGAAAGCCGGCACACCGGAAGATTGTTAACAGGTTGATAAGAGCTTTCTTCGTTGAAAACGGAGAGAGTTTTTCTTTTGTTTAAGATGTCAGAATTTATTGACTTTTTTTGCCTGGTAGCCTACTGTTTAAGCATACAGAGGGAGTGATAGTCTATGGAAATCAATCAAATTATAGAGAATTTAAAAATGGAGCTTGCGGAGTGCAGCTCGAATGAAGAAGAAGAAAAACAGAAGTTGAATTATTTTATTAATGGGTGCAGCCAGTTTATTAAGCCCCGCCTCAAAAGCGGCAGTATTCTCGTAGAGCGTTGGGAAAGCAGGGAAGATGTTCTGGAGGTACTGGAGTTTGAATCCCGTACGAGAGCATTATACAAATACACAATTGCATGTGAAAAAACGGCCCTGCCGCTGGTAGGCTCGTATACAGTCAGCAGAAAAGTACTGCCGGACCATCTATATAAAGAAATGTATTACAAAGGACCGGAAATGAAAAATGAATATTATGACTGGGGTCAGAAATTATTCAGAGGCCTTACGGCAGGATACGGGAACAACATAGAAATTGAAATTAAAGTAGATGTAAACAACCCTTACAGCAGGGATGAAGCAGCAAAGAGTGAATGGATCGAGCGGCTGGAGATTTTTGCAGATCAGCTCATTTAATATGAAACAAAAAGCCCCCCGGCTCATATAACCGGAGGGCTTGATTTATGCTGTTTTTTAAAACATGTGGGAGCTGTGGCCCGGCTGCAGCTTTGCGTCAGGGTCAAGGTACGCTTTCGCATTATTCACGGCTGTCGGTGCTTCACCGAAGCCGGTCGCAATAAGCTTTACTTTGCCGTCGTAAGTGGCAACGTCGCCTGCGGCGTAGATGCCTGGAATATTCGTTTCCATACGGCTGTTCACCTTAATCGTATTCTTTTCAATATCAAGTCCCCATTCTTTAATAGGACCGAGAGAGGAAACGAAACCATAGTTAACGATAAGGGAATCCACATCCACCAGTAATTTTTCTTCTCCTTTTACTTCCTGGAGTTCTACCTGCTGGATCTTTTTTCCGTCTCCGTGGATGGCGGTTACCTGGTAGGGAGTCATCACTTCTACATCAGACTGTTCAAGCTGCTCCACGCTGTGTTCATGTGCACGGAACTTAGCACGACGGTGAACAAGCTTTACTTCTGAGATAGGGTCAAGCATGTTAGCCCAATCTACAGCGGAATCGCCGCCGCCGAGAATCATCACTTTTTCGTCTGCAAACGTCTGCAGATCGTTAATGAAGTAGTGCAGGTTTCCTTTTTCATAAGGATCTGCTCCGTCCACCTGAAGCCGGCGGGGCTGGAATGCACCGACGCCGGCTGTAATAATAATGGTTTTTGTATAATGAATTTCTTTGTCTGTATGCAGTTCTATAATATCGTCATTTACTTTGATTACATTTTCCACCGATTGTTCCAATACGACCTTGGGACCAAATGGTGTCATCTGCTCAATTAAGTTGTCGACAAGTTCCTGTGCCCGGATTTTTGGGAAACCTGCTACATCATATATATATTTTTCAGGATAAAGAGCCGAAAGCTGTCCTCCAAGCTGGGGCATGCTTTCAATAATTTTTACTTTTGACTGACGCATTCCCCCGTAGAATGCTGTGAAAAGACCGGTCGGCCCTCCGCCGATAATGGTTATATCATATATGTCCTGCTCAAGTGCCACGTTATCTACCTCCAAATTATGCTGAGAAAACTACCTCTATTATACGCATATCAAGTCCTTTTTTAAAAGTCCTGCATATTATTTGGGGGAAATGTATGGAAAGCGCTGTAATAAAAAGAGAAAAGCCGTAAAAAAAGGTTGAAATATGCGATTAAAACCAATATCATTAATAATGAGATTTGTGAATATTTTACGACTTTTTCATGCTTTTGCTATGAAAGAGTCTGGTCCTATAGACAACAAGAATATTTCTGCGTATCTGAACGTGAAATAGATCACAAACACACTTATAAACATAAATTATATTCTCTAGGGAGTGACATACCATGGCAGGAAAGCCAAATATTCTTATTTTAGGTGCAGGGTACGCCGGAATGGTTACGGCAGCAAAAATTTTCAAAAAAATTGACCGCAATCAGGCCAATGTAACATTAATAAGCAAGCACGACTATCATTACCAGACGACGTGGCTTCATGAGCCGGCCGCAGGAACGCTGCATCCGGACCGCACACGGATGAACATTAAAGACGTTTTAGATACAACAAAAATCAACTTTATTCAAGATGAAGTAGTAGAAATTAAACCAGCGGAAAACAAAGTAGTGCTTAAAAACACTGGAAGCGCTGATTACGATTATATTGTTACAGGTTTGGGAGCGGTGCCGGAGACGTTTGGTGTAGAGGGCGTTTTTGAACACGCATACAGCAAATGGACACTTAATGGAGCGCGCCAGATTAAAGACCATATTGAATTTATGTTCTCCAAATACAATAACGATCCAGAGCCTAAAGAAGCAGATTTATCATTTGCTGTAGCCGGAGCCGGGTTTACCGGTATGGAATTTATTGGTGAATTAAGCGAACGCATTCCGGAACTAAGCAAAAAATATGATATCCCGATGAATAAAATTAAAATGTATGTCGTAGAGGCTGCACCGACAGCTCTTCCCGGATTTGATCCGGAGCTCGTAGAGTATGCGATGAACCTGCTTGAAAACCGCGGAGTGGAATTCAAAATTAATACGCCTATCTCAGAAGTAACGGCAGAAGGGCTTGTCCTTAAAAACGGAGAAGACGTTAAAGCGTCTACTGTTGTTTGGGCTACCGGTGTCCGTGGAAATCCGGTTATCGAAAAATCCGGTTTTGAAAATATGCGCGGCCGCGTAAAAGTAGATAAAGACCTTCGTGCTCCCGGGCATGAGAACGTGTTTATTATTGGAGACTGTTCACTTATGATTAATGAGGAAACCGAGCGTCCTTATCCGCCGACTGCACAGATTGCTATGCAGCAGGCTGTGACAGTAGCCAATAACCTGAATGCGTTAATTAATAATAAGCCGCTTGAAGAATTCAAGCCGGAAATTAAAGGTACCGTAGCCTCCCTTGGCGGCAAAGAAGCCATCGGTGTAATTGGAAAACGCAAAGTATTTGGCAGTTCCGCCAACTTCATGAAAAAAATGATTGATAATCGTTATTTATGGATCCTGGGCGGACCGGCCCTCGTACTCAAAAAGGGGAAAAACCCATTCTAAACATTATTCAGGGCAGAACAGCTGGAAATACCGCTGAAACGGTATTTCCGGTTTTTCTCCGCCTGTGTAAGCGTGATCAATACAGGGGGTATGGGAAATGACAGGAATCGGAAGCCTCCCGCAGCTTATTATTTCAATGATGCTGTTTTTACTGCTGTTTTTTGGCATTGGTTTTCTGCTGAATATGATTTTACGGTCTACGTGGGTGATGGCGATAGTCTATCCGCTTATCGTAGTATGGATAGTGGATAGTTTAGGAATCTGGAGTTACTTCTCTGCACCGGCAGCTTCTTTTTCCCAGTTGGGTGGACAGCTGCTCTCTTTGCAGATTGTGGATTATCTCATTTTATCGAGCGGCTTTATCGGTGCCGTTGTTGCCGGAATAGCGATTCGTATGCTGAGAGTCAGAGGATACCAGATGTTTTAGATACAAAAAGCCGCTCCTTCCGAGGCGCGGCTTTTTGTATGAAGCGATTCTCTTATGGATAAAGCAGTACATCCGAGGACAACGGTTCGGGAAAAACATCCGGATGCAGAAGATAGGCCAGTTCAGCCATCCCGGTAAAAAGACGCGGAGAGGGACGACAGTAAAGCGGCTCAGGAAGAACGTGGATGCGGTCGTCTGTCATAGCTTTCATAGACGGCCATCCTTCTCTTTTCTTCAACAAATCCGGTTTTACTTTATCAAAGGGAACACCCACCCAGGCAAGGCAGATCCGATCCGGATCCCGCTGCTGGATTTCTTCCCAGGTCGTTTTAACACTGGCTTCTTCTTTATCGGCAAAGATATTTTCAGCACCTGCCAGCGCGCTGATTTCTGTAAGCCAATTGCCGCCGCCCGGCGTGAAAGGGGGCTTTGGCCACCATTCCCAGTAAAGTCTGGAAGGATGGCATTCGGAAGCAAGTTCACGGTATGTATCCATTATCCGGCGGCAGGCATCAATTACTGCTTTTGCTTTTTCAACCGTTCCGGTAGCTTCTCCAATAATCATCAAATCATCGAGAACATCTTCCAGCGTGTTGGGAGATGTTAACACGTAGGAAATGCCTCTTTTGTCCATTTCCTGCGTATTCTTTTCCATACCGGGTACACTATGAGATGCAAGTACTACGTCCGGCTTGAGCTCCATGACCGCATCCATATCAATGGAAAGATCCGGACCGAGATCGGGAAGAGCTTTCACTTCTTCGGGCCAGTCAGAATAGGAATCAACGCCGACAAGATTCGGGGTCAGGGCAAGATAGGCCGCTACTTCCGTGCTGCTTGGACATAAAGAAACAATTCGGGTCATAATGTGCACCTGCCTTTTTAGGATCCGATAAAGTACATATTGGCAAAGTAAGCAATAAGAATACCGAGAAGCGCGCCAAAGAATACTTCTACCGGCTGGTGGCCGAGCAGTTCTTTTAATTCTTCGCGTTTTTCCGTTTCTTCTTTTTTCTGCCACGTGCGTGCTTCAGTAACAAATTTGTTAAAGTCTACGACAAGCTGATTAATCATCGTCGCGTGGTAGCCGGCATGACGGCGGACGCCGGTTGCGTCAAACATCACGATTACACCAAAAATGGTACAGACGGCAAACAGGGAAGAGTCAAATCCTTGTTCAAGACCGATAGCCGTACAGACGGAGGTAACTGCCGCAGAGTGTGAACTCGGCATTCCTCCCGTACTCGTGATTAAAGTCATATCCCATCTTTTTGATGCAATAAACGCCAGGGGAATTTTAATGCCCTGGGCAAAAAGGATAGAGAACAAAGCTACCCATAATGGAAAGTTATTTATAATTTCCATGTAATATGATCTTCCTTTCCATTCGTTTTCTTTCGTTGAGCAGTGAATCCTGTTTTCAGCGGCAGCACGCAGAGAAGCTGGAAATGATTCAGGGCTGCTTATACTTTTCTAATATAAAATAAAAAAAGTAAAAGATGTCATAAATTAGTTTTAAAGAACTAATTCTTTTATATTTTTCGGAAAATTGGTATAATTACAAAAACCTTTATAGATGCGAAAAACACAAAGGAATTAGGAAACTTTAGTACATAATATGACAAGCCGTGTGATCATTTAACTAACTTATTATAGGATAGAAATAATCGCAGGAGGATTAATTCGTTACCAGATAAATATAAATACTATTGGCACAAAATATTTATAGTCTGCGCATGCCCTATGTTTTCACCCTATCACAGACAGGCTCTCTATCACAGAATAAATGCCTTAATTTCATAAACTGTTTACAAAGTAAGTGGACGAAAGGAGGAGGAAAAGAAGATACGCAAAGAAATGTCAATGATATTAACACCATACAGCTGTTTATCCTTCTTTACGGGCTTTCAAACCCTTTGACGGTATTTGAACAGAAGGAGTAGTTCTTTTACTATTAGAAGTGAGCCTAAAGTATCAGGGAATTATTAATCAGTACACTCTTAGAGAATGGATGTTGATGACAGATGAAAATACTTAAGTGGCTTGATATTGGGCTGAAAAGAGTGGAAGAACTGATCCTGGCATTATCGATTATTACTATTACAGTTATGGTGGCAGGAAATACAGTCAGCCGTAACCTGAACATGGGGAGCTGGGCTTTTACAGAAGAAATCAGCCAGCTTGCTCTTTATATGGCTACCTTCATGGGGATAAGCTATGTCGCCAGGCAGGGGCGCCACATCAGCATGTCAGCAGTGTTTGATAATATGCCCTATAAGCCAAGAAAAGCACTGGCTCTGATTATTCCATTTGTTACTGCCATTATTTTATTTATTTTAGCTTTTTATTCGTACCAATATGTAATGTCTGTCTACAACTCAGGCAGAACGACCTCAGCTCTGCGTTTTCCTTACTACTGGATGCTCATATGGGCACCGCTCGGATTTACACTTGGTGGAATCCAGTTTCTTAGAAATTTCTGGGTGAACGTTAAAAACAAAGAAGTATACTTAGCAGCTGAACGAAAGGACTATGATTCAGACAGCGATATGGAAAAACCCACGAACATCTAATTCATGCAGATAGCGAGGTAACCACAATGATCCTAACACTTGTTGGAATAATGCTTGTATTTCTAATGCTGGGCTTTCCAATGATGATTCCGCTTATCCTTGCTCCGCTGGTAGTGGTCATATTTTTCTTTCCGAACGTGGAACCATTCTTTATGGTCCAGCAGATGCTTGAAGGCATTTCGAACTATGCCCTGCTGGCTGTGCCGCTGTTTATCTTCGCAGCTGACATCATGTCAAAAGGACGCACTTCAAACAGGCTTTTGGATTTCATCGGGGCCTTTGTCGGCCACCTGCGCGGAGGCTATGCAATTACAACGGCTGCCGCCTGTGCCATGTTCGGTTCTATTTCAGGCTCCACCCAGGCTACCGTTGTAGCGATCGGAAAGCCTATGAGAGAAAGGCTTTTGAAAATAGGCTACAAGGATTCAACGGCGATTGCTTTTATTATTAACGCAAGCGATGTGGCGCTTATCATCCCGCCGAGTATTGCCATGATCATCTATGCATTAATTTCCGGTACTTCCGTAGGCGATTTATTTATTGCAGGTATTGGTCCCGGCCTTTTGGTTTTGTTCTGTTTTGCTCTTTACGGCTATATTCATGCGAAAATTAACAATATTCCGTTAGCCGAAAAGATAGGTTGGAAAGAACGCGGTGTTGTTACATATAAAGCGATTTTGCCTTTGCTTTTTCCGGTAATTATTATTGGTGGAATCTACACAGGATTTTTTACGCCGACAGAAGCTGCCGCAGTTTCTGTATTGTATGCTCTTCTGCTTGAAGTAGTGATCTACCGTTCCATCAAAATCATGGAAATACCCAAAGTAGCTTTATCGACCGGCCTGGTTACGTCGGCTGTCTTTATTCTCGTAGCGGGCGGCCAGGCGTTTGCCTGGGCGATCCAGTTTGCAAGAATTCCGCAGCTGATTACCGAGACATTTCTTTCCGGCAATCCAGGACCTATATACGTCCTGTTAATTGTAGCCATCTTCTTTTTTATCGGGTGCATGTTTGTGGATCCGATCGTCGTTATTCTTATATTAACGCCGATTTTTTACCCGGCTGCCATGCAGGCAGGTGTTGATCCTATCCATCTTGGCATTGTCATTACGTTTCAGGCAGCGCTCGGCTCGGCCACTCCACCATTTGGTGTTGATATATTTACGGCAAGCGCTGTGTTCAACCGATCCTATATGGATACGATCCGTGGAACACCTCCGTTTATTGTCATGATGGTGCTTATTGGAATTATTGTCATTATTTTTGAACCACTTTCACTTTTCCTGCTGTAAAGCGGGAGTGAATATAGATTATTTACTATACTTAAGGGGGACAATAACATAATGAGAAAAAGTAAGTATGGATGGCTCGCAGGTTCAGCAATGGTATCAGCACTCGTATTATCAGCATGTGGAGGCGGCGGTGATGAAGAAGCCGGCGGCGATGGGGAAGAAACATACGATTGGCGGTTTGTAACAGAGGAAAATGAAGGACAGGTCCAGTATGAATATGCCGTGGAGTTTGCGGAGCGTTTGAACGATAAATCAGACGGCCGTATTAACATGGATGTATTTGAGTTTGGCGGACTGGGCAGTGAAGTCGATCAGGTGGAGCAGCTGCAGAGCGGGGCTGTGGAATTTGCAATCGTGTCGCCGGGCTTTACAGGAACGATGGTAGAAGAAGGACAGATCTTCTCGCTTCAATTCCTGCTTCCGGATGATCAGGAAGTGACGCATCAGCTGTTAAACGAAAGTGAAGCCTTGAATGAAGACCTGGCTGCTTTGTATGAAGAAAACAATGTACTTCCACTCAGTTTCTGGACAGAAGGCGCCACCCAGTGGACCGGAAGCAGAGAATTAACGGAGCCGGAAGATTTTGAAGGGTTTCGTATGAGAACGCAGGATTCTCCATTAAACCAGCGTTCGTATGAAGCATATGGAGCGGATCCGACAGTGATGAGTGCAGGAGACCTCTATGGTGCGCTTCAGCAGGGCACAGTCGACGGTCAGGAAAATCCAATCTTCTTTATTCAGGATTCTTCTTATCACGAAGTGCAGGACTACATGACCATTTCCAACCATAATACGTATGTGGCAATGACCACGGTTAATCCTGATTTTTATAACGAACTGCCTGAAGACATTCAGGGCATGATCGATGAGACAGTCGATGAAATGCGTGACGAAAGCTACGCCCTTCAGGAGCGTCTGAACGAAGAACTATTAACAGACATAGAAGAAAATGAAGATACGCCGACGGAGGTAACAGAACTGTCAGAAGAGCAGCGGGATGCTTTCCGCGAGCTTGCTGTACNCTTCAGGAGCGTCTGAACGAAGAACTATTAACAGACATAGAAGAAAATGAAGATACGCCGACGGAGGTAACAGAACTGTCAGAAGAGCAGCGGGATGCTTTCCGCGAGCTTGCTGTACCACAGCGTGAGTTTTTCGCAGAAAACAGCGGAGAAGATGCCGCTGCCCTTTTAGAAAAGCTTGAAGGAGAAATTGAAGAGCTGGACGGCGGAGAAACAATAGAGTAATATGCAGCAGCCGAAGCGGTGGCCCCGCTTCGGTTTTTGTATGCCGCTATGTTTGTCATCTCCCTTTATTCATTGTATGATGAGTGGATAAGAACAGATAAAAGAGGAGTGTTATTGTGGCAAGAGTAGAAAGCTTTGAACTAGACCATACAAAAGTAAAAGCACCGTACGTCCGCCAGGCAGGATTTCAAAAGGTTGGCACAGATGGTATGGTAAATAAATTTGACATACGTTTCTGCCAGCCGAATAAGGATAATCTGCAGCCGCCGGTTATTCATACGCTCGAACACCTGCTTGCGTTAAACATCCGCGATTTTGCAGAAGACTATGACCACTTTGAAGTGATTGATCTTTCTCCAATGGGCTGTCAGACCGGTTTTTACCTTATTATGAACGGAGAGCCTAAAGTATCCGAGCTCATTGATATTCTGGAAAAGACAATGCATGCGGCTCTTCCTATTGAAGAAGTACCGGCAGCAACGGAGCTTCAGTGCGGCCAGGCAAAGCTTCATGATTTGGAAGGCGCTAAGAAATGGATGAGATTCTGGCTGGATCAGGACAAAAAAGAACTCGAACAGGTATTTTAATAAAAAGAGACTTTTTCGCAGCAATTGCGAAAAAGTCTCTTTTTTTGAAAAGGCTGCTAGTTATCTGCGGCTGATTTTCTCCAGGGAAAGCTCGGTGGACGGTGTAGTATCAGCGCCGTTTACATTTTCCATTAATTCAAGCGTCAGCTTATTATTTTCTTCCTCATCTGATGCCATACAGTCAGATGGAATGTACAGATTATAGGAGCGCATATAAGCATCGTTCGCCGAAAAATGAATGCATTTATCGCCCGATACGCCGGTCATAATAAGCGTGTCTGTTTCGAGATGGTTTAAAAGCAGTTCAAGCGGGGTGGCAAAAAAAGCGGAGAACTGAGGTTTCAGCACAAAATAGTCTTCGTCTGCGGGTTTCATTTTTTTCGTTACGCCGCTTCCGCGTTTGCCTTCTTCTGCGCAGGCTTCGTAGATTTCCCGGAAATCGCTCTGCCATCTGCCATAGTTGTCGTTTACATAAATAACCGGGATGCCCTGGTCTTTTGCACGTTGTTTCAGGTCATTAATACAGTCGGCTGCTTTAGAAGCGTATGGCAGCAGATCCTCTCCTCCGGGAAACTCAAGATCGTTGATCATATCTATAATTAACAGTGCCGTATTGGATTTCTGGTGAATGTGTGGGGTTTCTTCGCCCATTAAAACATGCTCCTTTCTTTTATACGTAATATTCCTCTATTCCCCAAACATGCGAAAGTTTAATCTTTTTTTCACTGCTGGATATCCGGCAAATATGATATGATAGACGATAACTATAAGACTATATAAAGCTAGAGCAGTCCAGGGAGGAGTGTAGAACATGGATCACAAAGAGTTGGAAATTCTTCATCTGCTTGAAGGAAATGCAAGATTAGACATAGAAACCATTGCGAAAATGACAGCAATGACAATAGAAGAAGTAGAGCAGGTGATTCAAAAGCTTGAAAATGAAAATATTATCCTGAACTACTCGACGGTTATTGACTGGAGCAAAGTCCGCCGCTATGAAGGGGTGACGGCGATGATTGATGTGAAAGTAACGCCGCAGAGAGGGGTAGGCTTTGATGAAGTGGCGGAACGGATTCATCGTTTCCCGGAAGTGAAAGCACTTTACTTAATGTCAGGTGCCTATGATTTATCGGTTACGATTGAAGCAGGCAGAATGACAGAGATTGCCAGGTTTGTATCAGAAAAGTTATCTGCGCTCGATTCGGTTATTTCCACCACCACCCACTTTCAGCTGAAGACGTATAAGCATGATGGGATCGTGTTTGGAGACAAACGAGAAGGCGATAAAAGAATCGTGGTGTCTCCATAATGGAATCGACTACGGGCCGGAAGCAGCGGCTGTCGCAGAACGTGCAGCACATTAAGCCATCGGGCATCCGACGCTTTTTTGACATGGCTTCTACAATGGAAGATGTTATCTCGTTAGGGGTGGGGGAACCTGATTTTGTCACACCCTGGAATGTGAGAGAGGCAAGTATTCTTTCCATGGAACGCGGCTATACGGCTTACACTGCCAACGCCGGCATGCTTGAACTCAGACAAGAAATCTCCCGTTATCTGCAGGAACGCTTTAAAACGCCCTATGATCCGGAATCAGAAATTGTTGTAACTGTAGGGGCGAGTGAAGCGATTGATATTGCCGTACGGGCGATAGTAGATCCCGGCGAAGAAGTAATCATTGTGGAGCCGAGCTTCGTTTCCTATGCCCCGATTGTTTCCCTTGCGGGGGGAGTGCCGGTTTCCGTGCAGACGAAAAAAGAAAACGGGTTTAAGCTGATGCCTTCGGAACTGAAAGAAGCCATTACGCCGAAAACGAAAGCCGTGATTGTCTGCTTTCCAAACAATCCGACAGGGACGATTCTCGAAGAAGCAGAACTGCTGGAGCTTTCCACGGTCATAAAGGAACACGACTTAATGGTCATCTCCGATGAGATCTACGCGGAGCTCAGCTATGATACGAAGCACTGCAGTTTTCCAAAAATCGAAGGCATGAGGGACCGGACGATATTAATATCCGGCTTTTCCAAAGCATTTGCGATGACAGGCTGGAGAGTAGGGTATGTCTGTGCGCCGGAGGATATTTCGGCAGCGATGCTGAAAATCCATCAGTACACAATGATGTGTGCTTCAACGTTAGCGCAGTTTGGAGCGCTCGAAGCGCTTCGCGATGGAAAAGATGACGTAAAGCGAATGGTCATCAGCTACCGTCAGCGCCGCAATTATATGATAGAAGCATTTAAAGAGATCGGCCTGGACTGCCATGTGCCGGGAGGCGCTTTTTACCTCTTTCCTTCCATTCAGAACACAGGGCTTGATTCAGAAACATTTGCAGAACTTCTTTTAAAGGAAGAGAAAGTAGCCGTTGTTCCCGGGAGCGTGTTCGGAGAAGGCGGCGAAGGTTATGTCCGCTGTTCTTACGCCACCTCCATGGATTCTTTGAAAACCGCAGTAAGCCGCATGGAGAGGTTCTTGTCCAAACGAATAGCTGCTAAATAATAAAAGCGGGCCCGCTGACAAAGCAGGCCCGCTTTTATTTATAGAATTCCAAGTAAGTCAAGCATTGCTATCGCAATAGCGACAGGCGTAACGTACTTTATAAGGAAGTACCAGACGGAAAAGTAACGAGGGTGCAGGCTTGAGCCGGTCAGCAGTTCGTTTTTCAGTTCGGCTTTTCCCATTTTCAGCGGCACAAAAATAGAGATGAGAAGCGCCCCGAGAGGAAGCAGAACGTTGCTGACAAGAAAATCGATTTGATTAAAGAATGTATCGCCGAACACATCCCAGTCAGCAAGCAGGCCGAAAGAAAGATTGGAAGGAATGCCGAGCAGAAAAACGGCCAGACCTGCCATCCAGGCTGCTTTTTTACGGCGCTGCTTATTGTTTTTAGCTACTGTCGTTACAACAATCTCCAAAAGGGAAAAAGCGGAAGTTAACGTTGCGAATAACAAAAGCATCAAAAACAGGCTTAAAAACAGCCCGCCAAAAGCAATTTCGCTGAATACGGCCGGCAGCACCGTGAAAATAAGGCTCGGACCTTCATCCGGTTGAAGCCCGAAAGCAAACACCCCGGGGAAAATAGCCAGTCCGGCAAGAAAAGCAATCAGTATACTAAGCCCGACGACAGATCCTGCAGAATGAACCAGGCTGTCCTGTTTTGACAGGTAGGAGCTGTAGGTAACCATGATAGAAACGCCCAGGCTTAAGGAAAAGAAAGCCTGCCCTAACGCAAATAATATCGTTTCGCCGGTAACCTGGCTGAAATCAGGCATGAGGAAGAAGGAAATGCCTTCCATCGCACCATCGAGCGTGACAGCACGGACAACGAGCAGCAAAAAGATAATGAACAACAGCGGCATCATTATCGTACTTGCCCGCTCAATTCCTTTCTGGATACCGTTTTGTACAACAAAAATGGTAATAATAATAAAAACGAGGTGGGCAGTACCTACTTCCCACGGGTTGGAGATAATGGAAGCGAACAGCTCGCCGTATTCTTCACTGGACCGGCCGGTCAGACCGCCGGACAGGCTTCGGAATAAGTATGTAACAATCCAGCCGCCGACCACCGCATAAAAAGACAGAATCAGGCAGGAAGAGAAAATACCGAGCACCCCAATGAAATACCAGGGAGAACCTGGAGCCAGCTCTTTATAGGCAGAAATGGGATCTTTCTGCGTCTTTCTTCCAATAATAAACTCGGCAAGAAGAAGAGAGGTGCCGAGCAGAAGCGTAAACAACAGAAAAATCAGGAAAAAAGCGCCTCCTCCATTCGTTCCTGCTACATAAGGCAGGCGCCATACGGCACCAAGGCCTACTGCAGAGCCTGCTGCCGCTAAAATAAATCCAATCTTGGATGTCCATTGTTCTCTTGCCTGTTTCACTGTATATACCTGCTTTCTTCTATTAAAAAATGTTTAGTCATGTTTTACACACAGTGTTAAAGAGTAGCTGAATTTTCAGCCGGTTGTCAAGAAGTTTATCAAAAAAGAAGTTAATTATCCAAGAAAAATATTCAGACTTCAAATTGCAGGAAAATAGGAAATATGGTATAATCATTAAGTTAATAAATAGTTAGGAGATGTTTGCATGACGGTACAGCAGTATGAGGTTGGTAGCATTGTTGAAGGAAAGGTAACAGGGATTAAACCTTTCGGAGCGTTTGTTGCCCTTGACACAAAAAAACAAGGTTTGGTTCATATCTCTGAAGTAGCGCATGGGTATGTGAAAGATATAAATGACGTACTTTCTGTCGGTGATGAGGTAAAGGTTAAGATCAAATCTATTGAAGAAGCTTCCGGGAAAATTTCTCTATCTATCCGTGATACACAGGAAGCTCCAGAGAAGCCCGAAAGAAAAGAAAGAAAAGATTTCGGAAGCAGCGGCCGCGGTGCAGGATATGCAGGCGCTTCCAAGAGTGCTCCAGTCCAGCAGAAAAGCCAGGGCTTCAACACGCTTGAAGACAAGCTTAAAGACTGGTTGAAGCAGTCCAACGAAATTCAGGCAGACCTTAACAAAAGAATCCGCAAGTAGAAAGAAAACAGCTGTTCTTTGAGGACAGCTGTTTTTTTTTGTATAAACGCTTCATTTGACGGATTAGAGGCGTTGTTTCAGAAAAAAATCTTGCTTTGCCCTCATTCCTTCTTTACATTGGAATAGAGGATATAAATGGAAGGGAGCATGATGTAACATGTCAAATCATATTCGTTTGGATTACAGCAATGCGCTTAACTTCTTTAATGAAAAAGAAATGCACCAGGCACAGGCTGCCGTTTCGACCGTGCATAAACAGATTCATGAAAAAACAGGGGCGGGCAGTGAATACTTAGGATGGGTCGACCTGCCGGAAGATTACGATCAGGAGGAATTTGCAAGAATCCAACAGGCGGCGGAACGAATCCGCAGTCATTCGGACGTGCTGATTGTTATTGGTATCGGTGGTTCCTACCTTGGAGCTAAAGCGGCACTCGAAAGCCTTTCCCACAGCTTTCGCAACCAGCAGTCCTGCGAAAAACGGACAGGTCCTGAAATATACTTTGCCGGACATCAAATGAGCCAGGCGTATCTACGGGATCTTCTGGAGATTATTGAAGGCAAAGATGTATCTGTCAATGTAATTTCAAAATCCGGAACGACCACAGAACCGGCTATTGCATTTCGTGTATTTAAAGAATGGCTGGAAGCTAAATATGGTCAGGACGAAGCGGCAAAACGCATCTTCGCAACGACAGACAAAAGCAAAGGGGCACTCAAGACATCTGCCGACGGACAGGGGTATGAAACCTTTGTGGTGCCTGATGATGTAGGAGGACGCTATTCTGTTCTTACAGCGGTAGGTCTGTTGCCGATAGCCGCCGCCGGGCTCGATATTAACAAAATGATGCAGGGCGCCCAGGATGCCAGAAAAGAACTGGCCGGCGAAAGCCTGGCTGACAATGATGCTTATCAGTATGCAGTTATCCGTCAGGCTTTTTATGCAAAAGGGTATGTGACGGAGCTTCTTGTGAACTATGAGCCGCGGCTTCACTTTGTCAGCGAATGGTGGAAGCAGCTGTTCGGCGAAAGCGAAGGCAAGGATAATAAAGGCCTGTTCCCGGCCGCGGTTGACTTTTCCACAGACCTTCATTCCATGGGTCAGTACGTGCAGGAAGGCAGACGCAACCTTTTTGAAACGGTGCTGCACATTAATTATACCGGTGAAGATATTCTGATCAAAGAAGATAAAGAAGATTTGGACGGTCTTAACTATCTCGCCGGGGAGTCGATTGATTACGTAAACAAAAAAGCGTTCCAGGGAACTCTTTTGGCCCATACGGATGGACAAGTGCCAAACCTTATCGTTGAGATACCAGAAATGAATGAATACTATTTCGGCTATCTTGTGTATTTCTTCGAGAAAGCTTGTGCGATGAGCGGATATTTGATGGGAGTTAATCCTTTCGATCAGCCGGGCGTGGAAGCATATAAAGAAAATATGTTTGCGCTTCTCGGCAAACCGGGATTTGAAGACCAGAAAGCAGAACTTGAAAAACGATTAAAATAAAAATATGGCAGAGCATCCGTTCTCTAAACAGAGGACGGATGTTCCTATTAAAAAGGCGGGGCTTATGTTTATTGAAGCGTTCATATTTGGATTGGCCATCTTTATTGGCTGGATGATTCTTGATCTTGTCAGGGAAAAGTCATTTCGAAAAGAAAGTATCTATCAGTCCTTAATTACCGGTATTGCAGCGGCGTTGGGGTGGATCGTACTGGAATTAATTTTTTAACGTTGACACGCGGTGTAAATCCACTTATAATAAAACTTGTCGTTCCAAGTATGGGGCATTAGCTCAGCTGGGAGAGCGCTTGGCTGGCAGCCAAGAGGTCAGCGGTTCGAGCCCGCTATGCTCCACCATACATATAAGACTAACAGCAATGGTTTGAGGATACACTCAGCCCATTGCTGTTTTTTTATGTTTTCTGCTGAAAATAACATCGTTTTATGACCCATTTCTGCTTTAATTTCGTTAGCTTAGTAACAGAGATAAAAGACCCGACCCTGGAATTGAAAACAGCCGGAGGAGGCATGACAGATGAAATATGCGATTAATCGTTACCTTCATTTGGTAGATGAGCAGATGCTGCTGGAGCTTTTGGACGAACCGACGCATTCGATTACGGCGGAAATGCGTCTCATTAAGCGAACGATGCAGATGGCGGGACAATTCGAAGGGTTCAAACAAGAAGTGACAAAAGAAATGCAAAGACAAAAAAGCACCGGATAGGAGGAACCCTCCGATTCTGTGCTTTTTTATACCGTGGAAAGACCGGCTTTCCGACGGGCTCTGCTGATGAAATACTTACCGGTTATACGTTTTGTGTCCTTGGAAGGGATAGAAAGCTCCTGCCAGCATCCGTTGATTTCCACATGGAAAAGCAGTACTTCTGTTTTGTAAGACGGCGGGAATAAAACACGAAGCTGCTTTTCTTTCATCTCCTGCTCAAGACGTTCAATGTGCTGGTGCAGGTCTTCTATTAATTCCCTGAAATATAACTGATAGTGAAGCTGAAGCGCAAATTGCCCGTTTAACTGCCTGGAGTCATGCTGTAACGTTTTTAAAAGAAAAACAGAATAAATATAATTGTCGATTAAGCCCTGGCAGTCTTCGTTCATAATGAATCTCCCTCCTTTGTTCTCTTATTATTATTATACACGAACATACGTTCTTTTAAACCTGTTTGCTCTTCATTTCTGCAAAGGACAGGACCAAAAACGGAGAAGAGAGATACAACCCCTTCCTCTTGAAAAATGAAGGTAAAAGAGGCAAACTAAAGAAAGATGTATAAAGATTAAGAAAACAACAGCTATTGGGAGGCCGACAGGACATGGTTTTTGAAAATGTAATCGATAGAAAGAAAACGAACTCAATGAAATGGGACTTTACCGCAGAGCGCTACGGATCCAGTGATTTATGGCCGATGTGGGTAGCAGATATGGACTTTCAGGCGCCAAAGCATGTACTCGATGAAATGCAGAAAATTGTAGAACACGGAGTGTTTGGTTACCACCGCAGACCTGAGAGCCTGCAGGAAGCAACGCTTGCGTGGATTGAAAAGCGTTTTGACTGGAAAGTCGAGAAAGAGCAGCTTGCCTTTACGCCGGGTGTAGTTCCTGCGATCAGCCACTTGATTCAAACATTTACCGAAAAAGGCGACGGTGTGATCATTCAGCCGCCGGTTTATTATCCGTTTTATGCACTCATTGACAATAACGAAAGAAAAATGATGAAAAATCCTTTAAAAGAAACAGAAGAAGGATTTACATTCGATCTGGAAGATCTCGAAGAGCAGATGAAGCAGGGAGCGAAGATGCTTCTACTCTGCAGCCCTCATAATCCAATCGGCCGTGTCTGGAAAAAAGAAGAACTGCAGGGAGTAGCCGCACTCTGTAAACAGTATGGTGTGTTTGTCGTATCGGATGAAATACACGCAGATTTAATTCTGGAAGGCACGCATATTCCATTCTCTACCATCGCAAAGGAGTACGGAGTGGAAACGATGACGTGTATGGCGCCAAGCAAAACCTTTAATTTGGCAGCTTTGTCTTTATCCTATGTCGTGTTTGACAAGGTAGATTCCAGAAAAGCCTACGAAAAACATCTGGCAAATGAATTTGTAGAAATCAACAACCCGTTTGCCACGGCTGCAGCAGAAGCTGCCTATCGTGAAGGCGAAGAGTGGCTGGAAGAGCTGCTTGTATATCTTCGCGGAAACGTAGAATATGTTAAAGAATATATAGAAAAAAACATGCCGGATCTTCATGTTATTAAGCCGCAGGGCACTTATTTAATCTGGATCGATATGAGAGCCCTCGGTCTCTCTGCCACAGAGCAGCAGAGCTGGCTTCGTGAAGAAGGCAGGCTTGCTGTAAGCGACGGCCATATCTTTGGAACAGAAGGCGCGGGCTTTATCCGTATCAATGTAGCCTGCCCGCGTGCGAACGTGGAAGAAGGACTGCAGCGTCTCTATAAAGCGTATCAGGCTCTTTAAGATAACAGTCACCAAAAAGAGGCCGGTTTTCGGCCTCTTTTACATAGAATGACTCAGGAGGAAACCAGAATGAAGACATTTCGGCTAGTGTCATTTCAATGCCTGGAACAAGAGAACGGACAGATTGTTCATCTTCCAATTCCTTTAAAAGAAGGGTTAATTATCAACCGGGAAGAAAAAGACGGAAGCTGGCTTATTAATGCAGTAGTGGACCGGGACCAGGAGAACTGGTTTATTCATTCCAGAGACCAGGAAAATCCGCTCGTTATGGAAGTTACGATTACCGACCCCCGAAATGAACCGGCAATTATGACAGGCACGGTAATGGATGAATCTGATTTAAGCGAAGGGATCAGCCTGTTAATCAAGGCAAAAATGGCAGGCGGCAAGGAAGATGTGTCGCAGATGATTTTAGAAGACCTGGCAGAAGAAGGCTATACGGGCCCGGAAATGATCGCAGAGTTTCAAGTACGCAAAAAGAATTCCAGCATAAGGTCAGCGAAAATGGCCCAGCGGATTTTCGAATCGTTCCGCAGCAAAAATTAAAGCAGGGCAGCAGGAGCACAAGCTAAAGGAGCCTTTCATGAACATTTTTACATTCCAGGATTATTATAAAAATGAAGTACAGCTGACATTTAACGATCGTGCTTTTATTTCTGAGCCGCGCCATGTACTGGTGATCTGTCGATACAGCGGAAAATGGCTGCTTACGAGGCATTCGCGGCGCGGATTGGAATTTCCGGGCGGGAAAGTGGAAGCTGGAGAACTTCCGGAGCATGCAGCGGTGCGGGAAGTCTGGGAAGAAACGGGAGCCAGGCTTGCTTCCATCGAATGGCTGGGACAGTACAAAGTAACCGGAAAAGCAGAAGTTATCTACAAAAATGTATATTTTGCACGGGTAGAAAAGCTTGTCCAAAAAGAAGATTACATGGAAACGCTTGGACCCGTGCTCTGCACGGATCTCCCGGCAGATTTAAAAAACGACGTATCCTTTAGTTTTCTGATGAGAGATGACGTTATTCCTTACTGCCTGAACGAATTGAAACAAAGAAATTGGACATAAAAAAGCACTGCCGCTGGCCGGCAGTGCTTTTTTTGTTTATTCTGCTGAAGCAAATACACTCGGGCCTGCTGCACGGATATTATCAGACACTGAAGTGAATTTTTTAAAGTTTTCCTGAAACTGCTGAGACAGCTCTTTTGCTTTTTCATCATAAGCTGCTGTATCTTTCCACGTCTGCCTTGGCTGAAGCACCTCATCGGGAACACCGGGGCAGCGAAGTGGGATATGCAGACCGAAAAATGGATCTTTAACCGTTTCACAGCTCTGCAGTTCTCCCTGCAGTGCAGCCTGAACCATAGCTCTTGTGTACGCAAGGTTCATTCTTTCCCCTACGCCGTATGGCCCGCCGGACCACCCGGTATTGACAAGAAATACATTGACCTCATGCTGCTCGATTTTTTCTCCGAGCATTTCCGCATAACGGGATGCTTCCAATGGAAGGAACGGAGAACCGAAGCAGGTGGAGAAAGTAGCTTCCGGAGCCGTAATGCCGCGCTCTGTTCCAGCAAGCTTACTCGTGTAGCCGCTTAGAAAATGGTACATAGCCTGCTCTTTGGAGAGCCTGCTGATAGGTGGCAGCACGCCGAAAGCATCAGCCGTTAAAAACACAATCGTAGACGGATGCCCGGAAACACTTGGCATCATCGTATTTGGGATACTGTCAAGCGGGTAAGCGGCCCGCGTGTTTTCCGTTAAGGATACATTATCGTAGTCGGGAGTCCGGCTGTCTTTGTCTGTTTTAACATTTTCAATCACTGCTCCAAAATTAATGGCATTCCAGATCTGCGGTTCTTTTTTGAAAGATAAGTTAATACATTTGGCATAGCAGCCGCCTTCAATGTTAAATACGCCGTTATCAGACCAGCCGTGCTCATCGTCGCCGATCAGGTAGCGGTTCGGATCCGCAGAAAGAGTGGTTTTTCCAGTACCGGAAAGGCCGAAAAACAAAGCCGTGTCGCCTTCTGTACCAACGTTCGCTGAACAGTGCATGGACAAGACATTCTGCTGGGGAAGAAGGTAGTTCATGACGGAAAAAATCGATTTTTTCATTTCTCCGGCATATTCGGTGCCGCCGATTAGTACAATACGTTCTTCAAATGAAATAATAACAAACGCTTCCGAGGACGTTTTGTCCACAGCCGGATCCGCTTTAAAGTGTGGAGCGGAAATAATCGTAAAGCCGGCTTCATGTGTCTGCAATTCTTCTTCCGACGGGCGGATAAACAACTGCTTGGCAAAAAGATTGTGCCAGGCATCTTCGTTAATCACCCGGATAGGAAGACGGTAGGCAGGGTCTGCACCTGCAAAGGCCTGAGTGACGAACAGTTCTTTTTGTTCAGCAAGATGAGCCATTACTTTTTTGTAAAGGTCTGTAAAGACCCGTTTGGATATCGGCTGGTTTACTGGTCCCCAGTCAATATCATTAAGTACGCTCTCTTCCTCAACAATGAACTTGTCTTTTGGAGAACGGCCCGTATATTTACCGGTTTCTACACTAAGGGCTCCACTGGCTGTAAGAATGCCTTCTTTTCTGGCCAACGCTCTTTCTACAAGGTGTGAAACAGGCAGATTCATATGAATGTTGTCACCATGAAGAAGGTGGTGAATTTCATTGGAAAAATTTAAAGTAGTCATGGCGGCAAAATCCTTTCTTTTCTTGAATAGTATCATCTAATTGTTAATTAGTATAACACATTAAAATCATTAGTCTATACTACAAATGGAAATTCCCAAAAAATATATCAGGCTATTCTGTGAATGGAAAAACATTTTTTGTGGATAAGAAAGGGAGATTGCTTTATTTGACAAGAGATTGGAACTAAGGTAACATATTTTCGAACGGATACTCTTATCCCGAGCTGGTGGAGGGACAGGCCCTGCGAAACCCGGCAACCATCCGTAAGTACAAAACGGAAAGGTGCTAACCTGGAGAGACGACTGTCGTCTTGGAAGATAAGAGGCGAAAAAGGAACGGATAGAAACCCCCTTTTCCTCGCCATGGAAAAGGGGGTTTTGTGTTTTCTTTCTCTTCTTCTTCTATATAATAAGGCGGCTTAGGCAGCGTGCATATGAAATATGCAGCAGGCAGAAGTACGGCAAGATAAGTTATAAGCAGGATAAAAAGGAGGATATATTTCATGGAAACAATTGGACGCCGCCTGTTTACATCAGAGTCCGTTACAGAAGGGCATCCTGATAAACTGTGTGACCAAATTTCAGATGCAATACTAGATGAGATATTGTCGCAGGATCCTAATGCGAGAGTAGCTTGTGAAACAGTAGTGAATACAGGCCTTGTGCTTGTTGCTGGAGAAATCAGTACATCTACGTATGTAGATATTCCGAAAATTGTAAGAGAAACATTAAAAGAGGTAGGCTATACGAGAGCGAAGTACGGATTTGACTCCGAAACATGTGCGATTCTTACTTCTATTGATGAACAGTCAGCAGATATCGCTCAGGGAGTCGATGTTGCGTTGGAATCACGTGAAGGTTCCATGACAGAGGATGAACTGGAAGCAATTGGAGCCGGAGACCAGGGTCTTATGTTTGGTTATGCTGATAACGAAACAAAAGAATTAATGCCTCTTCCGATTTCTTTAGCTCATAAATTAGCCAGAAGGCTGACTTACGTAAGAAAAGAAGGAATACTGCCTTATCTTCGTCCTGATGGTAAAACACAGGTAACAATCGAATACGGTGACGACGGCAAACCGCTTCGTGTAGAAACGATTGTTATCTCCGCCCAGCATCAGGAAGATATTACATTGGAACAGATCGACAGCGATCTGAAAGAACACGTTGTTGATGCGGTAGTCCCGGAAACTCTTTTAGATGAAGAAACAAAATACTTTATGAATCCAACCGGACGGTTTGTTATTGGCGGTCCTCAGGGAGATGCCGGCCTGACCGGAAGGAAAATTATTGTTGATACGTATGGAGGATACTCTCGTCACGGCGGCGGGGCTTTCTCAGGAAAAGACCCGACAAAAGTGGACCGTTCTGCATCTTATGCAGCCCGCTATGTTGCGAAAAATATAGTAGCTGCTGAACTGGCAGACCGGTGCGAAGTACAGCTTGCATATGCCATTGGAGTAGCGCGGCCTGTCTCTATTGCCGTTGAAACGTTCGGTACCGGAAAAGTATCAGAGAGCGTATTAGTAGACCTTGTAAAGGCGAATTTTGACCTTCGTCCTGCAGGTATTATTAAAATGCTGGACCTGCGCCGTTCTATTTATAGACAAACGGCTGCATACGGCCACTTCGGACGTACAGACGTTAATCTTCCGTGGGAAAAAACGGACAAAGCTGAACTGTTAAGCCAGCTTGCAAAAGCAAATAAGCAATAAAAAAGGACGGCCCTGCAAAAGGGTCGTCTTCTTTTTTATTCATAATGTGTTTCTTTTAGTACGCCTTCCTTGATAAACTGATTCAACTCCTTCTCCATTAAATCTACGAGTTGCTGCTGGCGTGTGGATTTGAACATGCCGGATGCATCATTCCAATGCTCGAGCCCTTTTTTCGTTTCCCCAAGAAGCAGCAGGTTCCGGCCCTTCTGGTAAAGCAGTTCCCCGAATACATACATCGTTCTTGTTTCGAGACATCGTTTTATACCTTGTTCGCACCACTGCGCCGATTCCTTATACCGTTCTTGTTTCGTGAGCGATATAGCGAGCGTATACGTTAATCTCGTTTCAATAGAGGGATCTTTTCTTTTTTTCATCCCTTTCCATTTAGTAAGCGCCTCTTTACAAAGTGTTTCCGCATCTTCGTAGCGTTTTTCCAGATTGTAAAACACAGCTAAAGAATTGCTTATTTCGGCTTTTCTTTCCGTGAAAGAAGGATTAGGGTCAATCGAGATGGAAAAGAGAAGCTGCTCGAAGGCTTCTTCGGTTCTTCTATAAAGATGGTATAAAAATATCCCTTTATGCCAGGCTATGTACTGTTTATACAGAGGAGGCGTAAATAGAGGGTTGTCTTTTTCATATAAAATCAATGCTTCCATCTGCTTATAATCCTGTGTGAAGCGGCAGTGTTCAAGCTGGTCAAAAACGTCCTGTACATAATCAGGCCGCTCCGAAACAGCCTCTTCAAAGAAATAATACATGTCTGCGCCAAGTTTTTCGGCAATTTGGAACAGCGTATTAGAATACGGAATAATTGATCCGTTTTCAATTTTGCTGATTTGAGCCTGAGTACAGATCCCATCCGCAAGATCAGCCTGGGTCATTTGATGGTACTGGCGCAGCTCCTGAATTTTCTTCCCTACTCTCGAAAAATCCACTAGATTTCCTCCTTTCTATGTATTCCTATAATTATTATAACAAACAGGTACTAAAGGTGGAAGTAAAAAGTCTATATAAAATAGCTATAAATGGCATTTTAAAGAAAAATCAAATGAATATTAGTTATATTATACTAATTTAAGAGAAGAGAGGTGATTTGAATGAATAAAACAGGGTATGGTATTTTTACTGCAGCTGCGTTAATCGTCCTAATAGGTTATCAGGGAACAGAAGGTCTTTTGGCAGGCATTTCACAAATAATGCCGCTTAACCTTCCCCATAAACATTAATTAACCAGTAATACTAGTACTTTACATAATTTGGATCATTTTCCTCAACGTTTGTCAAAATCCAATTAAGGGTATATTCTTGATATAGTTTGGGTTTATAACTCAAGAAGTATAGAAAGGGATGATGATCGTTGCCGGAAAGAATTCAAATCACCTTTAACGGTGAAAAGAAAACAGTAGAAAATGACCAGAGTGTCCTGCAATATACAATCGGAACACCGTCAGAACTTCCTAATGTATGCTATCATCCAAGCCTTGGTGCTATTGAAACCTGCGATACATGCATGGTGAAAGTGAACGGGGAAATGGTACGAGGGTGCTCCACGCCTTTAAATGATGGAGACGTTGTAGATTCTGTGTCATCAGATGTACAGGAAGCGCAAGTTGTGGCAATGGACCGGATCCTTCATAACCATGAATTGTATTGCACAGTTTGCGACTATAATAATGGCGGCTGTGAAATACATAACACGGTTAAGGAAATGCAGGTCGAGCATCAAAGCGAACCTTTTGAACCAAAACCGTATGAAGAAGATAATACAAACGCGTTTTACCGTTACGATCCGGACCAGTGTATTCTTTGCGGACGCTGCGTAGAAGCCTGTCAGGATATTCAGGTAACGGAAACGCTTTCGATTGATTGGGAGCTTCAAAAGCCCCGTGTTATCTGGGACAATGATGTGCCGATCGATGAATCTTCCTGTGTTTCCTGCGGCCACTGCTCTACAGTATGCCCATGTAACGCTCTTATCGAAAAATCAATGGTAGGGGAAGCCGGCTACATGACTGGAATCGATCAGCAGACGCTTCGTCCGATGATTGAAGTAACCAAGCAGGTCGAAACGGGTTACAGCTCTATCCTTGCGATCTCCGATATGGAAGCAGCAATGCGTGAAAGCCGCATCGAAAAAACAAAAACAGTATGTACATACTGTGGAGTCGGCTGTAGTTTCGATGTATGGACAAAAGGACGGGATATTCTAAAAATCGATCCGCAGATAGAGGCACCGGCAAACGGAATTTCGACCTGTGTGAAGGGTAAGTTCGGCTGGGATTATACAAATAGTGAAGAACGTATAACCAAGCCGCTTATCCGTAAAGGTGACTCCTTTGTAGAATCTACTTGGGATGAAGCTATCGCTCTTATTAAATCAAAATTCACTTCTATTAAAGAAGAGCACGGACCTAATGCGCTCAGCTTTATTAGTTCTTCAAAAACAACGAATGAAGAGTCATACCTCATGCAAAAGCTTGGCCGAGGCATTATTGGTACGAATAATATCGATAACTGTTCCCGTTACTGCCAGTCTCCCGCTACAATGGGACTTTTCCGCACAGTAGGTTACGGAGGAGACTCCGGCGGCATTGAGGACATTAAAAACTCCGAGCTTGTGATTGGTGTAGGTACGAACACTTCAGAGTCCCACCCGGTTCTTGCAACAAGAGTAAAAAGCTCGCATAAGCTGAGAAACCAGAAGCTGATTGTGGCGGATCTTCGTAAGCACGAAATGGCAGAACGCTCTGATTTGTTTATTCGTCCGAACTCCGGTACAGATCTCATCTGGCTTTCTGCCGCAGCGAAATACATTCTTGATCAAGGCTGGGAAGACAAGAAGTTCCTTGAAGAGAGAGTAAACGGTCTGGATGAATTCAAAGCCAACCTCGATAAGTACACCCTTGACTATGCTGTTGAAAAAACCGGCGTAGCTAAAGAGGATATTATTGAAATTGCCACAAGCATTTATGAAGCGAAAACGACCTGTATTCTTTGGGCTATGGGTGTTACGCAGCATCTAGGAGGAAGCGATACGAGTACCGCGATCTCCAACCTGCTATTGGTTTCAGGAAACTACGGCAAGCCGGGCGCCGGCTCGTATCCTCTTAGAGGCCACAACAACGTACAGGGTGCCAGCGACTTTGGAAGCATGCCGGACAAAATGCCTGGATATGAAGATGTTATGGATGAAAAAGTCCGTGAAAAGTACAAAAATGCCTGGGGTGTAGAACTTCCGGCTGATAAAGGCTTAAATAACCACGAAATGATTGATGCGATCCATGATGGCAAGCTGAAAGCTATGTACTTGAAAGGCGAGGAAATGAGCCTGGTTGATTCGAATATCAATTACGTTCAGGACGCTCTTGCCAAGCTGGATTTCTACGTAGTGCAGGATGTATTCCTCAGCCGTACGGCCCAGTTTGCAGACGTAGTACTTCCGGCAAGTCCAAGTCTTGAAAAAGACGGCACATTTACAAATACGGAGCGCCGTTTCCAGAGACTGTATAAAGCGTTGGAGCCAATGGGTGAATCCAAGCCGGATTGGCAGATTATTATGGAAGTGGCTAACGCAATGGGAGCTGAATGGAATTATTCCCATCCATCTGAGATTATGGATGAAGCCGCAGCGCTTGCAGAAATTTTTGCAGGGGTTTCCTACGACCGCCTGGAAGGCTACAACAGCCTGCAGTGGCCGGTATTTAAAGACGGCACGGATTCTCCTGTACTGTTCCTGGATGAATTTCCATTCCCGGACGGCAAAGCAAGATTGTATCCTGTAGATTGGACCATTCCTGTCCAGTATGATGAGCAGTATGACCTGCATGTGAACAACGGCAGAATGCTTGAGCATTTCCATGAAGGAAATATGACTTACCGGTCTAAAGGTATCAAAGACAAAACACCGAATAACTTTGTTGAGGTTTCTCCTGAACTGGCGATTGAACGAAATGTAAAGGACGGTTCTCTTGTCCGCATCATTTCTCCATATGGAGCCATTAAAGTGAAATGTTTAGTTACAGAAAGAGTAGCCGGTAATGAGCTGTATGTAACAATGAATGACAGTGGAGATGCAGCTATCAACCTGTTGACAAGCAGTTATTCAGATAAAGATACGGACACACCTGCATATAAAGAAGTAAAAGCAAAAATGGAAGTATTGGAAGTAGAAGGCGAAACACCGCTTCCAAAGCATAACTTCCGCTATGGTAATCCCCAGCCTCAAATTGGGGTGGAAGTGCACCGCAAATGGCAGCGCGATGATTATGAATTCCCAGGTGACACGGTTAAAAAGAACCGTGGTTTAACTAAAAGCCTAGTGAAAAAGGGGGACTCTTAAATGGCAGAGCCGATTACGTCGATTCAAAGGCGCACCCTGAGTAAGGAAGAACAGCAGAAGCAGGA
The DNA here is from genome assembly GCF_059510535.1 of Sinobaca sp. TMA16-18. Taxonomy (NCBI): domain Bacteria; kingdom Bacillati; phylum Bacillota; class Bacilli; order Caryophanales; family Sporolactobacillaceae; genus Sinobaca; species Sinobaca sp. TMA16-18. The sequence continues at coordinate 670,528 of NZ_JCAKFM010000001.1, read as the reverse complement.
TTTAAAAGAAATTGAAGAGGTTCTGTTAGCCAATAAAGAAGGAATCCTGAGCTCTATTGAAATTTTAAATGGCCTTCAGAGCAAAGGCGTTCTTACCATTATCAACGGCCTTCTGAAAGAAGGGGAAGAAGTAATGGATATTCTCGTGAAAACCGTCGATCAGCCGGGAGTAACGAAAAGTATCAGAAACCTTCTTCTCATGGGCGGACTCGCAGGTTCTATCGATATAGAGAAGATCAAGCCGATGCTGGATCGTTTGAACAACGGGTTGGAACGGGTTTCCAACGAGGAAGAAAATCCACAAAAAACAAGTATTTTCTCCCTTCTTAAGCTGTTGAGAGATCCGGAAGTCAACCGCACTATTACCCTGATGGTAAGCTTTCTTCAGGGAATGGGGCAGGATCCTTCTGAGAGTGAAGCAATGCCAAAAGACAAACAGACTCCCGAAACAGACGTATAAAAACAAAAAAGCACTCATCCTCTGGATGGGTGCTTTTTTTCATTTTACAAGCAAAATAAGCGTCAAACCGAAAAATGTATCAGCTGTTCTGCTTATTTTTTTCTTCTTCCGCGATCCGTTTATAATACTGTCCCTTTTCTACATAACTTTGGCGGATTCGTGCCATATCTTTTCTATCTTCTTCATTCAGCTCGCGGATAACCTTAACTGGACTTCCAAATGCAAGTGAATGAGGGGGAATCGTTTTTCCGGGAGGAACAAGACTGCCGGCACCGACAAAGGCGCCTTCGCCAATTTCTGCGCCGTCGAGTATGGTGGCCCCCATGCCGATTAAAGCGTTTTTACGTATAATGGCACTGTGCAGCATCACTTTATGACCGACTGTGACATCATCTTCTAGAATAAGAGGGTTTTTTGGACTCTGGTGCAGCACTGAATGATCCTGAATGTTTACCCGGTTTCCGATAACGGTAGGGGCAACATCTCCCCGGATAACCGTATGAAACCATATGCTTGATTCCTCGCCTATTTTTACATCACCTGTAATAATAGAGTAATCAGCAAGGTAGACACTATCCGCGATATCAGGATATGTTCCGTCGTAAGGATATATTTTCATGAAGTCCTCCTATATGAGTTAATATATTGTACACTTATAGTACTAGTGTATCAAAGTTGAAATAAACAGAGAAGTAAGCAGGAGAGGCGGGTCAGGAACGTAATGAAAACATGGTTAGTCGAAAGGCCGAGGGCGACCGTCGTTATTGTGCATGGCAACGGGGAACACCATGGAAGGTATGAGTGGATGATTGAACAGCTGAACCGCCAGCGGTTTAACGTCGTAAGCGGGGATCTGCCGGGGCATGGAAGAACCCGTGGGAAGAGAGGGCATGTAGACAGCTTTGACCAGTACATAGATGCCGTATTCACCTGGTATACAGAAGCTGCAGGGTATGAACTGCCTGTCTTTTTATTCGGGCACAGTATGGGCGGATTAATTACAATCCGTACATTAATGGAAAGGCGAATGCGGATCCGGGGAGTTGTATTATCCTCACCTTGTTTGAGCCTTTATCAGCGGCCGGGCCGGATGAGAGACTTCAGTACAAAAATGCTGCACCGCCTAAATCCGACATTCAGCTCGAAATCAGGCATTCAGGCAGCGGATGTAACACGAAATGAAGAAGCAAGAGCCTCTTATGAAACAGATGAGTGGAATACCTCCACGGTAACCGTACGCTGGTACCAGGAACTAGTCAAAGCGATGAGGCAAAGCCACGCAGATGCTCTGGAATTTCCGGATGTCTCGCTTCTTGTCATGCAGGCAGGTATGGATTTAATAGTAGATAAGCATGCCACCCACCACTGGTTTAACAAACTTGAAATTACAGACCGGTCGCTGCGGGAGTGGAAAGGATTATATCACGAATTATTGAACGAGCCGGAACGTGAAGAAATATTTAGGTTTATGATGTATTTCATTCACATGAGATTATAAGGTACAATGGCACCGTGTTGATATTTTATTACGCAATAGGAGGATTTAATTATAGTGAGCGCCCCGACGACAATGTGGACTTTGATGTACCACATAAAAAAAGAAATAGTTCCGCGTGTCCACAGTATTTTGGACGAATGGCGCGTAAAAGCAGCCGGTATTCCAAATGAAGAGCTCCGCCGGCATGCATTGAACAGCATTAACGAAAATACATTTCACAGCGAAGGAGGAGGCGTCTATGCTCTTTTAACCAGAAAAGAAGCCCGGGACGACCTGCTTCGCTTTATTGTTGCTTATCAGATTATCTGTGACTATCTGGATAGTTTATGCGATGAAACAGATTCGTTTGACAGAAGAGACTTCCGTTCTCTTCATGAAGCACTCCGGCTGGCTCTGGCGCCGGAAGAGAAAACATATCCGTACTATGAGCATCACCCGGAGTCTGAGGATAACGGCTTTCTCCAGGAGCTTGTAGAAGCCTGCCAGAAGCAGGTGGCAGCTTTCCCCGGTTTTTCCCATGCGCGTGCTTCCATGGAAGAGCTTTCCCTGCATTACCGAAACCTGCAGGTGTATAAGCATGTGAAGAAAGAAGACCGGGAAGGGCTGTTAACGGAATGGTTTAAAGAAGAAAAGCAGCGCGTGCCGGACATGTCCTGGTACGAGTTCAGCGCTTCAACGGGCTCCACTCTTGGCATCTATGCGCTGGCATCGTATGCTTCGCGCAGCCATCTGGCAGAGTGGCAGGCAGAAACCATAAAAAACAGCTACTTTCCTTATGTACAGGGAATGCATATCCTTCTGGATTACTTTATTGATCAGGAAGAAGATATCCGGGACGACGAATTGAATTTCTGCACCTACTATCAGGACGAGGAAACGATGGTGCGCCGGATGGAACTGTTCAAGCGGGAAGGCGGGAAGCGGTTAAAACGCCTGCCTGACGCAGCTTTTCACTCGTTATTAAATAAAGGAATTATTGCAATCTATTTAGCAGATGAAAAAGTTCAGATGCGTCCGGAGTTAAAGAAAACTGCGAACCGTTTTATTCGGTTCGGCGGGCTTCCGACTGCCTTTTTCTATTTGAATTCCTGGGTATTCCGTAAAACAACATAACAGAAGAGCCCTGCCGGATGGCAGGGCTCTTCTGTTATGTTGTTATTCGGCTTTGTCGACTACAGTTAATTCGCCGGTTTCAGGAGAAATGACAAGTCCGTGAACCGGAGTGCCCGCGGGAAGAAAAGGATGCTCCCGTATAAGCTTTACGCTTTGGCGCACACTGTCTTCAACGTTTTCAAAGCCTTTCAGCCATTCCCGGACATTGCTTCCGGAGGCTTCTATTTCAGCTATTTTTTCATCGGTTAATCCATTATTATAGGCTTTTTCAAGAATAGGTTCCGGCTTCAGGCCGGCCATGCCGCAGCCATAATGGCCGACAACAGCAACTTCTTCTGCCTGCAGTTCATACAGCGCTACAATAATACTTCTCATAATACTTCCGTAGGAATGGGAAAGAACGGCGCCGGCATTTTTAATGATCTTGGCGTCTCCCTGCTGTAGGTTCATGGCTCTTGGAAGAAGCTCTGATAATCTGGTATCCATGCAGGTTAAAACAACCAGTTTTTTGTCAGGAAACTTAGACGTTTTGTATTCCTCATATTCTTTGTTTTGTACAAATGTCTGGTTAAATTCGATAATCGAGTCAATCGTTGGCATTGTAACGGCCCCTTCCCTGATATATTCGTGCGGCAGCTGCCTCACACTTCCATTATTATATAGTAAGATTTATCTTTTTTCCAAAGCATATACGAGAGGCGGGTTATTTATCTGATTGATAAACTGGTATTTGGCTGCATGAAAGGCGTGCTGATCGATCGCTGACACGTATTTGTCCACTGCAGTCTGCTCGCGTGCACCTTCATCGTGCCCCGGGTAAGCGGTAATAAGGATGACGCATCCTTTAGATAGAACAGGAAGCAGGTGATCCAGCGTCTGAAGCGTGGATGATGTCGTTGTCGTAATACTTTTATCCCCGGAGGGCAGGTAACCTAAATTAAACACTACCGCAGCTGTTTTATGGAGTACTTCTTTCGGCACCCGTTCCACTATATTTTCATGACTGTCATGAATAAGGTGTACATTGGTGAACCCGGCGCTGTCTACACGTTCGGCTGTGGCGTCAATCGCCTGCTTTTGAATATCAAACGCGTATACGACAGCAGCCCGTTCGGCCAGAAACAAGGTGTCGGCGCCTTTGCCGGCCGTGGCGTCAATAGCTGCGGCTCCTTTATGAAGGTATTTTTCCAAAAGAAGCCTGCCAAAGGGAAGAACACCGGGTATTTTCATTGGGAAGCCTCCCGGAAGCCATCGGCAAACTTACCCTGCCAGCTTCCGCGTCGTTTCAATTCATCATCGATGCCATTTAATACGCTCCACTTATTCATGCTCCACATCGGCCCTATCATCAGCTCGGCCGGCCCGTCACCGGTTAGGCGGTGAATCGTAATAGAAGCGGGAAGCCTTTCAATCTGGTCCGCCGTCAGCTGAATATAATCCTCCTGTGACATCAGCTCGACAAGTCCTTTTTCATATTGTTTTACCATCGGGGTTTTCTTTAACAAGTGCAGCAGGTGAATCTTAATGCCCTGAATATCAAGTCTGCTTACTTCCTCTACTGTTTCGAGCATCATCTCAGGCGTTTCCAGAGGAAGGCCGTTGATCACATGGGCGCAGACGTTAATATTGTGTTTTCTGAGCTTTTCTACGCCTTCTTTATAACAGTCGTAGTCATGAGCCCGGTTAATTAACAGGGCGGTTCGTTCATGAACCGTCTGGAGGCCGAGCTCCACCCAGAGATGGGTCCGCTGGTTTAATTCAGCCAAATAGTCAACCACATCGTCGGGCAGGCAGTCCGGTCGTGTTGCAATAGATAGTCCCACAACATCCTCTTGCCTGAGGATACTTTCAAACATTACTTTTAATTCTTCGACCGGAGCATACGTATTGCTGAACGCTTGAAAATAGCCGATATATTTTCCTTTTTTCCATTTTCGGTTCATTCGGTTTTTTACCGTGTGGAACTGGTCAATAATATCTTCTCCGCGGTCTCCGGCAAAATCTCCGGACCCCCGCTGGGAGCAGAACGTACAGCCTCCGGAAGCCACGGCCCCGTCCCGGTTGGGGCAGTCAAACCCCCCATCAAGAGGAACTTTAATAATTTTTTCGCCGAAATGATTTTTCAACTGATGATTCCATGTATAATATCGTTTGTCTCCCCAAAATACCGGAGAGGCTGTATCTGCATTCATGTGTATCTCTCCCTGTATAAGTACTTCTAGTGTATCCTTTATTCTATCACGCTTATTTTTGAAAACCCAGCGGTGGAATGGGAGTATACCTGCTCTGCCTTGACAGGCAAGGGGTTAATCCATAAAATATCATATATTGATTACCATTCTTCAGTGAAGAAAGCGAAAGTACGATATAATGTATTTATACATAGTATCTCTGCGATAGAAAGCATAGGAATAATCGTGATATAGAGAAAGAGGAGGCTGCAAACATGGCATTTCCGCATCAGGAAATTGAACAGAAATGGCAGAAGCACTGGGAAGAAAATAAAACGTTCCGCCTGGAAGATGAACAAAACGGAAATCCGGATTATTATGCACTGGATATGTTTCCCTATCCATCAGGATCAGGGCTTCACGTAGGCCACCCGGAAGGCTATACGGCTACGGATATTTTATCAAGAATGAAACGGATGCAGGGCTACAATGTGCTTCATCCGATCGGCTGGGACGCATTCGGTCTGCCGGCGGAACAATTTGCACTGGATACCGGAAAGCACCCGCGCGATTTTACGAAATCCAATATTGATACGTTTAAACGCCAGATTAAATCTCTGGGGTTTTCTTATGACTGGGACCGTGAAATCAATACAACCGATCCGGAGTATTACAAGTGGACCCAGTGGATCTTCATCCAGCTTTACAAAAAGAACCTGGCATACATGGATGAAATCGCTGTAAACTGGTGCCCGGCGCTCGGAACCGTGCTCGCCAATGAAGAAGTCATTGATGGAAAAAGTGAACGCGGCGGCCATCCGGTGGAACGCCGTCCGATGAAGCAGTGGATGCTTAAAATTACGGAATATGCCGATCGTCTTCTCGAGGATCTTGAAGAACTGGACTGGCCGGAAAGCATTAAAGATATGCAGCGCAATTGGATTGGGCGTTCGGAAGGCGCAGAAGTTACCTTTAACGTGAGAGGATCCGCGAAGTCTTTTACCGTGTTTACAACACGCCCTGATACATTATATGGAGCCACTTACTGCGTGCTTTCTCCTGAACATGAGCTCACGCCGGCTATTACAACGGCCGATCAAAAGCAGGCAGTTGAAACCTACCAGAAAGAAGTAGCAACAAAAAGTGACCTGGAACGTACTGAGCTTCAGAAAGAGAAAAGCGGTGTATTTACCGGTGCCTATGCGATCCATCCGGTTACCGGCGAAGAAGTACCCGTTTGGATTGCGGATTATGTTCTTTCCACATACGGAAGCGGTGCTATTATGGCCGTGCCCGCCCACGATCAGCGTGACTATGAATTTGCGAAAAAATACGATCTGCCGATTATCCAGGTGTTGGAAGGCGGCAGCATCGAAAAGGAAGCCTATACCGGTGACGGAGACCATATTCATTCTGGATTTTTGAACGGACTTAGCACAAAAGAAGCGATTGCAGCAATGATTAAGTGGCTGGAAGAGAAGGGAACCGGAGAAAAGAAAGTGACGTACAGGCTCCGTGACTGGCTGTTCAGCCGCCAGCGCTACTGGGGCGAGCCGATTCCTATCATTCACTGGGAAGATGGCAGCATGAGTGAGCTTCCGGAAGAAGAGCTTCCTCTTGTATTACCGGATATGGATGAGTTTAAGCCGTCAGGTACAGGGGAATCCCCGCTTGCCAACGCAAAAGACTGGCTGGAAGTAACCGATCCGGTAACGGGAATGAAAGGACGCCGTGAAACGAACACGATGCCGCAGTGGGCAGGAAGCTGCTGGTATTACCTTCGTTATATTGATCCGGATAACACGGAAAAGCTGGCAGACGAAGAAAAGCTGAAGCGGTGGATGCCGGTTGATATTTATATCGGAGGCGCCGAGCATGCCGTGCTTCATCTGCTGTACGCTCGCTTCTGGCATAAGGTGCTTTACGATATTGGAGTTGTTTCAACGAAAGAGCCATTCCAGCGCCTGTACAACCAGGGAATGATTCTTGGAGAAAATAATGAAAAAATGAGCAAGTCAAAAGGGAATGTAGTAAATCCCGATACGATTGTAAAAACTCACGGCGCGGACACGCTGCGTCTATATGAAATGTTCATGGGGCCGCTGGACGCCTCCATCGCCTGGTCGGAAAATGGGGTAGAAGGTGCCCGTCGCTTTTTGGATAGAATCTGGCGTCTGCTTATAAAAAATGATAATGAGCTGAGCCCGGCGGTTACAACAAAAGTAACGTCCGGTGATTTTGAGAAAACGTATCATAAAACAGTCGCCAAAGTGACGGAAGAATTTACACACCTTCGCTTTAATACAGGGATCAGTCAGCTGATGATCTTTATTAATGAAGCATATAAGCAGGATGAACTGCCTAAGCCATGGATAGAAGGGTTTACAAAGCTCCTTTCTCCGATTGCTCCCCATCTTGCAGAAGAGCTCTGGGCATATCTGGGCCATGAGGGTACAATCACGTATGAACCGTGGCCGGTTTATGATGAAAAAATGCTGATTGAAGATGAAGTAGAAATTGTCGTGCAGGTAAACGGCAAAGTGAAAGCCAAGCTGCTTATTGCAAGAGAAGCAGATAAAGCAGCAACGGAAGAACTTGCTATGGCCCAGCCGAAAATTAAAGAAGAAATTGAAGGCAAAACGATCCGCAAAGTTATCGTTGTCCCTGGAAAGCTCGTAAATATTGTAGCTAATTGAGGCTGTAGAACTTGTGAAGCCAAAGAAAGTCTATCCTCTTAAAAAAGTGGCTGTTGAAAAATCTGTCACTGTTAGATTCTTTAAGTCGATGATCATTAATAAAGCCGCTGATTTTCCAAAAACATGGAAAGTCAGCGGCTTTTTTTTAGAGTTTTGCTTTTCCTTGTAAAAGATCTTGTCAAAAGTTTTCTTCAAAACGCTGTACTTATCGGCAATAGGACGAAAAAAGGATTTTTGCACCAGGACGGCGAAATTTGTTACAAGGAAAAAGGGGGAGTGGAGCATGGTTTCATTTCTATTAGTATTTCGAAGGATAGTTAAGGCCATTCTTCGAGGGTTGCAAGAGCCGGAATTTCAGGTGCTGCTCTCTCTTACCGGAGGAATGCTGCTCTCCGGAACATTGTTCTACAGTAATGTGGAAGGACTATCATTGCTGGATGCGCTTTATTTCAGCGTGGTTACGCTGGCAACGGTTGGTTATGGTGATTTCTCCCCACAAACGAACTTTGGGAAAATATTTACTATCATTTACATACTGAGCGGTGTTGGGTTGATTTTGGCGTTTGCAACAAAAATTCTTTATTACATGCAGCAGTCAAAACTGAGCGATAAAGCTGCTAAACGAGAAAGACAGCTTAAAAAAAAGGAGGAAGATAATAATTGATTCGTGAAGGGATAGCACAGATGAAAGATTGTCTGTGAAAAGCACTATCCGCGTGACCAGTTTTGAATTATTTTGATAAAGGTGCCGTGTTTTTCAGTTCAGCGGCGGCGGTACCAGCAGAATAGCCGGTGGAAAACGCACAGGTGATATTAAAGCCGCCTGTATAACCATGCACATCCAGAATTTCTCCGCAGAAAAATAATCCTTCTGTCATTTTCGATTCCATCCGTTTCGGGTCAATTTCTTTAATTGAAATGCCTCCTCCGGTAACGAATGCTTCTTCAATCGACAATGTGCCGTGTGCTTCAATACGGAAGTCGGTTAGAAGCTCTGCGAGTCTGCGCAGGGCATCATTGGTAATCGTATTTAACGGTTGATCGGCAGCTATTTCTGCCCTCTCCAGGAAAAACACGAGGGACTTTTCGGGCAGCCATGATTTCAAGGCATTTTTACTGTTTTTTGTACCGTTTGTTTTTTTAAGAGTAATAAACTGCTGAAAAATAGATTCCGGACTGCTGTCCGGGTAAAGAGCTAGTGATAAAGAAATGGTGTCTGTTTTGTACTTTTTTAAGGCTTTTACAACATATTGGCTGCAGCGCAGGCTGATCGGTCCGGATACGCCAAAATGAGTAAAAATAAAACCGCCGCGGTGGGTTTTTATCTTTTTTCCTTTCGGCTGCATAACAGTTAAGGCTACGTCCTGAAAAGAAGCTCCCTGCAGTACTTTCTGCTGAATAAACGGTTCGCTGGACGTAATCGGAACTTCGGTAGGATAAAGCTCCGTAATCGTATGGCCTGCAGCTTCCGCCCACGGATAGCCGTCTCCGGTGCTGCCGGTCTGCGGAACAGATTTGCCGCCGGTCGCGATAATGACAGATGGTGCATACAGTTTTTCCCCGTCTTCGAGCACGAGCCCTTCTATTTTATTGTTTTCCATAAGAAGAGAAGCCACTTTTGTCTGCTTTCTCGTTTCAACCTGCAGCCTTTCAAGCTCCTGTAAAAGAGTCTGTACGACGGTAACAGCTTTATCGTTTACCGGAAACATCCGTCCCATATCTTCTTCTTTCAATTCAATGCCCAGTCCTTCGAAATAGGCAATAATGTCTTCATTGTTAAAATTGGAAAAAGGGCTGTACATAAATTTCCCATTACCGGGTATATGCTCAATAAGCTGTTTAAGTTCCATCCGGTTCGTAACGTTACAGCGGCCGCCTCCGGAAATCGCGAGCTTACGGCCGAGTTTCTTTCCTTTATCAAGCAGGAGGACGCGTGCCCCGTGCTCCGCGGCTGCAGCGGCCGACATCAAACCGGCAGGCCCGCCTCCTACTACTATCGTATCGTATCGCATAATAATATCCTTTCTCTGTGTAAACATGTAATAATCATTATATATCTGTAAAGTAACCCTATCATAACAAATAATCGTACTGTCTCCCACTTTAGAGACAGCCATAAAAAGGAGCTGGGAAATAATGAAGAAAATGCAGCTGAAAACAAAAACGAGAGACCAGTTTATTGATATTACAAGAGAAGTAGAAAAATATGTCCGCGAAGAAGAAATGGACGAAGGGATAATTACGGTGTACTGTCCGCACACGACGGCCGGTATTACGGTTAATGAAAACGCCGACCCCGACGTGAAGAAAGATATGATTATGAGGCTCGATGAAGTCTATCCGTGGGATCACGAGAAATACCGCCATGCGGAAGGCAATACCGCCTCCCACCTGAAAGCAAGCACAGTAGGCACAGGGCAGACGATCATTGTGGAGAACGGCGCATTAGTGCTCGGCACATGGCAGGGAATCTATTTCTGTGAATTCGACGGTCCCCGAACGAGAAGCTATTATCTGAAAGCTTTGAAAGGATAAGCGGATAAATTATTTGTTCATCTCCAATGATTTACAAGATTCTCAGAGAGAATTATGGTAAAATTCTCAAGGATGAGATTTAGTAACTAATTGGAGATGAATGTATGACCGACTCGAAATTTTTACGTGGTACGATGATTCTAACGATGGCAACGTTCGCCTCAAAGATTCTTGGCATGGTATATGTATTTCCTTTTGTCGCAATGGTGGGCCAGCAGGGACTGGCACTTTACCAGTACGGCTACCAGCCCTATGTTATCCTGCTCAGCATGGCAACGCTCGGCGTGCCTATGGCTGTCTCAAAATTTGTTTCCAAATATAACGCAATGGGAGATTATAAAACGGGTCAGCGCCTGTTAAAAACCGGTATTTTATTTATGAGTATTACCGGCTTCCTGGCATTTCTTGTATTGTTTTCGATGGCTCCTGTTATTTCCGGATGGATTATCAGTGATCCAGGTGATCTGGATGGAAACTCCCTGACAGATGTTACCTTTGTTATCCGCATGGTCAGCGTAGCATTAATTATTATCCCTGCGATGGCAGTTATCCGCGGGTTCTTTCAAGGAAATCAGTCAATGGGCCCGACAGCTGTTTCCCAGGTGCTGGAACAACTCATTCGGATCGTATTTATTCTCAGCATGGCTTATTCTGTTCTTTACATAATGGATGGAGACCTTGGCACGGCAGTAGGATTTGCTACATTCGGTGCTTTTGTCGGCGGCCTCGGCGGCCTGGCAGTCCTGTTGTTTTATTGGAAAAAAAGAAAGTATTTTATTCAGAAGCAGGTACAGGAAAGCACGGTTGACCATAATCTGCCATTAACCAATATGTATAAAGAGCTTATTATGTACGCTCTGCCGTTTTCGTTTGTGGGACTGGCTATTCCGCTTTTCCAGCTGGTGGACTTATTTACATTCAACAACGCCCTTACCGCCTCCGGCTATACGCTTGGGCAGGCGGAAACAATGTACGGCGTGTTCTCCGGTTCGGCACACCGTTTAATTCTGATTCCGGTAGCCATTGCAACAGCAATGAGCATTACGTTAATTCCGGCTATCACCAAGTCTTTTACAAGCCAGAACGATGAAGTGCTTCAAAACCAGATTACCCAGGCTTTTCAAGTAATCATCTTTTTAGCATTACCGGCTTCAGCTGGTTTAATGATATTGTCTTATCCTACATTTGCGCTTTTGTTTGGATTAAATGATATCGAGGTCGGCGGCTATATTCTGCGCTATTATGCACCGGTAGCCATTTTGTTTTCGCTTTTCTCTGTCAGCGCAGCGATGCTTCAGGGCATCAACCAGCAGCGGTTTGCGGTGCTTTCCCTTATAGTGGGGATCATCATAAAGTTGATTCTAACCTATCCGCTTTTAATTGCACTCGGTTCCATGGGAGCTATTATCAGCACGTTTCTTGGCTTTACTGCAGCGATTGTCTTTAATTTAGTGATTATCGCGAAATATGCTGATTTTGATTTTCTTCCATTGATCAAGCGGACCATTTTAATTGTGGCCGTAACGCTTGTAATGAGCCTTGGAGTGATTGTTGTAAAAGAAGGAGCAGAGCAGCTGTTTCCACTCGTTTCCTGGACAAACGCCCTCTTTGTAGAAGTGTTTGCCATGATCACAGGGATTCTTCTTTATTTCATCCTTACGGTAAAAATCGGTTTAGCCGGCCAGATCCTTGGCGACAGGTTCTCTATCTTGAAAAAATAAATAGCTGCCCCTTGAACTTAAGTGGTTCCGTACATGCTATACTCTAAAAAAAGAAAGGCCTTCGAGGTGAATAATCAACGTGCAAAAATATAAAAATTACGACTGGTGGATGATTGGTGCTTCGTTTGCGCTTGCTATTTTCGGGATGGTCATGATCTACAGCGCCAGTTTTCCACTTGCTATTGATTTATATGACAACCCTGCGCACTTTTTTCAAAGACAGCTTGTCTTTTTTATTCTGGGGACAGTGTTTTTTATTTTCTTTATGCACTTTCCTTACAGGCGGTTTCAAGTTTTTATTCCTTTCATGATGCTGGCATCGATCCTATCCCTTCTTCTTGTACTGCTTATCGGCAACGAAGTAAATGGGGCGACAAGCTGGTTTAACGTTGGTCCGTTTACGATTCAGCCTGCTGAATTTGTTAAAATAGCTGTGATTATTTATCTGGCTTATGTATATTCAAAAAAACAAACGTATATTAATCGTTTAGTTACCGGCGTTATGCCGCCGCTTGTGATGATTGTCATCGTTTTTGCTTTAATTGCCCTTCAGCCTGATATAGGAACGGCGGCTTCGATTATAATGACGACAGGAGTTATCGTCTATCTATCCGGAGCAAAAATAACACACATTGCCGGACTCGGAGCAGTCGCAGTGGTAGTTATAGGTATACTGGCCGCGATTGAGCCATACCGGGTCCAGCGGCTGACTGCATTCCGCGATCCTTTTGAAGTAGCGGAAGCAGCGAGTGGAAGCGGCTATCAGCTTATACAATCGTACATCGCTTTTGCCCACGGCGGACTGTTTGGAACAGGGCTGGGGCAGAGTGTGCAGAAAATGCATTTTCTGCCGGAGCCTCATACAGACTTTATTCTTGCGGTAGTGGCAGAAGAACTTGGTATTTTTGGTATTGGTTTTATTCTTTTATGTCTTGGAACGATAGCATGGAGAGGTTCATTGATTGGAATCCGCAACCGTAACCAGTTCGGCACGCTGCTGGCATTTGGAATTGTTTTTCAGCTTCTCAGCCAGGCTATCATTAACGCCGGCGCTGCAACAGGGTTAATGCCGATTACCGGTCTTACTTTTCCATTAATGAGCTATGGTGGTTCTTCTCTGCTGGTAACGATGATTCTGCTCGGGATTTTAGCTAACATCTCAAAATACACATCAATGGACCGAAAAAGGTCTGCTCAGGAAACCAACGCTATCTAGAGTCATATAGGTAGCGTTTTTCCTTTTAACGTATATTTATAAAAAGGAGAATCAGCCATGTTAATTATAGGATTTGGAAAGCTTGCAAAAATGATAGTGAATGGCCATCCGGATAAACCGCTTCCGGTATACAACAGAACAAAACAGCACGTGGAAGAAAATACAAATGCTTATTACGCACCGCCTGAATCGTTCGCCGAGTATATGAATGTGATAGTAGCACTCCCGGAAAAAGCTACGTTATCTTTTTTGGAAACACATATTCATGAATTTCCTAAACAGGCGGCTGTTTACATTACATCCACATCGATCCGCACGGAAGAAATAGCCGAACGGTATCCGGATTACAAAATGGTGCCGGCAAAGTTTGCCGGGCATGCGCTCCAATCCAATCTGGAAAAGAGTGGAGGAACATTTGTAGTGCCGGCAGCCTTTCCCAGGGAAAAAGAATATATTGAAAAATGGCTTCAGGAAGCTTTTCACGTGATACATGGAGAGGAAACAGAGGTGCTCGAAGCCAATCAGACAGCGGTGGAGGAGACAGTAGATCTTATTTTGCGGCTGGAAAAGCAGCTTAAAGCTAAAGGGATCCCAGAGCCGGTCAGAACGGCCGTTCTGCAGCAGATTCCAGCCGGGGTGATTCATGCGCATATCCGCGGAGAACATGGAGGTTTTGTACAGAAAATCTGGAAACAGAAGGAGGCGCAGCATGAGGATTGATAAACTCCTGGCCCATACAGGATACGGCACGAGAAAAGAAGTAAAAAAGTTAGTAAAGCAGGGAGCCGTTGAGGCAGACGGCAAAAAGATAAAAAGCTTTTCTGCGCAGGTGAATCCGGATAAGGACGTCATTACGGTGAAAGGGGAAACCGTAGAGTACAGGGAATTTGTGTATCTGATGATGAATAAACCACAGGGCGTGATCTCGGCAACGGAAGATGACATGCATGAGACGGTTGTTAACATATTGGAATTTGATGACGTGGTCCGGCAGCCTTTTCCCGTAGGACGGCTTGATAAAGATACAGAAGGCCTTCTGATTTTGACTAATGATGGTAAGTTTGCCCACGGCATCACTTCTCCCAAAAAGCATGTCCCTAAAGTATATGAAGCTGTGCTGGATCAAACCATTACAGAGGAAGACAAAAAACAGTTTGCAGAAGGCATTATCCTGGACGATGGATACCAAACAAAGCCAGCCGGCCTGGAGCAGGTGGACAGTGAAAAAATGCTGGTGCATATTACGATTTCAGAAGGGAAGTTTCATCAGGTGAAAAGAATGTGCCATGCTGTCGGTAAAGAAGTGCTGTTTTTGAAGAGAATTCAAATTGGCGGCATTATGCTGGATCCTAAACTGGAACCCGGGGAATACAGAGATTTACGGGAAGAAGAAATAGAGGAACTGCAGAATTCATAACAGACAGCAACCCTCCGGCTGCGCGCTGGAGGGTTGTGTGCTTTACAATCAGTTGGGGATAAAAGCAGCTTTCGGTATATCAGGATGCTTTAACGCGCTTTCGGGTAGTTGCCCACTTTCCTCTAGAAGGACTGTGAACAAGGTCATTATACTCCAAAACATTTAAATCTCTCTGAATCGTCCGCTGTGTGATTCCGAACTCGTCAACCAATTCTGTCGTTGTCACTGTCCCTTTCTGCTTAATATAAATATAGATGGACTTTACTCGTGTGATCATACGGTCGGTTGAAGTTCTCAAAAAACCACTCCTTATCCATGATTTATAAAGCGCTGTGTATAGGGGCTGCTTTACGTAATAGATCGATGGGTTGTGGGTCTGCTGGTATAAATAGAGTGTATGCAATAGACAAATGGTAGTATATGTTTACAAAAAATAGCACCCTTTACTCTCTTATTGTACAATAATTCAGAACCTTTTCCAATTTTCTAAATAAAACTCCATATAATCTTAATATATGGAGTCTTTTTACCTACCATTTACTCAAATTCAAATAAATCGGTGCTCAAATACCGTTCTCCGGTATCGCAGGCAATCGCAATGACGATCTCACCAGGAGAAAGGGTTTTTGCTTTTTCCAACGCGGTATAGCAGGCCGCGCCCGATGAGGGCCCAACGAGAATCCCTTCTTCTTTGGCCAGTCTTCTTGTGATATGATAAGCATCTTCATCGGTAACCGTATCGATACGGCTGTATACGTTCTGATTGAGTATCGGTGGAATAAACCCGGGACTCGTACCGACGAGCTTGTGCGGACCTGGTTTTCCTCCTGAAAGAACCGGTGAGCCAAACGGCTCAACAACAAGAACCTCAAGATCAGGATAAAATTCTTTTAATTTTTCACCGGTGCCGGTAATGGTGCCGCCGGTTCCGGAAGCAGCGACAAAAGAGGCGAGCGGCCGGCCGATTTCTTCCACTGCCGCCTTGATTTCCAACGCGGTAGTCAGGCGGTGGGCGTCCGGATTAGCTTCATTTTCAAACTGCATAGGCATATAGGCATTGGGAATTTCGTTTACAAGTTCATGGGCACGTTCAATAGCCCCGGGCATTTTTTTGTCTCCTGGTGTCAGCTCCACCTTTGCACCATAAGCCTTCAACAGGTTAATTCGTTCAAGCGACATCGTATCAGGCATAACTAAAATAGACTGGTAACCCCGGGCTGATGCAGTCATAGCGAGTCCGATGCCGGTATTACCGGATGTTGGTTCAATGATAACGGTATCCTTATGAATAAGACCCTGCTCTTCCGCGGTTTTAATCATATTTAAAGCTGCACGGTCTTTTACACTTCCGCTTGGATTCTGGTATTCCAATTTTAAATATACATCAGCGCCGGCCGGATCAGGCAGCCTGTTTAATTTAACGAGTGGCGTGTTTCCTACTAATTCTGATACATTGTTTACAACAAGCATGCAATCCCTGCTTTCTACACATTATTATCAAGGTTCCAACAGAATTTTACCATATCGTAAAGAGGTGTCCCACTAAATGGCTTTATTTCGCGTTATTCTGCATATTGCCGTCCTGTTTCTATTTTTCGGTGCGGGCTCTCTGCTTCAGCAGTGGCTTCAGCTGCCTGTACCGGGAAGCATACTTGGCATGATTCTTTTATTTCTGGCACTTTCAGCACGTCTTATCGATCCACGCTGGATACAGGAAGGAACGGCATTGGTTCTTCGGAATATGCCGCTTATTTTTCTCCCGGTTACTGTTGGTATCATGCAGTACTATTCGTTGTTTACGGGATCGGGTATATGGCTTGTAGGTATAACGCTTGCGAGCACCTTTATCGTAATGACTCTTACAGGTGTTACCGCGCAGCAGTTGATGGGGAGGAAACAAAAACATGAATGATGTGATCACTGCTGTAATAATGATCCTTTTGACAATAGGAATGTATTTAGCAGCAAAGAAACTGTATAAACGCTTTCCTTCCCCCTTTACCCTTCCTGTCCTGATAGGAACGGTGCTTATTATCATCGTGCTGGAAGCGGGAAATGTGACGTATACGGTGTATATGGAAGGGGGCCGGTGGATTGAATATTTCCTTGGACCGGCCGTCGTTGCCCTGGCGTATCCGCTGTACAGTCAAAGAGAAGTGCTGAAGCGCTATTTAATTCCCATTCTCTGCAGCTCCGCTGTAGGGGCGGCAGCAGGAACAGCTTCCGGTTGGGGTCTGTCTATATTGGTAACAAAGGAGCAGGAGCTGCTTGCTTCTGTTCTGCCTAAATCCGTCACGGCACCGATTGCGATGAGTGTAGCTGAATCTTTGGAAGGAATACCGGCCCTTGCGGCGGTATTTGTAATGATTGCCGGCATCGGCGGCGTCATGATGGCGCCGTATGTAACCCGGTGGTTTCATATTACCCATCCGTTTGCCAAAGGAATGGCATTGGGAAGCGGAGCTCACGCTATCGGAACTGCTAAAGCGCTTGAAAACAGCGAAGAAGAAGGGGCAGCCAGTTCTGTTGCCATGACTGTTAGTGCGATTATCGTTTCTATTATCGCACCGTTGCTCGCTTTTCTCGTTTTTTAAATAAGCAGGTGGAAGATTGTGTATACTATATATAAGAGAGGAGGGCGATTATGGCCCAGCTTTTAAAACTATCTGACTATGCTTCACGGTATGAGCTCGATATGTATCATTATTCCAGCCAGTTTTCCAGGTTTAAACAGGAGCGCTGGAAAAAAATGAAGACGGCCTGGCTTGAAGCCAATACTTCTTCTATAAATGAAACGCCGGGGGAACCGGATGTGGTGGAAGAGGAATGGTTTGAACCAAAACCCAGCTTCTTCAGACGAACAATTTTAAAGAAACGCCTCCGGGCGGCTGAACAACCTGCTTTACTGGAAAAAACATCCCCGGCCCAGGACAAACTGGCTTTTTACCGTGGAAAAACGAAAGAACAGCTTATTGAAGCGTTTTACGAAGAATTATTTCAATCCCAGCTGCGCTGGGCAAGCTCTTCTCTACTGGAAGAGTCGACTATCGCACCAGCACTGCGTTACAATCAGCATTTGAAATATTTCTTAAGGGAATGGCCGGATAATTTCTTTGTCTTATTCCGTCCTGTTTTTTATATAAAAAATGCTCCAGTAGAATTGGATATTATCGTGATAACCCCAACAGAAATCATCTGCATGCTTCTGTTGGAAGGAAAGATGAACAGCGTATTCGATACATCGACTGGAAGATTCTGGAATGAGTATGCAGAAGGAAAGATTACAAAAACCCTTAACCCTGCCATCCCGATGCAGCGTATGAGCAGCATGGCGGCAACTATTATGGAAGCCGATGGGATTGAGCTGCCAATTAGAAAAGAAATAATTGCTCCCGGTTCGATTATTGACCGCAAAGGGTATGCCGGAACGGCTGAATTAATAGACAAACAGACGCTCCCGACCTGGCTGGAAGCAAAAAAAAGAAACCCGGCTCCTGTAAAGCTCGCTCAGATTCAGGCAGCAGAAGCTCTTTTTAAACATACGTCCACGCAATCCCGCCTGAAAAACCGGCCGCCCTCTAATTAGTAAAAGAGGACGGCCGATTTATCACATTTATGGAAATACAATGGTTTTATTCTGGTTTACGAGAACTTTGTCTTCCGTGTGCCATTTCACCGCACGGGCGAGAGCTAGTTTCTCTGCATTTCTGCCAGCTACTTTTAGTTCCTTAACAGAATAGCGGTGGTTTACGCGCAGAACATCCTGCTCAATAATTGGGCCTTCGTCCAAATCATTCGTTACATAATGGGCAGTGGCCCCAATTAGTTTAACGCCACGGTCAAACGCTTTCTGGTAGGGATTGGCGCCAATAAACGCCGGCAGGAAAGAATGATGAATGTTAATGATTTTATTTTCAAGCGATTCTACAAAGGATTCGCTGAGAATCTGCATGTAGCGGGCGAGAACCACTACATCGATACGATGGGAATCGATTAACTTTAAAGCTTCAGACTCTGCAGACTGTTTATTCTTTTTATCAACAGGTATATGATAAAAAGAAATACCATAGCTTTCCGCGACATCTTTCATTGTTTCATGATTGCTGATGATGAGGGGGATTTCCGCATCCAGTTCACCGGAGCGCCAGCGCCATAACAACTCAAGGAGACAGTGATCCTCTTTTGAGACAAAGATGGCTATTCTCTTTTTTATTTGTGCATCTTCGAGGCGCCAGTCCATCTGAAATGAGGAAGCGACAGCGGAAAAAGCTGCCCGAAGCTCCTGCACAGACGCTTTCTGATTTGTATCAAGTTCGATACGCATAAAAAACATGCCGTTTTCCGGATCGGTCGTATACTGATCCGACTGCACGATATTAGCGCCCTGTGAAAAGAAAAAATCCGATACAGCGGCAACAATGCCGGGCTGGTCGGCGCAGGAAATAAGAAGCCGTGCTCTATGCTGAGATGATTTACTCATAAATATCCTCCTGTTTGCTGGAACTGCATTTTTATAATGGAACGGATAATACTATATCACTCTTTCTTTAGAAAAAAAAGATTACAACATGAGGAGCAAAAGAAGATGAATGCATCTGCTGCGGTAGAAAGTAACACGATCAGAGCCAGTATGAATGATATGCAGACCGTTACGGTTATTCCCACGTCAGGTATTAATAACGAAACACTGTATCTTATACAAGAGCCTGGAAAACAAAAGCTTGAAATAGAAAAAGTGGAAACTGTAGAAGAACGGACGATACTTTATCTGGCAGAAGAGCTTGAAGCGGGCACGAGGTACCGGATTTTATCAGAAGAAGAAGAGCTGGATATTCCGGTGGAAACCGGAGAAAGTCCAAGGTCACCGGCGTTCGAAGAAAAATACTATTACGATGGGGGGGACCTCGGTGTTTTTTGTGAAAAAAACAGAACCAGTTTCGCCGTCTGGACTCCAGTAGCAGAAGAGGCATATATTCTGCTGGTAAATATGGAAAACACGGATATTGTACTTGAAAGGCTTCCGATGAAACGAACCGAAAAAGGGGTGTTTCGTTTTTCTACTATCCGCTCTCTGCACGAAGCCGCATATCAGTACGAAGTGCTGATTAACGGGGAGTATAAACGGACGGTGGATCCGTATGCAATATCGTCCACTGTAAACGGCCGGGCTTCCGTCGTCGTGGACACTGAAAAACTGGAGTTCGGGAAGCCGGTTTCGCTTCCCGCTTTTTCGAGTCCGGTCGATGCCGTTATTTACGAAGTGCACATGAGAGACTTCAGCGCTCATTACAACAGCGGAATGTACCAAAAAGGAAAATACGGTGCCTGGACAAACATGGGAAAAAATAGAGAGGCGGTTTCTCCCGGGCTGGCCTATATTAAAGATTTAGGGGTCACACATGTGCAGATTCTGCCGCTGCACGATTTCGGCAGTGTAGATGAAGAAGAGTATCCGCCTGCCTACAACTGGGGATATGATCCGATTCACCATTTTGTGCCGGAAGGAAGCTACGCAGGGGACCCTCTTGATCCGATGGCAAAGGTTAAAGAATGCTGGCAGTTTATAAACCACCTTCATGCCCATGGCTTACGGCTTGTGCTGGACGTTGTATACAACCATTTTTATGATGAAGAAACATCGCCGCTGTCCATTCTCGTTCCGGGCTATTATTTCCGGTATACCGAGACAGGAGAATTATCGAATGGGACCGGAGTTGGAAATGATACAGCGTCTGAACGTGGAATGATGCGCAAATATATACTGGACAGTCTGAAGCATTGGATAGATTTCTACCACGTAGATGGATTCCGATTTGACCTTATGGGCATTCATGACATTGAAACTGTACGTCAGGCAAAGGCACTTGTATCTGCCCGCAAAAAAGACAGTTTGTTCTACGGAGAAGGCTGGGATCTCGATACGAGCCTCCCGCCGGAACAGAGAGCCACGCATCATCACGCGGGAGAGCTTCCGGACGTCGGCTTTTTCAATGACGGGCTGCGGGACTTTTCCAAAGGAAGCCATATGGATCTGGCGACTCCCGGGTTTGTAAATGGGGCAGGAGAAAATGCCGCGGAGCTTCCTTTTTACTTGAGCGGTTCGGTATTGGAAGAGATGGAACAGGGCCCGTTGTTCGAGTCACCTCTGCAGTCAATCAATTATGTGGAATGCCATGATAATTATACGCTTTGGGATCAGCTGGTTCAGACTAGGCCCGAGCTTGAAAAAGAAGACATTAAACGCATGCACAAACTGGCTTCTGCTCTCGTCATTCTCTCGCAGGGCGTGCCCTTTCTTCATGCGGGCCAGGAGTTTTACCGGACGAAATTTGAAGTGGAAAACAGTTATAAATCGCCTATCTGGATCAACCAGCTGGATTGGGAGCAGAAAGACCGCAACCTGGATACGGTGATTTTCACGAAAAATCTGCTGGACATTCGAAAGAAGTATGCCGTTCTCCGGCTTGATAATAAGGAAGACATCCGCAATGCCTTTGATGTGCTGTCCGCAGAGAATGGCTGTACGGCAGTGAAATGGGAAAACGAGGAAGAAGAGCTGCGGCTGTTTTTTAATGCCTCCCCGTTTGAACAAACCCTTCCGCTGGAAGAAGCGAAAACGTTTCATATGATCGTTGACGGAGATAGAGCTTCTTTGATACCATTAAGAACGATTCGCTCTAATAGGATAACGATACCGCCGTTAAGCACCGTTGTTCTTGCTGTGCACGTATAAAATAAGCCTTTACAGGCGAATAAATAATAAAGGATTCCATTATGAAAAACTCAGATGACACAAACAAAACGAGAGTGAATATATTGGAATTTCAATTAGGAGACGGATGGAACGTAAAGCCGGCAGGAGGATCAAGCGGAGAAGCCTATATTGCCTGGCTGGGTGAACGGAAAATTTTTCTAAAAAGAAATTCCTCTCCTTTTCTGGCTGTTCTTTCTGCGGAAGGCATTGTTCCGAAGCTTCTGTGGACAAAGCGTCTGGAGAATGGGGATGTTATTACAGCACAGAAGTGGGTTAACAGCAGAGAACTGCGTGCCAAAGACATGGGAGAACCACAGGTGGCGGAGCTTCTTTCAAAAATTCATTCATCGGCAGAGCTTCTCGATATGTTTCAGAGAATCGGCAATAAGCCGAGAACGCCGGAACTTATCGTGGAAGAGCTGGAAAGCAGCTACGAAAATCTCGGGGAAAAACATCCGGCGATGACAGATGCCCTCTATTATTTGAAAGAGGAGCTTCAGTATGTATATCCGGCTAAAATGGTCGTATGCCACGGAGATATGAATCATAATAACTGGATCGTCAACAGCCGGGGGGACCTTTATCTTATAGACTGGGACAGCGCTTCGGTAAGAGACCCCGCCTATGATATCGGCCTGCTGCTGCATGAATATATTCCCGAAAAAGAATGGACCACCTGGCTTGATCATTACGGGTTATCTTTGACAGAAACCCTGAAAACGAAAATGAACTGGTATGTTGTTTCGCATGCGTTTCAGCAGGCAGTGGAACATCAGCGGAAAAATGATCTGCTGACTGCTTCGCAGTGGGTAACCTATTTACAGACTGCTTCTTTTAAAACAACCGCAGAAAAAAAGCGGGAACAATAATGAAATTTATGCCTCTCTGGTTCTCAGAGGGGCATATTTTCCAGAATCATACATAAGGAGGAACAACAATGAAAAATGGTGTAATTTGTTTAGGAGAAGCACTTATTGACTTTATTCCCGCAGACAGCAGCAATTCTCAATTTATTAGAAGCCCGGGCGGCGCTCCAGCCAACGTTGCAGTTGGTTTGGCGAAAATGGGGATCGATTCCTATTTTGCCGGTAAGCTTGGAGACGATGTAATGGGAAGGTTTTTATTTGACACACTGCAAAATTTCGGAGTTAAAACAGATATGATTTCTTTTACAAAGCAAACCAAAACGGGTGTCGTGTTTGTTACGAACAGCAGCGATGGAGAAAGAGCGTTTGACTTTTATATTAACCCGGCTGCCGATCAGCTGCTAGAAGAAGCAGATATTAAGCAAGACCTGTTTGAACAGGCGTCTGTCCTGCATTACGGCTCTATTTCACTAATAGGGGAGAGCACCCGTCGTGCGACGTATAAAGCGGTGGATACCGCGAAAGAAAAGCAGATGCTGCTTTCGTTTGATCCCAACATCCGACCAGCCTTATGGCCGTCGATAGAAGAAGCCGTCGAGCGGATTAAGGATATGCTGCCTAAAGCAGATATTGTTAAAGTCTCGGAAGAAGAGCTGGAGCTGATCAGTGGGGAATCAGGAGAAGACAAGGCGCTTCAACAAATGCAGGCGTATACTATCCCGGTTCTTATTATTACAAAAGGGGAGCTTGGCAGCACGCTTGTAGTAGGAGAAGAAAAATGGGATATTCCCGCTGAAAAAGTACATGCGGTAGATACGACTGGAGCAGGGGATGCCTATGTCTCCGGGCTGCTCAGTGCCATCATTGAAAAGGGCCGCCCTATTGAACAATTATCAAAAGGAGAATGGCTGGATATCGCTCATGCGGCAAGTGTGTCAGGGGGACTGGCAGCTTCCGTCAAAGGAGCCATGGCGGCCCTTCCAACAAAAGAAGACGTCAACAGCCGAAAATAAATAAACAAGGAGTATGCTATGAGATTACGATACAAGCCGTGGGCTTCAGATTATATTAACGAAAACAAAAAGTATGTAAAACTGGCTGAAGATGCGCCTGCGGGCAGCTGGAAAAAAGAATTTGGAGAAGATCGACCGCTCCATGTGGAAGTAGGGACCGGCAAAGGTAAATTTTTGAATGACATGAGCCTTGCCAACCCGGATATTTCCTATGTTGGTGTAGAAGTCTACGATAGTGTTCTTGTAACCGGTGTACAGCGGGCCGTAGAAGAAGAGCCGGATAATTTATGCTTTATAAACGGCGATGTGTTTTTTTTGGAGGACATGTTTGCCGAAAACGAAGTAGATCAGCTGTATATTAACTTTACGGACCCATGGCCGAAAAAAAGACATGAAAAGCGAAGACTTACCTATTCTTTGTTTTTAGAGCTGTATAAAAAAGTGCTGAAACCAGATGGTTTGCTTCAATTTAAAACCGATAACCAGGGGCTTTTTGAGTATTCATTGGAAAGCATGAGCCAATTTGGCATGAAGCTGGAAACAGTGAGGCTTGACCTGCATCATAGTGAAGAGGCAGAAGGAAACATTATGACAGAATATGAAGCGAAATTTTCTGAAAAAGGACAGCCGATTTATATGGTACGTGCCCGTTTTCAATAGATAAGAGGGGCTCCGGCCTCTCTTTAATGATATACTAAATAATGTTAGCGATTACATAAAAAGAGAGGGGACAGCCATATGGATACACTTCGTATTGGAGATTACACATTAACCTGGCTCCGCGGCGGCGTGACGCATCTGGATGGAGGGGCTATGTTCGGGGTCGTTCCGAAAGCCTTATGGTCAAAGAAATATCCAGTGAATGAAAACAATCAGATTGAATTAAGATCCGATCCTATACTCATCCAGGGACACGGAAAAAATATCCTGCTCGAAGCAGGGCTCGGCAATGGCAGATTTAACGAAAAACAAATGAAAAATCTTGGCATAACCGAAGAATCTTTTGTAGAAGAAGATCTAAAGTCTCTTGGACTGGAGCCGGAAGACATTGATGATGTATTAATGACCCATATGCATTTTGATCACTGTGCAGGACTGGTAAAATGGGAGAATGAAAAGGAAGTACCATCTTTTACAAAAGCTGCGGTTCATATTTCACGGACCGAGTGGAAGGAACTGACGAATCCCAATATCCGTTCTAAAAGCACGTACTGGGAAAACAACTGGAAGCCAATTGAGCATCAGGTGAAGCTGTTTGATACAGAACTGGAGCTGCTGCCGGGGCTTAAGCTTCAGTGGACGGGCGGACACAGCGCAGGCATCAGTCTGCTGACGATTGAACAGGAAGACGATATGCTGATTCATATGGCTGATAACATGGGTACTCATGCCCACCAGAATGTACTGTGGGTTATGGCTTATGATGATTATCCAATGGATTCGATCGCCGTTAAACAGAAATATATGGATATAGGCTACAATAATGAAGCGTGGTTTACCTTTTATCATGACTACAAGTACCGGGCTATCCAATACGACAGCAGCGGCCAACCGAAACAAACGATAGAAAAAGGGAATGAATGAAAGGACGCCGGCAGAAGCTGCCGTCTGATAATTCTTTCTAAAACAGCCGATTGGCTGTTCTTTTTTTGTTTTATCGTGGCTGTTTTTGAATGAAAATGAATGATAATCAAAAATAATTGTCTTTTTTTGATTATTTATGATTGATTTTGAATGAAAGTGATGCTATTATCTTTTTAAGAGATCATTAATTCATGCGGAGGATCAAAAAGTAAACGCTTACTTTTTGAAAGATGCATGCAAAGGAGAGAAGGAGATGCTGCACGCTCAGAGAAAAGAAGCGATCATTCAGGAATTAAAGCTCAAAGAAGTCGTGTCTATTCAGGACCTGGTGGATAAAACGGGTGCTTCGGAGTCAACGATAAGAAGAGATTTAAACGACCTTGAATCAGATAACTTCATCAAGCGGGTGCATGGCGGCGCTTCTTTATCCCGACAAAAAATATATGAACCGACGATCGCAGAAAAAGAAGCCGCGAACCAGCCGGAAAAATACAAAATTGCTGAATGGGCCGGCTCGATGATAAAAGAAAAGGAAAGTATATTTCTCGATGCTGGAACGACGACGCTCGCACTCATCCCTTTTCTCGAAAACAAGCAGGTGACCGTTGTAACAAATGGCATTACCCACGTTCCGCTGCTTTTACAGCATAATATTCGAACGTATGTGACAGGCGGCCTTGCCAAGCCGGGAACAGCAGCACTTGCAGGCGAAAAAGCAGCCTCTTCCTTGAAGGAATTTCGATTTGATACAGCGTTTTTAGGCATCAACGGTATTCATCCTTATTATGGGTATTCCACGCCGGATCCCGATGAAGCCCTGGTCAAAAACACAGCCATTTCTTACTCCACGAGATCAGTGATTATTGCAGATCATTCAAAGATATACGATGTTTCTTTTGCAAACGTAGGAAAACTCTCAGACGCCCAGATTGTCACCAGCAGCTATGCAAATAAGGATCAGCTCAGAAAAATTCAGCAGGAAACTAGAGTAAAGGTAGTGGAAATATGATTTATACAGTTACGCTTAACCCCGCAGTCGATTATGTAATCGAAGTTCCACATTTTAAAGAAGGAAGCGTCAACCGGACAAGCCGGGAATGGAAGTATCCCGGCGGCAAAGGAATTAATGTGTCAAGGGTGCTCCAGAGAATGGGGGCACCGAGCAGAGCGCTCGGGTTTGTCGGCGGCTTTACCGGTGGGTATATTGAGACGACTCTGGCTGAAGAAGATATTGCGTCTGAATTTATTCAGGTAGAGGGAGACACCCGTATTAATATTAAAATCAGCGGGGACACAGAATCCGAAATCAACGGAGCCTCTCCTGACATTTCAGAACGAAACAAAAAAGAGCTGGAAGCACAGCTTGCCGGATTAACCTCTGAGGATAGTGTCGTCCTGGCAGGCAGCGTTCCGGCCAGCCTCCCAAAAACAATTTACAAAGAGATGATCACTTTACTAAAAGAGAGAAATATTACCTGCTACCTGGATACGAGTGGAGAAGCTCTGAAGGAAGCATTACAAGCAGGGCCCGATTTTGTAAAGCCGAACCATCACGAGCTGGCGGAGTTATATAACGCGGAAGTGGAAACGATGGAACAGGCGATTTATTATGGCAGCAGGCTTAGAGAAGACTTCGGCGTGAATCACGTTGTGATCTCGATGGCAGGAGAAGGGGCTTTGTATCTGCATGACGGAGGCCGCCTTGTTGCAAAGGTACCGCCCAGAAAACCGCTTAATTCGGTAGGGGCTGGTGATTCACTTGTAGCGGGATTCATTTATGAACACCAGAAACAGAGCATGCCGGAAGACATTATCTCTTTTGCGGTTGCCACAGGAAGTGCTACTGCATTTTCAGAAACATTCTGTACAAAAGAGCAGGTGGAAGAGCTTCTGAAGCAGATGGAGTGTACCACGGTATAACATAAAGTAATTTGGAGGGGTGAAAGGTTATGAAAATTACAGAACTATTAAAGAAAGACACGATTATTCTTGATCTGCGGTCTACAGAAAAAAGTGGAGTCATTGATGAGTTAGTGCAAAAACTTGATGATGCAGGCCGACTGAGCGACAAAGACCGTTACCGTGAAGCTATTTTAACAAGAGAAAGCGAAAGCACGACCGGAATCGGGGAAGGCATTGCTATCCCGCACGCGAAAACAAGCGCCGTGCAGACGCCTTCTATCGCTTTTGGACGTTCGAAAGGCGGCACGGATTATGAATCCCTGGATGGCCAGCCGGCCCATTTAGTATTTATGATCGCTGCAAGCGAAGGAGCAAATGAAAGCCACCTGCAGACACTTTCCAGGCTTTCCACTTTATTAATGGATGAAGGCTTCCGGGAAACACTGCTTGAGGCATCCAGTGAAGAAGAAATTCTGGCAGCTGTAGATCAGAAAGAAAAGGAAAAGCTTGGAGAAGCCGAAGCAGAAGAAACGGCTCAGGCGTCCTCAGCAGGCAATGCGGCAGATGCTTCTGTACCGACATATCTGGCGGTAACTGCGTGTCCGACAGGCATCGCCCACACGTATATGGCAGCTGATTCCCTAAAAGCAAAAGCAAAAGAGATGGACATGCGCTTGAAAGTGGAAACAAACGGCTCGGACGGTGTGAAAAACCGCCTGACGGCTGAAGATATTGCCAACGCCGATGCGATTATTGTAGCGGCGGATACAAAAGTCGAAATGGACCGCTTTGATGGAAAACCCGTCATTTCCGTACCGGTAGCAGATGGTATCCGCAAGCCGGAGCAGCTGCTCACTCGTGCCAAACAAAAAGACGCTTCCATCCACAGGTCATCCGGATCTGATGTGAAATCAGAAAACACCGGTGAAAAACGAGGCGTAATCAATACCATTTATCGTCACTTAATGAATGGTGTGTCGAACATGCTTCCATTTGTTGTCGGCGGTGGTATTTTGATCGCTATCTCCTTCTTATGGGGCATTGAGCCGGAGAACACCTTTGCTGTAGCTTTGAACGCTATCGGCGGCCAGTTTGCCTTTGGACTCTTTATTGCCGTACTTGCCGGGTTTATCGCGATGAGCATTGCCGATCGTCCAGGTTTTGCTCCAGGTATGATTGCCGGGTTTATGGCAACGCAGGGAGTCGGGGAAGATCCGGTAACAGCTGGATTTCTCGGTGGATTAATTGCTGGTTTCCTTGCCGGTTACATGGCTCTTGGGGTTAAGAAAGCTCTTGCCGGCCTTCCTAGAGTCTTTGACGGCATCAAAACGATCTTGTTCTATCCTGTTCTAAACATTATGATTACTGGTTTGATTATGTACTTTATCATTATCCCTCCTGTCGCCACCCTGAACCTATTCCTTCAGGATTGGCTCGGCGGACTGGGCACAGGAAATATTATTCTGCTCGGTATTCTGCTTGGTGGCATGATGGCAGTCGATATGGGCGGACCGATCAACAAAGCAGCCTTTACGTTTGGTATTGCCATGATCACAGCCGGTAACTTCGCACCCCATGCAGCCGTAATGGCTGGAGGCATGGTGCCGCCACTTGGAATTGCGCTCGCTACTACATTCTTTAAAAATCGTTTCACAGAAGAGCAGAGAGATGCAGGTGTCTCCAACTATCTGATGGGCGGGTTCTTTATCACAGAAGGTGCCATTCCATTTGCTGCAGCAGACCCGGCCCGGGTTATTCCGGCAGCCGTGATTGGTTCGGCTACAGCCGGCGGTTTGGCAATGTTCTTTAATTCAGAACTTCTGGCTCCGCACGGCGGCTTTATCGTATTCTTCCTGAATGCGGTACAAGGCAGCGGTCCATGGCTGTATGCCCTGTCGATCTTAATTGGTTCTGTAGTTACTATGATTTTGCTTGCCATTCTAAAAAAACCTATACGTGCATAAGAAAAAAGGGGCTTCCGATAAGGGAGCCCTTTTTTTAGATGGTCGAGAAATCACTCCATCAAGTATATCTATACAGGATCTGAATTCTTTAGAACGTCTGTCAACAATGAAGCAAAAAACAGGGGGGAGACTCCTGCAGAACAGCCATCGGCGAAGATAAAGAGGACGATTTTTTCCTCTTTAGCTGAGACATGGCCTGCGGAAAGCGACCCCGTACAGTTATTTTGCATAAAAAATCCTCCGCTGTGCAGCATCTGCACGGGGAGGATCATTGTTTATTTATGAAGAAAGTTCAAGAATGGTACCTGTTTTGGCGTCTACAATAAAGTCCATCTGATTGGTTCTGCCTTCTTTAGTGCTTGAAAGGCCGCCGCGGTAAACACGGTACTCCAATTGATCTTTCTTGTAGTTTTCCGGGGTCATGTGAATCCAGGAACCGTTAATGGAAATATGGTCTTTCACATTTTCTTTTACCTTTTTCAAGGCTTTTTCGGGCGAGATTTGGTCCTTTGCAGTGCATTCACTTAAAGCATAGCCGGCTACAATTCCAACGCCAACCCCTACTAGAATATCGCTTGTTTTCATTATTCAAACCTGCCTTTCCTCTTCTCGTTTCCACTTATTATATCGTATGGAATGATTTTTTCCAATGTCTATATATTCCCAAGGTAGATAAAAAGTTAAACCTTCGGTAAAATAAAATTAAATTGTTTGAGTCACGAAAGGAGTACATCATGAATCAGGAAACTATGGATATGTTTAAAACACTGACCGAACTGCCGGGAGCTCCGGGATTCGAACACCAGGTCAGAGACTATATGAAGACAGAACTTGCCAAATACAGCGAGGAAGTTATCCAGGATAACCTGGGCAGCGTCTTCGGCGTGAAAACAGGAAATCCGGACGGACCCAAGGTAATGGTCGCCGGTCATATGGATGAAGTAGGTTTTATGGTAAAGTCTGTAAACGAGAAAGGAATGATTCGTTTTCAAACGCTGGGAGGCTGGTGGAGTCAGGTGCTTCTGGCGCAGCGCGTGCAGGTTTTGACAGAAAACGGTCCGGTCACCGGAGTCATCGGCTCTACGCCTCCTCATCTGCTGGAAGAATCCCAGCGCTCCAAACCGATGCCTTTAAAGAGCATGTACATAGATATTGGAGCAGATGATAAAGAAGATGCGGAGCAGATCGGCATCCGCCCGGGCCAGCCGATTCTTCCAATCTGTCCGTTTACGCCTATGGCCAATCCGAAAAAAATCATGGCAAAAGCATGGGATAACCGCTACGGAGTGGGATTATCTATTGATTTATTAAAAGAACTGCAGCATACGGAACTGCCTAACCGGTTGTATTCCGGGGCTACAGTTCAGGAGGAAGTGGGGCTGCGCGGAGCGGCATCCGCATCGCAGATGATCAAACCAGATGTGTTTTATGCATTGGATGCCAGTCCGGCCAACGATGCCACCGGAGGAAAAGATGCGTTTGGCCACCTGGGGCAAGGAGCCCTGCTGCGTTTGTTTGACCGGACGATGATTACGCACCGCGGCATGCGTGACTTTGTATTAGATACCGCAGAATCAAATAATATTCCTTACCAGTTTTTCATGTCTCAGGGAGGAACGGACGCTGGACGTGTTCATACATCAAACGAGGGCGTTCCCTCCGCAGTGATCGGGGTATGCTCGCGGTACATCCATACCGCAGCGTCGATTATGCACGTAGACGATTATGCAGCGGCGAAGGAACTGATTGTAAAACTGGTTCAGAATACCGATCAGTCCACGCTGGATACGATCAGGAACCAGGCATAACATGAGCTTGGTTTCATTCATTACAGTCGGCTCTCTAAATGAGACAAAGATTAATGCTGTTCGTTCTGTGTATTCCGATTCTTTCAGCGTAATAGGGAGAGCAGTAGAGGGAACGATCAGCGGACAGCCGATGAGCGACCGGGAAACAAGGCAGGGAGCGATAGAACGGGCCGAATCCTGCTCGGGTAAGGACAGCCTTGGAATTGGCCTGGAGGGCGGAATAATGCTCGTAGAGAGCACATTGTATTTGTGCAGCTGGGGTGCTCTTGCCGACGGCAGTCAAATATATACAGCCTCTGGTGCCAGACTGGCTCTGCCTGATTCTTTTTATGCTTCTTTTCAAGAAGGCAGAGAGCTTAAAGATATCATGGACGCATACACCGGCCGCAGCGGGGTCAGCCATAAAGAAGGGGCTGTCGGCGTGTTTACGAACGGACTGATTTCAAGAACGTCTATGTTTTCCCACATCGTTCAACTGCTCGAAGGCCAAAGACAATACCATCGACAGTGAAAAAAGAACGCTTCCCTTCATGCGGGGAAGCGTTCTTTTCATCAATTAATCGAAAATGTAAGCCAATGCCTGCAGTGCCTGTTCCGGGGTCTCCACGACAGCATTCGCTTTATTGGCTAATTCTTTCACGGGGTGGTGCAGCTCTTTCGGCCGAATAATAATCAGCGGCTTCTGGAGCGTCAGGGCGGCGCTTGCATCCATAGCGGTATTCCACTGCTTGTACTGCTCTCCAAAGAGGGCTACGACTACATCGGCTTTCTGCATCAGCACCTGAGTCCGCAGGTTGTTAAAACTGGAAGCAGCTTCGTCTTTTGCTATTGAATCTGCTTGTTTTCCTAATATTTCTTCTCCGATATTATCAGAGCGGTGGTGGTCTTCCATCGGGCCGGAGAATGTAAGCGGCAGGCTCTTTTCTTCTGCCTGCTTTCGAAAAGATTCTCTCCAGTTGTCATGAATCTGTCCGGCCAGATATACGTTTAGTGTCATAAAATAATTCCTCCTTCTGTCTCTTCCTATTCATAGCCTTTTTGCCATTATATAAAACCTGCTTGTAATCCTGTGGATGGATTATTATAATAAAGAGGTTGAAGAAAAGTAAACGACAGGAGGCTCTTGAATGAAGTCCTTTTTTTTGCGTAAGGGTGTAAATATATCTGTAAAGACATACGGAGTTACGGCACTGAGCTACATGGCTTTAGGGTTATTTTCTTCCCTCATTATTGGTTTAATTATTCAAACGGTCGGCGAGCAGTTAAATTGGACGTTTTTTATAGAAATGGGAACTCTCGCGATGGGCCTGATGGGTCCGGCTATAGGTGCAGCGATCGCTTACGGTTTAAAAGCGCCGCCGCTCGTTTTGTTTTCGGCAGTAGTAACAGGAGCGGCCGGGGCAGAGCTTGGCGGCCCGGCTGGAGCCTTTATTGCCGCACTGCTGTCTATAGAAATTGGAAAGCTTGTTTCTAAAGAAACAAAGCTCGATATCATTGTAACGCCATTTGTAACTATTGCCTCCGGATTCACCGTCGCATCGTTTATTGGACCGATCCTGCAGAATGCGCTTGTTTCTTTCGGCGAGTTGATTATGTGGGCAACAGCCCAGCAGCCGTTTATAATGGGTATATTAGTAGCTGTATTAATGGGACTTGCGCTTACAGCGCCTATTTCCAGTGCGGCGATAGCTATTATGCTCGGTCTGGAAGGCGTAGCCGCAGGAGCCGCCACCGTTGGATGTGCCGCACAGATGGCAGGGTTTGCAGTAAGCAGCTACAGGGAAAATGGCGTAAGCGGCCTGGCGGCTCTTGGAATCGGTACGTCTATGCTGCAGGTACCCAATATTATTAAAAACCCATTAATACTTATTCCGCCTACAGTAGCCGGAGCGGTATTTGCCCCTTTGTCGACCATGGTGTTTTTAATGGAGAACAATGCAGCCGGAGCCGGGATGGGCACAAGCGGCCTGGTCGGCCCGATTATGACGCTGGAGAGCATGGGCTGGACGTGGGGAATCGTTGGTCTCATTTTTCTTCTGCAGATCGCAGGACCGGCGGTAGTCAGTCTCAGCCTCTCTGAGTGGATGAGAAAAAGAAATTGGATTAAACTAGGGGATATGAAAATAGATCAAGGATAAAAGGAGTGCTGGAGCATATGGAAAATATACAAACCAGAGATGAATGGAATAACGCAATTCAGGATGAGGCTGCAGTTATTATGTTCTCAGCCGGATGGTGCCCGGACTGTCGTGTCATTGAACCGGAACTGCCTGTTATTGAAAAAGAATATTCTTCGTTTACTTTTTACCATGCAGACCGGGATGAACTTATTGAAATCTGCCAGGAGCAGGGCGTTATGGGCATTCCAAGCTTTTTAACATTTTCAAAAGGACAGGAATTACACCGGTTTGTAAGCAGGGACCGGAAAACACCGGAAGAAATCAAGCACTTTCTGGATGAATCATTAAAAGAAAAAGCGTAAAATAACCAATAGGATAAACGGCGCTCTCAACAGCAGGTTCTGTGAAGCGCCGTTTGTATGTAATAAGGTCAAGGAGGCCGTTAATATGGAAATTAATGAATTGAAAGCAATACTTGAAAAAGAGCTGGCCGGAAAAAACCGAGTTATGTCTTATGATGAAGAAACGACGACCCTTCGCGTAGATCATACGACGATAAAAAAAGGGGTGGAGCTGGACCTTAACAAATGGCTCGCTAAACATGGAGAAAAAGCGGAAACATCGGTGGAAGATGCGGTGCGCTTTATTGCCGTTTCTTTAGAGGCCATGGAAAAAGATATTAAAATCAAAGGCCGCGAGTCTTATATTTATCCAGTTATCCGCTCCACGTCTTTTCCAATGGAAAAAGGTACCGGACAGGAGCTGTTAACATCCGAGCACACTGCAGAAACCAGGGTATATTACGCTTTGGATATGGGAGAAGCCTATACACTGCTTGATAAAGAAGCGCTGGCGGCAGAAGGATTGTCAGAACAGGCGATCAAAGAAGCAGCGCTGTTTAACCTGCGCGCTCTTGACGTATCCTACAAAACGGAAACCGTTGCAGGAAACACCTTTTATTTCGTTAACGCAAAAGACGGATACGATGCAAGCCGAATATTAAACGAAAAATTTCTCGAAGAAATGGATGCAAAAACATCCGGAGAGCTTGCTGTAGCTGTTCCGCATCAGGACAGCCTGATATTTGCGGATATTCAAAACGAACAGGGATTTGACGTGCTCGGCCAGATTGTATTCCGTTTTTTCCACGACGGCAAAGTGCCGATAACGGCGCTTTCGTTTACCTACGCTGCCGGAAAGCTGGAGCCTGTTTTTATTTTGGCAAAAAAGAAGCCCGGCCGTAATTAGAGGCTTACCTTTCAGTGGAGCTGTGATACAATATGGAACGAATGTGCAGAAAAAGGAGAGCTTATAATCATGAACGTTTTTTATAACAAGCAGGGTATAGGAGACACACTACTGGTCTCTTTAAAAGAAATTGCTAAAGAAAAAAGAAAAACAGAAGTACATGGCAGCGCAGCAAGGCTGTATCATGAACAAACGAAGGAAACGACCGGGTATACGATTTTTTCCGCGTCATCGTACGGTACGATTCATGGAGAAGGCATGCTTGCAGTAGATGCCGAATTGATCGCGTTAATTCAAAAAGCGCTTGATGAAAATGGCATCAAAGAAACTGCAGCCGTACCGGAGGAACCTTCTTTTGTCGTAGGCTATCTCGAGGAGATTGAAAAGCATCCGGATGCGGACAAGCTGAATGTCTGCCAGGTGAATATAGGCAGCGGCACAACGCAGATTGTCTGCGGGGCCTCTAATATAGAAGAGGGACAGAAGGTACCTGTTGCTCTTCCCGGCGCCTATATGCCGACAGGAATGAAAATAAAAAAATCAAAACTCCGCGGTGTCGCGTCCAATGGAATGATCTGTTCTGCCAAAGAACTTGTTCTGCCGTCCCGCCTCCAAAATGAGGGAATTTATATACTCGACGACAAATATGTAACCGGAGAAGACTTTTTATCTCAATATCATGCAAAAAAAAGTGAAAAATAATGAATAAATCCACTAGCGGGGCTAGTGGATTTTTTCCTGCTCCTTTACAATAGAGAAAGAACGGCTGATACTTAAGCTTAACATTGACAGGAGTGAGATATAAATGGCCGGATCATTTCAAAGATGGATGCAGTCCATTCAATCATTTTTTCTTGGCGAAGATGAAAATGAATATATTGAAGAAAAAAAGGAAAAACCTAAAAGTGAACCTACCCAGGAAGCCCGCACAAAGCAGCCTCCTTCAACTCCTATAAATATGACAGATAAAAAAACAAAACACGCTGAACCGATAGAACCATTTAAAAGAGAAGAAAAAGAACAGCGGGTGCTCCATCACTACCCGCAGAAGGGACAGTTTCGTTTCCCTTTAGCTCTGGATGAATCAGATGCAGAAAGCGAACCGCAGGAGCCGGGACCCCAGGAAATGAATGAGGGCCCGAGACAGCGCAGGCAGAACGTATATGACATTCCTGCTTTTGAGCGGAACAATAAAGACCGTCCGGCGTTTGTGCCGAAAATGGAAAAGCGTCCTTCTCAAAGGACGGAAAAGCGTCCGGCAGAGCCCTATCAGAAGCCAAAACGTCCGGAAAAGCGGGTGGAAGCGGTTAAAGAACCGGCGGCTTCCGAGAAAATAGAGTCAGGATACTTCCAGGGAAGGGACTTTAAAGCCCGTCACATTCCTTCTCCTGTATTCGGTTATGAAAATTTCCCGCTTCACCGCGATTCGTTAAAGAAAAAGCCGGAACATAAAGAAGAATACGAGCCGGAAGCCAGTCAGGATCATACATTGGAAAATCTTCAGGAACAGATGGAAACCCCGCCTGATTTTGAAGAAAATGAGCTTAAAAAAAAAGCTTATCTTTATCCGGAGGAACCAGAAGAGCTGTCTTCCGAACCCCCCGCCGGTGAAAAAATAGAAGTACCAAAGCCGAACGAAAGACGAAAGATAGAAGCCAGGCGGGCTCCGGTAATTGAAGTAAAAGAAGAAGTGAACGAACAAACCGGCAGAAAAGAAGAATCCAAAGTGCGGACTCTTTCTTTTGAAGAAACCGGAAGACAAGAAAAGCAGGAACACGAAGAAGCGAAAAAAAAACTGGAAAAACAGGAGAAAAACCCGTATAACGTGCTGATGCCCGCAAAACGGCGTTTAAGCCCCCAGCCTGCAGGCAGAAAAAACAAAGGTGGATACATCTATCCATCGCTTTCTTTATTAAATCCCCCGCCCCGTGCGACCAGCGACGATGAGGCATCACTGGCAGCGCAGCAGGAGCAGCTCGAAGCGGCCCTCCGCAATTTCAACGTAAAAGCAGTTGTATCTGAAGTGACAAAAGGTCCTTCTGTGACAAGGTTTGAGGTGCAGCCTGCACCGGGAGTGAAAGTCAACAAAATAACCAACCTGACTGATGATATTAAACTCGCCATGGCTGCGAAAGACCTTCGCATGGAAGCGCCGATCCCGGGAAAGAATGCTATTGGTATTGAAGTACCCAACGCAGTAAGCCAGCCTGTGTTTTTAAGGGAAATTCTGCGGCGGGACGTATTTATCCGCAGTGCCTCACCATTAACTGTGGCACTTGGACTTGATATATCAGGCGCTCCAATAACGGCAGATCTGCAGACAATGCCGCACGGCCTGATTGCGGGAGCGACGGGGTCCGGTAAAAGTGTCTGCATTAACTCCATATTAATAAGCCTGCTTTATAAATCATCACCTGAAGATTTAAAGCTGATGCTGATCGATCCCAAAATGGTAGAGCTTGCTGCTTATAAAGATATTCCTCATTTAGTGACGCCGGTTATTCATGATGCAAAAGAAGCAACAGCCGGGTTGAAATGGGCGGTACAGGAAATGGAAGACCGCTACAGAAAACTGGCGCATGAGGGAGTAAGAGACAGCAAAAAGTATAATGAAAAGATGGTAAGGCAGGGAAACTATGCTTCTAAAATGCCATACATTGTTATTGTCATTGATGAACTGGCTGACTTGATGATGGTGTCTCCTCAGGAAGTCGAAGACTCTGTCTGCCGCATCGCCCAGAAAGCGAGAGCATGCGGGATTCATCTGCTTCTTGCCACCCAGCGTCCTTCTGTAGACGTTATTACCGGATTGATTAAATCCAATATTCCTTCCAGAACAGCGTTTGCTGTGTCTTCCCAGATTGATTCCCGTACGATTCTGGATATGGGTGGCGCAGAAAGGCTTATCGGTAAAGGGGATATGTTATTTTATCCAAACGGCGCACCAAAGCCGATACGGGTTCAGGGCACCTTTGTGACAGATGAAGAGATTGAAGCCGTTACAGACTTTGTGAAAAATCAAAGCAGTCCGGATTATTTTATCGAACAAGAGGAACTTATTAAGCAGACAGAAACCGTGGAAGTCCAGGATGATTTGTTTGAAGAGGCGTGCTTGTTTGTGAGCGAACACCGCGGTGCTTCTTCTTCCCTGCTGCAAAGAAAGTTCTCGATCGGCTATAACCGGGCTGCCAAGCTGATTGATTTGATGGAAGCAAAAGGCCTTGTATCGGAAGCAATGGGAAGCAAGCCAAGAAAAGTACTTGTGTCACCGAGAGAACTGGAAAATATGAGCCAGTCCTAAACCGGGCGTCCGCTCCGGATCTTTCCTTTTGAATACAAAGTCTTGTCAATTACTTTAA
The DNA here is from genome assembly GCF_059510535.1 of Sinobaca sp. TMA16-18. Taxonomy (NCBI): domain Bacteria; kingdom Bacillati; phylum Bacillota; class Bacilli; order Caryophanales; family Sporolactobacillaceae; genus Sinobaca; species Sinobaca sp. TMA16-18. The sequence continues at coordinate 633,083 of NZ_JCAKFM010000001.1, read as the reverse complement.
GGTTCTATATGATAAGAGGTAACAAATGTAACAACCATTTTCCTAAGGCTTCAAACAAACAGGCAGAACCATGCTTTCCAGGCAAGCTGATTTCTTACAACCAGGGAGGGAGCTCTTATGGAACAGATTCAGCTCGATATTCTTTTGGAGTTTGTTTATCCGGAGGTTTTGGCTTTGTTAACAGATTACGAAAAAAATATTTCGATTGTGCTGCAGTATGGATTTGGCAGCGTAAAAGCAGAAGATGCGCAGGAAATAGTAGAAGCAATAATTATGGAACAAGGAAAAACCGCCTTGATTCACTAAAAAAATATGATTTAGGCGGGAGCCATATTCAGCATGCTGCCTATAAATCAAATGAAGTCCGCGGCCTCATGCGCGGACTTCATTTTGAGATTATCCATTAAATAATGATACGGCCCGGAAGCTACTATAAAGGTCCAGTATACAAGGAGTCTGTTTATGCCAAAAGAAATAGAATATAAGATGCGCGGAGAGATAAGCCGTTTAACAAATAAGACATTCAAATTTGATGAGCGGGTGGGCGAAGGATGGTTTTCTGCTGTTTATTTTTTAAAAACAAGAGAAATTGCTAAAAAATATAAAAGCAGTGATATTGTTACTACCCAGTTTTTCCAAAAAGAAAATGCTGTCCTCTGCGGCACAGATGAAGTGATCGCTTTGATAAAAACGTTTGCTGAAGATCCGGAAAGCCTGGAGATTATGTCTTTGAAAGATGGAGACAAAATTGTTCCTTATGAGACAGTGCTCTCCGTTACCGGGCCTTATCAGAATTTTGGCTTTTTAGAAGGGGTTATCGATGGTATTTTTGCCAGAAGAACCTCTGTTGCTACAAACGTATACGATGTCGTAAAAGCAGCCAGGCGTTCGGGCTCTCAAAAACCTGTTATTTTTATGGGGGATCGTGATGATCATTTTACACAGCAGGCAGGGGACGGCTATTCAGCACATATCGGCGGTTCGACCGCCCAGGCGACACATGCGATGAGCGAATGGTGGGGGAAAAAAGGAATGGGAACCATGCCCCACGCGTTAATTCAGCTGTTCCGTGGAGATCTTGTAGCTGCAACCCGGGCATATAAGGAAACATACCCGGAGGACGAATTGATGGCACTGGTGGATTACAATAATGATGTTATTACTGATGCCTTAAAAGTAGCGCGGGAGTTCGGAGAAGACTTAAAAGGTGTACGTGTGGATACATCCAATGGAGTGGTCGATCAGTATTTCTGCAGAAATCCGGAAGTGATGGGTGCCTTTGATCCCCGTGGTGTTAATCCGGAACTTATATTTGCCCTGCGTGAAGCGTTAGATGCGGAAGGTTTTCAACATGTGAAAATTGTCGCGAGCGGTGGCTTCACGGTGGACCGGATTGCTATGTACGAAGATCAGCAGGTTCCTATTGATATGTACGGTGTCGGCGGAAGCCTTCTTAAGATTCACATCGGCTTTACGGGAGACAACGTGCTTTTAAACGGAGAACATGAAGCAAAATCAGGCAGGAAGCACCGTCCGAATCCACGATTGGAAAAAATTAATTAGAAAAGCAGGGGTGTCTCATGTCAGATGAAATTCCTGACTTTCAAGCGTACAAAAAACAGCAGCAGGCGGAAGCTGATGAAGCGCTTTTGTCCATGCAGAGACAGTTCTCTTTATGGACCGACTCGCATATTAACCTTCGGGAAAAAGTAAGGGCAAAACATTTATTTGAAGAGTGGACCGGTTGTCCAACTGCTTTTTTGGAACAGGGATCGTGGAATATATTTTTTTTGGACTGGATGAAATATGACTATAAAAGCGTAGCGGGTTCCCGGCTGTTTGACCAATTTATCAAAGCAGAGGCGGCTTCGCTTTCCTCTACCCAGCGGCAGCTTGCTGCATTGATTATGGTATCAGCTCTGGAGCCGTTTACAATAGATGCACGGCGCGAAGCAGTTATCGAAGGACGCTTTTTTCTCGAAAGTTCGTCCACGTCAGCGGTGCATCTTTTTTCGTATGAAAAAGAAAAGCCCCTGCCCGGTCCAATAGTGCTGATTCGAGCGATTACATACCGTGGCAAAACATATACCATCCATACACCGGCGTCTCTTTCTTTGAACGAAACAGAAGCAGAGTATTTTTGGACCGGAGAAAAAAGCGGCCGGTCTTCTGCGGAATTCAAGAGACTTTTTGCAAAAGATCATGGTATTATATGGTACAGACATGTTCTAGGTCATTAGCAGGATTATAAGGACATTTATTGGATGAAGGAGACCTATCTGCTATAATGATGAAGTGTTTGTCCAATACTCGATTTAAAGGTCTCTGCCCTACAGCAGGATGAATACTGGAGGTATTTAACATGAATACGCACCACCTAATTGGAATTAAAGGATCAGGAATGAGTGCCCTGGCACAAATCCTGCATGATATGAAGATACCAGTACAAGGCTCCGATGTAGAAAAGCCTTTCTTTACCCAGCTTCCTCTCGAAGAAAGAGGCATTCCTATTTATCCTTTCCAGGAAGAGAATATTAAAAAAGGACAGGTACTTATCTCTTCTGCGGCTTACGGAGAAAATCATGAAGAAGTAAAACGGGCAAAAGAATTGGGTATGACCGTTATGGAATATCCCGTATTTCTTGGAGAATTTGCAAACCGTTTTACATCTATCGCGGTAGCGGGTTCACATGGCAAGACGTCAACGACCGGACTTCTCGCTCACGTGCTTAGAGCGTATAAGCCGACTTCCTATCTTATAGGAGATGGAACCGGAAAAGGGGAAGAAAACAGTGCTTTTTTTGCTTTTGAAGCCTGTGAGTACCGCCGTCATTTTCTTGAATACCAGCCGGATTATGCGATTATGACAAATATTGATTTTGACCATCCCGATTACTTTAAAGACGTAGACGATGTAGTAGATGCTTTCCAGGAAATGGCTCAAGGCGTGAAAAAAGGTATTGTAGCCTGTGGAGATGATGAACATCTGCAGAGCCTGCATGCCTCTGTACCGATTATGTACTATGGCATTGACGGCAAGTATGACTTTAATGCAGACAACATTCAGACGAGCGAAGCAGGCACTTCATTTGACGTTCACATTAGAGGAGACCGCTACGGCACATTCTCTATCCCTGGTTTCGGCCGTCATAACGTGCTTAATGCGCTTGGAGTCATTGCACTCTGTCACTATGAGGAAATGCCTGCTGAACTTATAAAAAAGCAGCTGGAAAGCTTTGGCGGCGTAAAGCGCCGGTTTTCAGAGAAAAAAGTCGACAGCCAAATACTCATTGACGACTATGCGCATCATCCAACTGAAATTAAAGCGACAATTGAATCAGCCAGACAGAAGTACAGCAACAGAGAAGTCATTGCCGTTTTCCAGCCCCACACCTTTTCAAGAACTCAGGCATTTCTTGATGATTTTGCAGAATGCCTGAAACAGGCAGATCATGTTTATCTTTGCAGCATTTTTGGCTCTGCCCGTGAGCAGGATACAGAATTAACAATCGAAGACCTTCAGAATAAAATTCCGGATGCCTCTCTGATTTCCGAAGAAGATATGGATCAGCTTTCCAAACATAAGGATGGTGTTATTTTATTTATGGGGGCCGGGGATATTCAAAAGTTTCAAAAGGCCTATGAGAACGTAGCAAACGTTTCAGAATAAAGATCAGGCACCTGCTGCGAGGCAGGTGCCTTTTTTAAGTGAAAATATGAAAATTAAAGCCCGTCTTGATAAAAAATGGGAAAACCTTCTTTTCTTATAAGAAAATTTAGTTACAATAGAGAAAGAAAGATAATATTAATGTTTCAGTTTTAACCAAGAGTGGTATTAAAAGTAGGTAAAGAAGGAGGTGCAGTACGTTTATGGAAATCTTACTCTACATAAGCGCATTAATCGTTGCTATCGCGTTTGCTGTGCTTGTTATATTCATTGTCCAGACACTAAAAGCTGCTTCAAGCACCATGAAAAATGTAGCAGGTACGCTGGACCGTGTGGAGAAACAAGTAGAAGGCATAACCACAGAGTCGGAACATCTTGTACAGAAATCTACAATCATTGTAGACGATGTGCAGAAAAAGTCTCAATCTTTAAATGGACTGTTTGAATCATTAAAAGATGTAGGAGATTCGGTGCAATCTATAAATTATACTTTTAAAGAAATGTCCGACACTGTTACACTGCAGTCCAAGCAGCAATCCGAACAAGTGGCCCGCGCAATGCAGTGGGGTAACGCTGCGATTGATTTGTACACGAGATGGCAGGCGAGACAGCCGCGTCCCGAGGCAGAAGCTCAAAATACTAATACGACGACTGGGGGATGAACAACATGGCAGATACTAATTCAAAAGACTTTTTAATTGGAACGCTTATCGGCGGCATTGCAGGCGCCTGCGCGGCATTGCTTCTTGCGCCTAAGTCGGGCAGCGAGCTTCGCACAGATATTACAGACAGCACGAAGTCAGCTTCATCCAAAACGTCAGACTTCACTACTACTGCTTACGATAAAGGGTCGCAGTGGGCGTCTACAGCTAAAGAAAAGTCATCCACTATCGCTAAAAGCGTAAGTGAAAACTCAAATGAGTTTTATGACAAAGTAAAAACAGCTGCAGCGGATGCCGCAGGCAACGTAAAACAGGATACAGAGAAAACGGCGGATGAACTTGCTGATGAGCTAACAGAAGAACTCGAACATGCAGACAGCGAGCAGTCTTCGAAAATTAAATCAGAAGTCGAAAAGCTTCAATCCGACCTGAATAATAACAAACCTTCAAATTAAAGGTAACAGCCCGCATTGAGAAATGCGGGTTTTTTTATGGAAAAGAAACAAAAAAATTAAAAATAGATAGGATAGCAAGTCTGTTAATAAGGCATAAAACGCTTTAGTGCTTAAAAGCGTCTAATTAATAAAGAAAAAAAGGCTGACATAGTAATAAACTTCGTTTATAATAGCAATATAATCATAAAAAGCAGAAAAGACTAGGGAGTGGAGCATGTTATGAGTAACGAACAACTGGATGCACTAAGAGACGAACTGGATAAAGTAAACCTTCAAATCCTGGATTTGATTAATGAAAGAGCTACTTTGGCTAAAGAAATCGGCCAGGTGAAAAATACAGCAGGGCAGAAAAGATTTGATCCGGTAAGAGAAAGAAATATGCTGGATTTAATTGCTGAAAACAACAAAGGTCCTTTTGAGACTTCAACGGTTCAGCACCTGTTCAAGCAGATCTTCAAAGCGAGCCTGGAAATTCAGGAAGATGACAATCGCAAAACGCTTCTTGTGTCACGTAAAAAGAAGCAGGAAGATACGATTGTTGACCTAAAAGGAGAAATGGTTGGAGACGGCAATCAGCGCCTGATCCTCGGACCGTGTTCAGTAGAAAGCTACGAGCAGGTATACGAAGTAGCAAAAGCAATGAAAGCACAGGGACTGAAGCTTCTCAGAGGCGGAGCGTTTAAACCAAGAACGTCCCCTTATGACTTCCAGGGACTTGGTAAAGAAGGTCTTGAAATCTTAAAAAGAGTAGCTGATGAGCTGGATATGGTCGTAATCAGTGAAATTGTAAGCCCAAAAGATGTTCAAATGGCTACAGAGTATATTGATGTGATTCAAATTGGTGCAAGAAACATGCAGAACTTTGAACTCTTAAAAGAAGTGGGCGGAGTAGATAAGCCTGTCCTGCTGAAAAGAGGACTGTCGGCTACTATTGATGAATTCGTTAATGCCGCAGAATACATTATCTCTAAAGGTAATTCGAATATTATGCTTTGTGAGCGCGGTATCCGTACGTATGAAAAAGCAACACGTAACACTCTCGATATTTCAGCAGTGCCGATCTTAAAGCAGGAAACACACCTTCCGGTACTCGTTGATGTAACGCATTCTACAGGCAGAAGAGATCTGCTTCTTCCAACAGCGAAAGCAGCACTTGCAATCGGAGCAGACGCTGTTATGGCAGAAGTTCATCCGGATCCGGCCGTAGCGCTTTCCGATTCTGCTCAGCAGATGAACATTCCGCAGTTCCAGGATTTCCTGACATCCCTTCGTGACTCAGGACTTTACAAATATTAAAATAGTACAAAAGATAAAAAGAGGAGAGTAATCGACCTGGTTCGATTCTCGCCTCTTTTGTTTTTTTGTGTGGATAAAACGCTTTATTATTTGCTATGCTGAAGAAAATAGAATAAGATCAGATAGGAAATATTTTATGAAAAAATTAATAAATTTTCATAAAATACACAAGAATACGGCTTAAAGGAATTGCAGAACCTCCTTAAGTTATAATATGATAGCAATAAATGTACGAAAGTAAAGAATAAAAAAAGGAGGCCTTTCATTGAATACAACTATTTATGATGTGGCAAGAGAAGCTGGGGTATCGATGGCTACGGTATCCCGTGTAGTAAACGGAAACCCGAACGTAAAGCCGGCAACAAGAAAAAAAGTGCTGGATGCCATTGAAAGACTTGGCTACCGCCCTAATGCTGTAGCAAGAGGACTTGCCAGCAAAAAGACGACGACAGTAGGGGTTATTATCCCTGACATTTCCAATATCTTTTTCGCTGAACTGGCCCGGGGTATTGAAGATATTGCGACGATGTACAAGTACAATATTATTTTGTGCAACTCGGACCAGAACAAAGATAAAGAGATCAGCCTGATCAATACGCTGTTGGAAAAACAGGTGGATGGTATTTTATTTATGGGCGGCGAAATTACAGAAGAACACGTCACACAGTTCAAGCGTTCTCCTGTACCGGTAGTACTGGCTGCTACAGTAGACCAGGACGGCGAACTGCCTTCAGTGAACATAGACTACCAGCAGGCTTCGTTTGATGCAGTGACAGAGCTTATAGAAGCTGGACACAGTCGTGTAGGTATGGTATCCGGTTCGCTTGAAGATCCAGTGAACGGATTTCAGAAATTCAGCGGCTACAAGAAAGCCTATACAGAAAAGAGCATGAACTTCGATGACTCCCTCGTAGCTATCGGGGATTACACCTATGATTCAGGCATTCAGGCAGCGGATACTCTTATGAAGGTCGACAATCCGCCAACCGCTATTTTTGCAGGAACCGATGAAATGGCTTTAGGAGTTATTCACGGTCTGCAGGACCAGGGCAAAAAAGTACCGGACGAGGTAGAAGTGATTGGTTTTGATAATACGAGACTTGCCACAATGGTAAGGCCGACGCTGACTACAGTAGTACAGCCTATGTATGATATTGGAGCTGTATCCATGCGGCTTTTGACAAAGTACATGAACAAAGAAGAAGTGGATGAAAAAGTAGTCGTGCTTCCGCATAGATTGGAATACAGAAATTCCAGCACATTGAAATAAAAGAAACCACGTACAAAAAGCTGCGGCTCTTTATAAAGAGCCGCAGCTTTTTGTATGCTTATTACTGGGTATAGTGGAAAAAACAAAATTTATTTTTTCTTTGTTTTCTGTTCGTTTCGAATATAGTAAAGCGATTTTTCCAATGTTTTTTCATTTTTTCCGGTTATCTCTGCCTGGCGTGGGATATGTTCGTACATATCTTCAGGATCGGTCCATTTATCCGGTAAAGGGTGTGGTGATTTTTCCTGCCACGTCTCTATCCATTTTGGCGGAATCGGATGCTTCAAAAGATCCTGGCGGTTTGTCATTTCCAGCCACAGCATAGACCATGCCCGCGGGACGACCCTCCAGATATCATAACCGCCGCCGCCGACAGCAATCCATTTGCCCCCGCAGTACTTATGGGCAAGCTTATGAGCCAGACGTGGTATCATTTCAAACGTTTTGATAGTAGAAGACAAGTGGGTTAAAGGGTCGTAGTAATGGGCGTCTGCGCCATTCTGAGTGAGAATAACATCAGGCTTAAAAAAAGCAGCTGCTTCCTCAATCGCCGTTTCGTAACAGGAAATAAAGGAATCATCTTCTGTAAAAGCATCTACAGGGATATTGATAGAAAACCCAAACCCCTGGCCCTGGCCTTTTTCATTGACACTGCCTGTGCCGGGGAATAAGTACCTGCCTGTTTCATGAATAGAAAGAGTACAGGCATCGGGCGTATCGTAAAACGCCCATTGCACTCCATCGCCGTGGTGGGCGTCGGTATCAATATAAAGAACCCGGGCCCCGTAATGCCTGCGCATGTACTCAATCGCAATGGCGCTGTCATTATAAATACAAAAGCCGGAAGCGCGGCCGCGAAAACCGTGGTGAAGGCCGCCGCCCAGATGCAGGGCGTGCTGGGCTTTATTCTGCATAACAGCATCTACAGCTGTTAGGGTGCCTCCTACAAGCAGAGCGGATGCTTCATGCATATTTTTGAAAATGGGTGTATCCTCTGTGCCAATTCCGTAGTTGGCAGCCACACCTTCGCTTAATGTTCCTTTGCCGGCTGCCTGGACAGCTTCAATGTAAGCGTCATCATGAAAAAGTTTAATTTCTTCATCTGTTGCCATGCGGGGAGTAAGAATGTCTTCCTCCTGAATAACGTTCAAGGCAAGCAGAAGATCATAAGTTAAACGAAGACGCAGATGGTTAAAAGGATGGTCGTCATTAAACTTATACTGCATCTGGTCTTCTGAATAGACAAAAACAGCATCTTTATTCATTACTCTATCCCCGGGAAGTGCGGTCGTTTCACGTGGTAGCCCGCTTCTTCGATCATACTCATGATCGGCCTTGGATCCATCGTCTGCACCCGGAAGGTAAGCACTTTGTGGGTAAGATCATCACTGGGATATACGAGCACACTGGTTATATTAATCTTATGTTGTTTAAATAAAGCTGATAAATCTGCCAGATGCCCATAAATATTGGGGACAACCACTTCAATCTGGGAAGAGGGCTGATGAGCTCCTGTAAGCTTTACAATCGTATGGAGTACATTTGTTTCTGTCAGCATGCCGACCAGTTTATCGTCAACTGCGACAGGCAGGGCACTGATGTCGTTTTCAAATAATACGACGGCTGTTTCTTCTACAAAGTCCAGAGGGTGGGCTGTAATGACAGGGTATTTCATAATATCCGAAACAGGACGGTTCAGTTCTTCTTTTAAAGCGTCCAGCTGGAAAACGGATGGACTTGCATCTCTTATATCCCGGTCGGATACAATACCGACAATCAACATATTTTCATCAACGACAGGAATATGGCGGATGCGGTTTTTCTGAAGAAGATCCATTGCATCCTGGATGGTGGTTTCTTTCTTTATTTTTATCATGTCTGTTTTCATAATTTCTTCAACGAGCATAGATATATCCTCCTTTGTACAATTAATACATAAAGCGGTTCGTAAACCGGATGGCGTCGAATTTCTGCATCGAAGACTGCGACACTCTTTTACCAACGCGCACCATCAGGCAGTTGGCCGGGTGGGAGCTTATCTCCGGGTCATCTGTTGCCATCCATTCGAGCCCGCCGGCATTCATCATTTTTTCCATTACTTTTCTATAATCCCAAATGCTCAATCCGCTTCCTTTTAAATCCCAGTGCCAATAATATTCTGTTGTAATAATGATAAAGTCCTCCACAGCATCATCAAGCATGGAAAAAGTGAGCAGATTGGAGCCAAGTTTCGCACCGCGGTACTCTTTAGCTACTTCAATAGCTCCTAATTCCAGCAGTTCTTCCATTTCTGCCTCAGACCAGCGTTCCAGCGGATCCGGGTAGACAAACGTGACATAGCCGACTATTGTGTTGTCATCAACGACAACATTAATACGACCTTCGGGAAGATCGGCAATACTAATAAGCGCTTTCTTTTGTTCGGAAGGGGAACGGAATGCGACAAGTCCTTCGTGCAGTTCGTAATCATGAATTTTTTTTCCGGATATTGGACCTTCAATCAGCAGTGTCCTGCCATTGAATTCCAGTTCCTTTGAATAGTATTTCTTCTTATGGTTCATCCAAGTACCACCTTTTAGCATATAATGAACTAATGATAGAATTACTTTTATTATACAACACCTGAAAAAAATATTGGGGATTTAAGGGAATTTCTTCGGGAGAATCCCTACAGTAACTAATAGTCACCGGTAATAAGCCTGAATTCAGCAGATTATAAATTGAAGAAATATTCATATTATATTATAATGTGTAATAGAACACATATCATTTAGCAGAAGGGGTCGATCATTAATGCAACTGAAAGCGCTTCCTCCAAGAGACGGAGATCACAATTTAAAGAGTTATGAAGATACAGCTAAGACATTTAAATGGGAGGATATCGAAAAAGAATTTTCCTGGTATGAAACAGGGAAAATAAACCTGGCTCATGAAGCGATTGATCGTTATGCCGATATGCCTGAAAAGAAAGACCAAGTAGCGCTGTATTATAGTGATGCACAGCGGGACGAACAATATACATTTGAACAAATGAAAAAGCATACAAATAAAGCAGCCAATATGATAAAAGATGCAGGTATTGAAAAAGGAGATCGCTTATTTATTTTTATGCCAAGATCTCCTGAACTGTACTTTGCTATCCTTGGGGCTATTAAAGCAGGAGCCATTGTAGGTCCGCTATTTGAAGCCTTCATGGAAGGTGCGGTAAGAGACCGCCTGGAAGACAGCAGTGCAAAAGGCCTTCTTACGACACCAACTTTATTAGAGAGAGTGCCGGTAGATGACCTGCCTGCGCTTGATACGGTATTTATTTACGGTGAAGACGTAAAAGAAGAAGGACCGTATTTGAACTTTAATTCCAGAATGGAAGCGGCGAGCGAAGAGTTTGAGCCGGAATGGATGGATAAAGAAGATGGAATGATTCTTCATTACACGTCCGGGTCCACCGGCAAGCCAAAAGGCGTACTACATGTTCATAATGCTATGCTGCAGCATTATCAGACAGCAAAGTGGGTACTTGACTTGAAGGATGACGATGTATACTGGTGCACAGCCGATCCGGGCTGGGTTACAGGAACTTCCTACGGAATCTTTGGCCCATGGCTTGCAGGAGCAACCAACGTAGTACGTGGCGGACGCTTCAGCCCCCAGGACTGGTATCAGACATTGGAAGATTATAAAGTCACCGTATGGTACAGTGCCCCAACAGCATTTAGAATGCTGATGAGTGCCGGAGACGAAGTAGTGAAAAAATACGACCTTTCCAAACTAAGACACATCCTAAGTGTAGGGGAGCCGCTGAACCCTGAAGTAGTAAGATGGGGTGAAGAAGTATTTAACCTGCGCATTCATGATACGTGGTGGATGACAGAAACAGGTGCACAGATGATCTGTAACTATCCATCGATGGAAATAAAGCCCGGCTCTATGGGCAAGCCGATTCCAGGTGTTAAAGCTGCTATTGTTAATGACCAGGGCGAAGAGCTTCCGGCAAACAGAATGGGTAACCTGGCTATAGAAAGCGGCTGGCCTTCTATGATGAGAACCGTTTGGAATAACGAAGAGAAGTTTAACAGCTATTTCGAAGTGGCGGGCTGGTACATTTCAGGTGATTCCGCTTATATGGATGAAGACGGCTATTTCTGGTTCCAGGGCAGAATCGATGACGTTATAATGACTTCCGGTGAACGTGTCGGTCCATTTGAAGTAGAAAGCAAGCTGGTGGAACATCCTGCTGTAGCTGAAGCTGGAGTAATAGGCAAGCCGGATCCGGTTAGAGGCGAAATTATTAAAGCATTTGTTGCTCTCCGTGATGGATATGAAGTAACAGATGAACTAAAAGAAGAAATCAGAGTCTTTGTTAAAGAAGGACTGGCTGCACACGCTGCACCGCGGGAAATTGAATTCAGAGACAAACTTCCTAAAACAAGAAGTGGTAAGATTATGAGACGAGTGCTTAAAGCATGGGAACTCGATCTTCCAACTGGCGATCTTTCTACGATGGAAGAATAAGCAAATAATCAAAAGCCTCATTCCACACAGGAATGAGGCTTTTTTCGTTTACAGGCGCGCTTTTCATGAGACGCTGTAGATAGAGTACAGCGTCATGCTGGGTTCAAACGTATTAAAAAACAGCCTTATTCCAGTTTAGGAATAAGGCTGTTAAACGTAATCAAATAGATGCTATTCTTCTTCCGACTCCGGACCGTCCTCTGATTCCGAACTTTCTTCCGCATCGGAAGTATCTTCCGGTTCCGGGCTTGAATCTGGTTCAGGCTCGGCTTCCGTTTCCTCTTCGGCTTCTTCATCCTCTTCCCGATTTACAGGAGTAGAGCCGCCGCCTTGAGAACTTGTTTCCTCTTCAGATTCAGTATTGGTGCCACTGCTGTTTTCAGGCGGGGCCTCTGGACTGGAGGCACCGTCCTCTTCTGAGCTTGAACCGTTGGTTTCCGGCTCAGCTGGTTCTTCAACAGGCGTTTCTTCCTCGGACTCAGGTGCAGCAGGAGGCGTTTCCTCTTCTTCAGCAGGGGCTTCTGGTTCAGCGGGGCTCTCCGGCTCAGGAGAAGTGTCTCCATCCGCTGGTGGAGATGCACCGTTATCTGAAGGTGATTCTGTCTCACTGCCGCCGTTGTCGGAAGAACTCTCTTCTTCGCTTGAAGAATCATCGTTTCCGGTATCCTCCCCATTTGAAGATCCGTTTTCTTCCTGATTTGTTTCATCTGAACTTTCTGCCGGAGAGTCCTGTTCTTCATCGGAACCGTTAGTGTCTTCATCCGGTTCCGTTGAACTCTCATCAGACGATTCGTCCTGGCTTTCCGGGTCTTCCTCTGTGGTGCCGGTAGAAGGTTCGCTATCCTGGCTGGCGTCTTCTGAGCCGCTCTCATCGCCGTTATCATCGTCATCCTCTGATCCATTTGTGCCGGAAGAAATTCCTGCACTTGCAGAATCGGAGGATTCTCTTCCACGGGTGTCGACAGCTCTGACTGTATAGGAGCCGGATCCAGGTGTGGCAGAGGTGTTGTCTTTTCCTACAATAGTATCTTCTACACTGCTGCCTTCATATACTCTGTATCCGACAATATCATCGTCTGTGTGTTCCGACCATGTAAGCTCAGTGCCGCTGCTTGATACGCCTGAAACAGCAGCAGGGGTTCTTTCGTTATCGGGAGCATCCCGGTCGACAGTAACATCACCAATGTCTCCTGGAAAATACTCTTCCGGATTATCAATGTCATCGAAATAATCTTCATTCAGAATAATTCCCGATAAAGTAAAATCGTCAGGAGTTTCTTCATAAGCAGTATAGGTGCTTTCATCAATTTCAACGAGCTCGCCTTCCTGAAGGCTGTCATCTTCTTCTGTTGGCACGAACTCTTCATTCATTAGATCTGTTACAGCAAGTCCGGCTTCTTCACACATAGGAGAGACAAGCAGGCCGGATAAACCGCAGATTTCCTGTTCCACAATGCCATCAGGCTCTTCAAACGTGCTGTCCGTATTAACAGCATCCGGATTGGCCTCGGTGGCGGCATTCATTAAATCAGCCCAAATATTCTGGGTACGCTCACTGTAGGAATACCCGTTGTATGAGTTTTCCAGCTGATTCTGCTGTTCACGGTTATCATAACCGAGCCAGAGTCCCATAGTGACTTCAGGATTCATACCTACAAACCAGGCATCTACCTGATCAGACGTTGTTCCTGTTTTTCCGGCCCAGTCGCCTTCTTCGTCCAAGTAAGAAGAAAGCTGGGCGGCTGTTCCGGGTGACTCAAGAACATCCCGAAGCATATCAACCATTAAATAGCTTGTCTGCGGGGAAAATATTTCGGTTTCTTCTGTTTCATGCTCGTAGGCGACTTCGCCATCGCTTTTCTTTTCAATGCGTTCTACCATATAGCTCTCATGGTACTGGCCTTCATTGGCAAATGTAGAAAAAGCGTTCGTGTTCTGCGAAACAGTTACCCCGTTCTCGAGTCCGCCCAATGCGGTTGATTCTACAGGTTCTTCCTCCGATAGTCTCGTGAAACCGAGGTTTTCTAAATGTTCTTTAGCTTCTTCCTGCTCGAGTTCCCAGAAGCTTCTTACTGCAGGAATGTTTTGAGAACGCTGCAGCGCCTCCCGTACCGGAATAAATCCTTCAAAGCCGCTGCCGGCATTATTAATTTCTGTTCCCGTCGTATAGTCTGTCGGCACATCGGCTACAGTAGAACCGGGATGCAGTTCTCCTTCGTCCATTAGAGGTCCATAGGAAAGGAGCGGTTTCATTGTGGAGCCATTCTGTCGGAACGTTTGTGTAGCGTGATTTAAGTTCTGTGTATCGTAATCTCTGCCGCCGACAAAACTGATGATGGCTCCGGTTTCGTTATTAATCATCATCGCACCGACTTCTTCCTGCTCTGTTATATCTCCATTGGTACGATCCGGACCAAACCAGGTGGAGCTTTCAATGGATTCCTGCATGTTGTCATAGATACTTTTGTCAATTGTAATATGAATGTCGTACCCGCCGATTGCCAGGTCTTCCCTGGCGTCTGTCGTGTACTGTTCAAGCGTCTGTTCACGCTCTTCTTCATCCATTGCGTTGAGGTTTACATCATCTTCTTCAAGCATTTGATCACGAAGAAGAGTAGAGGCTTCGCGCTGCACTTCACCCGTGATATAAGGATACTCATCTGTAACCGTATCACTCGGCTCTGCTAAATTTTCCTCGATGTCATAGGCCATCGCTTCTTCGTATTCTTCTTCTGTAATATAGCCTTTGTCATGCATGTCATTTAATACGCGGTCTTTGCGGTTAAGTCCTGCTTCGAATTCTTCTTTTACGGTTCCATTATTTTCAAAGGGCGTATAACCATAAGGGTTTTGAGGCATGCCGGCAATAAAAGCTGCCTGGGCGATATTAAGCTCGGAAGCGTCTACTCCGAATACACCTTCCGCAGCAGACTGGGCGCCTGCAATATTTAAGCCGTTGGCATTCCGGCCAAATGGTACAAGGTTAAGATAGGCTTCCAGAATTTCATCTTTGTTCAAGTAGCCTTCCAGCCGAAGAGCCAGCAGAATCTCTTTAGCTTTTCTTTCGAAACTTACTTCATTTGTTAAAAGTTGATTTTTAATAACCTGCTGGGTTAGTGTACTTCCTCCGGTCTGGACACTTGCGTTGCTCATCTCCTGGTATGTAGCCCGGAACAAAGCAGTAGGAACGATACCATCATGTTCGTAGAAGTTTTCATCTTCTGTAGCAATAATGGCATGGACCAGATTGTCGGAAATATCTTCAAGCGGCACCTGCTGTCTTTCAATATCTGCAGGGACGTTTCCCAACGATTCACCGCCGGCAAAATACATATCACTGGCCTGTTCGTAATCATAAATCTCTGCCCGCATTTCTTCTTCGTTCAGTGCTTCCTGATCATCTACGAGCGACACAAAAAAACCAGCGCCGACCGACCCGATAAAAAGGATAAAAGAAATAAAAACAATAACAGCAACCAGAACAATATTTATAATAATATTAGAACGGGAGTAGGATTCCTCTCCCAGCTGTTTTCCTCTAAACCAATCGACTCGTTTGTTAGCTTTGTATAAAAAATTTTTCATGCAGCGACCCCCTAAATTTCTAGCTCATTATAGCATATAAAAGACCCATATTTAAACTAAGGACAATCGGCAGTGAAGCTTGACATTGCCGGAAAAACCATGTTAAATAGTGATTATCATAAATAACAGAACAGCGCAGACGAAATGAAGTAGCTTTTTTTATCCCTGTCACAGAGAACCGGCGGCTGGTGGAAGCCGGTACATATAAAAAAGCGAATTACGTTATCCGAGCTTCTTTAGCAGATAAAGACGGCAGCCGCCGTTAACGGTTTGAGTGAAAAGCTTTGCTTTTAAAAAAGGGTGGTACCGCGGTAAACATCGTCCCTTTTATTAAAAGCGGGCTTTTTTTATTTGTCCGATGACGGCAGCCGCTGCGTTGGTGGTTAATTTAAAAGGAGAGACACAATGACTATTTTACAGGATCTGGAACAAAGAGGATTAGTGAATCAGGTAACCGATCGGGAAGGGCTGGAAGCTTTACTTAACAAAGAATCTATTACGCTTTATTGTGGATTTGACCCGACCGGCGACAGCCTTCATATCGGACATCTGCTTACAATTATTACGATGCGCCGGTTTCAGCTGGCCGGCCACAAGCCTCTCGCTTTAGTCGGCGGAGCTACGGGGTTTATTGGAGATCCCAGCGGAAAGAGTGTCGAACGGTCGCTGAACGAAGAAGACGTAGTAAAAATGTACAGCGAGAGAATCCGCAGTCAGCTGCAGAGACACCTTGATTTCACAGGAGAGTACGGAGCAGAAATTGTTAACAACTTTGACTGGATCGGAGAAATGAGTGTTATTACATTTTTAAGAGACGTAGGAAAGCATTTTGGCGTGAATTATATGCTGTCCAAAGAATCGGTGGAATCCCGAATCAAAAACGGCATCTCTTTTACAGAATTCAGCTACCAGATTCTTCAGTCCCTCGATTACCTTCACCTGTTTAAAGAGAAAAACTGCCGTCTTCAGATCGGCGGCAGCGACCAGTGGGGCAATATAACGGCAGGGCTGGAGCTGATCCGCAGAAAAAGCGCAGATGAAGAGCAGAAAGCCGAAGCATTCGGCTTCACTATTCCTCTTGTCACAAAAGCGGACGGCACCAAATTTGGTAAAACTGAGGGTGGTGCGATTTGGCTCGATCCCTCTAAAACGACACCGTATGAGTTTTATCAGTTTTTAATAAACACCGATGACAGAGATGTAATCAAGTTTCTGCATTACTTTACATTCCTCCCGGCGGAAGAAATAAAGGAATACGAACAGAAAATGCAGCAGGCACCGGAAAAAAGAGAAGCCCAGCAGAAGCTGGCCGAAGAGCTTACGGCATTTGTTCATAGTAAAGAAGCAGTACAGCAGGCACAGAATATCTCGGCGGCCCTTTTTGGCGGGGGAGACGTGAAAAAGCTTTCGGCAGATGAAATTGCGCAGGGATTCAAAGACGTTCCCACCCATGAGGCAGGAACGAACGAAGAACCAGGCTTAATTGATACACTCGTGGAAGCAAAACTCTCTCCGTCGAAACGACAGGCGAGAGAAGATATTACAAACGGTGCCGTTTACATTAATGGGGAACGCTGCACCGATTTACAAAAGCAGCTGTCCAATGAAGACAAAATCGGTGGCAGGTACACTATTTTAAGAAGAGGCAAAAAGAAATACGCGCTCGTATCATTTAAATAGAGCAAAAAGGGCTGTCCCAAAAGTACATTAAAAAAATGAAACAGCTGTATCAGATCTAAAAAAAGATAAGGCTGGTGTTTATTCAGGCGGGAGCTTTCGGCAGGCCAATCTTCAGCGGTGGCTGGTCTGCCTGAGTCACCGCCTGGTCTTTTTTTATGGTTTTGTTTTCGAAAAAAATAACCATCGCTGCATTTAAAAACCCCTCGTATTCCTGTTGAAAGGAATACGAGGGGTTTCGTTTGTCTTCTCTTATTATTGGTAAAACGAAGACTGAAATCCACAATTTAAAATAAAAAAAAGCAGCCGGCCGGCTGCTTTTCTTTATTAACGGGAGTACCACTCAACGATAAGGGCTTCCGTGATTTCTGCAGGAAGTTCAGAACGCTCTGGGTAACGATCAAGCGAACCTTCCATTTTTTCTTCATCAAAGCTGACGAAGTCAGGCTTGTAGCTGTTTACATCCAAAGCTTCTTTGATAGAAGTAAGGTTGCGTGACTTTTCGCGAAGGCCAATAACCTGGCCTGGCTTTAAGCGGTAAGAAGGAATATCTACGCGCTTACCGTCAACAGTTACGTGACCGTGGGAAACGAGCTGGCGTGAACCACGGCGCGTACGGGCAAGACCGAGACGATACACGATGTTATCAAGGCGTGCTTCAAGAAGAACCATGAAGTTTTCGCCGTGAACACCCTGCATTTTGCCTGCGATTTCAAATGTGCGGTGGAACTGACGCTCATTTAAGCCGTACATGAAACGCAGCTTTTGCTTCTCTTGAAGCTGAAGGCCGTATTCAGTAAGCTTTTTGCGTTGTGTTGGGCCGTGCTCACCTGGTGCATAAGGTCTTTTTTCTAATTCTTTTCCTGTGCCGTTAAGAGAAATTCCATAACGACGTGACTTTTTCCAAGATGGTCCTGTATAACGTGACATACAAGTAATCTCCTTTATAATAAAATAGTTGAAAAAAGAGCAACGTTGGTAATCTCCCGCTATGCCCATTTTATTTTCACGTATCTTCACCTCGACAGCTGGAGGGTACGCAATACACCTTATACTCCTGCGAGTATAGGAATAAAATGAAGAAAGATCGAACATGGCAGGCTTACCCTGGCTGTCTTTTTGCACAAAGATCATTATATCCTTTTAAAGCTGTCAAGTCAATAGAAGTAAAGCGTATTAAATATGCTTTAAAAGAACAGCGGCGAATTCTTCCAAAATCTCCTGGTCTTCTTCTGAAAAGCGGTTTTGTTCCGGGCTGTCAACGTCCAGGACGCCAAGAAGCACGCCCTCTTTAACAAGCGGAACGACAATTTCAGAAGCGGAGGCACTGTCGCAGGCGATGTGGCCCGGGAAAGCATGAACATCTGCGATCCGCTGGGTTTCAAGAGTCCCGGCGGCGGTTCCGCATACGCCTTTTCCCATAGAAATGCGGACACAGGCCGGCAGCCCTTGAAAAGGGCCTAAAATAAGTTCATCTTCCTTTGGGGAATATAAATAAAATCCGGCCCAGTTTACCGAAGAAAAATGCTGGTACAAAAGAGCAGAAGCATTGGCCAGGTTGGCGGTTTGATCGGCTTCTCCTTCTAAAAGGGAGTCAAGCTGTTTGTTAATAAGGTGCAACGGGGAAGTCTGCATCGTACATATCTCCTTTAATTATCATTAAATAGTGTAAGGGGGTAAAGTTCCTTAACGCCCTGGAATAACTCGGCAGGCTGATGGGCATCCGACCCGTATACGAGAGGAATGTGCCGGCTCAGCGCTTCTTTGATGATCCATTCCGGTGGATACGGCTCCCGGCAGAGAGGTTTAGCGGTGCCCGCGCCGTTATAATCAAGCTCCATATTGTGCTTTTTAACAGCATGCAGAATCTGATGCACTAAATCGGTCGGATAGTGTTTTACCGGGAATTTACGCTGGAATTTGTGGACGAGCGTCATATGACCCAGGCGTCCGGGTTTGAACGGGCCGAGGCCGGCCTTCACAGACAGCAGAACCGTTTGAAAGTACAAACGGGCTACAGCATCCACTGACCCTGTCCGGCTTACTAACGAAGCAAAGAAATCAGGGCTGTAATCCATGCATGTGTATTCTCCATCAGCTAACAGAAAATGAGTGGAAAGAATGCTGTCATCCAGGTAAGGGCCGTATGTATCAAGAAACTTTTCTGTTTCTTTTTCATACCGTTCAATAAAATCAACTTCGAGACCGGTTAAAATCGTAATATCGTTTTTATACGTTTTTTTGACGCTTTCCAGCTTCAGCAGATAGGCTTCCAGATTACCCATGGACATTGCGCTGTCTTTATCCGGGACGGTATCCGTAAACCCTTCCGGGAGCGGGGCGTGTTCGGCGAAAGTTAAAGTGGTGATGCCGCCGGCTGCCGCTTTTTCAATATATTCTTCCAGGGGACGGGATGTACCGTGGGGGCAATAGGGTGTGTGGACATGTCCATCGCGCTTTGGACTCATAAGACTTCATCCTTCCCGGATTTTTAATATTGGATAATATTTCTGAAATATTTATGTAACCAACTCTCACACGAGAGCCTTTACATGTTATCATAAAGTCATTGATTAAAAAAATAAACAAACCATGAATACACGTTTGGTAATAGAAGCTGATGTTCTTTGAGAGAGAAAAAAACAGCCGCTTCCGGATTTACTCGTGTATACATATAAAGGAACAAGCAAGGCCGCACGAAAAATATATTTCAAACATATGTTGTTGAAACTGGAGTGAAAAATGCAATGGAGTTTATCCTTTTAGCTATTTTGGTAATAGTAGTAGCTGTTGTTATTTATGGAACCTTATCAAGAAGAAAAATATACAAAGATGTAGACAGGCTGGAAAACTGGAAAATCGAACTGGGAAGCCGTCCGGTTGCGGAAGAAATTGCCAAAGTAAAAGGATTGAAAATTTCCGGGGAAACGGAAGAGAAATTCGAGCTTTGGCGTAAAGATTGGGACGATATTGTCGGCGTACATATCCCTGATATTGAAAAAGCTCTTTACGATATTGAAGAACAGGCAAATAAATATCGTTTTGGAAAAGCCAGAGACCTGGTTCATGCGGTAGAAAATCAGCTTCAGGATATAGAAGCGCAGATCGAAGCCATTTTTAAAGAAGTGGACGAGCTGGTTCACAGTGAAAAAGAAAATGAGGCAGGCATCTCTGAAACGCAGGCGAGATACGATGCCATGTCGAGGCATCTGCTGCAGCATTCCCTTTCTCTTGGGAAAACAGCACCGGTTTTTGAAGAACGCAAAACCGAAATGAAGCAGGCTTTGATTTCTTTTGAAGAAGATAGAGAGGCAGGCAATTATACGTCTGCCAGACAGACGCTTAAGCAGGTTGACCATGACCTCGAAGTGCAGAATGAACAGATGAAAGAAATTCCCGTATTGTTAAAAGATATTGACATGGAGCTGCCATCTGAATTAAGAGAACTGCAGCGCGGGGTGGAAAACATGCAAAGCCAGGGTTATCCGCTCGGCCATCTTTCCTTATATGAACAGATTGAAGAATACAAGCAGGAGCTTCCCGCTTTAAAGGAAAGCTGTGAAGAATTTGAACTGGAAAAAGTAAAAGACAGAATCGAAGAAATAAGACGGTTTATGGAATTAACGTACGAAATGCTTGAAAAAGAAGTGGATGCCCGCGGAGCGGTACAGGCAGAAATTCCACAGCTGGAAGAACAACTGCGAAAGCTTAAAGAAAAACTGGCTGACCTGCAGCGCGAAGAAGCAAAAGTCGAAGTCAGCTATTTAATTCCAATGGAAGATAAAGAGATGCATGACAGACTGGCAGTGAAGATGGATGAAACAATTAGAAACTGGCGCGTATTCCAGGATTCCAATATTAATCAGACGCAGACATTTTCAGAACAGCGCAGCCAGCTTGAAAAGCACCGCAAAGAATGGAGCGGCCTTACAAAAGAAATACAGCAGTTAAAAGACAGGCTGTACACGCTTCGCAAAGACGAAAAGAAAGCGTTGGATACCTTTGCTTCTGTAAAGCGCCAGCTGCTGGAAGATGAAATGCTTCTGCAGCGCTCCTTTATGCCAAGAATTCCTTCCCCGCTTTTAAATGACCTGGATGATGCAGATGAGCATGTGAAGGCGGCGGAACAAACGCTCGATGAAGTGCCGGTGGAAATTGCCCGGGCCAATGCAGATGTAGAGGAAGCAGATAAAAGCGTACGACGCTTTCACCAGCGCCTGATAGCCACTCTCGAACAGGTAAAGCTGGCAGAACTTGCCATCCAATACGGAAACCGCTATAGAAGCAGCGATCAGGAGCTTAATGAACAATTTAACGAAGCGGAAAAGCATTTCCACAAAGGCCGCTATGATGATGCAGTTAATACAGCTATTGGGGCAATGGAAAAAAAGAATTCGAATATACGTGAAGTACTTCTTGAATTTGGTAAGCAGTAGAAGAAAAGCCGTCTGGAAAAGACGGCTTTTTTGCTGCGTGAAAACGCACATACCGAACGAAATGTGGTAGGATATTACGTTGAGAAGAGTATAACGAATGCTAAAACAGATAGAAAGGCAGGACGCCATGATTTATTTAGATAACAGCGCGACAACCAGGCCATGGCCGGAAGCGATGGAAACATTCATAAAAGCGTCCACCGATTATTTTGCCAATCCCTCTTCCATGCATCAGCTGGGACAGGATGCGGGAATACTGCTTCAGAAAGCAAGAGAGTCTGCCGCTGCTATGCTGGGAGTAGAAAGAGAAGAAATTATCTTCACCTCAGGAGGAAGCGAATCAAATGCCCTGGCAGTGCAGGGAACTATGGCAGCTCTGGCTTCCAGGGGGAACCATGCTATTACGACAGTGATGGAACATCCATCTGTGTTAAAGCAGTTTCAAAATCTGGAAAAGCAGGGGGCTGAAGTGACCTACTTACAGCCGGGACCTGATGGAAGAATTGATCCTTCCCAGGTAATGAAGGCTGTTCGTCCAGCTACCGTGCTTGTATCTATTATAAGAGTACAAAACGAATTAGGAACGATCCAGCCGATAGAGGAAATCGGCCGGAAACTTGCCGCTTTTCCCAAAGTTTATTTCCATACGGATGATGTGCAGGGGGCAGGGAAACTTCCGATTGACTTGACAAACGTCGATTTGTACTCGCTGTCCGCTCATAAATTCCACGGTGTCAGAGGCGCAGGTATTCTCGTGAAGAAAAAACGAAAAAACCTGGTCCCAATCATTGCCGGAGGCAGCCAGGAAAGTGGAATGAGGGCCGGGACGGAAAATGTGGCAGCGATTGCTGCAATGATTAAGGCCCTCCGCTTAAGCCGGGACAAATACGAAGCAGCCGGGGGAGCGCTCTCTGATCTAAAACAGAAGATGACCCGCCGCTATCAACAGATGGCAGGGGTAGAAATTAACACGCCGGCGATCAACAGTGCTCCATATATTTTGAACATTTCTGTAAAAAACACAAAACCGGAAGCGGTCGTGCAGGAGTTATCCAGCCGCGGGATCTATATATCCACGAAGTCGGCATGCTCGTCCAAAGAAAAAAATACCGGGTCTGTCCTCGGCGCATGCGGGTTTACAAAAGAGCGTGCAGAAACGGCGCTTCGGATCAGTTTAAGTACAGAAACAACAGAAGAAGATATAGAAACGCTGCTTGCCGCTTGCAGCAGTATCTTTCCTTCTGTCCAATTAGTCGTAGGAGGAAAATAAATGATATTTGATCATATAATTGTCCGGTATGGAGAACTTGCTCTAAAGGGAGAGAACAGAGGCCTGTTTGAAAAGCAGCTTCTGCACAATATCCGTCAGGTACTAACCACCTTTCCAAATGTAAAAGCAAAAAGAACATATGGAAGAATTATTATTGAACTGAACGGCGAAGAAGGCATGGCTGTAGCGGAAAAAGTACGCTTTGTTTTTGGCCTTTCTTCTTTGAGTCTGGCCGCCAAAGCAGAAAACAGCGTGGAGTCGATACGCAGTACAGCTCTTACTGTATTTAAAGCGTACGAGGGACCGAAAGAAACATTCAAAGTAAGCGCCAGAAGAGCGTATAAGAATTTCCCCGTGTCTTCCCAGAAAATAAACCCTGCCGTAGGCGGTTGGATTCTCGAACATACCGAAGGGATCTCGGTCGACGTACATCAGCCGCAGGTAGAATTAACCATTGATATCCGGGAACAGGGAACGTACATCAGCTGCGGAAGGATCCCGGGGGCAAAAGGTCTGCCGGTAGGCTCCGGCGGACGGGGGCTGTTAATGCTTTCTGGCGGTATTGACAGCCCGGTAGCAGGCTACCTTTCTATGAAGCGCGGCGTAACTATTGAAGCCCTTCACTTTCACAGCCCGCCTTATACAACTGCTCAAGCCCTTCAAAAAGTAAAGGATGCGGCTGAAGTACTGGCATCCTATGGAGCAGACATCCGGCTGCACGTGGTTCCGTTCACCGATGTTCAAACAGGCATTAGAGATCATATTCATTCAAGCTACCAAATGACGGTAACAAGAAGAATGATGCTTCGTATTGCAGAAAAAACAGCAGGCAAAGAAAAGATTCAGGCGATAATCAATGGAGAAAGCATCGGCCAGGTGGCCTCCCAGACGATTGAGAGTATGTATACGATTAACGAAGTAACCACGATGCCGGTTATCCGGCCGCTCGCTGCTATGGATAAAGAAGAGGTGATGAAGATTGCAGAAACCATTGGCACCTATCCTATATCCATCCGTCCCTATGAAGACTGCTGCACTATTTTTCTGCCGACAGATTCTGTAACAAAACCAATCCGGGACAAAGCCTCCCGTTTTGAAAAAGCGTTCGAATATGAGTCTCTTATTGAAGAGGCGGTGCAGCATACAGAAACAACAATCATATCTGCTTCGTCTGCGCAGCAGAGCGATATGGATTCGCTTCTTTAATTAAAAGCAGGGAGGAATAAGCAATGGGCACACTTTGGCACGGCGGGACAATCTACACGATGAACGAGGAAAAGGAAACAATAGAAGCTGTCTATACAGAAAAAGAAGACATCATCATGACCGGCTCGAAAAAAGAGTTGGAAAAACAGTATGCAGATCGAATAGAGCGTGTAGAAAATCTTAAGGGAGCCGTTCTTTATCCTGGATTTACAGACAGCCACCTTCATATGATCGGCCTTGGCGAAACAATGCTTACCCTGGATCTGTCTACTTGTGAAACAGCTGAAGAAATGCAGCAGCTGATTGCACATAAGGCAGCTGCCCTGGAAGCAGGCGAATGGCTCATTGGAGAAGGCTGGAATGAAAACAAATTTCCGGATCGTAAAATTTTCCATAAACAGGAGCTCGATCAGCTGGCTCCTCATAATCCTATGATTTTAACAAGAATCTGCCGGCATGCGGCTCTTGCCAATACAGAAGCGCTGAACAAAGCTTCTATTTATAAAGAGACCCCTGATCCGCCCGGCGGAATGATTGTAAAGGATAATAACGGAATTCCTACCGGGTATCTGCTCGATCAGGCAGCGGATGCAGTTAAGGAAGTGATGCCTCCTGTAACGAAGGCATACTTGGAAAAGGCGCTTACGCTTGCAGTAGATCGCATGCTTTCCATGGGGTTGACCGGAGGCCATACGGAAGATTTAAATTATTACAACAGCTTTAAAGAAACATATGAAACGTTTTATAAAGTGCTTGGAGAAAAAAGAGCTCTGCGAACGAACCTGCTTGTTCACCACGAAGTAGCAGAGGAACTGTTTGCAGAAGAGCCGCCGGTACATCCATTTGTTACATTTGGAGCCGTGAAAATATTTTCGGACGGTGCCCTTGGCGGCAGAACGGCCTGGCTGAAGCAGCCTTATAACGATGCGCCTGACACTTCCGGCATGGCTATTCATCATGAGGATGATTTTTTCGCTGTAGTTAAACGTGCCAGAGAAGCCGGCAAAGAAGTAGCGGTCCATGCGATAGGCGATAGAGCGCTGGAGCTGACGGTTACTGCAATAGAAAAATACCCGGTTCCTTCCGGAAAAAGAGATCGTATCATTCATGTGCAGGTTGCAGATAAGCAGCTGATTGCTCGTCTGCAGAAGTTGTCTGTCATTTTAGATTTGCAGCCAAGCTTTGTGCTGTCTGATTTTCCATGGGTGGAAGAAAGACTTGGTTCAGCGAGAATGCCTTATTCTTTTGCATGGAAAACCCTGCTTGATGCAGGTATTATCTGTGCAGGAGGATCAGATGCTCCGATAGAATCCGCAGACCCATTGGAGGGGATATTTGCAGCAGTGGCAAGGCGACGGCCGGACGAGACGCATGACGGCTATCTGCCGGATCAGAAATTGTCCATGTTTGAAGCCGTGCGGCTCTATACTACAGGAAGTGCTGAAGCTGTCGGACGTGAAAAAGAACTGGGCTCTATTGCTCCGGGTTATAAGGCGGATTTCACCGTGCTGGATAAGGATTTGTTTTCGATTCCGGTTAATGCTGTATTAGAGACAAATGTCATCGGCACTGTCGTAGGAGGAAGCTGGCAGTACAGAGTATAATGGAAAGAGACTGGAAATAAAGAAATGGCTGTGAGAGAATAATAAAAAGGAGGGATAGCATGAATTTTAAAAGATGGATTGCGCTAGTAGTAGCGGCCATTGTGATTGTCGTTTCCATTGGCTTTCAGGCTGTTTCCTCTCTTGCAAGCGCTAATTGGAGCGATTTTGCAGGGGGAGGAAGCCAAACTGGAGGAATGGAAGGAATCGAAGAAGAAGAGCTTGAGCCCGGAGATGGTTCGGGTAACACCATCGCAGTGCTGGATCTGCAGGGTGTGATTCAGGATACTGGAGAAGGCTCTTTGTTTGATGCAGGAGGCTATAATCATCAGGAGTTTCTATATATGCTGGAACAGGCAGGGAACTCTAATGATGTAGACGGGATTATTTTAAAAGTTAATACTCCCGGCGGCGGTGTAGTGGAAAGTGCGGAAATTCACGATGCGATTGTCAGCGTACAGGAGGAACACGATAAACCGGTATATATTACGATGGGAAGCCAGGCAGCTTCCGGCGGTTATTACATAGCAGCTCCGGCTGATAAAATAGTCGCCCATCCCGCTACTATTACAGGATCGATAGGCGTTATTATGCAAAGCATTAATTATTCCGAGCTGGCCGATAACATTGGAATTGAAGAGAATTCCATTACCAGCGGAGAATTTAAGGACATTATGTCCCCCGGAACAGAAATGTCTGAAGAAGATGAAGCTATCCTTCAATCTATTGTAGATGATATGTATGATGATTTTGTACAGGTTATTGCGAATGGACGCGGTTTAGCTGAAGAGGAAGTACGTGAAATCGGAGACGGACGTATTTATACTGGTGACCAGGCACAGGATATCGATCTTGTGGATGAACTTGGCACAATGGATGATACCATCGCATTTATGGAAGACGAACAAAATCTGGAAGGCGCTCGTGTCGTACAGTATGGAGCCAGTTTTTCTTTTAACTCATTTGTAGGAGCCGGAGCGAGAAGCCTGTTTGTCCGCGACGCAGAGCTGCTTGGTTTAAAAGAACTTCTGACAACATCCGATTCTCCCCGGGCTATGTATTTATACACAGACTAGAGAGGAGGAACAGCAGTGAGTGATGAGAAGAACAGGGAAGAAAGAAACGAAGAGCCCGGCCCGGTGAAAGCAGCCGGAGAACATCCGGAAAACAAAGACACACAAACCGAAACAGCTTCCGGCAGCTCCGGCCGCCCGACAGAAGAAACGTCTTCTGCCGCACCGGCAGAAGGAACAAAACCGATGCAGCGTTATGCCGGTTTTTGGATGAGATTCTGGGCCTACTCTGCAGATGTGCTGATTGTTTTTGCTGTCAACGGCATTCTGCTCAGCCCGCTTGCGTTTATTAACGGAGGATCTGTTACGTTTTTAGAATTTTTTACTATACAAGGGCTGTTAAGCGGCCTGGTTATGTACTTGTATTTTTTAATTATGACAAAGATAACCGGGCAGACGCTCGGAAAAATGATTTTTGGACTCAAAGTTATACGAAAAGACAGGCAGCCGCTCCGCTGGAGTGACCTGTTTTTCAGGGAAGTCGTCGGACGCCTGATTCACCGGCTGCTCGTGTTTACCAATGTCTTATATCTGGTAGTGGCTTTTACAGATGAAAAACAGGGAATTCACGATATTTTCTCTGATACAAGAGTCATCCATACGGAAAAGTAAGAGGCGTCGTTTATTCATTGAGGAGAACAGGGTATAGTACCAATTAGACTAACTTACAGGAGGAATTTTCATGGCCAATGTTACATTTAAAGGAAACCCGGTTACGCTTCGAGGCTCAGAGGTGAACGAGGGCGACCTGGCACCAGACTTCAGCGTTCTCGCTAATGATTTATCAGAGGTGAAGCTGTCTGATTTTGAAGGCAAAGTCCGCTTAATCAGCGTGGTGCCTTCTATTGATACAGGAACATGCGACAAGCAGACAAGACGTTTCAATGAAGAAGCGGCTGAACTGGATAATGTCGAGATATTAACAATCAGCAATGACCTGCCATTTGCACAGAAGCGCTGGTGCGCAGCTGCAGGAATAGACAACATTCAAGTGGTATCCGATCACCGTGATCTATCTTTTGGAGAAAGCTATGGCGTTGTTATCGATGAGCTCCGCCTGCTGGCACGTTCCGTGTTTGTAGTAGACAGCAGTGGAGTCGTTGCTTATAAGCAGATCGTGCCGGAAGTATCCGAGCATCCTGATTATGAAGCGGCTTTAAAGCATGCCAAGACTCTGGTTTAATAATAATTAATCATACGAAAAGCCTCTACAATGCTGTAGGGGCTTTTCATATGAGAAAAGAAAAAATTCAGCTGTGGTTTTTATAATGCGCTGTTACGTTACTGTCATACTCATCAGTGAGAGCCGTGTTTTCATTATATTCCGGTGCTTTTTCAATAACAGAACGGGCTGCACGGATTTCTGCTATTTGATTTACAGGATCAAACTCTTTAAATTGTTCCACAGGTACTAATGTTTTGTCTTTGGAAAAGAAACCGGCTGTATCGATTTCCACAAAGCGGATCTGCCAGGTGGAAGTGTCAAAAACGATGTCGGTTACCTTACCGGCATCTTTTCCTCCGGCGGATACGGAGTATCCTTTAATATCCTCGGTACTCTGCAGAACGTATTCATCATTATCGCCGGCAGGTTGTTCTGTTTCCATATCGGACTGCCCGGGAACGAGTGGTCCGCCTACCGGAAGCATAGCTCCTCCGGCTCCTGCTGCAGGAGGCATCCAATAGCTTCCCGCATTGTAATGATCAGATAGTTTTGTTTCGTACGAGCGGGAAATTGGTTTATGGTCTTCTGGTTTTGGACTGTTTTTAATTTGTTCTTTCGTGGCCTGCACGCCAACAGACTGTTCGGCAAAATTCAAATTAGTGATCAACTCGGGACTGATCAACACCCGGCCTCCCGCAAGTAATGCCCGTGTGTCTGCTGCCATGTAACGAACTTTCCAGTCACCTGCTGAATCGAAATATACGTCAGCTATCGAACCAAAACGATCATCCTCTGCGGAAATAGCAAATTCCCGGAACATTTTTGTACGTAGTAGCATAGTTTAACCCCTCCATTTTTTAAAAAAGTACAGCAATACTATTTCCACTATTTCCATTGAGCCGTTAATTAAAACGTATAATGTTTTCCGGGCCCGGCTTCTTCAAAAGTGGAGGATCGACTGCATGTCTGATATACTATCAAACGTTGCGAACCAAAGGTACAAGGATTGAACTATGGGAGGAAAGAAAATGACAGAACAGACAAATACGGAAGCTTTATATGAATGGATAGATCAAATGGCCGGAGCGGTTCAAAAAAACATGGGCTTAACCTATTTAGAGGCTTTGGCTGAAGCAGGAGAAAATCTTCTTCAGCAGGATGTGGTCCAATCCCTCCCCGATGACAAAAAAGAGCAGCTGCAGGAAAAACTAAAAACAACCCTTCCGCCTGAAATGAAGCGCGAGGAAATAAGAAAAGCATTTCAGCTTGCAGTTATAAAAGGAATGAAAGAAAACGTGCAGCCGCATCATGCGATGACCCCGGATGCTGTAGCTATGTTTATGGGATACCTGGCAGAAAAAATAACGGCTAAAAAAGATATAAAAACAGTCATGGATCCGGCCGTTGGAACAGCGAACCTTCTTACAGCAGTATTAAATCAGCTGAACAAAGAAGTAGTGGCATACGGAGCGGAAGTAGATGAAACGCTGCTGAATATTGCCTACGTTCTTTCCAACCTGCAGGAGCATACGGTAGAGTTGTTTCACCAGGACAGTATTGAAAAGCTTCCCGAGGTTCCAGCAGATCTTATTGTGACGGACCTGCCGGTAGGCTATTATCCTAAACCGGAAGCAGCGGAGCAGTTTGAGTTGAATGTAACGAACGGCCAGCCTTATGTTCATCATCTAATGATCGAGAGCAGTCTCAAAGAATTAAAAGAAAACGGAACAATGCTTCTGCTTGTACCGAATTTTATTTTCGAGAGCGACCAGGCAGACGACCTGCAGCGCGTGATCAAAAAATATGCATTTACTTTGGGTCTGCTTCAGCTTCCATCGTCTATGTTTAAAGATCAGCAGTTCGCTAAAAGCATCTGGATCATTCAGAAAAGAGGCCCAGATGTCCGGCAGCCGGGCCAGGCTCTGCTTGCTGAAATGCCGTCCTTTTCAAACCGCGAAGCGATGATTGAGATGATGAAAAGTATTGACAACTGGTTTAAGGAAGAAGGATTTTCCTAATATACTGCGCTGGGAACCGCTTACAAATATAAGCTTCTATGCCTTGGTACAATAGGATTTTCTTGCTTTTTTTCCGGTGGAATGTTTAAATAGAAAAGGTTTGAAAGAAAGTAGAAAAAGGGGCGCTTTATATGCCGAAAATTATGGCAATCAATGCTGGAAGTTCATCGCTGAAATTTCAGCTCCTTCATATGCCGGAAGAAACAGTTATTGCAAAAGGATTAGTTGAACGAATTGGTATGGACGGAACCGTCATGGCCATTGAATTTGGAGAGGAAGAACATACGGTTCATCCTTCCATCGAAGACCACGCGGATGCTGTAAGAGAAATGCTTTCGTTTCTGACAGAAAAAGAGATCATTCAGTCACTTGATGATATTAATGGAATCGGTCACCGGGTGGTGCACGGCGGTGAGAAATTCTCCGCTTCCGCTCTGATGACCGATGACATGTTAGCGGAAATTGAAAAACTAAGTGAGCTGGCTCCGCTTCACAACCCGGCAAACATCATGGGAATTAAAGCATTTAAGCAGGTGCTTCCACATGTTCCTTCTGTGGCTGTGTTCGATACGGCTTTTCATCAAACGATGAAAAAGGAGAAGTATTTATACAGTATTCCTTACGAGTATTATGAAAAATACGGCATCCGTAAATATGGTTTCCACGGCACATCCCATCAGTATGTAGGGGAAAGAGCTGCGGCGATGCTTGGCAAAGACCAAAAAGATGTGAAGGTTATTTCCTGTCATATTGGAAATGGAGCAAGTATTGCTGCGATAGACGGAGGAATGTCTGTTGATACATCGATGGGCTTTACTCCGCTGGCGGGTGTAACGATGGGAACTCGTTCCGGTAACCTCGATCCTGCTCTTATTCCATACATTATGGAAAAAACAGGAAAAAGTGCGGAAGAAGTCATTCACGTATTGAACAAAGAGAGCGGCATGCTTGGCTTGAGCGGCTTCTCCAGCGATCTTCGTGATATTGATGAAGCGGCCAAAGGTGGAAACGAACGTGCGCAGACGGCAATGAATGTTTTTGCTTCCCGTATCCATAAATACATTGGTGCCTATGCAGCGAGTATGAATGGAGTAGATGCTATTGTCTTTACGGCAGGTGTCGGCGAAAACAGTATAACCGTTAGAGAAAAGGTAAGTAGAGGCCTTGGCTTCATGGGTGTTCATTTCGATGAAGAACGAAATAACACACGCGGAAAAGAAGCAGAAATCAGCGCGGAACATTCGCCTGTGAAAATTTTCGTTATCCCAACGAACGAAGAAGTAATGATCGCACGGGATGCACTGGCATTCAGCGAGTAATAAAAAAAAATAATATAAACTGCACCCTCATTGTCCGGTACATCCAACAATGAGGGTGCAGTTTTTTATAGGAAAGCAGGAATTCAATCAATGGAAGAGAAGGATATACACATACCATAAAAAAGGGGTGGTCTTAGTGGTATGCCGTAAAGATCTGGTTCTTTCTTCAGAACAATTAGCAGCAAGGTGCGACCCGGACAGCTTTTCTTTCGAAACAACAAGTGAATTAAAAAAAACACCGATGGAATTAATAGGCCAGAGCCAGGCCCAGGAAGCGATGGAGTTTGGGCTGCACATGAAGCATGATGGCCATCACATCTTTTTAGCCGGACCGGGAGGTACAGGAAGAACAACATTTGCCAGATTAAAAACGGAACAGGCCGCGGTAAAAGAAAACACACCAAAGGATATAGTTTATATACATAATTTCGAAGCCCCCGATACCCCGGCATTCATCGAGTTTCCAGCTGGAGAAGGCAGTTTGTTTGCCAGGGATATAGAAGAGATGATGCATGAAATAAAAGAGGAAATTAATAAAGCACTGACAGGCGATAGATTCGAACAGCAGAAAATGGATATGGCACAAATGCAGGAAAATGAACTGCACGATAAATGGCAGCAGCTGGAAAAAAGAGCCCGTGACCAGCGTTTCGCATTGGACAAACAGCAGCAGGGAGTAGTAGCAGTACCATTAACGAAAGAAGGAGTACCGCATTCGGAAGAATCTTTTCAGAAATTGGATGCAGCCACCAAACAGAATATAATGGAAAAAAGCAAACGGCTCACAAAAGATGTGAATGCAACCTTAAGGCAGCAGCAGATACTGAGAAGATCTCTTAAAAAGAAATGGCAGGATGCAGAAGAGCTTATGGTCGGCCAGGCAATTTACGGACCGCTTGAAGAAATGATAGAGGCATATCCTGGTGTACCAAAAGCATTATCTTATATAGAAAGTATACGTAAAGAAATAGTGAAAAAATGGAAAGTTCTTTTTCAAGAAAAAGAAGGCAAAAGCAACAGGGGGATTCCATCCGAGTTTTCAGTAAACATCCTGGTCAGCCATAAAAATGGAGTGGGGGCACCGGTCATTCACGAAACATACCCATCCTATGCCAATCTGTTTGGGAAGATCGATCAGAGGCCGGCACTTCCAACGTTGGAAACAGATTTCAGCATGCTTACAGGGGGATCCCTTCACAAAGCTAACGGTGGGTATTTAATTTTAGAGGCTGCTGAACTGTTGTCTCACTTTTACAGCTGGCAGGCTTTAAAGCAGATGCTCCGCTCCGGCCTGCTGCGGATGGAAGCATTGGCCAATGAAGCGGCCGGCGGCCCCCGCAGTCCATTGAAACCGGAGCCGCTTCCGGTAAATATGAAAGTGATTCTAATCGGCACTCCTTCCCAGTTTGATTATCTGTTTCAATCAGATGAAGTGTTCCGCAAGCTTTTTCGTGTGAAGGTGGAGTTTGAAACAAGCATGGATCGGACATTTAAACATATAGAAGAATACGCTGCTTTTATTGCATATATCTGCCGGCGTAATCAGCTGCTGCACGTACACAAACGGGCTCTGGCGAAAATAATTGACTACAGTACCAGGCTGGTAAACGATAAAAGAAAGCTGTCTGCTCGCTTTCATCTCATTACGGAAGTATTAATGGAGGCAGATTACTGGGCACGTGAAGCCGGAGCGGCTTTCATCGATGCGGAACATGTGAAACGGGCCCGTAATGAAAAGCAAAGCCGGACCAATCAAATGGAAAAAGCCATGCAGGATGCAATAGACGATGGAACAATTATGATAACGACCGAAGGGTCGGCTGTAGGGCAGATTAATGCTTTGGTCGTCTCTGTAAGAGGAGAAGGGTCATTCGGCCTGCCGACCAGAGTGTCAGCCAGAACGTATGTCGGCAGAAACGGAATTGTTAATATAGACCGGGAATCTTATTTAACAGGGCCGATCCATACGAAAGGACTGCATATTCTCTCCGGCTATCTGCAGGCGGAATTTGCCCAGGATGATCCGCTGCCATTGGCGGCGAGTATTACTTTTGAACAGTCTTACAATATGGTGGATGGAGATAGTGCTTCGAGCACGGAGCTGTATGCTCTGCTGTCGTCCCTGGCAGAAATACCTCTTAGGCAGGATATTGCTGTTACCGGCTCAGTCAATCAATTTGGGGATGTCCAGCCTATCGGCGGTGTAAATGAAAAAGTGGAGGGTTTTTACTCGGTCTGCAAACGAAGAGGTCTGACTGGAACTCAGGGAGTCATTATCCCGAAATTAAACAGCACAAACCTGATGCTCCGCAATGAAATTATAGAAGCGGTGGAAAAGGGGCTGTTTCATATTTGGGCTGTGTCTTCTATAAAAGAAGGTATGGAAATATTGACTGGTGTCCCTGGAGGGGAAAGAACACCGGAGGGCGTGTACGAAAAGCAAAGTGTATACGGTATGGTGCAGGAGCGTATTACAGCAATGGTAAATAAAATGAAAAAAATAGAAAGAAAGCAGTAGAAAACAGGTCTGGTTTTCTTTTTTTATAACATATAATGCAGTATTTATGCATGTTGTTTTATAAAATGCAGAACGGAATAGTTCGAAATAGCATAACAATCCTTTATTTATAGAGAAAAAAGCCTTTTATAAACAGATGACATAGATTCATTTATAAATTTTTATGCTTTTTTATGAATAAGTGTTGCAAAAGCGAATAGAACTTGTTAAAGTAATAAATAGCAAAGGGCGCCGCTGAGAGCGCACCAAAATGAGAGGATAAAACCTCTTATATTTTTTGCAGAAGAATGTATAAAAATAATAAAGACAGTATGAATATTCAATCACACATGGATAAGAGTTATATAAATGGAGGGAAATAGAATGGCAAAGCAAAAAGTAGTATTAGCGTATTCCGGAGGACTTGATACATCGGTGGCGATTCAATGGCTGAAAGATAACGGCTATGATGTTATCGCAGTAGGATTGGACGTAGGAGAGGGAAAAGACCTGCAGTTTGTAAAAGATAAAGCGTTAAAGGTCGGCGCGATTGAATCGATCAGCATTGACGCAAAGAAAGAATTTGCGGAAGACTTCGTACTTCCAGCTATGCAGGCACACGCAATGTATGAGTTGAAATATCCGCTCGTTTCCGCTTTATCAAGACCGCTCATTTCTAAAAAACTTGTTGAAATTGCAGAAGAATACAATGCAGATGCAGTCGCCCACGGCTGTACAGGAAAAGGAAATGACCAGGTGAGATTTGAAGTATCCATTCAGGCGTTAAATCCAAACCTGGAAGTGATTGCTCCGGTAAGAGACTGGGGATGGTCCAGAGATGAAGAAATTGACTATGCCAAGCAGCATAACATTCCAGTGCCGGTAGATCTTGACAACCCTTATTCTGTAGACCAGAACTTATGGGGAAGAAGCAACGAGTGCGGAATCCTGGAAGATCCATGGGCTACACCGCCGGAAGGTGCTTACGATTTAACAACACCGCTTGATAAAACACCGGACGAAGCGGATATTATTGAAATTGAATTCAAGCAGGGCAAGCCGGTCGCTATTGATGGAAAAGCGTATGAACTTGATGAACTTATTCTTCACCTGAACGACGTAGCAGGCAAGCACGGCGTTGGCAGAATTGACCACGTGGAAAACAGAATGGTCGGCATTAAGTCCAGAGAAATCTACGAGTGCCCCGGCGCTACAACGCTTTTAACTGCTCATAAAGAACTTGAAGATATCACGCTTCCTAAAGAAGTGGCGCACTTCAAGCCGGTTATAGAAAAGAAAATTGCAGAACTTATTTATGAGGGTCTATGGTTTTCCCAGCTTAGAACAGCCCTCCTTGCTTTCCTTGAAGAGACGCAGACAAGTGTCAGCGGACTGGTAAGAGTCAAGCTGTTCAAAGGACATGCTATTGTAGAAGGAAGAAAATCCGATTTGTCCCTTTATAACGAAAATCTTGCCACGTACTCTACCGGCGACGAATTTGATCACAGTGCAGCAGTTGGATTTATCAGCCTTTGGGGGCTGCCGACAAAAGTTCACAGCCAGGTCAACAAAACCGGCGTGAAGGGTGTTAATGTATGACAAAGCTTTGGAGCGGAAGATTTACGAAATCAGCAGAAGAATGGGTGGATGCCTTTGGGGCATCCATCTCTTTTGATAAAGAACTGGTAGAAGAAGATATTGAAGGAAGCCTGGCTCACGTGGAAATGTTGAATAAAACCAGTATTCTAACAGATGAGGAAACCGGGACGATAAAAAAAGGACTTCATGCTGTAAGAGAAAAAGCCAGAGCCGGTGAACTGGATTACAGCGTGCAAAACGAGGATATCCATTTAAACATTGAGAAATTCCTTACCGATGAAATTGGTCCGCTTGGTGGAAAGCTTCATACTGGCAGAAGCCGGAACGATCAGGTGGCTACCGACATGCACCTGTATTTAAACAAGCAGACAAAGGAAATAATAAAAAGTTTAAAAAACATGCAGACGGCGCTTGTTACTCAGGCGGAAGCGCATGTAGAAACAATTATCCCCGGGTACACGCACCTGCAGAGAGCGCAGCCGATATCTTTTGCCCATCACCTGATGGCGTATTTCTGGATGCTTCAGCGCGATGTAGATCGTTTTGAAGATAGTTTGAAACGTGTAAATCTATCTCCGCTTGGAGCCGGTGCGCTTGCGGGCACAACGTTTCCAATCGATCGTCACTACTCAGCTGAACTGCTTGGGTTTGACGGAATTTACGAAAACAGCCTTGATGCTGTGAGTGACCGCGATTTTATTATTGAATTTATGAGTGCCTCAGCAATGAGCATTATGCATCTATCCAGGCTTGCAGAAGAGATGATTCTCTGGTCCAGCCAGGAGTTCCGCTTTATTGAACTGGATGACGCATTTGCTACCGGAAGCAGCATCATGCCGCAGAAGAAAAACCCGGATATGGCGGAATTAATCAGAGGAAAAACAGGCAGAGTCTATGGCAATTTATTCTCCATGCTTACCCTGCTGAAAGGCCTTCCGCTTGCGTACAATAAAGACATGCAGGAAGATAAAGAAGGCATGTTTGATACGGTACGTACGATAAAAGGGTCGTTGAATATTTTTACTGGAATGATTGAATCAATGACGGTCAATACAGAAATCATGAATAAAGAAACCCATTCCGATTTTTCCAATGCGACCGAATTAGCAGATTACCTGGCAACCAAAGGAATGCCGTTCAGGGAAGCTCATGAAGTAGTTGGAAAACTGGTCCTGACCTGCATTCAGCAGAATATATTTCTTTTGGATCTATCTCTGGAAGAGTATAAAGCAGCCAGCTCCCTGTTTGAAGATGATATCTACGAGGTATTAAAACCCTCTACGGTAGTCTCAAGAAGAAACAGCGCCGGCGGCACCGGATTTGACCAGGTCCGCCATGCCATTGGCCTTGCTAAAGGAAAACTGGGAGAATAGTAAAATACACGAAAGACCTTCACCATGGCGGTGAAGGTCTTTTTTGGTCTCACGGCTGGGCCTGATCCGGGTGGTTTGCGGTGCGCACGATAAGAACGTCGCATTTGGCCTGTCTGGCAATAGCTTCGGATACACTGCCTATAAATATGCGTTCTACCGCGTTCAGGCCTGTTGCTCCGGTAATAATCAGGTCTGTTTTTGTTTTTCTGGCAATATCTTTTGGTATTTTCACTTTTGGGGAACCAAAGTCGAGGACCGTCGTTACATCGGTTAATCCTGCCTCTTTGGCTTCTGCGGCATATTTATCCAAAAGGTCCTGCCCGTATCCTTCCGCTCTGGCAACGACTGCCCTGTCATAATGTTCGACGGTAGCGAAAGTGCGGGTGTCGATAATATGAGCAATCGTTAATGCTGCATGGTATTCGTCCGCAAGCTCTATTGCCTTTTTAAATGCTGTTTTGGCCTCCTGCGAACCATCTACGGCTACTAGTATATGCTGATATTTGCCCATGGTCATCCTCCTTTTAGAGAGTGTACGACAGTTTATATTTACAGTATATCACAAGGATGTAAGCGCTGAACATGAGCGCAATATTTTTACGGAAGCCCGAAAGCATAGTATGATGAGTAAGGATAATAAATACAAAAGCATACATAGAGTGATCGTGTTATAAGGAGGACTAATCATGCGTCATGCACTAGTTACAGCAGGATCGAAAGGATTGGGGCGGAAAGTGACAGACATGCTGATGGACCAAGGCTACGCTGTTACAGTCAGCTACAGAAACGATGTAAATGCAGTAGAAAAATTAAAGGCAGACTGGGCCGAAGCGGAAGATCGGCTGTTATGCATCAACGCAGATATTACGAAGTCTGCAGATATTAAACAGCTCGTCCAAAGAGCCAAAGAAAAATTTGGGAGGCTTGATCTGCTGATTAATAATGCGGGGCCGTATATTTTCGAACCGAAAAAACTGATGGATTATGAACCGGAAGAATGGCATGAAATGATTGAAGGGAATTTAAGCTCGATGTTCTACCTTCTGCAGGAAGCAGTGCCGATTATGAGAGAACAGCGCTATGGCAGAGTGATAGCCTATGGATTTCAGGGAGCTGGTTCCGCACCCGCCTGGCCTTATCGTTCCGCCTACGCTGCAGCCAAATCAGGGCTTGCTTCGTTAGTGAAAACAGTAGCGGTGGAAGAAGCAGAAAACGGAATAACGATAAATATGGTATGTCCGGGCGTAGTGACATCAGATTACAAAGAAGCCGGAATAGAAGACGCCAGGCCGGTAAAAGACAGCAGTATTCCAGTAGGGCGGCCGAGTACCGGTGAAGATATTGCCCGCACTATTTTATTTTTATGTGAAGAAGATTCCGACATGATTACCGGTACGGTTATGGAAGTAACCGGCGGGGTGGACGTATTACATAAGCGCAGATAGCTTTTGTTTAAAATCATCGGAAGAAAGGTATACAAAAAAGAGAATTAAATCGAGCAAAACCAAAAGGAGTGTTATCGTTGAAAGTAACCTATCATGGACATTCAGTAGTGAAAATTCAAACGAACGGCAAAACGATTCTAATTGATCCTTTTATAACGGGTAATGGCTTAACAGATCTTGAACCAGAAAAAGTGGAAGCAGACGTTATTCTGCTGACGCATGGCCATAACGACCATCTCGGCGATACGGAAGATATTGCAAGAAGAAGTGATGCACTGATCGTAGCGCCGTTTGAACTGGCTACTTATTTAGGCTGGAAGGGCCTGAACACGCACCCTATGCATATTGGCGGCGCCTACACGTTTGATTTTGGAAAAGTGAAATTCACGCAGGCGTTCCACGGCTCCGCATTTATGGATGATGAAACACAGACGATCACGTATATGGGAATGCCGGCCGGGATTCTTTTTGAAGCGGAAGGAAAAACGATTTATCATATGGGAGATACTGGATTGTTCTCTGATATGAAAATGATTGGAGAGCGCAATAACATTGATCTGCTGTTTATTCCAATCGGCGATAATTTCACAATGGGACCAGAAGATGCGAAGCAGGCAGTCGAATGGATAGGGCCGAAGTTCACCGTGCCGATTCATTACAACACGATGCCTCAAATTAAGCAGGATCCGGAAGCCTTTATTTCTTCGATTTCACCGGCTGAAGGTGCTGCATGGAGCGCTGGTGAAGGAACGGATTTATAAAAGCCATAAAATAGAGCTGTTTTCCGGAGACGGAAAGCAGCTTTTTTTGTGCCGCATGAACTGATCTGTATTAATTTTTTCTGCGGGGACAGCCGGCTGTTTTATACAGACAGCAGGAGAAATGCCTGTCAGAAAGAGGTTAGTTGAATTGTATATAACAGAAACGTATAATAAAAGTAATACAGTTTGGAACGATAAAGAAAAAAGGGCACAGATTTGGGAGAAGAGGAGGCGTGAATATGACAACCAAGCATGAACAAATTCTTCACCACATCACGGATCTGGATGTAGGAGAGAAAATATCGGTACGCCGGATAGCAAAAACGCTGGAAGTAAGTGAAGGCACTGCTTACCGTGCGATAAAAGAAGCGGAAAATCAAGGGCTGGTCAGCACGATCGAACGGGTCGGGACGATACGTATTGAAAAAAAGCAAAAAGAAAACATAGAAAAACTCACCTATGCAGAAGTAGTCAATATTGTAGACGGCCAGGTACTGGGCGGACGGAACGGTCTGCATAAGACTCTCAACCGGTTTGTAATCGGAGCAATGAAGCTTGAAGCAATGATGCGGTATGTAGAAGCCGGAAACCTGCTGATCGTCGGAAACCGTTACCAGGTACACAAGCTGGCTCTGGAAGCAGGAGCAGCTGTATTAATTACAGGCGGATTTGATACAAATGAAAATGTTATCTCGCTTGCCGATGAGCTGGGGCTTCCGGTTATTACGACAAGCTATGATACCTTTACTGTGGCCACCATGATCAACCGTGCTATTTATGATCAGTTAATTAAAAAAGAGATTGCAATTGTTGATGATATTCTTATTCCTCTTCAGGATACGTACTATATGACGACAGACAACACGGTTGATAAGTGGCATGAAATGAATGGACGCACGGGGCACAGCCGCTATCCGGTAATTAGTGAAGACATGAAGGTACAGGGAATGGTAGCAGCTAAAGACGTACTGGGAGCACAGATGAGCACTTCGATCGAAAAAGTCATGACCAAATCCCCTATTACCGTAAACGAGCGGACGAGTATTGCTTCTGTTGCCCACGTTATGGTGTGGGAAGGAATTGAACTGCTCCCGGTTATTGATGATCACCGGCATCTTTTGGGAGTCATCAGCCGCCAGGATGTGCTGAAAGCTCTGCAGATGGTGCAGAGACAGCCGCACGTAGGAGAAACGATTGAAGATCTTGTAACAAGCCGTTTTCGTGAAACAGAACCGGGGTCGGAATATGTCTATAAGTGCGAACTGAGTCCACAAATGACCAATCATCTCGGGATGATTTCCTACGGCGTACTGACTACGCTCGTCACGGAAACGGGAAGCCGTCTGCTTAAGCAGTACAAGCGCGGCGATATTTCTGTTGAGAATATAACAATATATTTTATTAAGCCCGTTCAAATTGAAAGCACTATCGATTTAAAAGGAAAAATGCTGGATGTTGGAAGAAAGAACGGAAAAATTGATGTAGAGCTTTATCATAAAGGAGCCATTGTTGGAAAAGCATTAATGATGGCGCAGCTGCTCGACCGTTAAAGTGGAAATCGGGGAGTACCATTTTTATGGAAGACGTTAAAAAGGCAGCCGGTTCCTGAATAGGACGGCAGCCTGAAAATGGTGCAGTATAAAATTGTTAAGAAGGCTCTCTTTGGTTGCGTTCTTTTTCTACTTCTTCAGCGGCATATGGCTTGTATAATTTATAGGCACGCATTCCAAGCAGTATATTTGCAGCGCCAAGGAGAGTAAAGATCGTTCCAATAATAATATCCACTAGACCCCGGTTCGTAAACAAAAGCAGCAGTCCTACAGAAGCAAGCGCGGTGCCGAGACTGATATTTGCCTTTGTCTGCGTCCAGCGCTTCAGACCGGGGGAGGAGGCGCGGAACGCTTTTACTTTTTGAAAAAGGTAAAATACGGCAGAAACGACAATAATAATAACAAAAAGCTGGGACAAATAAATCTCTCCTTTCTTAGCAGATTCATTGTACCTTTTTATAAAGACGATCCGCAATACTCATAATGGAACAACAGGAAGGAAGAAATAGGATGAGCAGTATTATGCAGGAACTATACGAAGCGATTGAAAATCACGAGGAAATTATTATTCTGCGCCATGAAAAACCGGACCCGGACGCTCTTGGTTCGCAGGGAGGACTCGCTGCTTTAATTAAACATAACGAGCCTGCAAAGCATATTGTGATAAAGGGTGAAGATGAGCCGGGTTTGTCTTTTTTAGTATCAATGAGTGAAGAAGCAGCGGGAGCCCCGGAAGACTCTCTGTATATTATCTGCGATACAGCAAATAAAGAACGAATTGATGGAAGTGGATGGGAAAAAGCCGGTCAGATGGCAAAAATTGATCACCATCCTGAAGTAGATGTATATGGAGAGCCATCCTGGGTGGATACGAAGTCAAGCTCCACGTGCGAAATGATGATGTCTTTCGCTCTTTGGCTGAAAGCGGAAAAAGGCTGGGAAATCCCTGCAGAAGCGGCGCGGCTTTTCTACGCGGGTATTATAGGAGATACGGGACGTTTCCAGCATTCCAACACTACGCCGAAAACGCTGCAGATGGCAGCGGAAGCTTTGAAGTATCCGATTGATCCGGCTTCTCTCTTTGCCGGTTTTTACAGCAGTGATGAAACGCTGGTACGCCTGAAAGGGCGTGTGCTGTCTGACTTTGAACTGTCTTCAAACGGTGTAGGGGTGATGTATTTAACACAGGACCTGCTTCAGGAATATAATGTCACGATTAACGGCTCTTCTGCGCTGATGAACGTATTTGCTGATATAGAAGGCATTAAAGCCTGGGTCTTCTTCGTGGAAAACGAAGATGGCAGCTACCGGGTAAGGCTTCGCTCCAAAAAAGTAGTCATCAATGAATTAGCAGCCCGTCACAACGGAGGCGGACATCCCAATGCATCTGGTGCAAAAGCGGAAGACCTGGCAGAGACGAAAGCAATTATTGAAGAACTTAACAGTCTCTGCAGGAAATAACCGCTGTAAGCTCCATTGAACTGCTTCCTTGCAGTCATCCGGCCGCCTTTGATAAGGCGGCTTTATTCAAAATGGATTGCTTGTTTTTGGAAAAAAAGCGGGTCATACTAAAGGAAAGAACGGCGATAAAGAAAGGAGGACAATATGAAGGAAGTGAGGCTTCACATACATAGCGAATACAGCCTGCTCTACAGTACTGCCCGAATAAATACACTGGTAGAGACGGCAAAGCATCACCATATAGAAGCACTGGGGCTTACCGATACCAATACGATGTTTGGGGTCGTCCCCTTTTATAATGCCTGCATCGGCGCAGGAATCAAGCCTATCATAGGGGTGGAGCTGACGGTCAAAGGCGTTCATCAGGATGCTTTCTGCCTTTCTTTATACGCCGAAAATGATCAAGGCTACCAGGAACTGATGCGCCTGTCGTCGGAAAGCCAGCGCACTTCGTTATCCCTCGATGATATAGCCGGCAGAACGGAGCATTTATTTGCCGTGCTTCCGTGGGAAGAAAGTGAAGCGGCATACTGGATCCGCCTCAAGGAAAAAGACTGGGTCAAGGATACGCTGGAAAAGTACAAACAGACAGTGGCAGCGGGAAGACTATTTCTGGAGTGGCCGGAAGAAGAAGGAACAGCCGGCCTGGAAGACTGGAAAGAAGCAGCCCGGGCGTTCGATCTTCCACTGACAGCAGGAAACAACATTCGGATGGCGGACCGGAAAGAATACAAGGCGTTACTAGCGCTTCATGCGGTGAAGCAGGGCATTCCTATACGGGAGATGAATCGTCAGGATATTCCGGAACATGCTATTACTCCCTATACGCAGGTGTCGGAAACGCAGAGAGAAGCAGCAGCGAACGCCGTCCAAATCGCGGAAGCTTGTACGGTAACTCTTCAGCCGTCAACTCCTTCTCTACCTTCTTTTCCTCTCCGCCACACAAACAGTTCCGTCGAAGAACTGAACTATTTGTGCAGGGAAGGACTGAAAAAGCGGTTCGATTCCCCATCTACTGAGGCGGAAGAACGGCTTGCTTATGAATTGAACATAATAGAAAATACCGGATTTGCCGATTATTTTCTCATTGTGCAGGACTTTATACATTTTGCACGGTCCAGCGGCATTGCTGTAGGACCCGGCAGGGGGTCTGCAGCAGGCTCACTGGCAGCTTATGTGCTGGAAATTACAGACGTGGATCCACTTTATCACGAACTATTGTTTGAACGTTTTTTAAACCCGGACAGGATAAGTTTTCCGGATATTGATATTGATTTTCAAGATGACCGACGGGATGAGGTGATTCGGTACGCAGTCACAAAGTACGGAGCCGCTCACGTTGCACAGATTGGCACGTTTGGGACGTTTGGAGCCAGAGCCGCCATTCGCGATATTGGAAGAATACTGGAGACTCCGCAGGCGCTTATTGAGAAACTGGCAGGCTATATTCCAGCGCAGCCGGGCAGGCAGTCAACAATAGCGGAAACGATCCGGAACAATTCGGATATGAAAGATTTTATTACGCGGGAAAAAGCAGCCGGTGCCGTTATGAAGCTGGCGGCCCAGATCGAAGGCATGCCCCGGCACACCTCGGTGCATGCGGCTGGTGTTATAGTCAGTAAACATGAATTAACAGACCATGTGCCGCTCTTGTATAAAGAAGATGCGGTGCCGGTGACACAATACCCGATGGGAGTGCTCGAAGCACAGGGATTGACAAAAATTGATTTTCTCGGTCTGAGAAACTTATCGATGCTTCAGCGGATGGAAGAGCTGATAAAGCGGAAAAACCATCGTTTTTCGCTTCGGGATCTTCCGCTCGACAATGATGCTGCTTTTGCCCTGCTGGCTCAAGGAGATACGGATGGAGTGTTCCAGCTGGAGTCCGACGGAATGAAAAAAGCCCTGAAACAGATTCATCCGGATCGATTTGAAGACATTACGGCAGTCAACGCATTGTACCGGCCGGGTCCCATGGAATTTATTCCAAATTATGCAGCGCGTAAACATGGCAGAGAACAGACAACATTTCCCCATCCTGATTTAGAGCCTATTCTCGGTTCTACCTACGGGGTTATTGTGTATCAGGAACAAATTATGCAGATAGCTGCATTAATGGCCGGCTATACCTATGGCCAGGCTGACCTGCTCCGGCGGGCAGTGAGCAAGAAAAAAAGAGAAGTACTGGAAAAAGAAAGAGAGGCTTTTACAGCCGGTGCCGTGCAAAAAGGCTACACGGCAGAAACCGCCTCGAAAGTATACGATACCATCGTCCGTTTTGCTGATTACGGTTTTAACAAAAGTCATGCGGTAGCCTACAGCGTCATTTCCTACCAGCTGGCTTATATTAAAGCCAACGAACCGGCCGTTTTTTATACCGTTCTGCTGGCACTGCATGTGCACAACAAAAATAAGCTGGGCCAGTACAAAAGAGCTGCAGAAAAAAGCGGAATATCATTTCTGCCGCCCTCCATCAATAAAAGCTATTCTACGTTTAAACTGGAACAAGAACGGATTCTTTTTGGATTTAACATGATCAAACAGGTTGGAAACAAAGCGGTATACTCGCTGATCGAAGAACGAAAAAAAGGTCCGTTTACTGACCTGATCGACTTCTGTATGCGCGTCAGCATGAAAGAGTTCGGTCGCAGCGGGCTCGAAATGCTCATTAAGTCCGGTGCTTGTGATGAATGGAGAAAAGACCGGGCGGTTCTGCTTGCATCTATTGACCGCGCGCTCGAATTTGCTGAATTCCAAAGAGACCTCGGCGGACTGGTACAATCCGGAGATGACGAT
This sequence comes from Sinobaca sp. TMA16-18, assembly GCF_059510535.1. Classification (NCBI taxonomy): domain Bacteria; kingdom Bacillati; phylum Bacillota; class Bacilli; order Caryophanales; family Sporolactobacillaceae; genus Sinobaca; species Sinobaca sp. TMA16-18. Next base: position 588,389 of record NZ_JCAKFM010000001.1, on the reverse strand, counting down.
TTCCGCTATGTAGACGCCAAGCCGTATACGACAAAGGAAGCCTATGAAGCAGAAAAAGAAGCAACCGGTCTTTATTTAAGCGGCCATCCTCTGGATGAATATATTCATTTTCTACCTTCTTTTCAGCCGGCAGAGCTGGGAAATATTAAAGAAGGCCAAAAAAAAATGTGGGTGGCCGGTATTGAAGAAGAATGCCGGGAAATCCGCACAAAAAAAGGAGAAAAAATGGCCTTTCTCACGATTACAGATGGCGATGCTTCAGCAGAAGTTGTCCTATTTCCATTTGTTTACCGTAAAGTGAGGCCGCTGATCGAACTAAAAGTTCCTATGCTTATTCAAGGAAGGTCTGAAGCAAAAGGACGCAGCCTTCAGATCATTGGAGAAGCTGTCCTGAGCCTGCCTGAGCTCAACGAACAAAGCCGGTCCATGCTCTGGTTAAAAATAGACGATCAGCTGGAAAAAACCGATGTAATCAAACAGGTGAAAAAAATTGTAAATCAATACCCGGGGTCCGTGCCAGTAAACGTTTTTTATGAGCGGACAAGAGAAACCATGCAGCTGGGAAATCATTTGAAAGCGTCACCGAACCCCCATTTTATGAAAGAAATGGAAAAATACATTCCGAAAGAATTTATTGTCTTTAAGCCTTCTGAATGATGAACTAGTCCGTTTCATCTGTTATAATAAAAGAAGTTTTGCAAGTTATCGAAAAACTTGCTCTAATGAGTAAAAGCAGTTATATAAAAGGAGAGTGGGTTACGTGCCAACGACAAGAGAAGAAGCCCTTCATATTCATCGAGTAAATCAGGGAAAGCTTGAATCAGGAATTAAAGTTCCCGTCCGTAATTCCAGGGATTTAAGTTTAGCTTATTCACCAGGTGTTGCTGAACCGTGTAAAGCTATCTTTGAAGACAAGCAGAAAGTATTCGAATATACAATGAAGGGAAACATGGTAGCTGTTGTTACAGATGGTACCGCTGTGTTAGGGCTGGGTAATATTGGTCCGGAAGCTTCTCTTCCTGTAATGGAAGGAAAAGCTGTCCTTTTTAAATCGTTTGCAGGCGTAGATGCGTTCCCAATCTGCCTCGATACAACAGATGTAGATAAAATTGTAGAAACCGTCAAGCTGATGTCACCAACCTTCGGCGGCGTTAACTTAGAAGACATAGCGGCTCCTAACTGCTTTATTATAGAAGAGCGCTTAAAAAAAGAAACGAACATACCTGTATTTCACGATGACCAGCATGGAACGGCGATTGTTACAGCAGCCGGGCTGATCAATGCACTGAAGCTGAACGGCAAGCCGATATCTGAAATACGCGTTGTTATTAACGGCGCAGGATCTGCCGGCATTGCTATTATCAAACTTCTGCAGCGCCTCGGCGTACGTGACGTTATTCTCTGTGATTCCAAAGGCGCTATCTATGAAGGCCGCTCTTTCGGAATGAATGATGTAAAAGCCGCAGTGGCAAAAGTAACAAATAAAGACAGAGCATCCGGCGAACTTAAAGATGTGATCAAAAATACGGATGTGTTTATCGGAGTATCTGTTGCCGGCGCTTTAACAAAAGAAATGATCCAGACAATGAACGAAGATCCGATTATTTTTGCAATGGCCAACCCGGATCCGGAAATTATGCCTGATGAAGCCAAAGAAGCCGGTGCTCATGTGATTGGTACTGGAAGATCCGACTTTCCAAATCAGATTAACAACGTTCTTGCGTTCCCGGGTATCTTCAGAGGAGCACTTGATGTAAATGCTACACACATTAACGAAGAAATGAAAAAAGCAGCCGTTTATGCAATAGCTGATTTGATTTCAGATAACGACCTCTCGGAAGATTATGTAATTCCAAATCCATTTGATGGAAGAGTGGCTCCAGCGGTAGCAGCAGCCGTTGCCAAAACCGCAATGGAAACAGGAGTAGCCCGCAAAGAAGTGGATCCGGACGAAGTGGCAGAAAAAACACGCCGTCTTTCTATTATCGATAAAGAATAATTTAAAATTTATTCCCATATACAACGGGCTACGTGATAAAATAAAAGAAATGTTTACGGAAAGAAAGCGATCGTTAACGCATATCGGTCGCTTTCTATCCGTTTATTTGTGAATCTGCTTATTTATGTTTTAAAAAAATAGACATTCTTTATAGGAAAGCAAAGAAGGTGTACGCGTGTTAAAAGATTTTTTTTATAAAAAAAGAAGATATGCTACGGTACCTCCTGAAAGGCAGCAGCCTACCAGTATGAACGAAGGAGTTATGACAAAGTGTCCATCATGTAAAACGATCGTTTACACAAAAGAACTGCGTAAACATCAAATGGTGTGCATGAACTGTGAGCATCATATGCCAATCACAGCTCCGGAGAGAATTGAAGGTTTGTTTGATGAAGGCACTTTTTCCGAGATAAATACGTATCTGGTATCCTCGGATCCGCTCGGTTTTCCTGATTACCAGAAAAAAGTAGAACAGGACCAGAAAAAAACGGATCTGCATGAAGCGGTTGTGACGGGGAAGGGAACAATAGACACTCATCCTGTTGTAGCCGGCGTCATGGATTCCAGGTTTCGTATGGGAAGCATGGGATCGGTAGTAGGAGAAAAAATAACCCGGGCCATTGAAGAAGCTGCAGCTGACGGCGTACCATTTATTATGTTCTCCTCTTCAGGTGGTGCAAGAATGCAGGAAGGCGTTCTTAGTTTAATGCAGATGGCTAAAACAAGCGCTGCTTTAAAAAAGCTGGATCGCGAAGGCCTGTTGTTTATATCAGTTATGACGCATCCAACGACCGGAGGCGTTTCCGCAAGCTTCGCTTCGCTTGGGGATTATAATTTTGCGGAGCCGTGTGCATTAATCGGATTTGCGGGCCGCCGCATTATTGAGCAGACGATCAGACAGGATCTGCCGGAAGATTTCCAGACGGCGGAATTTCTTTTGAAGCACGGACAGCTTGATGGTGTCATATCAAGAACGCAGATGAAAGAGAAACTGGGCACTATCCTTGCTATCCACAGAAAGTAACATATAGAGAAAGGAGGAGGCTGCATTGAACCATCTTCCCTTTGAGAAGCCGGTAGTTGAGCTTCGTGAGAAAATTAACGAACTAAAAGAATTTACGAAAGACAAAGAAATTGATATGAGTGGAGAAATTGACAAGTTGGAAAGCCGCCTGGAGCAGCTGGAAGATGAAATTTACGGTAACTTAAAGCCATGGCAGCGTGTGCAGATTGCAAGACACGCAGAGCGGCCAACCTCACTTGATTATATTAATGAGCTGTGCACCGATTTTATGGAAATGCACGGTGACCGGCTCTATGGAGACGATGAAGCGATCGTCGGCGGTATTGCATTTTATCACGGTATGCCCGTTACCGTTATCGGACATCAGCGCGGCAAAGACACAAAAGAAAATCTTCGGCGAAACTTCGGTATGCCGCATCCGGAAGGATACCGCAAGGCACTGCGCCTGATGAAACAGGCAGAGAAGTTCAACCGGCCGATCATCTGCCTGATTGATACAAAAGGGGCATACCCCGGAAAAGCTGCAGAAGAACGGGGCCAGAGCGAAGCTATTGCCAGAAACCTGTTGGAAATGGCAGGTTTCAGCGTGCCGATTGTCAGCATCGTCATTGGCGAAGGCGGAAGCGGTGGTGCTCTTGCTTTAGGAGTAGGCAATCACATTCATATGCTGGAGAATTCTACATACTCTGTTATTTCTCCGGAAGGTGCAGCAGCGCTCTTATGGAAGGATTCCGCTCATGCGAAAAAGGCAGCAGAGACGATGAAAATCACCGCACCAGACCTCAAAAAAATGGACATTATTGATGAAGTGATCCCTGAAATCAGGGGAGGCGCTCATCATAATGTAGCAGAGCAGGCAAAACAGATAGATAAAGTATTGAAATCCTCAATAGATGAGCTGAAGAAGATGAGCGGAGAAGAGCTCATTGAACAGCGCTACGTAAAGTTCAAGAATATCGGGGAATTTAACGATGAGAGCGTTATCATTCCTGCAGATAATCCTAGTGCTTTCTGACTAAACAGCAGAAAGCACTTTTGCTTTTGATCCAAAAAAAAAGAAAAAGCTACATTTTTTTTGAATGAGATGGTAACGTATAATACGATGTGGAAGGGGATAGTTTAGAATGAAACGTATTGGTGTATTAACAAGTGGAGGAGACTCTCCAGGCATGAATGCCGCTATTAGAGCAGTAGTAAGAAAGTCTATTTTTCACGGGCTGGAAGTGTATGGCGTCAAAAACGGCTATGCCGGCCTGATAAGTGGAAATATTGAACAAATGCAATTAGGTGATGTCGGCGATATTATCCATAGAGGCGGCACGAAATTATATACAGCACGGTGTGAAGAATTTAAGACTCCGGAAGGCAGGGAGCTTGCAGTAAATGAGTTGAATAAAAAAGGAATTGAAGGTCTTGTCGTTATCGGTGGAGATGGTTCTTTCCGCGGGGCACAGAAGCTTACAGAACTTGGTTTTCCTACTATTGGAGTTCCCGGCACGATTGATAATGACATTCCAGGTACTGATTTTACGATTGGATTCGACACGGCTCTCAACACAGTCATTGATGCGATTGATAAAATCCGTGATACGGCGACATCCCACGAACGCACGTATGTGATCGAAGTAATGGGAAGAAATGCGGGCGACCTGGCTTTATGGGCAGGACTGGCTGACGGGGCGGAGACGATTATTATTCCGGAAGAGCCGTATGACATGGATCAGATACTTGCCCGTCTTGAGCGGGGGCACCAGCGCGGTAAAAAGCATAGTATTATTATCGTGGCTGAAGGCGTAGGCAGTGGTCCGGAATTTGGTAAACGAATTGAAGACGCAACACAGCTGGAAACAAGAGTTACCGTTCTGGGTCATATTCAGCGCGGAGGCTCGCCTACTGGTTCGGACCGTGTACTCGCAAGTCGTCTTGGAGCTAAAGCGGTTGAACTTTTAATTGATGGAAAAAAAGGCGAAATGGTAGGAATCCGTGAAAATAAAATTGTGTCGCAGAGTATCGAAAGTGCGCTTCAGGAAACGCACCAAATTGATAAAGATGTATACCGCCTCTCCCAGGAATTGTCTATCTAATTCGGGAGCAGTTAGTGTATTAAATAATTAGGAGGAATAAGATGAGAAAAACAAAAATAGTTTGTACTATAGGCCCGGCAAGTGAAGATCCGGTGATTTTGGAAAAATTAATGACAGCAGGCATGAACGTGGCCAGGCTGAATTTTTCCCACGGTGATTTTGCTGAACATCAGGCACGAATTGATAATCTCCGTGAGGTATCTGCAAAGCTCGAGAAAAACGTAGCCATTCTTTTAGATACGAAAGGTCCGGAAATCCGGACCCATACGATGGCCGGCGGTGCGATCAACCTTGAAAAAGGGCAGGACCTGATTGTCTCCGCAGAAGAAGTAGAAGGGACAACAGATAAAATTTCGGTAACGTATGGCGGCCTGGCAGATGACCTGGAACCCGGAAAGAAAATTCTTCTTGATGACGGATTGATTGAACTGGAAGTCCTTGAAATTCAGGGAAAAAACCTTCTTACAAGAGTGCTCAATAATGGAGAGCTCAAAAATAAAAAAGGGGTTAACCTTCCTAATGTCAGCGTTAATCTGCCGGGTATTACCGATAAAGATGCAGCTGACATTGAATTTGGTATTAAGCAGGGCGTAGACTTTATTGCAGCCTCTTTTGTCAGAAGAGCATCTGATGTGCTTGAAATAAGAGAGCTTCTTGAAAAGCATGGAGCAGAGGACATTCAGATCATTCCGAAGATCGAAAACCAGGAAGGGATCGACAACATTGATTCCATTCTTGAAGTATCAGACGGCTTGATGGTAGCACGTGGAGACCTTGGTGTAGAGATACCGCCGGAGGATGTTCCATTGGCTCAGAAAGAGTTAATTAAAAAATGCAATACGCTGGCAAAGCCGGTTATTACGGCAACCCAGATGCTTGATTCGATGCAGCGCAATCCGCGTCCAACAAGAGCAGAAGCAAGTGATGTAGCCAATGCTATCTTTGACGGCACGGATGCGATTATGCTTTCAGGAGAAACGGCAGCCGGGGATTATCCGGTGGAATCTGTTCAGACGATGAGTAATATAGCCCGCAAAACAGAAACAGCATTAAAGTACAAAACTATTTTAAGCCAAAGAACAAAAGAAAGCCGGGTTTCGATTACCAACTCAATCAGCCAGGCTGTTTCCCATACGGCTTTTAATTTAAATGCTGCAGCCATTTTGTCTGCTACGGAAAGTGGAAATACAGCAAGAATTGTATCTAAATACCGCCCGGAATCACCGATTATTGCGGTATCCAGCAACCCGGGCGTTGTAAGAAAACTGGCGCTCGTCTGGGGTGTTAAAGCCATTCACGGTGCTGCAGCGAAAACAACAGATGAAATGCTCGATATTACGGTAACGGAAGCGTTAAAAAGCGGCCGTGTAGAACATGGAGATCTTGTTGTCATTACTGCAGGTGTACCGGTTGGTGAATCTGGAACGACAAACATTATGAAGGTTCACGTAATTGGAGAAGTAGCTGCAAAAGGCCAGGGTATTGGAAGAAAAACTGCCTCTGGTAAAGTAGTTATCGCTAAAAATGCAGAAGAAGCAAAACGGAAAATGGTACCAGGCGCTATTCTTATTACGTACGGTACGGATAAAGACATGATGCCGGCATTTGAACAGGCGTCTTCTGTTATTACAGAAGAAGGCGGATTAACATCACATGCAGCAGTTGTTGGTCTTACGCTTGGCATTCCAGTCATCGTTGGGGTAGATGAAGCGACAGACTTGTTTGAAGATGGAGAAGAAATTACAGTGGACGGTGCCCGTGGCGATATTTACCGCGGTCATGCAAGTGTCCTTTAAAGAGAAGTACGGTAAAAAAGCCGCCCTGCTATACGGGGCGGCTTATTCCGTATATAATATTAAGATAAGAGAAAAAAAGGAGAGAATTAAATGAAATGGCTCCTCTTGCTGCTCATTATTGTTCCAGCCGCTGAAGTAGGCGTGCTTATTCTGGCAGGAAATGTTATTGGCATCTGGCCGACGATCATTCTTATTATCCTTACTGGTATATTAGGTGCATGGCTTGCTAAAAAAGAAGGCCTTCAAACGATCAGAACCGCCCAGCTGCAGATGCAGAATGGGGAAATTCCAAGCAACCTGGTTATGGATGGAGCATGTATTCTGCTCGGAAGTGCATTTTTGCTTACTCCCGGTTTTATTACAGACTTGATAGGCTTTTTGCTGCTTATTCCGGCAACACGCGGATCAGCTAAAGCACTTTTCCAAAAAATATTGAACCGGATGCTGCGGAACGGAACAGTTGTCGTTACAAGAAGGTAAGTGAAAAACAATTCGGCCCGCTTGAAAAAGTGGGCCTTTTTTTGCTTAAAAAAGCGGATCCGCCCGGCTTATTTTTTACATAAGAAACCACAACATCATTTCAGAGGGAGAAGGGATTGGAATGTTTTCATCAGGCTCACTTTTTATGCTGGCACTTCTTGCTGTCAGCATCATTGCAAAAAACCAGACGTTAATTATTGCTATTGTTGCTCTGCTCGTCGTGCATTATGCAGGACTCGGAGATAAAGTATTTCCCTTTATGCAGGCTAAAGGCATTACTATAGCAGTTACTATTCTTACATTTACGGTTCTTATCCCTATTATGACCGGAGAAATCGGGTTCAGCCAGCTTGGAGAAGCAGCCAGGTCGTCCTATGCATGGATCGCGCTTGCGGCCGGCATAGCGGTAGCTGTCATAGCGAAAGGCGGGGTGGTGCTGCTTGCAAACGATCCTCACATTACAGCAGCTCTTGTATTTGGAACCATTCTGGCTGTTGTTTTGTTTAATGGAGTAGCTGTCGGCCCGCTTATCGGAGCTGGTATGGCTTACACTGCGATGAAAGTGGTGGAATTCTTTTCTTCATCTGGAGCCGGTTGAAAAAAGATCGGCTCGTAACAGCCGGCATAGAGAAGAATGCGATTTTTTTACGTACTTTGATTCACAAATTCATGAATTATGGTTATAATGAGTAGGTGAAAGTCCTTCCTACATAGTTAGCTTATAATGAATCGCGCCTATAATAGTATGCCGGAACGATGATGATTATGATCGAGCCTTTAAGGGAAGGGTACTCTGTGTAGCAAACAGACTAACCATTCTAGTTAAAAAGGAGTGGCGGTTTTTACAATTCATGGAAATGTAAGCATTTTCGATTTTCAAAGAATTTGGAAATCATACTTTAAGGTAAAGGAGATGTTTTTAAAATGAGTACAACACGCGGTCTTGAAGGGGTAGTAGCAACTACCTCAAGCGTCAGTTCCATCATTGATGATGTCCTGACTTATCAGGGTTTTGATATTGATGATCTTGCAGATAATGCCACTTTTGAGGAAGTTATTTATTTACTTTGGAATGGACATCTGCCAAAGGAAAATGAATTAAACGAACTTACGAAAGATCTTGCTGCAAATATGGACGTACCGAAAGAAATATTTGATTTCATGAAGCAGTATCCGATCGAAAAGGTACATCCAATGGCTGCACTTCGTACGGCTGTTTCCCAGCTTGGCTTGTACGATGAGGAAGCAGATGAAATGAATGAGGAATCAAACAAGCGTAAAGCTGTAAAGATTCAGGCACAGATTCCTGCAATTGTTACAGGTTTCTCCCGCATTCGCGAAGGAAAAGAACCAATTGCACCAAAAGCAGACCTTGGTTTTGCAGCGAACTTTCTTTATATGCTGAATAACGAAGAGCCGGATGAAACGTCTGTTACAGCATTTAACAAAGCGCTCGTTCTTCATGCAGACCATGAGTTGAACGCTTCGACATTTACGGCACGTGTCTGCGTAGCGACACTATCCGATATTTACTCCGGTGTGACATCCGCTATCGGAGCATTAAAAGGCCCGCTTCACGGCGGTGCCAACGAAAAAGTTATGGCTATGCTTTCTGAAATCGGCGAGACAGATAAGGCTGAAGATTACATTAAAAAAGCCATGGCGAATAAAGAAAAAATTATGGGATTTGGACACCGTGTTTACAAGCACGGCGATCCAAGAGCGAAACATCTTCGTGATATGTCCGAGCGCCTGACAAAAGTAACCGGTGAAACAAAGTGGTTTGATATGTCCCTGAAAGTAGAAGAAGTTGTAACCAACGAAAAAGGCCTTCTTCCAAACGTGGATTTCTATTCTGCTTCTGTTTACCACAGCCTCGGCATTGATCACGATTTGTTTACCCCTATCTTTGCAACAAGCCGTGTTTCCGGCTGGCTGGCCCATATTCTGGAACAGTACAGCGACAACCGCTTAATCCGCCCCCGTGCTGATTATGTAGGACCGGATAAGCAGAAGTACGTGCCGATGGATCAAAGATAATAGCGACAACGCAATAGTAAGAGAATAAAGGATTTCCTTTATTCTCTTTACTCTGCCGCAGGACAACATTAAAATAAATAGTGGTTCACTTATTCTAAGTAGGAGGTTTTTTTGAAATGGCTAATGGAGAAAAAATTACAACAAATAATGGAGTATTAAACGTACCAAATAACCCGGTAATTCCTTATATCGAAGGTGACGGTATTGGCCCGGATATCTGGGCTGCATCTGAAAAAGTTTTGGATGCTGCAGTTGAAAAAGCATACAACGGCGAAAAGAAAATTCACTGGAAAGAAATTCTTGTTGGAGAAAAAGCATACAACAATTCAGGAGAATGGCTTCCGGAAGAATCCCTTGATGCAATCCGCGAATACCTTATTGCTATCAAAGGACCATTAACTACTCCAATCGGCGGGGGCATTCGTTCATTAAACGTAGCTCTTCGTCAGCGCCTGGATCTTTTTACTTGCCTTCGTCCAGTACGCCACTTCACAAACGTACCTTCCCCGGTTAAGCGTCCGGAAGATGTAAACATGGTTATTTTCCGTGAGAACACTGAAGATATATATGCAGGTATTGAGTACAAGCAGGGCACAGACGAGGCGAAGAAAGTGATTAACTTCCTTCAGGATGAAATGGGAGCTACCGGCATTCGTTTCCCTGAAACATCCGGTATCGGCATCAAGCCTGTATCCAAAGAAGGTACAGAGCGTCTTGTCCGCGCAGCGATCGATTACGCACTTGAAGAAAACCTTAAAACTGTAACGCTTGTTCATAAAGGTAACATTATGAAATTTACAGAAGGTGCCTTTAAGACATGGGGATATGAGCTTGCTGAAAGAGAGTACGGCGAGAAAGTATTTACATGGGCCCAGTATGATGAGATCGTAGAAAAAGAAGGAAAAGAAGCAGCAAATGAAGCACAGGATAAAGCTGAAAAAGACGGAAAAATCATTGTAAAAGATTCTATCGCAGATATCTTCCTACAGCAGATTCTTACTCGTCCGAAAGAATTTGACGTAGTAGCAACGATGAACCTCAACGGTGACTATGTATCCGACGCACTTGCAGCACAGGTCGGCGGCATTGGTATTGCACCTGGAGCCAACATCAACTACGAAACAGGACATGCGATCTTTGAAGCAACACACGGAACAGCTCCTAAGTATGCTGGACTTGATAAAGTGAATCCATCTTCTGTTATTCTTTCCGGAGAGCTTATGCTCCGCCACCTTGGCTGGAACGAAGCAGCTGATCTTGTTATCGGCGCGATGGACAAGACAATTGAAAGCAAAGTAGTAACGTATGACTTTGCCCGTCTAATGGATGGCGCTACAGAAGTGAAATGCTCTGAATTTGGAGATGCACTTATCAACAACATGTAATTACGATACTGGGAGGAAATAAAGATGGCTATTAAACGCAGAAAAGTATCCGTTATCGGCAGTGGTTTTACAGGGGCAACAACAGCTATAATGACAGCCCAGAAAGAACTTGCAGACGTAGTCCTTGTAGATATTCCTGATATGGAAGGCCCGACTAAAGGGAAGGCTCTTGATATGCTTGAGTCCACTCCTGTTCAGGGAGCTGATGTGAATGTAACAGGAACATCAGACTACAAAGATACGGCAGGCTCTGACGTAGTGGTCATTACAGCCGGAATTGCCAGAAAGCCCGGTATGAGCAGAGATGATCTTGTAAATACAAATGCAAAAATCATGAAATCGGTAACGCGGGAGATTGTTAAGCATTCTCCGGAGTGTTATATTATCGTGCTGACAAACCCGGCGGATGCGATGACATACACTGTGTATAAAGAATCTGGTTTTCCTAAAAATCGAGTGATCGGACAATCCGGCGTGTTGGACACTGCCAGATTCCGGACATTTGTTTCCCAGGAACTTGGCTATTCTGTAGAAGATGTACAGGGCTTTGTTCTCGGCGGCCATGGTGATGACATGGTTCCATTAATCCGTTATTCCAGCGTAGGAGGCGTACCGCTTACTTCTCTGCTTTCCCAGGATAGAATTGATGCTATCGTGGAGAGAACAAGAAAAGGCGGCGGCGAAATTGTTTCTCTACTTGGAAACGGGAGTGCGTATTATGCACCCGGTGCATCCATTACGCAGATGGTAGAAGCAATTTTGAAAGATAAAAAGCGCATTATTCCAACCATCGCTTACCTTGAAGGGGAATATGGCTTTAATGACCTGTACCTCGGTGTTCCTACCGTTCTCGGCGGCGACGGCATCGAAAAGATCATTGAGCTTGATCTCACAGAAGAGGAAAAGGCGGCAATGGCCAAATCAGTAGAATCAGTTAAAGCTGTTATGGAAGCCCTGCCTGCTGAATAATGTAAAGAACGGCTCCCTTTTGGGGAGCTGTTTTTTTGTTACAGCAAAAGGAGAAGAATTTGAGCAATTATAAGAAAGTATAGTAAGATAGAAGAAAAGAAGATGAAATACGTTCAAAGTTATGCTTTTATTATTAGGGTATATAAAAGCGAATGGGGGAAGAAGATGGCACAGCGGTTGTTGGTTGTTGATGATGAAGAATCAATTCTTACGTTGATTACGTATAATCTAAAGCAGGCAGGGTTTGCGATTGATACAGCTTCGGATGGAAAAGAAGCGCTGCAGAAAGCAAAGAGTGAAACGTACGATTTAATCGTGCTGGATCTTATGATACCGGAGATGGATGGCCTTGAAGTATGCAGGCAGATCCGTCAGGAGAAATACCATATGCCTATCCTGATGCTTACCGCAAAGGACGATGAATTTGATAAGGTACTGGGCCTTGAACTGGGAGCGGATGATTACATGACGAAGCCGTTCAGTCCAAGGGAACTGGTGGCCCGGGTAAAAGCTATTCTCCGTCGTGTAGATAATGTATCGGGAGCAGAAGTGAAGGAAGAAGTAAAAAAGAAAGTCATTGGACACCTTACTATCTATCCGGATAATTATGAAGTTATTGCAGATGGCCGGGCGTTGGAGCTGACTCCAAAAGAGTTTGAGCTGTTACTGTATTTAACAAACAACAAAGGCCGGGTGCTTACAAGAGATCAGCTGCTAAACGCCGTCTGGAACTATGAGTTTGTCGGTGATACACGAATTGTCGATGTACATATCAGCCATCTCCGGGAAAAAATCGAACCAGCAGCGAAGAAACCGACTTTCATCAAAACGGTGAGAGGCCTTGGCTATAAATTTGAGGGACCTCCCTCTGCATGAAACGATTTCGAACGAGACTGATTCTAGGTATTATAGCGGCTATCTTTTTTGTGCTTGTTTCATTAGGGTTTTTAATCAGCAATTTAATGCAGGGGTATTACACAGACCAGTTGGTGGAGCGTTTGAGCAAAGAAGCACGCTTTACCGCGACAGCGGTAACAGACCTTAATCCGGAAGAGTGGCAGTCATTTGCAGACAGTGTGGAAGAGGATCTGGAAGTGCGTGTCACTATTTTAAATAACAATGGCGACGTAGTAGGAGATTCTACAGCAGAAACATCTGCTATGGAAAATCATCTGGACCGCCCGGAAATTCAAAATGCCGGCGAAGCAGATGGCTATAACATCCGGGTGAGTGAGACGTCTGGAGAGAGGCTCTTATATTACGCCCAGCCATTTGAAGACGGCTACGTCAGGCTCGCTTTTCCTATGGATCAGGTGGAAGCAGTGAATACACAGCTGTACTGGATCATTATAGCCAGTTTTGCCGTTGCTTTTATTATTATTTCTACTATCGCTTTCCGTATTGCCCATCAAATGACAGCACCGATTGATGAAGTGTCCAATGTGGCTCGGGAGCTGGCGAAAGGTAATTTTAAAGCAAGAGCATACAGCAATTCCAAAGATGAAATCGGGCAGTTGACCCGGTCGATGAACATGACAGCCTATAACCTGGACCAGATTACATCGAGCTATCAATCCCAGCAGGAACGTTTGGAAGCATTAATCGACCATATGGGAAGCGGTTTGGTATTTATAAACAACCGCGGTGATATTACGTTAATCAATCAATACTGTAAAGATATTTTTGAAGTGGATACCGATCAGTGGCTGGACTATTTGTATTATGAAGTGATTGAAGAAAAAAACCTGATTAAACTAATTCAGGAAATATTTTTAACAGAAGTGAAGGTGCGCAATCAGGTACAGCTTGCCGCTCCTTCCGGAATTAAGCATTACGACGTATATGGTGCGCCTATTTTAGGCGACCAGGACAAAATAAGAGGCATTGTCCTCGTTATGCACGATATTTCAGAACTAAAAAAACTGGAGAATGTGCGTAAGGATTTTGTTGCCAACGTCTCTCATGAGTTAAAAACACCGGTCACTTCTTTAAAAGGTTTCGCTGAAACGTTATTGGACGGAGCAATGCATGAGCCGGAGTTAACCAAGCAGTTTTTAGAAATAATATGGAATGAAAGCGACCGCCTTCAGGATTTGATTTCCGACCTTCTCGAGCTTTCCCGGATTGAACAGGAGCACTTTAATTTGTATATGCAGGATATTGCTCCCCTTTCTTTAATTGGGGAGGCAGTCAGCCTGCTGCGTCCGAAGCTTGAAGCCAAATCCCACCATCTTGATATTCAATGTGAAGAGAATATTGTAATGAGAGGTGATGCAGGACGCTTGAAACAGGTAATGATTAATTTAGTGGATAATGCCATCAGCTACACGCCTGATGATGGATCTATCCGTATTGTTATTACGCAGTCTGCGACGGAAACGGTCTGGAGAATTGAAGATTCGGGCATAGGGATCGCACAGGAAGAGCAGCCCCGCATTTTTGAGCGGTTTTACCGTGTGGATAAAGCCAGAAGCAGAAATTCGGGGGGAACCGGGCTTGGACTGGCGATTGTGAAGCATTTAGTGGAAGCCCACAAAGGGAAAATAAGAGTGGAAAGCGAAATGGGAAAAGGCACAGCTTTTATCGTTTCTTTTCCCACTCGTACAAACCAATCGAATTTCTAAATATTTACAAACTATTTACAATGGCTCAATGAATGGTTTACGTTCAAAGGCTATGATGAGATAGAACGGTTTCCTCTTCTGGAGATTTTATACCTCATCCCTTAAAATCTTTAGTAGAGCAACATCCCCTTAAAGACGAGTGCCCCCCCTTGGGCCTTGTCTTTTTTTTATGGTTGTTTCCCCGTGGTGTGAAAAAATCAGAACAGGCCTGCACTGCTTTTCCCTCTCTGGCAGAAGGAATGTATGATAAAATATAAGAGGTATGAAAACGGGATGACGGAGGTTTTATAGTGAATAAACTAGTATTGATTGATGGAAATAGTATTGCCTACCGGGCCTTTTTTGCCCTGCCTCTTTTGAATAATAAAAAGGGCGTATACACGAACGCCGTATACGGTTTCACGACGATGCTGCTGAAAGTGCTGGAAGAAGAAAGTCCTTCCCATCTTTTGGTTGCCTTTGATGCAGGGAAAACGACATTCCGGCACGAAACGTTTAAAGAATATAAATCCGGGCGGCAGAAAACACCAGGTGAACTTTCTGAGCAGCTGCCTTTAATGAGAGAGCTCCTGGAAGCATTTGATATTGCTTATACCGAAGTGAATAATTATGAAGCGGATGATATTATTGGAACCCTGGCTTCCCGGGCAGAGACGGAAGGCTGGGACGTTAAAATATATTCCGGTGATAAAGACCTTCTGCAGCTCGTATCCAAAAAAACGAGTGTGGCTTTAACGAAAAAAGGGATTACAAATGTAGAAACATATACTCCTGAAGCGATGCAGGAACGTTATGGCTTTGAGCCGGCGCGGATTGTTGATATGAAAGGATTAATGGGAGACAGCTCGGATAATATTCCCGGTGTACCGGGCATTGGGGAGAAAACAGCTTTAAAGCTTCTCCACGAATTCGGCACAATAGAAAAGGTGCTTGAATCGATTGATCAGATTTCCGGAAAGAAAATGAAAGAACGCCTGGAAGAGAACAAAGAACAGGCAATGATGAGCAAACAGCTTGCTGTGATAGAAACGAATGCCCCTTTAACAGTTTCTGTAGAAGATGCTGCGCGCAAAGAATACGACACGGATAAAATTATTGCTTTGTTTAAAGAGCTGGAATTTGAATCCCTAATTAAGAAATTTGATACAGAAGAAGAAGCGCAGCAGGAACTTGAGGACATCAATTTCACCGTTGTGGAAAAAGAAGTGACCGAAGAAATGCTGGCCTCCCCTTCTGCCCTTATCGTAGAAGTACCGAGTGAAAACTATCATGAAGCCGATATATGGGGGATTTCCATCGTCAACGAGTCCGGCGCCTACTATATTTCAACAGAAGCGGCTCTTGCTTCGGACGCATTTAAAACCTGGGCGGCAGACCCGGCGCAGGAAAAGTATATGGTGGATACGAAACGTGCCGTTGTTGCACTGGGGTGGAAAGGCATTGAACTCGCGGGTGTCACCCACGATATTTTGATAGCCTCTTATTTGATTGACCCTTCTGCCGGCTCGCATCAAGTGGCGGATATTGCCGAGCGGAACGCGCAGAAGAAAATAGACAGCGACGACGCGGTATTTGGAAAAGGAGCAAAGCGCGGCCGGCCGGAAGAGGATAAGCTCTCGGAGCACTTGGTCCGCAAAGGTCTGGCTGTATTTGAACTTAAGAAAGTTCTTGAGAAGAAATTAAAAGAAAACGAGCAGTTTGAGCTGTTTAAAGACCTGGAACTGCCGTTGTCGCTTATTCTCGGAACAATGGAGAAAACAGGCATCACCGTTGATACAGATCAGCTGAAAGCGATGGGCGAAGAGCTGACGGGGCGCCTGCAGACGCTTGAAAAAGAAATCCACGAGCTGGCGGGAACCGACTTTAATATTAATTCCCCGAAACAGCTGGGGCCGATTTTGTTTGAAAAACTGGGACTGCCCCCGTTGAAAAAAACAAAAACGGGCTATTCCACTTCGGCTGACGTGCTGGAGAAGCTGGCTGATCAGCATGAAATCATACCTAAGCTGCTTTTGTACAGACAGGTGTCGAAGCTTCAGTCCACATATGTGGAAGGTCTTTTAAAAGTAGTTCATGAGGATACCCACAAGATACACACGATGTTTAATCAGGCATTAACCCAGACCGGCAGGCTCAGTTCCACCGAGCCCAACCTGCAGAACATTCCTATCCGCCTGGAGGAAGGCCGGAAGATCCGCAAAGCCTTCACGTCTTCTGATAAAGGCTGGAGTATTCTGGCGGCGGATTATTCCCAGATCGAACTTCGTGTTCTTGCCCACATTGCAGGCGATGAAGGGCTGCTGGAGGCGTTTCGCAACGAAATGGATGTTCATACGAAAACCGCGATGGACGTATTTCATGTAAAAGAAGAAGACGTGACGGGGAACATGCGAAGAAGCGCCAAAGCGGTAAACTTCGGCATTGTTTATGGGATATCCGATTATGGTCTTTCCCAGAGTCTTTCCATTCCAAGGAAAGAAGCCCAGGAATTTATTGACCGGTATTTGGCCAGTTATCCCAAAGTCCGTGATTATATGGACTCCATTAAGGAACAGGCCCGCGAATATGGGTATGTGACAACGCTTTTAAATAGGAGACGGTATCTTCCAGAGATTACGAGCAGCAATTTTAACAGAAGAAGTTTTGCAGAGCGGACCGCGATGAATACACCTATCCAGGGAACGGCTGCAGATATTATCAAAAAAGCGATGGTGGATGTAACAAAAGCTCTTAAAGACAAAAAGCTGGAGAGCAGAATGCTGCTTCAGGTACACGATGAATTGATCTTTGAAGTACCAGAACATGAGTTAAAGGAAATGGAAGTGCTCGTGCCGGACGTAATGGCACGGACAATGGAGCTGGACGTTCCTTTAAAAGCAGATGTGTCCTACGGTGACACCTGGTATGATGCAAAGTAAGGAGAGCATAAGAAATGCCTGAACTTCCGGAAGTAGAAACAGTAAAAGAAACATTAAATCACCTGGTAGCGGGGAAAACATTAGAAAAAATAGAAGTCGGCTGGCCGAAAATGATTAAACGGCCGGACGATGCCGAAGCATTCGTGACGATGCTTTCCGGACAGAAAATTCACCGGGTTGCAAGAAGAGGCAAATTTTTATCTTTTATTCTTGATGATTATGTGATGGTCTCCCACCTTAGAATGGAAGGGCGCTATGAAATGGCGGCCGGCAATGAGCCGGATAAACATACCCATGTACGCTTTCATTTTACGGACGGCTCGGAGCTTCGCTACCGGGATGTCCGTAAATTTGGGACGATGCACATTTTTAATCCCGGCGAAGAGCAGACAAGCCTGCCATTATCCCAGCTGGGCCCGGAACCGGTAAACGATTTATCGTTTACATCGGCTTATCTGAAGGAGATATTCGCAAAAACAAGCCGTACGATAAAAACAGTCCTGCTGGATCAGCGGGCCATTGCGGGACTTGGCAATATTTACGTGGATGAATCATTGTTCCGTTCAGGAATTATGCCGAATAAAAAAGCCAGGCTGTTGAACAACAAACAAATCCAAAGCCTTCATACAGAAATAACGAGTACTATTGCAGAAGCGATTGCAAGTGGAGGAAGCTCTGTTCGTTCCTACGTGAACGGCCAGGGAGAAATGGGAATGTTTCAAAACCAGCTTTACGTGTATGCACGAAGGGATGAGCCTTGTAAAAAATGCGGCACGCCTATCGAAAAGATGATAGAAGCAGGAAGAGGTACTCATTACTGTCCATCCTGCCAGGGATAAAGTAAAGGAGCGATACGGTGATTATCGGGCTTACAGGGGGCATTGCTACTGGAAAGAGCAAGGTAGCCGATTTTTTAATGAAGCATGGGCTGCCCGTAGTAGATGCAGATAAAGTAGCAAGGGAAGTAGTGGAACCGGGAGAGAAAGCGTACAGTCAAATCATTGATCATTTTGGAACGGAAATGCTCGAAAAAGATGGCTCCATCAATCGTAAAGAACTGGGTCGTGTGATTTTTTCGGACAGAGAAAAGCGCGAAATACTCAATCAGATTGTTCATCCGGCGGTACGTCAGAGAATGATAGAAAAGAAAGAACTGCTGCAAGAGCAGGGAAATGAACTGGTTGTGTTTGATATTCCCCTGTTGATTGAAAGCAAACTGCAGCACATGGTGGATCTGGTTGTCCTCGTATATGCGGAGCCGGCTGTACAAATGGAGCGGTTAATGGAACGTGATAATCAGGGAACAGAAGATGCCAGAAACCGGATAGCGTCCCAGATGCCTATTGATGAAAAAAAACAGCATGCGGATGAAGTGATTGATAACAGCGGATCGGAAGAAGAAACCGAGCAGCAGATACTCGAGCTCAGCCGCAAATACAGCTGGAATTTATAAGAAAAAGCGGGAATGACATGAAAATATGTTATTCCTGCTTTTTTTCGAATATGAGGTTCAATTTATTCGTTATTATGTTATACTAATCACATAAAACACCGATTAGTATATCACAATTAATGAGGAGGCCTTTCTGCATGAAAGCAAAAGTAGCGATTAACGGTTTTGGCCGCATAGGCCGCATGGTATTCCGCAAGGCGATGTTGGATGAAGAACTAGAGGTAGTAGCGGTGAATGCAAGCTACCCTGCGGAAACGCTGGCTCACCTTATTAAGTATGACACAATACACGGTAAATTCGAAAAAGACGTGAAAGCAGAAGAAGGCAAATTAATTATCGATGGACAGACCGTAACGCTTCTTCAAGACAGAGATCCGGCTAATCTGCCGTGGAAGCAAATGGAAATAGATGTAGTGATTGAAGCAACGGGTAAATTCAAAACCAGAGACACGGCAGGCCTTCATTTAAAAGCAGGGGCCAAGAAAGTCGTTATTACTGCTCCGGCTAAAGAGGAAGACGCGACTATTGTTATGGGAGTAAATGAAGCAGATTACAATCCGGCGGAGCACCACATTATTTCGAACGCTTCCTGCACGACGAACTGTCTTGCTCCGGTAGTAAAAGTGCTCGATCGCACGGTCGGAATTGAAAGCGGATTAATAACGACGATCCACTCTTATACGAACGACCAGAAAAATATAGACAACCCCCACAAAGATTTAAGACGTGCCAGAGCCTGCGGGCAGTCTATCATTCCTACTACGACAGGAGCCGCCAGGGCTATTTCAAAGGTGCTTCCTGAGCTGGAAGGCAAAATGAACGGAATGGCTCTGCGGGTGCCGACGCCAAACGTCTCGCTGATCGATATTGTAATCGATACAAAAAAAGAGGTGACCGTAGAAGAAGTAAATGAAGTGCTTCGTTCTGCTTCTGAAAACGACATGAAAGGCATTATCAGCTTCAACTATGACCCGCTTGTTTCCATTGACTACAATGGAGATGAAAATTCTGCGATCATTGACGGCCTTTCTACAATGGTTATTAATAACAGGCAGATTAAAGTTCTTGCCTGGTACGATAACGAATGGGGCTACTCATGCCGCGTTGTTGATCTTGTGCGCTATGTGGGAAAGTCGGTTCAGAAAAGCTCGATGATAAGCGCTTAATGTAAGAAGAGAAAACAGGAGCAGCAAGAGCTGTCCTGTTTTTTTACTGTGGAAAAAGGGTAATGGAATATAGGCCTCACCATTGCAAATCTATTCTAAAAAACGTATACTAACTTTTGTGAATATGTCTCAGGCATGCTTCATTTATATGTAGCAGTAAGGGTTAGGACCTCATTTGGACTAACTTTCCCCCAAGGCTGGACGTTAGTATAATGAAAAGAATCCGTGGCATATGATATTTATAGTAAAGGGGGAGTCCACCCATGGATACAATGGGAAGACACGTTATAGCTGAACTATGGGGCTGTAACATTGATAAATTAAACGATAGAGAAGCAATGGAAAATGTGTTTGTGAATGCAGCATTAGAAGCCGGAGCGGAAGTAAGAGAAGTAGCGTTTCATAAGTTTGCCCCTCAGGGAGTAAGCGGCGTAGTGATTATTTCAGAATCCCATTTGACCATTCACAGTTTTCCGGAGCATGGATACGCGAGCATTGACGTTTACACCTGCGGGGACACGATAGACCCTAACGTAGCGTCTGATTATATAGCAAAAGCTTTAGAAGCCACGGAAAAAGAAACATTGGAGCTTCCGAGAGGAATGGGTCCGGTGCAGGCAGAGAAATCAGAAGCAAAAGTACTATAAAAAGTATAGATGAACCCCGTCTGAAGGCAGTGTCTCAGGTGGGGTTTTTCGTTACTGTCCAGGATTTTAGAAAAGTGATATGATAAGAACAACGAATAAAAGCATGCGAGGCTAAGCAGATGCGGAGATGATAGAATGAAATGTCCTGCCTGTCATTCTAATAATACAAGAGTGCTGGATTCAAGGCCAAGCAATGAAGGAAAATCAATTAGAAGGCGCCGTGAGTGCGACGCCTGCCAATATAGGTTTACGACTTTTGAGACGGTGGAGGAAATGCCTCTCGTTGTCGTAAAAAAGGGTGGAGCACGGGAAGAGTTCAGCCGGGAAAAAATCCTGCGCGGGCTTATTCGGGCATGCGAAAAGCGCCCGGTTGCCCTTGAAACGCTGGAAGCTATTGTAAATGATGTAGAACAGCAGCTTCGAAGTGATGGAAAGTCAGAAATCAAGAGCGAAGATGTCGGCGAACTTGTAATGGAGAGACTGGCCGGAGTCGACGATGTAGCCTATGTGAGGTTTGCCTCCGTTTACCGCCAGTTTAAGGATATTACCGTATTTATTAACGAGTTAAAGGAATTGATTAGTAAAGACGAAAAAAAATAAATGGTTTCAGCAGCCGGGTGCTTTATGCCTGGTCCGTTGGATTTGTAAAGAATTAGGGGGCGTTCTGTAATGGCTTTGTATTGGAAAGAGCTGTTACCGGCAGATAGTTTTACTATTCGGATTAAGCAGGAAAACAAAGAACATTCCAGTAAAGTAATAACTTCGCTGTATCAGCCTTTAATAGGCATTTACGCCGCATCGCTGTACCAGGTTTTAACAAATAGACTGGAAAAAGATAAATACAGCTGTGAAGAAACGTCACATCGGGATTTAATGGCGCAGATGCAGCTTCCGCTTCATCATATTGTGGAAGCAAGAAAAAAATTGGAAGGCATCGGCCTGCTGAAAGTATTGAAAAAAGAAAAAGCGGATACCCCGTGCTTTATCTATGAAATTCAGCCGCCGTTAAGCCCGGAGGAGTTTTTTAGAGATGACGTACTCAGTGTGTTTTTATTCAATCGGCTGGGAAGGGAAAAATACAGGCAGATCAGGGAACGGTTTATACTTCCTGCATTAGAGCCTGCTGCGTATACCGACGTCACCTCTTCGTTTGACCAGGTGTTTACGTCGCTTCATCAATCCGAAATGAAAATGACAGAAGAGATATTCAGCGAAAACAGTGCGATGGATCTGTTGTCGGCTGAAGGCGGTCCGGGAATTGAAATAAAAGCTCAGTCGTTTGATATTGACCTTTTGTATGCGGACCTGCCCGCTTTTATTAATAAAGAAAAAATCAAATCCAGTGATAACATACATGCGATAAAGCGTCTTGCCTTTTTATACCGGATGGAGCCCCTGGATATGAGCAAAGAAATTCAGCGCTCTCTAGACCAGAATGAAGAGCTGGATCTGTCTGTTCTTCGGAAAAAAGTGCAGGAATGGTACCGCTACGAATATGGATCGGAGCCGCCTGCTTTAGGATATCGGACGCAGCCGGAAGAACACCGGGAGATGAAAGACCAGGTGCCGGTGACAGGGAAAGAAAAAATGATTAAGTATTTTGAAGAAATTTCGCCTATGGCTCTTCTCGAAAGTGTTTCTGAGGGAGCGAAAGTGCCGGCAGGAGATGTAAAGATCGCGGAATCGCTTCTATTTGAATACAAGCTGCAGCCTGGGGTAGCAAACGTACTTATTGATTATGTACTGCGCATTAATAACATGAAGCTGAATTCAGCGTTTGTGCAGAAAATAGCAGGGCAGTGGACACGTGCAAAGGTGACTACAGTAAAAGAAGCAATGGAACTTGCCAGCAAAGAAAACAAAGCACAGAAGGAACGCAAAGACCAGGCTCCTAAAGAATATGGATCCAGATTCGGGCGGTCCTCTGCGCCGAAGCCTGGTACCGTTCCGAAATGGCTGGAAGAACAAAAAGCAGGTCAGGTGAGCAAAGTGGAACAGACACCGGAAGAAGTATCGAAGTGGGAAGAAGAGAAACAGCTGTTTAAAGAGCGGTTAAAAAAATGGAAAGAGAAATCGGAAAGCTGAGGTGACACTCAATGGATCCCATTAAATCATCCCTCGATAAGTGGATGAATCAAAAAGAATGGCGGAACAGGTACAATACGCTCCGGGATGAGGTGTTAAAAGACCCGCGTATCCTGGAGTTTAAAGCAAAGCACCCGGACCTGACAAACGGTGATTTAGAACGTAACATGATGAAGCTTTTTGAGTATAAACGGGAGCGGGATCACTGTGATGCCTGTCCGGGACTCGATTTGTGCCCTAATATGATGCAGGGCTATCAGCCCGAACTGACCGGGAGCGGCAGGGAATGGAGCGTTGCCTATCATAAATGCTCTTTAAAGCTGCAGCATGATGAAAGAGTAAAGCACCGCCGGCTGATAAAAAGCCTGTATATCCCATCGGAAGTAGTGGAAGCTACGTTTGATGATATTGAACTCGATAACTCCAGCCGATCGGAAGCAGCCAGAAAAGCAATCGAATTTGTAGAAGGTGCAGATCCGGGCGGGAATGCCAAAGGCCTTTATTTTCACGGGAAATTCGGTGTAGGTAAGTCCTTTATTATGGGGGCTGTGGCTAATGCGCTGGCAAAACGGAACATATCGACTATTATTGTCTACGCCCCGGATTTTTTCCGGGAAATGAAAGAAGCTCTTTCCACTGGTACCACTCAGGAAAAAATAGACAGCATCAAAAAAGTGGATGTGCTTATTCTCGATGATATAGGCGCAGAAACAACGTCTGCCTGGATACGGGATGATGTGCTGGGAGTTATTCTGCAGTACCGTATGATGGAAAAGCTGCCGACTCTGTATACGTCCAACTATAATTATAAAGAATTGGAAAATCACCTGGCATATTCCCAGCGCGGCGGTACCGAAGACATGAAGGCAAGCCGCATTATGGAGCGGATTAAACATTTAACGGAAGCTGTCCATGTAGACGGGGATAACAAGCGCAGCAGCTGAACGAATCCTATTGGAAAAACGTTTTCATTTCCGCCTTATTTAAGGAAAATGGACCGTTTTTTGAGTGCGGGTATTGGGAAAATGACTGGAAATTATGATACCATAAAATAGTAATCGAAAATAACAGTGTACAGGATAAATAATGCTGCTGGATACACGCGGTATATCTTGATTAATGATGGAGGTTTTACGATGAGTATAGATTCTATTCTGGACCGCGCCCTGAAAGGGGAGCGCTTAACGATGGAAGATGCTGTCCGCTTATATGAAAGCGATGAAATTGAAAAAATGGGAGCGGCAGCCAACAAGAAGATGCAGGAATGGCATCCGGAGCCTGTAACGACATTTGTAGTAGGACGGAATGTTAACTATACGAACCTCTGCGACACATACTGCAGATTCTGTGCCTTTTACCGCAGGCCGGGATCTTCAGAAGGCTATGTTCTTTCTGATGAAGAAATCTTCCAGAAAGTTAAGGAAACATCAGATGTCAACGGAACAGAAATTTTAATGCAGGGCGGTACAAACCCGGACCTTCCATTCAGCTACTATACAGATTTATTAAGAAACATAAAAAAACGATTTCCGGACATTACGATGCATTCTTTTTCTCCGGCAGAAATTTACAAAATGGTGGAAGTCTCCGGTCTTACGCTTGAAGAGGTTCTCACGGAGCTTCATGAAGCCGGTCTGGATTCCCTTCCCGGCGGCGGTGCAGAAATTTTAACCGAAGAAACAAGGAAGAAAGTCAGCCGTTTGAAGTCCACATGGAAAGAATGGATTGACTGCATGAAGACAGCTAAAAAAGTCGGTATGCACGGAACGGCTACGATGGTAATAGGACTTGGAGAATCCAATGAAGAAAGAGCGCTTCACCTGCAAAGAGTCCGTGACGCACAGGATGAAGCCGACTGCTTTCTTGCCTTTATCTCCTGGACGTTCCAGCCGGATAATACCAACCTGAAGGGCGAAATCATTACGGCGGACGGCTATCTCCGCAATGTTGCCATTTCCAGGCTCTTCCTGGACAACATTCCGAACTTCCAGTCGTCCTGGGTAACGATGGGGCCGGTCACAGGGAAAAAATCCCTTGAATATGGCTGCAACGATTTCGGAAGCACAATGATGGAAGAAAACGTCGTTTCTGCTGCGGGCACGACGCATAAAGTCAATACGAATGAAACGCTCCGTTTAATCCGCGAAGCAGGGAAAATCCCGGCTCAGCGTGATACAAAATACAATGTGCTGCATCGTTTTGACGGAGAGTCCAAAGCTGAAAAAGATTTTGTGATGCAGAATTAAAACACGAAACAGCTGTTGCATTCCGTTGGAAGTGTGACTATAATTATGAACAGTTAAACATGGAGATGCTGAGAAAAGGACATGAAAAGGAGCAGGCCTCTTATACAGAGAAAAAAGCAGATGCTGAGAGCTTTTTAAGGGACATTCTTTTTACCGCCTTGGAGCAGCAGCGGGGAACAATAAGTATCCGCTGACGACCCCCGGACGTTACCCGGACTTGAGCTGGTTCTGCCGATGAGGCAGGACGGGAACAAGGGTGGAACCGCGAGACAAAATCGCCCCTTATCATAAGGGGCGGTTTTTTTGTGTTTCCAGTGACGACAGACAATATAAAAGGAGATGGCATAATGGCAGAGCAGCTTACGTTTATTTTTCCGGATGGAGCAGCAAAAGAATTTCCGTCCGGTACTTCATTTGAGGAGATTGCTTCATCGATCAGCCCGGGCCTGAAAAAACAGGCCCTTGCAGGTAAATTGGAGGGGACACTGATCGACTTAAAAGAGCCGCTTCAGCAGGGCGGAACGATTGAAATTATTACGTACCAGCAGCCGGAGGGGCTGGAAATTCTCCGCCACAGCTCAGCCCACCTTCTGGCCCAGGCTGTCAAGCGCCTGCATCCGGATGCAAAATTCGGTGTTGGTCCTGTTATAGAAAACGGTTTTTATTATGATATGGATTTATCTCACGCTTTAACCCCTGAAGACCTTCCTATTATTGAAAAAGAAATGAAAAAAATCATTGATGAGAACCTTCCGGTTGTTCGTAAAGAAGTAAGCCGGGAAGAAGCAAAAGCCTTGTTTACAGAGCTTGGGGATGATCTGAAGCTCGAGCTCCTGGAAGCGATTCCGGAAGGCGAGACGGTTTCATTGTATGAACAGGGAGAATTCGTTGATTTGTGCAGAGGAATTCATGTGCCGAGCACAAGCAAGCTTAAGAAATTCAAGCTGATGAGTATTTCCGGTGCCTACTGGCGCGGGAACAGCGACAATCAAATGCTGCAGCGGGTCTATGGTACAGCCTTTGTGAAACAGACAGAGCTCGATGAGCATTTGAAAATGCTGGAAGAAGCCAAGGAGCGCGATCACCGTAAGATTGGGAAAGAGCTTGAAATTTTTGCGCTTAATCAAAAAGTAGGCCAGGGGCTGCCGATGTGGCTGCCTAAAGGTTCAACCATCCGTCGTACAATTGAGCGTTATATCGTGGATCTGGAAGAAAAGCTTGGGTACGATCACGTGTATACACCTGTTCTTGGAAGCTCAGAGCTTTATAAAACGTCCGGTCACTGGGATCACTATCAGGATGATATGTTTCCTCCGATGGAAATGGATAACAACGAAACCCTCGTTATCCGCCCAATGAACTGCCCGCACCATATGATGGTGTACAAACAGCAGAAGCACAGCTATCGGAACCTTCCGGTGCGTATTGCAGAACTGGGAACGATGCACCGCTATGAAAAGTCAGGAGCTCTCTCCGGCCTGCAGCGTGTTCGTGCAATGACGCTCAATGACGCTCACATTTTTGCAAGACCGGACCAGCTGCTCGGTGAATTCAAACGGGTAGTAGAACTGATTCAAAGAGTTTACGATGATTTCGGCATTAATGATTATCATTTCCGTCTGTCCTACCGCGATCCGGAAGATAAAGAAAAGTACGTGGACAATGATGCAATGTGGGAAAAAGCGCAGAGCATGTTAAAAGAAGCTATGGATGATATGCAGGTGGAGTACGTGGAAGCAGAAGGAGAAGCCGCCTTTTACGGACCGAAGCTGGATGTACAGGTAAGAACAGCTCTTGGCAAAGAAGAGACGCTGGCGACCGTACAGCTTGATTTCCATCTGCCGGAACGCTTTGATTTAACGTATGTCGGCGAAGACGGCGAAGATCACCGCCCGGTTGTCATTCACCGTGGTATTGTATCTACGATGGAACGCTTTGTTGCTTTTCTTCTGGAAGAGTATAAAGGAGCACTGCCGGTATGGTTGTCACCGGTTCAGGTGAAAATCATTCCAGTTTCCCTGGATGCCCACATGGAATACGCAGAGCGCGTACAGGAAGAACTCCGCCGTACGGGTGTCCGGGTGGAGCTCGACGTACGGGAGGAAAAGCTGGGGTATAAGATCCGCGAATCCCAAATGAAAAAAATCCCGTACACGCTGGTACTAGGAGATAAAGAACAGGATGCCGACGAAGTGAATATCCGGAGCTACGGCAGTCAGGAAACCCATACTGCCAAAATCGGTGCCTTTATTGCTTCGATCTCTGAGGAGATCACAAAATAATTATTTCAGGACACGTTGACACTGTTTAACCTATATGGTATTCTTTCCTAGTGTCAAAAAACGAAACCAAAGCAAGAAGAAGCACCCGCTTCTCACCTGAACGGCGCCTATCGCAGCTGACAGGTATTATGGTAAAGCAATATAACCATTTATGAGACAGATTTCAGGGTGCATGGTACGTTCATGCACCCTTTTTATATGCTCTTGTCTCATTTGAGTGATCTGTCCCCGAGGTTACAACCGGCAGACAGACATAAAGTTGCGCATAAGTGCTAAGGTTCAAAAAAATTCGGAGGTGGCTCATTATTCGTAAAGACGTTAAGCTTAATGATGGAATTCGTGCACGTGAAGTTCGGTTAATTGATGCAAATGGCGATCAGCTTGGTGTGAAATCTAAGTCTGAAGCACTTGAATTAGCCCAAAAGGCGAATCTTGATTTGGTTTTGGTTGCTCCTAATGCAAAACCTCCTGTATGCCGTATTATGGATCACGGAAAATTCCGTTACGAACAGCAGAAGAAAGACAAAGAAGCACGTAAAAAACAAAAAATTATCAACATTAAAGAAGTCAGGCTGAGCCCGAACATTGAAGAGCATGATTACAATACAAAGCTCCGTAATGCCAGGAAGTTTCTGGAAAAAGGCGATAAAGTCAAAGCAGCTATTCGTTTCCGTGGAAGAATGATCACTCATTCCGACATCGGAAAAAAAGTGCTCGATCGTCTTGCTAAAGACTGCGAAGACGTAAGCACCATTGAAACAAAGCCCAAGATGGAAGGCCGCAGTATGTTCCTCATTTTGGCACCTATATCTGATAAGGATAAACCTGTATCTGATAAGGATAAAAAAGACACAAGCGAAAAAGCGTAAGGCCTATCGTTTTATCACATGCTAAGGAGGAAATAACATGCCTAAAATGAAAACTCACAGAGGAGCTGCAAAGCGCTTCAAGAAAACTGGTTCTGGTAAACTCAAGCGTGGACACGCTTATACAAGCCATATGTTCCGCAACAAATCTGAAAAGCAAAAACGCAGATTGAGCAAACAGGGCTTGGTGCATCCATCAGACCAAAAGCGTATCCAACAGATGCTTCCATAAATACCAAAATGATTAAAAGGAACGATAATAAATAGAAATTAAAGGAGGGATGGACGATGCCAAGAGTAAAAGGCGGATATGTGGCACGTCGTCGTCGTAAAAAGGTTTTAAAACTTGCAAAGGGGTATCATGGTTCCAAACACCGTTTATTTAAAACGGCTCAGGAACAGGTAATGAAATCACTTCAGTATGCATACCGGGATCGCAGACAGCGGAAGCGCGAATTCCGTAAGCTTTGGATTACGCGTATCAACGCAGCTGCCCGTTTAAACGGACTGTCTTACAGCCGTTTAATGTACGGTCTCAAGCAGGCTGACATTCACATGAACCGCAAGATGCTTGCTGATCTTGCAGTAAATGACGAGAAAGCTTTCACGGCACTTGCCGATCAGGCAAAAGCTAAATTAAAATAATTAACAAAAAAGGACGGGCCCATGGGGCGCGTCCTTTTTCTATGAGATTCTTCTCTAAGCTGAATGCAGGATCGGTTCAAACAATTATGGTTCGGATTTATTAATAAATTCCTTAATGGGGCTTTTCCAAACTAGCTCGGCATCCGGGTAGTTGGAATGGATTTCTTTCTCCATAAATTCAAAATCCTTGCGCTGAAGTCCCTGCAGGGCTTCGCGGTCCAGGACCCATATAGAAATGGAGACGACATCAAAGGAAGTAGATGTGGAACCTAAATACTTTTCGCCTTCGAACATAACCCCTTTATACGTAATAAGAAAATTTTTCCGGACATTTTTAATATCATCCAAAAAATAAAAATATTTTTTGCTGTGCGCCATCTCCAGTTTGCGTTTAGGATTCTTAAAATACTGCACAGCTGTATATACAATAATCACTAAAGCGATGAGAAGCAGCAGGCGCAGTAATAGTGCCATCATATAGTGTTTCCTCCCTTGCATTACAGTTTGGGATAATTAATCAGTGATGAAGACATGGCATCTGTTCTTGTCATATTATACGTTTCTTCATTCATTCTTACCAGAATATACGATAGAATAGAAAGAACGTTTCACCTGAAGCCATAATAATGAGAAAGAAGGCGTAAAACATGCAGTCCTTATATTCTATTCAAAGAGAGCTTGATGAAAAAATATTAGCCACACACGGCCTGGAAAGAAGCAGGGAAACCTTTTTACAAAAACTTCTCGCTTTTCAAGTAGAGCTTGGAGAACTTGCCAACGAAACCCGCTGTTTTAAGTTTTGGAGCCTGAAGCCTGCTTCCAGCCGAGATGTGATCCTCGAAGAGTACGTGGACGGCATTCACTTTTTATTATCAATGGGTATTGACCAGCAGTGGGAATGCATCCCTGAAATGGAACAGCTTAAAGATTCTGCGTTGTCCCGGCATTTTCAGGATGTATACGAAGCTTCCGCAGAGTTAAGCCGTCATCTATCTGAAGACGCATTTATGCAGTTGTTTAAAGAGTACCTGCTGCTTGGGGAAAAGCTGGACTTTTCTAAAGACGAAATCGTCCAGGCCTATAAAAAGAAAAACGAAACGAATCATCAAAGACAGCAGAATGGGTATTAATCGGAGAAGACCAGGCACAATAATAGAAATTGTTTGAGTATCGAAACATTTCCTTTTATACTAAGAATGTTGCAGGCACTACATACTGAAGGGGGAACGAATATGGCTGAATTAGAACCAACGCTTCAAATGCTGAAGGATTTAACAGATGCAAAAGGGATTCCCGGAGACGAAAAAGAACCAAGGGATGTAATGAGGCAATACATTGAGCCTTTCGCCGATGAGGTTACTACGGATCATCTCGGCAGCCTGATTGCGAAAAAAACAGGTAAAAAGGGCGGCCCCCGTATAATGATTACAGGGCATCTTGATGAAATCGGCTTTATGATTACAACGATTGATGATAATGGGTTTTTGAAATTTCAAACGGTCGGTGGATGGTGGAGCCAGGTGATGCTCGCCCAGCGTGTGACAGTAATGACCCGCAAAGGCACCATTACAGGTATCATCGGCTCCAAGCCGCCGCATATTCTTCCGCCGGAGCAGCGCAAGAAATCAGTCGAAATCAAAGACATGTTTATTGATATCGGCGCCTCGAGCAGAGAAGAAGCAGAATCATTTGGCGTACGTCCAGGAGATTCCGTCGTTCCGATCTGTGACTTTACAGTGATGAATAATGAGAAGTTATTAATGGCAAAAGCATGGGATAACCGCATCGGATGTGCCATTGCTGTTGAAGTATTAAAACGCCTCGAAAAAACCGAACACCCTAACGAAGTATACGGCGTAGGGGCTGTACAGGAAGAAGTCGGCCTGCGCGGTGCCAAAACGGCCGCAAATAAAGTGAAGCCTGATATCGGCTTCGCAGTTGATGTCGGCATTGCCGGAGATACACCGGGAGTAACAAGCAACGATGCCGTAGCGAAGATTGGAAAAGGCCCGCAGGTGCTGATTTATGACCACTCTATGGTGGCTCATAAAGGTCTTCGTGATTTTGTAACGGATATTGCCGATCAGCATTCGATTCCTTTTCAATTTGACGCGATGAGCGGCGGCGGTACAGATGCCGGATCGATTCATTTATCAGGAGAGGGCGTACCCTCGCTTGCGATAACGGTGCCGACCAGATACATTCACACCCATGCAGCGATTCTTCACCGTGATGATTTTGAACATGCGGTGCAGCTGCTTGTGGAAATCAGCAAAGTGCTGGATGAAGATAAAGTAAAATCAATTGTTTTTGATAATTAATCAGCCAGCTTCAGCCCACAAGGATACCTTGTGGGCTTTTTTGAGCAAATACAAATAAAATATGTAAAAAAGGCTGGATTCAAGGTAAGATAGAGGATGAACAAAAAACGCCGGTACAAAAGGAGATCAGCCTGTTGAAACAAATAGATTCTACAAAAAACACAACCGTAAAATTAATTAAACAGCTGACGAAACGAAAAAAACGCGAAAAAGAACAGCTTTTTGTTATAGAAGGCAGACACCTTGTAGAGGAAGCGCTCGTTTATGGAAATCTGATTACAGATATTTTTGTCATAGCAGAAGAGCTCCTTCCACCGGAGGAAAAGCGAAAAGCGATTCCCGTTACGCTCGTAACAGAAACCGTTATGAAAGATATGAGCCAGACCGTAACGCCTCCAGGTATTATTGCACTCTGCCAAATGATCCCCGAGGAAGCCATCGAGCCGGAAGACAATCAAATCTATGTGTTAGTCGATAACGTGCAGGATCCCGGCAACCTCGGAACGATGATCCGGACCGCAGATGCGGTGGGGGCAAAGGCTGTTGTTCTCGGTGAAGGCACGGTAGACGTGTACAATGATAAAGTAATCCGTTCCACCCAGGGATCGTTTTTTCATGTGCCTGTTCTGCAGGGAGACCTCGAAGACTGGATAAAACGCTGCCGGGATAAAAGCATCCCTGTATTTGGTACTTCTCTGCAGGGGGGAACGACGCACACCGCGATTGAACCGCAGCCGGGATTTGCGCTGCTTATCGGCAACGAGGGAGCCGGTGTGAATGAAAAGCTGTTGGAAAAAACAGATCAGAATATCTATGTGCCGATCTACGGAAAAGCGGAATCATTAAACGTTTCGGTAGCGACCGGCATTCTTTTATACTACCTGCACAAAGTAAATTAGCAGGACGGTTGCAAACAAAAGCATTATTATCTATACTTTACTGTATTCATATAAAAAGCATTGAAGGAAATAAGTAGTCCGTTGGCTGCCATACAGGGAAAGAATGCCTAGACTGAGAGCATTCTCATGTGCAAATAACGGATGAATTCAGTCCAGAGCCGGAGCCGGAGTAGAGAAATCGAAAAGGTGTCCCGTTTGGCAGCACGTTACGCTGTATAAGTGATTTCTGCCGGCAGCGGCAGGATTAACAAGGGTGGTACCGCGAGCTTTCGTCCCTTTCCGGGAGGAAGGTTTTTTTATTTGTCCAAAACACGCGAAGAGCGATTATATGGCAGGAGGAAATAAAATGATTGAACGATTACAGGCACTTTTGAGCGAGGCACTGGAGGAATTAAACCAGGCCGGAGATAAAAAAGATGTAGAAAAGGTGCGGGTAAAATACTTAGGAAAAAAAGGCCCGATTACAGAAGTGTTAAGAGGAATGGGCAAGCTTTCAGCAGAAGAACGGCCTAAAGTCGGCCAGGCTGCAAACGAAGTGCGGGGTGAAATCCAGGAAAAGCTGGACGAACGAAATAAATCCCTCGAGGCGGAGGAATTAAACAAGCAGCTTGCCGGGGAAACCATTGACGTAACGCTTCCGGGAGATGCAGTGAAACAGGGATCAAGACACCCGCTTACCGCAGTTGTCGAGGAGATCGAGGATATTTTTACAGGTCTTGGTTTCTCTGTTACAGAAGGACCGGAAATTGAAACGGATTACTATAACTTTGAAGCGTTGAATCTCCCGAAAGAGCATCCGGCCCGCGATATGCAGGATTCATTTTTCATCACGGAGGATCTATTGCTGCGTACGCAGACATCCCCGGTACAGGCACGTACAATGGAAAAGCATCAGGGCCAAGGCCCGGTTAAAATCATCTGCCCGGGTAAAGTATACCGCCGGGATGACGATGACGCGACACATTCTCATCAGTTCATGCAGATCGAAGGACTATATGTGGATAAAGATATCCGAATGAGTGACCTGAAAGGAATATTGGAAGCATTTGTGAAGAAATATTTTGGTGAAGAGCGGACGATCCGTCTGCGCCCGAGCTTTTTTCCTTTTACAGAACCTTCTGTAGAAGTCGATGTAACCTGCGGCATCTGCGGAGGAAACGGCTGCCGCATGTGCAAACAGAGCGGCTGGATTGAAGTACTGGGTGCTGGTATGGTGCATCCAAGGGTGCTGGAGATGAGTGGGTTTGATCCCGACGAATACAGCGGTTTTGCTTTTGGAATGGGTGTAGAACGATTTGCCCTCTTAAAGTACGGTATTGATGATATTCGTCATTTCTACACGAATGACATGCGTTTCTTAAACCAATGGAAGCAGATATAAGGAGGGATTAGATGTTAGTTTCATATGAATGGCTGAATGAATATGTCAATGTACGGGATGTGACCCCGGAAGAAACAGCGGAACGTCTTACCCGTGGTGGTATTGAAGTAGATGCTGTATATAAAAGAACCGAACAAATTGAATCGGTCGTCGTAGGAGAAATCCTCTCTATCGAAAAACACCCGGAAGCCGATAAGCTGAATGTCTGCCAGGTAGACACCGGTTCAGGAAAAAGCCAGATTGTCTGCGGCGCTCACAATGTAGCAGCCGGCACGAAAGTGGCAGTCGCACTTCCCGGCGCCGTCCTGCCTGGAAATGTGTCTATTTCTTCTACAGAACTTCGGGGAGTGGCCTCTGAAGGAATGATCTGCTCCCTGCAGGAGCTTGGCATCGAACAGAAGCTGGTCGCAAAAGACTTCGCAGAGGGAATCTATATTTTCCCTGACGGCGTAGAAACCGGAAGCAGTGCGGTGGAGGCTCTTCAGCTTCACGACACTATCCTGGAACTTGATCTTACACCAAACAGAGCCGACTGCCTGAGCATGCTTGGTGCGGCGTATGAAGTCGCTTCTTTATTGGGCAGAAAAGTCACTCATCCCAATACCCGGGTAGAAGAGCATGGAGATACTACGGATGCACCGGTAACGGTTAAAGTGGAAAATGCCGAAGACGCACCTTACTACAATGCGAGGGTCATTAGTAACATTAAAATTAAGCCTTCCCCTGTCTGGATGCAGAACCGTTTGATTGCTGCAGGTATTCGTCCAATCAATAATGCGGTTGATATTACAAACTACATTTTAATAGAATACGGCCAGCCGCTTCACGCGTTTGATCTGGACCGGTTCGGCTCCAGGGAAATTGTCGTGCGCCGCGCAGAGATGAACGAAAAAATGACAACGCTCGATGAAACAGAGCGTGAACTTTCGCCTGACTATCTGGTTATTACAAACGGTACAGAGCCGACAGCACTTGCCGGGGTGATGGGCGGAAGCTTTTCGGAAGTCCAGGATGATACAACGACGATTCTTCTGGAAACAGCAGTATTCGACCCGGCATTAGTTAGAAAAGCATCGAAAGATATGGGACTGCGCAGTGAATCCAGCGTACGGTTTGAAAAAGGCATTGATCATTTACGCGCAGATGAAGCAGCCGACAGAGCTGCAGCTTTATTGGTGGAACTGGCCGGTGGAGAAGTTCAAAAAAGCGGTTCTGTACATGATTCCAGAGACCGCTCTCCAAGAGTTGTACAGACGAGGACCGAAAAGCTTCATAACATGCTTGGTCTGGCGCTGAACAGCGAAGAAGTGGCTGCTATTTTTGACAGGCTTGGCTTTCCTTATAAAGAAACAAATGGAACATTTGATGTGGAAATACCGTCGAGAAGATGGGATATCTTCATAGAAGCAGATCTGGCTGAAGAAGTTGCGCGGCTTTATGGATACGATGAAATTCCATCCACGCTGCCCGCAGGTGCGTTAACGCCGGGCTCTCTTACAAGAGCCCAAAAGCAGAAAAGAAAGGTAAGGCGTTTCCTGGAAAGTGCGGGGCTGAATGAAGCAGTCACATATTCGTTAACGTCACCGCGGATGATTGAGCGGTTTTTATCCGGCGGACCGGGCTATCCGATCAAAGTGACGATGCCGATGAGTGAAGAACGCAGTACGATGCGGGCAAGCCTGATACCGCATCTGCTTGATGTGATTCAGTACAATCAAAACCGTCAGAATGCCGATACCGCTGTTTTTGAAGTGGGTTCTGTATTCCAGAGCAAAGAAGAAACACTGACAGGACAGCCGGAAGAGTATGAATATGCTGCCGGAGCCATTACAGGAAAATGGAGCGACGCGGGCTGGAGAACTGCCAAGGAGGAAACAAGCTTTTTTACGGTCAAAGGGATCGTGGAAAATCTGCTGTTGAAACTTGGCTGGGGCCGGGATATTCGTTTTGATCGATCGTCGATGAAAGATATGCATCCCGGGCGCAGCGCAGATATTTATGCACAGGGTATGTACATCGGATACCTTGGCCAAATCCATCCATTAGTGCAGAAAGAATGGGATATTAAAGAAACGTTCGTATTTGAACTTCATTTAGGCAAGCTGATTGAATCAATAGAAGAACCGGTTACTTACACACCTATTCCCCGGTTTCCTTCTATTACCAGAGACATCGCGCTTGTAGTAGATACAGAAGTAGAAGCTGGAGCGGTACAGAAAGCTATTGAAGAGACAGGAAGCCCGCTGTTAAAGCACGTTTCTTTATTCGATGTGTATGACGGGGAACATATGGAAGCAGGGAAAAAGTCTCTGGCATTTTCCCTCATCTATTTTGATCCCGATCGTACTTTAGCAGAAGAAGAGATGCAGCAGGCACATCAAAATGTACTGGACCATGTAGAAAACACATTTCATGCCAATTTAAGAAAACAATAAGAAACGACAGGCCGGCTCTTCCGTATATAGGAAGAGCCGTTTTTCTGCAGCAAGTACAAACATAATGCGCTTGTGCCGGAAATAAAAGGGCCCCGGGCGGAAGGTGGGAAACATTTTTCATTGGTTGGCGATTCTGTTATGATTAAGTATAGGATTCGCTGAGATCAGGGGGCATAACGATGGCTGAGGAAAAAGATAAATACAAAACAACGGTGACGATATATGGACAGCAGTACACAATTGTTGGAGATGACCCGCCCGAACATGTCAGAAGAGTAGCGAAAGCCCTGACAGACAAAATGAAAGAACATAAATCACTGAACCCTTATTTAAACACGACGAGACTGGCAGTATTAACAGCAGTCAATCTGGTGGATGAAAATTTAAAAATGAAAGAACTGTACAAGAACGAGCAGACTATTCAAGAGGAAAATGAGGACAGATAACAGATGCTTATAAATATACTGATTCTTCTTTTTCTAGTCGTAAGTTTTTTTTCCGGCTTAAGAAAAGGATTTATCCTGCAGTTTGTTTCGTTAGTGAGTTTTCTACTCGCTTTAGTCATTGCGTTTTATTTTTACGAAGACACGGCCGCCTGGCTGAGGCAGTGGGTGCCGTACCCTGGATTTCTGCAGGATTCCGGCAGCCAGAATGTGCAGTTTTTGTCGGCAACGTTTGATATGCAGACCTTCTTTTACTCTGCGATCGCATTTATCGCACTGTTTATTATTGCAAAGATAGTGATGCAGATGCTTGGCTCTATTTTTAATGTGATATCGAGTATTCCTCTTGTGAGCATGCTTAATAAATGGCTCGGAGGACTGCTGGCGATGGTAGAGACTTATGTGGTTCTGTTTATACTGCTTATAGCTTTCTCGCTGGTACCGGTAGATCCTATTCAGCAGGCGATAGCGCAGTCAGGCCTGGCCCAGTATATGATTTACGAAACGCCTTATTTATCCGGGTGGCTTCAGAGTCTGGGAGTGCAGGGTTATTAAAAAAGTATGTGCCAACAGCACGTCGTTAATAAAAGAAAAAGCTTCTCTTGAAGAGAAGTTTTTTCTACTTTTAATGGAGGAAACCGATGAATAAAAAAGAGATTATTAATCATTTGGAACGTATCGCTGTTTATATGGAAATCAAAGGAGAAAATACATTTAAAATTTCTGCTTATCGAAAAGCTGCCCAGGCGCTTGAAAACGATGAGCGCTCCATTAACGATATAGAGGATGTATCCAAGCTTTCCGGCATCGGAAAAGGAACGGCCGCCTTAATTAATGAACTAATAGAACACGGCGACTCGGAGCTTCTGCAGACGCTGAAAGAAGAAATTCCGGAAGGTCTGCTTCCTTTACTGAAGCTTCCCGGACTTGGAGGCAAAAAGATAGGAAAGCTCTATCAGGAATTAGGCATTACCAATGCAGCTGACCTGGCGAAAGCCTGTGAAGGCAAACAGATCCGTGAACTGGCCGGTTTTGCAGCCAAATCGGAAGAAAAAATAATGAAAGCACTGGAAGAAATGGGAAGCCGGCCGGAAAGGCTTCCTATTCCACTGATGCTGAAAATGGCGGCTGTGTTTGAAGAACAGCTGACTGCAATAGAGGGAATGCACCGCTACGCCCGTGCCGGCAGTTTAAGAAGGCTCGAAGAAACCGTTAAAGATATGGACTACATTATTTCCACCGATGATCCGGGACGCGTGAAAGAACAAATAAAGGCGTTTCCGGGCATTTCCAGCATTATCGCAGACGGGGATACGAAGCTTTCCCTGGAGCTCGAAGGCGATGAGTACCCGGTACAGGTGGATGTCCGTATGATTGAAGATGATGCTTTTGCCACAACGCTTCACCATTTTACCGGTTCAAAGGATCACAATGTAAAAATGAGGCAGCTGGCTAAATCAAACGGAGAACGGATCAGTGAATATGGAATAGAGAACGTGGAAAGCGGAAACGTGCAGACGTTTGCAGATGAAACGGCATTTTTCGGTCACTTTGGCCTTCATTATATTCCACCCGAAGCAAGAGCGGGGAAAGATGAGCTGGACGTGTACAGCAGACCCCGGGAAGATGTAACACTTTCTCATATCCGGGGAGACATGCACATGCATACGACCTGGAGTGACGGTGCCCAGTCCGTCGAAGAGATGGCCGAAGAGGCGAGAAAAAGAGGATATGAATGGATCGCTATTACCGATCATTCCAAGTTTTTAAGAGTTGCTCATGGTCTTGATGAAGATCGTATACTCAGGCAGATAGAAGAAATAAAAACTGTAAATGAAAAATATACAGACCTGCATATATTTGCAGGCATTGAAATGGATATTCGTCCAGACGGCCTCCTCGACATTGATGAAAGCGTTCTGGAGCAGCTGGATGTAGTAATTGCATCGATTCATTCTTCGTTTTCCCAGGAAAGGTCTGTCATTATGGAACGGTTTGAATCAGCTCTCACCTCCCCGCATGTTGATCTGATTGCCCACCCTACCGGCCGTTTACTAGGAAGAAGGACCGGGTATGATGTAGACCTTCCTACGCTGATTAAGCGTGCGGCTGAAACGGGCACAGCACTTGAGATGAATGCCAATCCAAACCGGCTGGACCTTTCCGCGGAATGGCTGAAAAAAGCTGCGGACGCGGGAGTGGCGCTTGCGGTCAATACCGATGCACATAATCCGAAAATGATGGATGACATGGAAACAGGAACAGGCATCGCGAGAAAAGCAATGCTCCGGCCGGATCAGGTCCTAAATACCTTGACGGCAGCGGAATTAACGAACTATCTGCAGCAGAAAAAAGAGAAACGCCTGCTCCAATAAGAAAGGAAGATGACAATGAACGATAGAGTCCTTCGGGTGCTCGAGTACAACAAGATGAAGGACCAGCTGAAAAAGCATGCTGGTTCTTCATTGGGAAGAGCTGAAATTGAACAAATGAAGCCGATGTCTTCGGTGGATGATATAAAGCATGCGATGAAAATTACGGAGGAAACACACCGGGTCGTACGCTTAAAAGGGCAGGCTCCTCTCGGGGGGATTAAAGACGTTTTTGCCCATATTAAACGAGCCCAGATCGGCGGCGTCCTGAACGCATGGGAACTGCTTGAAATAGCAGATACGATTTATGCTGCGAGAAGAGTGAAAACGTTTATCGACAAAATGGTGGAGGACGGCATTGAGCTTCCCGGACTGGATGAAATCGTGGGCTCTATTACGGTACTGACCGATGTAGAGCGGTCGATCAAGCAGTCGGTAGATGATAACGGGGAGGTAATGGACAGCGCGACCCCGACTCTTCGCAGTATCCGCCAGCAGATAAGAGGGCAGCAGGCTTCTATCCGCTCCAAGCTTGATCAGCTTACTAAATCCCAGGACCAGCAGAAGAAATTGTCTGATTCGATTGTTACTATTCGAAACGACCGCTACGTTATCCCCGTCAAACAGGAATACCGGGGATCATTCGGCGGCATCATCCATGACCAGTCGGCTTCCGGAGCCACTTTATTTATTGAACCGCAGTCCGTGGTGTCAATGAACAACGTGCTGCGGGAAGCCCGTGGGAAAGAAAAAATTGAAATCGAAAAAATACTCCGTGAACTATCAGCAGAAATTGAGGAAAACGGAGAAGAGCTGCTGGAGAACACCCGGACGCTCGGCTATGTGGATTTTATATTTGCAAAAGGGTATTATGCCCACGACTTAAAAGCGACACAGCCAAAGGTGAACAGCACGGGTCATTTCCGATTTAAAAAAGCGAGACATCCGCTCATTGAAGAAGACGAAGTTGTACCAATTACGGTGGAGCTTGGAGGAGATTTTTCCTCTCTCGTTATAACAGGGCCGAATACAGGTGGTAAGACGGTCACGCTGAAAACAGCCGGCCTGCTGACGCTGATGGCCCAGTCCGGGCTGTTTCTTCCGGTAGAGGAACAATCAGAAGCCGCTGTATTTGAGTCCATTTATGCCGATATTGGGGACGAACAGTCGATTGAACAGAACTTAAGTACCTTTTCATCCCACATGACCAATATTGTGGATATTCTTGGGAAGATTGACCATCACAGTCTCGTACTGTTTGATGAGATAGGTGCTGGAACAGACCCGACAGAAGGCGCTGCATTGGCTGTTTCGATTCTGGACTACGTATATAATAAAGGAGCCTCTCTTATTGCCACGACGCACTACAGTGAGCTGAAAGGATACGCCTATAACCGGGAAGGCGTTATGAATGCGAGCGTGGAGTTTGATGTCAATACGCTGCGGCCGACCTACCGACTGTTAATTGGCGTGCCGGGACGGAGCAATGCTTTTGCGATTTCCAAACGCCTGGGCTTAAGCGATGAGATTATTACGGCGGCTGAAGCCGAGGTAAGCACCGACAGCCAGCAGATGGAGCAGATGATTGCTTCTCTGCAGGACAGACAGCTGTCTGTAGAAGAACAGGAAAAGCAGGCGGTCTCTCTTCGAAAAGAAGCAGAATCGCTGCAGAAGGAACTGGCAGAAAAAGTACAGCAGGTGGAAGAAGAAAAAGAAGCCATCTTCCAAAAAGCACGGGAAGATGCGGAAAGCGAACTCTCGGCTTCCAAAAAGCAGGCAGATGACATTATCCGTGAGCTGAGGGAGCTGGAGAAACAGGGATACAATGTAAAAGAGCACCAGCTTATTGATGCCAAATCCCGAATGGATAAAGCGCAGCCTGCTCCAACGAAGCGAATCAAACAAATAAAAAGACAGGCTGAAAAAATAGATTCCATCAAGCCTGGTGATGAAGTAAAAGTATTAAGTTTTGGACAAAAAGGCCAGGTGCTCGAACAGCTGAATGAAAATGAATTTCAGGTTCAGCTCGGTATTATGAAAATGACGGTAACAAAAAGCAATATGGAAAAACTGGGCAGTTCTAAGGAAAAAACCCCTCTCCGCAATGTCCGGTCGGTAACGACCAGCGCTCCGGTGAAGCCTGAGCTTGACCTGCGGGGCCAACGCTATGAAGACGCCCTGCGCCAGGTGGAGAAATACCTGGACGAAGCGGTGCTGGCAGGATACGGCCAGGTTCATATCATTCATGGAAAAGGAACCGGTGCGCTGCGCAAAGGGGTAAAGGAGTACCTTAAAAAACACCCAAGTGTGAAAAGCACGCGTGACGGCGGAATGAATGAAGGCGGCATTGGAAATACGGTTGCTGAACTAAAATAATACCTCAGACCACCTGAGATAGTGAAAGGAAGGTGGCCGGCCTGGAAACCATACTACAGACGTCATTCGGACAGACCGCTGCCAACTACAGTGTAGCTCTGCTTTCCCTTATCGTATTTTTAGCTGTATTTGAAACGATAACCCCCTATAACAACTGGGAAGAGATAAAAAAAGGCAATATTGCGGTGGCGCTTGCCACCGGAGGGAAAATATTCGGCGTGGCTAATATTCTTCATTTTTCCATCCTTCAAAACGACCAGATACTCACAACGATCGTGTGGGGCTGTCTCGGCTTTGTTCTGTTAATTATCAGCTATCTCGTATTCGAGTTTTTAACGCCTATGTTCAAAGTGGATGAGGAGCTTGCGAAAGATAATCGGGCGGTCGGATTGATTGCATTTATTATTTCCGTCGGCCTTTCCTTTGTTATAGGAGCAGGGATATTAAGCTGACAGGAGGAGGAAGATAATGGAGCGGTTAGCTAAAATATTACTCGTCTGCTGTGCGGTGTTTTTTGCAGCAGGCTGTATCTATTTAATTTCTTCGCTTTAATGAGAGAATGGGCAGGCCTCAGGGCAGAGCCCATTTTTTTACAATTTGCTCTTTATAATTGTAAGCGGTTCCATTATAATGAGCGTATAGAGTGCTTCTACACGTATTTTTAGTGTCCACATTTTAAAGGGGGATTTAATATGGAAGAAACGCATGCATGGCTCTCGCACTATCCGAAGGAAATACCTACAAGTATCTCCTATGATGAAAAAACGCTGCACTCTTATTTGGAAGAAACGGCTGCGAGTCAGCCAAACCGCGAAGCCCTTCACTTTATGGGGAAAGATATGACATACAGTGAAGTGTATGAAGAGGCCCTGAAGCTGAGCAGCCAGCTTCAAAAGCTCGGGGTAGTAAAAGGAGACAGGGTAGCGATTATGCTCGCGAACTCCCCTCAAGCCGTAATCTGTTATTACGGTGCACTGATGGCGGGTGCCATAGTAGTGCAGACAAATCCACTTTATGTGGAGCGTGAGCTGGAGCATCAAATGAACGATTCCCAGGCAAAAGTTATGATATGCCTGGATTTAGTATATCCGCGTGTGCAGGCAGTCCGAAGCAAAACATCACTTGAACATGTTCTTGTAACAAGCATTAAAGATTACCTTCCTTTCCCTAAAAAAAATCTGTATCCGCTCGTGCAGCGTAAAAATGCGGCACTGGCCAAGCAGGTGGTATATGACAGCACAACTCACCAGCTGAAGAAAATCATGGCGCAGGGAAAGCCGGAAAAGCTGGATATTTCCTTTGATCCAAAAGAAGATATTGCTCTTCTTCAATATACAGGCGGCACAACCGGTCCGGCCAAAGGTGTTATGCTCACGCATTATAATTTAGTCGTAAATACAATGCAGAGCAGCGCCTGGATGTATGGTATTGACCGGAAAAAAGAGACGATCATGGCAGCGCTGCCGTTTTTCCACGTATACGGCATGACGACAGTAATGAATATCAGTATTATGCATGGAGCTAAAATGATTATTGTTCCCCGTTTTGAACCGGTTCCTATTTTAAAAGCGATTCAAAAGCATAAAGTAACAGTTTTTCCGGGAGCCCCAACAATGTATGTAGGACTGATTAATGAACCTACTATTAATAAATATGACCTGTCCTCTATTGAAGCCTGCCTGAGCGGTTCTGCTCCGCTGCCACTCGAAGTCCAGCAGACGTTCGAAAAGCTGACCGGCGGGAAGCTGGTAGAAGGCTACGGGCTTACAGAGACGTCGCCGGTGGCCATTTCCACACCTATCTGGGGAAAGCGGAAAGAAGGAAGTATAGGCATTCCATGGCCGGATACAGAAGCGGCTATTTACGATCCGGAAACGGAAGGACCGGCTCCAGCAGGGAAAATTGGAGAAATTATGCTGAAGGGTCCGCAGGTGATGAAAGGCTATTGGAACCGGCCGGAGGATACAGCGGCCGTATTTCACGGAAGCTGGTTTCTGACCGGAGATATGGGCTATATGGACGATGAAGGCTACTTTTATATTGTTGACCGCAAAAAAGACATGATTATTGCCGGGGGCTTTAACATTTATCCTAGAGAAATTGAAGAAGTGCTGTATGAACATGAAGCAATAAAAGAAGCGGCGGTTATCGGGGTACCGGATCCGTACCGTGGAGAAACCGTGAAAGCTTTCCTTGTTTTCAAAGATGGAAAAAGTGCAACAGATGAAGAAATCGAAGCATTCTGCAGAGAGCATCTGGCTTCTTTTAAAGTACCGAGATTGTTTGAACGAAGAGAAGAGCTTCCAAAAACGATTATTGGTAAAGTACTCAGACGGGTTCTTGTTGAAGAAGAAGAAAAAAATACTAAAGCAAAAGAAATGCAGAAAGGCAGCTGATCTGCGTCAACAGCTTTTAGAACCACTGCAGGGAAGCCCGGTCATGGCACCGGGCTTTTTTAAACGCTGAAAATCTGTGGAATAACGCTTGACACTCCTTTAAATATTATCTATGATAAAGCTAGACATATAATGAATGAACAGTCATTCACTATTAATACATTGTAAAAGGGGCGTTCTGCCATGGGGAAACGAAAAGGTCCCAAATACGAACAAATTATAGAAGCGGCAGTAGACGTAATAGCGGAGAACGGCTATTACAATTCCCAGGTATCAAAGATAGCAAAGCGTGCCGGTGTAGCGGATGGCACCATTTATTTATATTTTACAAATAAAGAAGATGTCCTGATTTCTGTATTCGAAGAAAAAATGGGCCAGTTTATATCGAATATTAAAGAAGATCTTACGTCCAAGCTGTCGGTCGAAGAAAAACTGCATTCGCTCGTAGCCAATCATTTCCGCCAGCTTTCATTAAGCAAAAACCTGGCGATCGTAACGCAGCTTGAATTAAGGCAGTCCAGCAGCCACCTGCGAAAGCAGATCAATGATATTTTAAAAGAATACCTCCTGATTATGGACGGGCTGATTGAAGAAGGAAAAGCAACAGGCGTTTTTTCAGAGGATTTAAACGAAAAACTGGCACGGCAGATGATTTTCGGTACGATTGATGAAGTCGTTACCACCTGGATAATGAATGAATACAGATATGATTTGAATGAATTAGCCGCTCCCACCGCTTCCATGCTTCTGCAGGGATTTGGAGCAACAATCCGGGCAAAACAATAGAAAGAAGGGATACTGATGGAGCATTTACAATGGCGGGTGGAAAATAATATCGCCCACATCGTTTTTGAGAGGCCGCCGGCTAATGCCCTGGCAGCCTCGGTCCTTTCAGAACTGAGCATTATTCTGGATGAAATTGAGTCCGAAAAAGAAGTTCATGCAGCCGTGCTGTACGGTGAAGGCAGATTTTTTGCAGCCGGTGCCGATATTAAAGAGTTTACAGATGTAGAAAGCAGCAGCGGTTTTTCAGATTTAGGAACAAACGGCCAGCAGGTGTTCAACAAAATGGAAGCCCTTACAAAACCGGTAATTGCGGCTATTCATGGCGCGGCTTTAGGCGGAGGACTGGAAATGGCGATGGCATGCCATATGAGGATCGCCACAAAAGAAGCGAAGCTTGGCCTCCCGGAGACAACGCTCGGCTTGATACCAGGTTACGCGGGAAGCCAAAGGCTGCCTGAGCTGGTGGGGCGTCCTAAAGCAGGCGAAATGATATTGACCGGTCTTCCTATCAATGGAGAAGAAGCAGAACGATGGGGGCTGGTAAACAAGGCGGTACCTGAAGGCGAACATGTCAAAGCAGCTGTTGAAATCGCCGGTCATATCGCTTCGAAAAGCCGCGTCACGACAGAAATGGGGCTGGAGCTTCTCCGCTATGCCATTCCGCCTGCCAGAGAAGAGGGAAGCCGGAA
This sequence comes from Sinobaca sp. TMA16-18, assembly GCF_059510535.1. Classification (NCBI taxonomy): domain Bacteria; kingdom Bacillati; phylum Bacillota; class Bacilli; order Caryophanales; family Sporolactobacillaceae; genus Sinobaca; species Sinobaca sp. TMA16-18. The sequence goes on along the minus strand of NZ_JCAKFM010000001.1, from coordinate 543,582 downwards.
AGAGGCCGAGCTGTTTGGCAGGGCGTTTGCCAGTGAAGATGCAAAAGAAGGGATTCAGGCATTTATTGAAAAACGAAAGCCGTCTTTCAAAAACAAATAAAAAAATCAGGGAGGAACAAAACATGAACATATTTGTATTAATGAAAAGAACATTCGATACGGAAGAAAAAATAGTAATTGAAAATGGCCGCATTGATGAAGAGGGGGCGGAGTTCATCGTTAACCCTTACGATGAATACGCACTCGAAGAGGCTATCGTGTTAAAAGAAGCCCACGGTGGAGAAATTACGGTCGTCACTGTAGGCGAAGAAGAAGCGGAAAAAGAACTCCGCACAGCTCTGGCGATGGGAGCAGACAAAGCCGTGCTTTTGAACATGGAAGACATGGACGAAGCTATTGATCATTACACGATCGGTGAAGTATTAACGGCATATTTCAAAGACAAGGAAGCCGATATTATACTCGGTGGTAACGTGGCTGTCGATGATGGAGCCGGTCAGGTGGCTTCCAGGCTTGCAGAAGGACTGCAGATGAATCAGGTGACTACCATTACGAAGCTCGATATTGACGGCACCAAAGTCACGATTGAACGGGATGTGGAAGGCGACGTAGAAATTGTGGAAACATCGCTGCCTTTACTGGTTACCTGCCAGCAGGGCTTAAATGATCCAAGGTATCCTTCGCTTCCGGGAATTATGAAAGCAAAGAAAAAGCCGCTCGAAACGATCGATTTTGACGACCTCGACCTTGATGAAGAAGATATTGCAGCGAAAACAACGACCGTTGACCGCTTCCTGCCGCCAGAAAAAGGAGCCGGGAAAGTTCTTGAAGGATCAACGGAGTCACAGGCACAGCAGCTGGTGGAATTATTAAAATCAGAAGCAAAAGTTATATAAAGGAGAGATCATAATGGGCAGAAAAATTCTTGTTTTGGGAGAAGCAAAAGAAAATGAATTAAGAAATGTAACGTTTGAAGCGATCGCAGCAGGACGAAAGGCAGCAGACGGCGGCGAAGTAGTTGGTGTATTATTTGGTGAAGGAGCTGCCTCTCATGCAGAAAAAATGATTCAGCATGGAGCTGACCGCGTGATCGTGTCGGAAATGGATGAATTAAAGCAGTACACGACAGACGCCTACATGCAGGCAATGGAGCAGGTATGTGAAGAAGAGCAGGCGGAAGGACTCGTTATCGGCCATACGTCCAGCGGTAAAGACTTGGCGCCGAGACTTTCCAGAAAGCTGAGCTCGGGGCTTATTACGGACTGCGTGGATATAGAAGGCGAAGGAGCAGAAGCTCACTTTATTCGTCCAGTCTATTCCGGTAAAGCATTTGAAAAGCTGACGGTAGACGAGGGATTTTTATTTATCACGATTCGTCCCAATAATATTCCGGCATTGGAGGCTGACAGCAGCAGAAACGGAAGTATAGATACGAAAACATTTACGATTACTAATCTGCGTACCATTATCAAAGAAGTAGTGAAAAAGAGCACGGGCGGTATTGATTTAGCGGAAGCTAATATCATTGTAGCCGGTGGAAGAGGCGTGAAAAGTGCAGAAGGCTTTAAGCCGCTGGAAGAGCTGGCAGACGTTCTCGGCGCAGCTATTGGTGCCTCCCGCGGGGCGTGTGACGCAGATTACTGCGACTATGCGCTGCAAATCGGACAAACAGGTAAGGTGGTTACGCCGGACCTTTATATTGCAGCAGGTATCAGTGGAGCCATTCAGCATTTAGCGGGCATGTCCAATTCCAAAGTAATTGTAGCTATCAATAAAGACCCTGAAGCGCCGATATTTGAAGTAGCAGACTATGGTATTGTCGGCGATTTGTTTGATATCATTCCTGCCCTCACAGAAGAATTTAAAAAAGTTACTGCCTCTTAAAAAAAGCCTGCCGGCCCCGGCAGGCTTTTTCGTGAGCCGGCTGTGCGTTTAGACAAATAAGAAGCGGATAAATAATATACAGGCAATCTATTAGCCACAATTTATACACAATGCTATAATATGCATTAGCTTAATAAAGCTACTTTAAAGGAGGACCACACAAATGGCAATTGTAACAGCTACTGATCAAAACTTCTCAACAGAAACGTCTGAAGGCGTTGTATTGGCGGACTTCTGGGCTACTTGGTGCGGACCATGTAAAATGATCGCTCCAGTACTCGAGGAAATCGATACAGAAATGGGCGACAAGATAAAGATCGCAAAATTAGATGTTGATGAAAATCAGGAAACAGCCGGTAAGTACGGCGTAATGAGCATTCCTACTCTTCTTGTTTTTAAAGACGGCGAAGTAGTAGACCAGGTTGTAGGCTTTCAGCCGAAAGAACAACTTGTTGAATTATTAAATAAACACATCTAATATATAGGAAAAAGCCGCTGAAGGAATATCAGCGGCTTTTTCCTATATATAAGGAAGGATTCTTTGCACACAAACATACTTTCGCTTTATACTACGAGAGAAGAATGAAGTGAAGAGGTGTTACGGATTGAATACAATAAAAGAAAAGTTAACCGTGCTTCCGGACCAGCCGGGCTGCTACTTAATGAAAAATAAGCACGACACTGTTATATATGTAGGAAAAGCAAAAGTATTAAAAAACAGGGTACGGTCGTATTTCACAGGCTCCCATGATGGGAAAACCCAGCGCCTCGTCGGGGAAATCGTGGATTTTGAATACATTATTACTTCATCCAACCTCGAGGCGTTAATTCTGGAAATGAATCTAATCAAAAAATACGAGCCAAAATACAATGTGCTGCTAAAAGACGATAAGTCATATCCTTATATCAAAATCACAAAAGAAGAACACCCTCGTTTAATTACAACGAGAAAAATAAAAAAAGACGGGGCTAAGTATTTTGGGCCATATCCGAATGCCGGGGCAGCCAACGAAACAAAAAAACTTCTCGACAGACTTTATCCTATGAGGAAATGCCGAACGATGCCGGACAGAGTCTGTCTTTACTATCATATAGGGCAGTGTCTGGCTCCGTGCGAGTTTGAAGTCTCTAAAGAAACCAACCAGAAAATGGTGCAGGATATTGCGAAGTTTTTGAACAACGGCCATCAGCTGGTAAAAGAAGACCTGCGTGCAAAAATGCATACGGCTTCTGATGAGTTGAATTTTGAAAGAGCCAAAGAGCTCCGTGATCAGATTCATCATATTGACTCGGTAATGGAAAAACAAAAAATGAACATTAACGATACAGTAAATCGCGATATTTTTGCTTATTCTGTGGAAAAAGGCTGGATGTGCGTACAGGTTTTCTTTATCAGAAGCGGTAAGATGATTGAACGCGATGTATCGGTCTTTCCTTATTACCAGGAACCGGAGGAGGATTTTCTGACGTTTCTGGGACAGTTTTATCTTCGGGAAGATCATCTGAAGCCTAAAGAAGTATTCATTCCAATGGGTATCAACCAGGAAATGGCCGCCCAGCTGCTGGAGATAAAAATAATACAGCCTGCCAGAGGAAAGAAGAAAGAGCTGGTAGAGCTGGCCGAACGCAATGCAGCCCACGCTTTAAAGGAGCGCTTCTCCCTTATTGAGCGGGATGAAGCAAGGACGGTAAAAGCGGTGGAAGAGCTGGCGGAAGCTATGCAGATTGATATGCCGCACCGGATAGAATCCTTTGATAACTCCAACATACAAGGAACTGACCCAGTTGCTGCGATGGTAACGTTTATGGACGGGAAGCCTTTTAAGAAAGATTACCGTAAATATAAAGTGAGAAGCGTTACTGGACCGGATGATTACGCCTCCATGAAAGAAGTTATACGCCGGAGGTATACAAGACTGCTGAAAGAAGGCCAGGCACTCCCGGACTTGATTCTGGTGGATGGCGGCAAAGGCCAGCTGAGTGCTGCATTAAGCGTCATAGAAGATGAACTTGGCATGAATGTACCGGTAGCGGGTATGGCGAAGAACGATAAACACAATACGTCCGAACTCATTATGGGAGATCCTCCTGTAGTCGTGCCGTTAAAACGAAACAGCTCTTCTTTTTACCTTCTCCAGCGCATTCAGGACGAAGTGCACCGCTTTGCGATAACGTTTCACCGGCAGACGAGAGGGAAAACGATGTTTTCTTCTGTACTGGATGATATTCCAGGGGTGGGAGAAAAACGCAAGCGGGCCCTTTTAAAGCATTTTGGTTCCATGAAAAACATGAAAGCGGCAACGGTGGATGACTTTAGAGCCATAGCTATTCCGGACAGTGTCTCAAGAGAACTGCTGAAACGGCTTCATGAGGCACCGGCTCCCAAATAAATAAAAGGAACTGCTGCATGTTTGTCTGCGGCAGTTCCTTTTTATTGTGTTACTCTTTATCCCAGCGGACAGAAAAGGTGTAGTCTTCTTTTTTCTCATTCAGGTACGTTTCCGCCGCTGTTTGTTTAAGCGTGGATAACTGCTCAGCGAGAAATCCTGCTTCCAGGAGAAAGGAATATGTATCATGGGTTGGCTTGAGCTTTAACTGCAGTTCGCGTTTTTTTTCGTTAATAATCTGCAGGTCTCCCCAATAAGCTTTGTTAAAAAATTCCAAAATTTCTTCTACTGAAGCGCAGGGGTATTTCCGTGCAAGGGACTTACCGGCCCAGTATAATATTTCAGGCTCATCATGCCCAAGTAGTTCCGGCAGAAGCGTTTCTCTGAGAAGGGCGTAGCCAAATGAAGGGGACGTGCTGTTAGTGTCTGACATAAAAGCCTCCTTTTCTGTCTTTATTATACAGGCTTCCTGCTGAAATCTCTATAGATTATAAAAAGCATAAATGATATACTGATGTCCGAAATCCAGCGGAGGTTGAGGCATGAAAAAATTTACGAACGCATTTATGACGCCTTTTAGAATGATTATTTTTTCATATATTGTATCCATGCTTCTATTCAGCGTTCTGCTGTGGCTTCCTGTTTCCCATAAGCCCGGCATCGAGGTTGGTTATCTGGATTCACTATTTACTTCCGTTTCGGCAGTAAGCGTAACCGGGCTGACCGTTATTAATGTTTCTGAAACGCTGAGCTATACGGGGGTTTTTTTCCTGGCGCTGGCCATGCAGGTAGGAGGCATTGGTATTATGTCCCTGGGCACATTTGTGTGGTTGCTTCTGGGCAGAAAAATTAATTTATCTCAACGGCTTCTTATTATGGTCGATCAGAATCAATACCAGTTTTCCGGTATGGTAAAGTTAATGAGAAACATACTCCTCCTGGCGCTGGCTATTGAAGCGGTGGGGGCTCTTATTCTTGGTACTTATTATATACAATATTTCGACTCGGTCGGCCAGGCTTATTACCAGGGAGCGTTTGGTGCTTTAACTGCATTTACAAACGCGGGATTTGATGTGACCGGCCAATCGCTGATTCCGTTTGCGGATGATTATTACGTCCAGCTGATTGTTGTGCTGCTTATCTTTGCAGGAGCGATTGGATTTCCTGTATTAATGGAGATCAGGGAATATTTTTCTTCCAACAGCAAGGACTTTCGTTTCAGCCTGTTCACAAAGGTAACAGTAACGACTTATTTTCTTGTTTTTGCCATAGGTGTGATCGGTATTCTGCTGCTGGAAGCGAACGTTTACTATCAGGGAATGGCCTGGCATCAGCAGGTGTCATCGGCGATCTTTCATTCAGCCAGTGCCCGGAGTGCGGGGCTGTCCACGATGGATGTGTCGGCCTACTCGCTGCCTACGCTGTTGTTTGTATCTTCCTTAATGATTATTGGAGCAAGCCCGTCAAGCGTGGGCGGCGGTTTGAGAACCACAACGCTGGCTGTCATGTTTTTAACGATCCGCAGCTTTGCGCTGGGGAAGGAAGAAGTAAAAGTGTTCGGCCGGCAGATTCACCCGGAAGATAAACAAAAAGCGTTCATCGTTCTGTCATTTTTTCTTGTTGGTGTATTTGCGGCAGTCCTATGTATTAGTGCGCTGGAACAGAACAATACGAACGTGGAGCTCATTGATATTATCTTCGAAGTGAGTTCCGCATTCGGAACATGCGGCTTAACAACAGGCATTACAGATGATTTATCAAGGCCGAGCCAGCTCGTGCTGATGGTATTAATGTTTGTCGGCCGGGTGGGGATTTTAGCCTTCCTGCTGTCGGTAAAAAGAAAAGAAACGAAGTCTTATTATAAATATCCAACAGAACGTATTATTATTGGTTAATAAAAACAAAAACAGCCTCTTTTCCCTAAAAAATCCGTTTAGGGAAGGAGGTTTTTGTATATTTTGTTTATAAAGGCATGTATCCGTTTTCTTGACTCACTGGAAAAGTGGGAGTACAATAAATGTGTTGAAGTACAATGCGCGCTGTGATTACGAAAAACGTAAATAATGGATAAATTATTATCTATCCTGCACCGCTTTCGTTTTTCTAAATGGCAACGAACTTGAAAATGACCGTTTTGTTTTTGTTCCATTACATAAGGTGACAACCAAACAGCTTTGTACATGGGCTGTTTTATTTTGTGGGGCATTTTCTATTCGGTTTGAAAGGGATGGTGAAAAAGCAGAAGGTGCATCAAGAATCACCAACAAAAATGGAATAATTTTAGGAGGATATTTGCATGGCTGAAAACCGTGAATTTTTTAACCGCAGACTTCATTCTTTACTTGGAGTCATTCCCATTGGGATATTTCTAATCCAGCACTTTATCGTAAACCATTTTGCTACCCGGGGGGCCGAGGCGTTTAACCAGGCCGCTCATTTTATGGAACAGCTTCCATTCCGCTATTTTTTAGAAATATTTATTATCTTTCTTCCCATTCTGTTTCATGCTATCTACGGTCTGTTTATCGTATTCCAGGGGAAGGCAAACACAAGACGCTTTGGATACTACCGTAACTGGATGTTTCTGCTTCAGCGCATTACCGGTGTGTTTCTGCTTATCTTTATCACCTGGCACGTATGGGAAACCAGAATTGCTGCAATGTTTGGTCAGACAGTAGATTATGATATGATGGCATCAATACTAAGTAACCCGTTCATGCTTGTTTTCTATATTCTTGGGGTCGTAGCAGCTACGTTCCACTTTTCTAATGGTTTATGGTCGTTTATGGTTACCTGGGGCATTACCGTGACACCACGCTCCCAGCAGATCTCCACTTATGCAACAATTGGACTGTTCGTTGTATTAACCATCATTGGACTAAGATCCATTTTTGCATTTGTATAAGTCCTTAGACTGTCAATTAATTAAGGAGAGGGTCAATTATGAGTAATGGCAAAATCATCGTAGTCGGTGGAGGCCTGGCCGGCCTGATGGCAACAATTAAATCAGCAGAAGCAGGCATTCAAGTAGATTTATTTTCCATTGTTCCCGTAAAAAGATCGCACTCTGTTTGTGCACAGGGCGGAATCAACGGCGCTGTTAACACAAAAGGAGAAGGCGATTCCACATGGGAGCACTTTGACGATACAGTATACGGCGGCGACTTCCTTGCCAACCAGCCTCCCGTTAAAGCAATGACGGAAGCAGCTCCGGGAATCATCCACTTGATGGACCGTATGGGCGTTATGTTTAACCGGACAGCAGAAGGGCTGCTTGACTTTAGAAGATTCGGCGGCACGCAGTACCACCGCACAGCATTTGCAGGAGCAACGACGGGACAGCAGCTTTTGTACGCGCTTGACGAGCAGGTAAGACGCTATGAAGCAGCTGGACTTGTTAATAAATACGAGGGCTGGGAATTTCTTTCTGCGGTTCTTGATGATGAAGGCGCCTGTAGAGGGGTAACCGTACAGAATCTGAGCTCCCACGATGTGGAGACGTTCCGTGGAGATGCGGTTATCATGGCTACCGGCGGACCGGGAATTATGTTCGGAAAGTCTACGAACTCTATGATTAACACAGGCTATGCAGCAGCAGCTCTTTATGAGCAGGGCGTCTATTACGCCAATGGGGAGTTTATTCAAATTCACCCTACAGCTATTCCCGGTGATGACAAGCTCCGTTTAATGAGTGAGTCTGCCCGCGGAGAAGGCGGACGTGTATGGACTTATAAAGATGGCAAACCATGGTATTTCCTTGAAGAAAAATACCCGGCGTACGGAAATCTCGTACCACGTGACATTGCTACCCGTGAAATTTTTGACGTCTGCGTGGAGCAGAAGCTCGGCATTAACGGCGAAAACATGGTATACCTTGACTTATCCCATAAAGATCCAAAAGAACTCGATGTTAAGCTTGGCGGCATTATGGAAATCTACGAAAAGTTTATGGGTGATGACCCCCGTAAAGTACCAATGAAGATTTTCCCTGCTGTTCATTATTCCATGGGCGGCATGTGGGTCGACTATGACCAGATGACCAATATCCCAGGCCTGTTCGCTGCCGGCGAATGTGATTATTCCCAGCACGGCGGAAACCGCTTAGGAGCTAATTCGCTGCTGTCCGCTATTTACGGCGGGATGGTTGCAGGTCCTAAAGCAGTGGAATATATGAACGGACTGGAGAAATCTGCTGAAGACATGAGCAGTGAAATCTTTGACCGTTCCAAGCAGAAAGAAGTAGATGAGTTTGAGAAAATTATGAACATGGATGGCAAAGAAAATGCCTATGTGATTCATAAAGAGCTTGGCGAATGGATGACGGACAATGTAACCGTTGTACGTGATAACGAAAAGCTTCTCAAAACAGACGAAAAAATTCAGGAACTTCTGGACCGCTGGGAAAACATTAATATTAATGATACGTCCAGATGGAGCAACCAGGCAGCATCTTTCACACGTCAGTTAAAAGGAATGCTGAACCTGTCCAGAGTTGTTACGATGGGGGCCTATCATAGAAATGAAAGCCGCGGCGCTCATTATAAGCCGGAATTCCCGGATCGTAATGACGAAGAGTTTTTGAAAACAACGAAAGCGAAATACAACCCTGCGAAAAAGGGACCTGAATTTGAATATGAGGAAGTCGATGTATCTCTTATTAAGCCTCGTAAACGCGACTATTCCCAGAAAAAAGCAGGTAAAAAGGAAGGGGCCGGAAGTTAATGAGTGAAAAGACCGAAAACAAAGTAATCCGGTTTGTTGTGACTAGACAAGAAGGACCGGATGAACCTTCATATAAGCAGGAATTTGAAATTCCCTACCGCCAGAACATGAATGTTATTTCGGCACTTATGGAAATCCGTCGAAACCCGGTAGATGCCCAGGGCAATCCAACGTCTGCTGTTATCTGGGACATGAACTGCCTGGAGGAAGTCTGCGGAGCCTGTTCAATGGTAATCAACGGCAAGCCGCGTCAGTCCTGTACAGCGCTTGTTGATCAGCTGGAACAGCCGATTCGTCTGGAGCCAATGAAAACATTTCCTGTAGTACGTGATCTTCATATTGACCGTTCAAGAATGTTTGACTCGCTTAAAAAGGTAAAAGCATGGATTCCGATTGACGGAACATACGACCTTGGACCAGGACCTAGAATGGCAGAGAATAAGCGTCAGTGGGCCTATGAGCTCTCCAAGTGTATGACTTGCGGTGTCTGTCTTGAAGCCTGCCCGAACGTGAATGACAATTCCGACTTTATCGGACCGGCTGCTCTTTCCCAGGTGAGATTGTTTAACGCCCACCCAACGGGAGAAATGAATAAAGAAGAACGTTTAAAGGAACTAATGGGAGATGGAGGCATTTCAAGCTGCAGTAACTCGCAGAACTGTGTGCAATCATGCCCGAAAGGTATTCCTCTTACGACTTCCATTGCCGCGCTGAACAGAGACACAAACATTCAGTCGTTTAAAAGCTTTTTCGGCAGTGATAAATAATGTTTGAAATTCGGCCGGTGCAGGTATAACCTGCACCGGCTTTTCTTATACTAAACAGAACAGCTGTGTACAGAAAAGGAGCATATATATGGGTACCCCTTCTTATATTGAAGATTGGACAAAATGGGAGAAAGACTTCTCCTTCTATAATGAAACAACAGTGAGGTTTTCCGAAACAGATGCGTTTGGGCATCTAAACAATACCAATGCATTTGTCTACTTTGAAAACGTTCGGCTGGCATTTTTTAAAAAGGTCGGATTAATGCAGCAGTGGCTCGCACCGGATTCAGAAAAAATGATTGTCGTAGCGGATATGCACTGTGATTATATAAAACAGGTTTACTTTGATGAAGCACTGGAAGTATATATGAAGATAGCGCGGATCGGTAACAGCTCCGCAGATGTGCATTACCTGGTAAAGAACACGGACGGGGAGAAATGCTTAACCGGACGCGGAGCCGTCGTTCAAATATCCAAAGAAACGGGCTCATCTCTTCCATGGAGTGAGGAAGATAAAGAACGAATGAACAGCCTTCAGTGAACGAAACTGCTATTTCATTTGTTTTGCAACAAGTTGCTTGTCTATAGAAATGACAAGTGTTAAAATAGTCGTTGGATAAATATTCGCTCACTATGCCGGCAGATAAACGTGTGACTAATTAGATCAGGCATGAGTAGGGAAAAGCTGATAGATACTTTTGTATTATCTGCAGAATACAGAGGGGTTTTCAGCTGTATATACTCATGCTTTTTTTAATCACTGGATGTTTGGCTGCCGGCATTTCATGGACAAACTATTTATCTTTTACTTGACCATTACGGTCAATACTTAGTATGTTTATGAAAGCGATATAAATGAAAGTAAAGAAAAGGGGAATTTGACATGAAAGAAAAAACATTCAATATTACGAACGATACTGGGATCCACGCACGCCCTGCTACACAACTGGTAAATAAAGCGGGCCAATTTTCCTCTGATATTACACTAGAGTATAACGGCAAGTCCGTAAACCTAAAGTCTATTATGGGAGTTATGTCTCTTGGAGTAGGCAAAGGTGCAGAAGTAACAATCAAAGCTGACGGATCTGACGAAGACGAAGCAATGAATGCTATTGAAGAAGTAGTAAAGGAAGGGCTTGGGGAGTAATGCCACAGAGCCTGACAGGAATTGCCGCTTCTAAAGGCATCGCAATGGCACCGGCTTTCATTTTGGAACAGCCTGATATGGATATTCAAAAAAAGACCGTGTCCGACGTTGAAGAGGAAACAGCCCGCTATAAGAAAGCAGTAGCGACTGCGAAAGAAGAACTTACGGTAATTAAAGATAAAACGCTTAAAGAAATGGGCGAAGATAAAGCAGAGATTTTTTCTGCCCATCTGCTTGTTTTAGAAGATCCTGAATTGCTTGATGCCGTCGAAGCAAAAATCAAAGAAGGCATTAACGCGGAATTTGCAATGAAAGAAGTATCTGATATGTACGTTTCCATGTTCGAAAGCATGGATAATGAGTACATGAAAGAGCGTGCTGCAGATATTAAAGACGTATCAAAGCGTGTGCTTCTTCATCTGCTGGGACTGGAAAATACAAACCTTGCTGAAATCAATGAAGAAACAGTAGTCATTGCGGAAGACTTAACTCCTTCTGATACAGCACAGCTTAACTTAGCCTATATTAAAGGATTTGCCACAGATATCGGAGGCAGGACTTCCCATTCTGCTATTATGGCAAGATCAATGGAAGTGGCTGCTGTTGTTGGGACAAAAGAAGCTACCGCCTCTATTAAAACCGGCGACTTTGTCATTATTGATGGGTTGGAAGGCGCTGTCCTTGTTAATCCTGATGAAAAAACAATCTCTGAGTATAAAGAGAAAAAAGAAGCTTTTGCCCGCCAAAAAGAAGAATGGGCAAAGCTTGTTAATGAAACCTCTGTTACAAAAGATGATCATCATGTAGAACTTGCTGCCAATATCGGTACGCCTCAGGATATGGAAGGGGTGCTGGCCAACGGAGCAGAAGGCATCGGCCTCTACCGTACAGAATTTCTTTATATGGGACGTAATGAACTGCCTACGGAAGAAGAGCAGTTTGATGCGTATAAGACTGTTCTGGAAAAAATGGACGGCAAACGCGTAGTTATCCGCACGCTTGATATCGGAGGAGACAAAGAGCTTCCATATCTGGATCTGCCTAAAGAAATGAATCCATTTCTAGGTTTCCGTGCCATCCGTCTTTGTCTTGAAAAAACAGACATGTTCAAAACGCAGCTGAGAGCTCTACTCCGTGCAAGTGCCTACGGGCAGCTTAGTATTATGTTTCCTATGGTAGCTGCTATTGAAGAGGTCAGACAGGCTAAAGCTCTTCTTCAGGAAGTGAAAGAAGAACTGACGGCTTCCGGTACAGAAGTAAGTGATGCGATTGAAGTCGGCATTATGGTGGAAATTCCATCTACTGCCGCAGCGGCGGAAATCTTTGCCAAAGAAGTAGATTTCTTCAGCATCGGTACTAACGATTTGATTCAGTATACGATGGCTGCAGACCGAATGAGCGAAAAAGTGGCTCACTTATACCAGCCATATCATCCGGCTATACTAAGACTTGTCAAAAATGTTATTGATGCTGCTCATAAAGAAGGCAAATGGGCCGGCATGTGTGGAGAAATGGCTGGAGAAGCGACAGCTGTTCCGCTATTGCTCGGTCTTGGACTGGACGAATTCAGTATGAGTGCGACATCTGTCCTGCCTGCAAGAAGCCAGATCCGTCAGCTTTCCAAGAAAGATACAGAATCATTAGTAGAAGAAGCGATGACGTTGTCTACTTCTGAAGAAATTGCTGAGCTGGTTCAAAAGCGTGGATTTATTACAGAAAAGATGTAATGAAAAGCTGCCTCTTCCCGGGGGCAGCTTTTTTTGTATGTGAAAAGCAGAGGAGGGGAATCATCCACTCGATTTTGTTTCATACGACTTGCAATAAAGAGCGAAACAAGCGAAAATATACAGAGACCCGAAAGGAAGGGAGGAAAACAGTGGTGAATCGACAGCAAGTGTCTCAAATAGAAAAGTCGCTTCGGCATGTTTCCTATATCGTAAAGCAGAAGGGAAGAGAAATTCTAAACGAGTTTCCTATTACCCCACCGCAGTTTGTTGCTTTACAATGGCTGCAGGAAGAGGGAGATATGACGATCGGCGAACTTTCCCAGCGTATGTATCTGGCCTGCAGCACTACAACGGATTTGATCGACCGGATGGAAAAAAATGAGCTCGTAGAACGTGTGAAAGATGAAAAAGACCGCCGCGTCGTACGAATTCATCTTTTAGAAAAAGGAACAGTCATCATTAAAGATGTTATTAATGAACGGCAGATATATTTAGAAGGCGTTTTATCAGAAATGTCAGCGGAAGAAGTGAGCTCTATTGAACAAGGTATGGCAGCTCTGCAGGAAAAAATGAACCAGTTGAAAGATACAACAGAAAATGAAACAGCCGATACAAAATAGATAAGCATACCTTTAATAGAAAACGAGGGAAAAGCGTGGAAAGACCGATAGGAGTCATTGATTCGGGGCTGGGAGGCCTCACAGTAGCAAAAGAAATTTCAAGACAGCTTCCAAAGGAGAGGATGGTATACATAGGGGATACCGCCAGATGCCCATATGGACCACGTCCTGTTGAAGAAGTCAGGGCATTTACGTGGGAAATGATCGACCGCCTGCTTGAAGAAGACATAAAAATGCTTATTATTGCCTGTAATACAGCCACTGCAGTCGTACTGGAGGAAGTGAAAGAATCGCTTTCCATTCCAGTGATTGGAGTTGTCCAGCCAGGGGCTATTACAGCATTAAAAGTAACCGAAAATAATCATGTAGCAGTTATCGGTACAGCAGGTACAATCGCAAGCGGGGCTTATATCGAAGCGCTGCATACGATTAATGCCAACGTAAAGGTGGACAGTCTTTCCTGTCCCCCGTTCGTCCCATTAGTGGAAAATGGCTTTACGGAAAAAAAAGAAGCTGTTGCAGTCATAACGAATACGCTTCAGCCGCTCTTATCTTCTTCTTTTGACACGATGATTCTTGGATGCACCCACTACCCTCTGCTGCAGGAACTGATTCAGGAAGTAGTAGGAGAACATATTTCGCTGATCAGCTCAGGGGATGAAACGGCCCGAGAAGTCAGCACCATCCTTCATTACAATAACGATTTAGCGATGGAAGAAGCACTTGAAGAAAATATATACTACACTACAGGTCCGGCGGAATCGTTTAAAGATATGGCAGAAGAATGGCTGCAAAATAATGAACTGGCCGTGTATTCAATACAATTAAGCAAAACAAGCGCACAAAAATAGAGAGCAGCAAAAGGGGAAAGAGTATGTACCGTATTGACCAGAGACAAGAAAATGAATTAAGACCCGTAACGATAGAAACAGATTATTTGATGCATCCGGAAGGTTCAGTGCTGATTACAGTCGGTGACACAAAAGTGATTTGTACGGCAAGTATCGAAGACAGGGTTCCTCCTTTTCTAAGAAATTCAGGCAAAGGCTGGATTGCTGCAGAGTATTCGATGCTTCCAAGAGCGACAGCAAAAAGAAACATCAGAGAAGCAGCAAAAGGGAAGTTGACCGGCAGAACGATGGAAATCCAGCGTTTGATCGGAAGGTCGCTCCGCTCTGTTGTCGATTTAAGTGTACTGGGCGAACGGACTATCTGGATAGACTGTGATGTCATTCAGGCAGACGGGGGCACAAGAACCGCTTCCATAACGGGTGCCTATGTAGCGATGGTGATGGCGCTGCAGGGTCATGTAAAGAAAAAGAAAATCAAGTCTCTGCCAATAACAAACTACCTCTGTGCCGTATCGATTGGCATTGATAAAGAAGAGCAGGCTCTGCTGGATCTTTGCTACGAAGAAGATGCAGCGGCTTTAGTAGATATGAATGTTGTCATGACTGGAGATCAGAAGCTTGTCGAACTGCAGGGGACCGGAGAAGAAGCAACGTATTCCAGAACACAGCTGAATACGATGCTTGATCTTGCTGAAAAGGGTGCGGAAGAACTTTTTGTTGTCCAGGCAGAAGCACTAAAGGGCATCCTGCCTTTCCAAAAAGAAGAAACAAAGGAAGTATAAAATGAATACACTTATTATTGCTACGAAAAATAAAGGGAAAATTGCTGAATTTAATAATATGCTGCAGGACCGATGGAAAGTAAAATCTCTTCTGGATTATGACACAGCGGATATCCCTGAAAATGGAATAACGTTTGAAGAAAATGCCTCGGCAAAAGCAGAGGCAGTTGCTTCCATGTTCGGCTGTATGGCAGCAGCGGACGATTCGGGTTTGGAAGTGGATATTCTTAATCAGGAGCCGGGCGTATATTCCGCCCGGTATGCAGGTCCGCAGAAAAGCGATGAGGATAATATAAATAAACTGCTTCAGGAGCTGAGCGGCGTGCCGGAGGAAAAACGAACAGCTCGTTTTGTCTGTGTCATCGCAGTGGCGGTTCCAGGAAAAGAAACAGTAACGTTTAGAGGGACGTGTGAAGGCGTTATTCATTCCGTAAAAGAGGGCGGCAATGGATTTGGTTACGACCCTGTATTTTTCCTCCCGTCCTATAACAAAACGATGGCCGAGTTATCCGGCATCGAAAAAAACAAAATCAGTCACCGCGGCAAGGCAGTAAGGCTTGCAGTAGATTATATTTCCAACACAATGAATGAATAAAGGCGGGTACGAAATGAAAGCATTAATCGTAAGTGACACACACGGCAGCAAAAAAGAGCTGCAGCGGGTATTGAAACGGCACAAACAGGAAGTCCACGCCATTATTCACTGTGGAGACTCCGAACTGACCAGGGATGACAATATTCTCTCAGACATTCATATTGTTGAAGGGAACGTGGATATGCCCGGTCAATTTCCTACGGAAGTGGCAGTAGAAGTAGATGGCATTACCATATATGCTGCACATGGGCATCTGCTGAACGTAAAAAGCGACATCGGGCCTATAGCGAGAGAAGCAGAAAAAAAGGGGGCCAGCCTGGTCTGCAGCGGCCACAGTCATATCGCAGCTGTTGAAGTGTATCAGAACCGTCTGTTTGTTAATCCAGGCAGTTTGTTAATGCCGAGAACGAGGAT
The DNA here is from genome assembly GCF_059510535.1 of Sinobaca sp. TMA16-18. Lineage (NCBI taxonomy): Bacteria > Bacillati > Bacillota > Bacilli > Caryophanales > Sporolactobacillaceae > Sinobaca > Sinobaca sp. TMA16-18. The sequence continues at coordinate 527,686 of NZ_JCAKFM010000001.1, read as the reverse complement.
GGAAAAAACATATGCAGTAGTAGAATTTTCCACACCAGCGGAAGCAGACGTCCGATTTTATGAAGAACATTCCGGAAAAGAAGTAGAAGAGCTGTCCGGGCATTTTTTTCTTTAAGAAAGAAATGCCGGCACTTCGCTGTGTTCAAATGCTTCTGCAGAGGGGCTGCGCTGGTCAAATTAGTTAAATGGTGCCAAAGTTTCTCAGCAAATCGCATTGACTTTATCGTGAAGATATATTAATATAAATCTTGTCGTAAAAAACGGCAGAACATAAGATGTCTCAGTAGCTCAGCAGGATAGAGCAACGCCCTTCTAAGGCGTCGGTCGCAGGTTCGAATCCTGCCTGGGACACCAATACAACCATTCCAAAACAGCATCTATGCAGATGCTGTTTTTTTGTATGTAAATAGAAAAAAACGGCAGAATCGATACCGGGGTGCTTAGATGTTTCTGTTAAAAAGAAAAGTAATATGAATCGTCAAAATATTTCCGGAAAACGGTTGACCCTTTGGGCTAATCGGAGTAATATGGATTTCAACGCACTGTTTGTATACAGGGGAAATACATTTGGCTTTTCCGTGCGTACAAACACAGGATAGAACCGTCTAAGATGTAACTTGAAAGCAAAGTCCTGATGGTTCCTTATATTCAGTTCAAACATCAGGAGTGGTTAAAGATGAAAGATCAGTGGATTTATTTAAGCGGTGAATTTGTAAGAAAAGAAGATGCCAAAATTTCTGTCTATGACCATGGGTTTCTTTACGGTGACGGTGTATTTGAAGGCATCAGGGTTTATAGTGGAAATGTATACAAACTTGAGGAACATCTAACAAGACTGTATAATTCGGCTAAATCCATTATGCTCACCATCCCTCATTCTTCAGAAGAAATGACGGAGATTATTTTGGAAACCCTTCGGAAAAACGACCTTCAGGATGCGTATATAAGACTCGTAGTATCCAGAGGAGTCGGAAACTTAGGGCTTGATCCTGCATCATGTTCTTCTCCGCAGATTATAGCTATTGCCGAAGAACTCGCTATTTATCCTAAAGAGTTTTATGAAAACGGGCTTGATATTGTAACAGTTGCTACCCGGAGAAACAGCCCGGATGTGCTGAGTCCGAAAGTGAAATCGCTCAATTATTTAAATAATATACTCGTTAAAATAGAAGCAGGACTTGCCGGAGTAAGCGAAGCTCTTATGCTTAACAGCGAAGGGTATGTAGCTGAAGGCTCTGCCGATAATATTTTTATTATTAGAAATAACGTCCTTTATACGCCTCCAGGATACATTGGCGCGTTAGAAGGAATCACCAGAGCAGCAATTATGGAATTATCTGAAGAATTAGGTTATACTCTTAAAGAAGAACCTTTTACGAGGCATGATGTGTATACAGCAGATGAGGTATTCCTCACTGGAACAGCTGCAGAAGTTATCGCAGTGGTGAAAGTGGACGGCCGGATAATCGGTGATGGAACACCGGGTCATCACACAAAAATGCTGTTGGAAGGCTTCCGACAAAAAGTAGTACAAGACGGAGTGAAAATATACTCTGCCAATGAAGTGAAAGCTTAATAACTCTATATAGAAATGCGTTGAGAAGGACAACTAGTTGTCAGACCGACTTACTACAGAGAACCGTTGAACGCTGAGAAACGGTGTAACCGCTGATAATGAACTCCCCTTTGAGCGCCTGGATGAACGTTTATACTATTAATCCAGGCCGTGTGAAGCACACACTTCACATGTTATCAAATGAATGATCCGTAAGGATCATCGCTGAGGCGGTAAAGATTTACCGCAAAATAAGGGTGGTACCGTGAAAAGAATCTTTTCGCCCCTTTAGCCTATATAACTATAGGCTGATTGGAGTGGAGAGATTTTTTTGTGTATAAAAATACCGGGTGAGAAAGCGATAGGCTAATAAGGAGGGCTAGCAGTGAATACAAAAGTTAAAGAAGAAGACGGTCGTGAATTGAAAGTCGAGAATCAGCAGATGTCAGGGTCCAGCATGCTGATTCAAGCATTAGCAAGAGAAAAAGTAGATGTGATTTTCGGATATCCCGGCGGAGCTATTCTTCCGACGTACGACGAGATCTACCGGACGGGTATCAGACATATTCTTGCCAGACATGAGCAGGGGGCCATTCACGCTGCCGAAGGGTACGCAAGAGTGTCCGGCAAGCCCGGCGTATGCGTCGTTACTTCCGGACCGGGAGCAACAAACGTCATTACCGGTATTGCAGATGCCATGATTGATTCGCTTCCGCTTGTTGTTATTACAGGTCAGGTGGCAACATCGGTTATTGGTACCGATGCTTTTCAAGAGGCAGATATTATCGGAGTAACCATGCCGATTACGAAACACAATTTCCAGGTAAGAAATGTTGATGACCTTCCAAATATTATTAAAGAATCTTTTCACATTGCTACCTCCGGCCGCCCGGGTCCTGTACTAATCGATCTTCCAAAAGATGTTTCCATAGCGATTGGTGAGTTTAACTACGACGAACCGCTTGATCTTCCAGGCTATCAGCCGACAAGAATTCCAAACAGGCTGCAAATTCGGAAGTTAGCTGAAGCGGTAGCGCAGGCTAAAAAGCCGGTCATTTTGACAGGAGCTGGTATCCTTCATGCCGGCGGTTCGGAAGAAGTGCTTGAATTCGCAGAGAATCAGCAGATACCAGTAGCGAGTACGCTGCTTGGACTGGGAGCGTTCCCTGGCGATCATGAACAATTTCTCGGGATGGGCGGTATGCATGGCACGTACTCAGCCAATATGGCGCTTCATGAAGCTGACCTGTTAATCAACATTGGTGCCAGGTTCGACGACAGGCTTACCGGCAGGCTCGATGCCTTTGCCCCATACGCGACGATCGCTCACATTGATATCGATCCTGCTGAAATCGGAAAAAACGTGGAAACGCATATTCCTATTGTAGGAGATGCGAAAGAAGCGATGCGTATGCTTAATCAAGAAGCCAAGACCAACTGTGAATGCGGTGAGTGGAAAGAAACGATTAAAGAATGGAAAGCGGAATATCCGCTCTGGTACAAAGAAGACAATGAACTGTTAAAGCCGCAGCGGCTGATTGAAATGATTTATGAAGAAACGAATGGCGATGCCATTATTACAACAGACGTAGGACAGCACCAGATGTGGTCTGCACAGTTCTATAAATTCCCTAAGCCAAATCAGTGGGTCACTTCCGGAGGTCTCGGTACGATGGGATTTGGTTTCCCGGCAGCTATCGGAGCCCAGTTTGCGGAACCAGATAAAACGGTCGTTGCCGTAGTTGGGGATGCCGGTTTTCAAATGACCGCTCAGGAGCTTTCTATCCTGCAGGAATTAAATCTTCCTGTAAAGATTATCATTGTTAACAACGCGTCTCTTGGAATGGTGAGACAGTGGCAGCAGCTTTTCTACGAAGAGCGCTACTCCAACTCTCTTTTCCCTATTCAGCCGGATTTTGTCAAGCTGGCGGATGCCTACAATGTGAAGGGATGGAAAATTGAAGATCCCGCTGAAATGCAGGATATTTTAAAAGAAGCTATCGCCTACGACGGTCCGGTTCTGCTGGACTGCAGAGTCCATAAAGTAGAAAACGTGTATCCGATGATTGCTCCAGGAAAAGGCCACCACGAAATGGAGGGAATCAAGCCATGAGAAAAACAATCGTTGCTACCGTAAACAATACATCTGGAGTAATGAACCGAATTACGGGACTGTTTGCCCGGCGTAATTTCAACATTGAAAGTATTACTGTCGGAATGACAGAAAATCCAAGGGTATCCCGGATGACTTTTGTTATGAATGTGGACGATCAGCGGGGCCTCGACCAGGTTATTAAACAACTTAATAAGCAGGTCGATGTGCTGAAAGTAAGAGATCTTACCGATGAAGCGATTGTTGCCAGAGAGCTTGCCTTAATCAAGGTACTCTCTCCGCCGCAGCAGCGTGGAGAATTAACAGATCTTATTCAGCCGTTCCGCGCCTCGATTATTGATGTGAGCCGCGAAAGCATAACCATTCAGGTTACCGGCGATAACGACAAGGTAGAAGCACTAATTGATTTAGTGAAACCTTATGGAATTAAAGAATTAGCAAGAACCGGGATTACCGCCTTTAAGCGAGATACAAAAAAAGGCGTTATAGATAGTCCAAAGTATTCTGTTATCAACTAAAAAAATTGCAAACACTAAAGGAGAGAATGTAAAAATGGCTAAAGTATTTTATAACGGGGATGTAAATGAAGGGGTACTTCAGAATAAGACAGTAGCAGTAGTAGGATATGGTTCACAAGGACATGCACACGCACAAAATCTTCGTGAGAGCGGTGTAGATGTCGTAATCGGCCTGCGCCAGGGAAAATCCTGGGATAAAGCGAAAGAAGACGGGTTTACTGTCCTTTCTGTAAAAGAAGCTTCCGAGAAAGCGGATGTTATCATGATCCTTCTTCCGGATGAATACCAGCCAACTATCTATAAAAATGAAATTGAACCACAGCTTAAAGAAGGCAAGGCGCTTGTATTCGCGCACGGTTTTAACATTCACTTTAACCAAATCGTTCCACCGTCAAACGTGGATGTGTTTATGGTAGCACCTAAAGGACCGGGCCACATTGTCCGCCGCACATACGAAGATGGAGCAGGCGTTCCTGCTTTAATCGCTGTGTATCAGGATGCAACAGGATCTGCAAAAGATACAGCACTTGCTTATGCAAAACAGATCGGTTCTGCAAGAGCAGGCGTTTTGGAAACAACGTTCCAGGAAGAAACAGAAACAGATTTATTCGGTGAACAGGCTGTTCTTTGCGGAGGAACTTCTGCATTGGTAAAAGCTGGTTTTGAAACACTTGTTGAAGCTGGATACCAGCCTGAGGTAGCTTACTTCGAATGCCTGCATGAGCTGAAGCTTATCGTTGACTTAATGTATGAAGGCGGTTTGGCCGGAATGCGTTACTCTATCTCTGATACAGCCCAGTGGGGAGATTTTCAGGCAGGGCCTCGTATCGTAACAGAAGATACAAAGCAGGCTATGCGTGACGTTCTTACCGATATTCAAACAGGCCGTTTCGCTAAAGGATGGATCCTTGAAAATCAGGCAAACCGTCCAGAATTTAATGCTACAAACGATAGAGAAAACAACCATTTGATTGAAGAAGTCGGCAAGGAACTCCGCGGTATGATGCCGTTTGTGAACAAACAATCTAAAGGAGTGGTGGGCAGTGCGAAAAATTAACGTCTTTGACACGACGCTGCGAGATGGAGAACAATCGCCGGGCGTGAACTTGAATTTTGAAGAAAAAATGCAGATAGCCACCCAGCTCGAAAGACTTGGTGTGGATATTATGGAAGCCGGTTTTCCCGGCGCTTCCGAAGGCGACTTCAAATCGGTTCAAGCCATTGCTAATACGATTAAAAACAGTTCAGTAACCGGACTCTCCAGATCCATCAAAAAAGAAATTGATACGTCGTGGGAAGCGTTAAAAGGAGGAGCGGAGCCAAGAATTCATTTATTCTTGGCGACCTCGACTATTCATATGGAGCATAAGCTCCGCATGAGCCCCCAGCAGGTAATAGACACTGCTGTAGATTCTGTTAAGTATGCAAAAGAACGATTTGCAAAAGTACAGTGGTCTGCAGAGGATGCCTGCCGCTCGGACATTCACTTTCTTGCAGAAATTATTGAACAGGTAATTGATGCTGGCGCAGAAGTAATTAACCTGCCGGATACGGTCGGCTATATTACGCCAAAAGAAATTCATGAAATGTTCAGCTATTTGAAAAAAACAGTGCCCAATATTGATAAAGCAAACCTTTCCGCCCATTGTCACGATGATCTTGGATTAGCTGTAGCTAACTCTCTTGCTGCCATTGAAGCCGGTGCAGACCAGGTGGAATGCACAATCAATGGTATCGGCGAGCGGGCCGGTAATGCTTCTTTAGAAGAAATTGCCGTGGCGCTGCGCATCCGCCAGGATTACTACAATGCAGAAACAGGATTGACGCTCAAAGAAATCAAGCGGACCAGTACGATTGTCAGCTCCTTAACCGGTATGGCAGTTCCAAACAACAAAGCAGTTGTAGGGGACAATGCCTTCGCCCACGAGGCGGGCATCCACCAGGACGGTGTCCTGAAGGAAAAAACAACGTATGAAATTATCACTCCTGAACTCGTTGGCGTCCATGCCAACCGGATGGTTCTGGGCAAACACTCAGGCCGCCATGCATTCAAAGAAAAAATCCGTGATCTTGGTTACAACACAAGTGAAGACGAGTTAAATAAAGTGTTTAAAGCATTCAAATCGTTAGCAGATAAGAAAAAAGAAATCACGGACGAAGATATTTTCGCCTTGATGACTGAAGAAAAAGCCGGCGAAGCAGTAAAGTATTATGAAGTCGAAACGCTTCAGGTGAACTATGGAACAAACAATATTCCAACGTCTACCGTCACAATGAAAATACCTGACGGCTCCATAGTGGAGGAAGCGGCTACCGGATCCGGAAGCGTCGAAGCGCTGTACAATACGCTTGAGCGTGTTATTGGCAAGAAGATTGATCTTAAAGACTACCGGATCCAGTCTATCACCGGAGGCAGGGACGCGTTGGCAGAGGTGTTTGTCCGTGTCGAATTCGATGGGGAAGAAACGACTGGAAGAGGTACAGCCAACGACGTTCTTGAAGCTTCTGCAAAAGCTTATATTAATGCAGTGAATAGAATTATGAATCGTTCAAGCCGGGATAAAACGAAAATGGAAACCATCCACGTTTAACGGCTGTCACTAAGGAGAGAGCCTGTTTATGAAAAAAAATATTACCGTACTCCCCGGCGACGGCATCGGCATGGAAGTCGTGCAGTCGGCTGTGGAAGTGCTTGAAACGATCGGAACGATGTATGATCATGATTTCGCCTTTTCCTATGCTGATATTGGAGGAAGCGCTATTGATAAGCACAGCGATCCGCTGCCTGCTTCCACTATTGAATCCTGCAAAGCAGGAGACGCGGTTCTTCTTGGAGCAGTAGGAGGACCAAAGTGGGATCATTTAAGCGGGGATATGCGTCCGGAAAAAGGCCTTCTCCGCATCCGTAAAGAGCTTGACCTGTTTGCGAATCTGCGGCCGGTTACCGGATTTGACAGCCTTTCAGATTCCTCCACCCTTCGTAAAGAAGTGATTACCGGAATAGATTTAATGATCGTACGCGAGCTTACAGGCGGTCTGTACTTTGGAGAACCGCGGGAACGCCGTGAAGAAAATGGGGAAACCATAGCGGTGGATACGTTAATTTACAGCCGTTCGGAGATAGAAAGAATAATCCGCAAAGGATTTGAGCTTGCTCAGGTCCGAAGCAGGCAATTAACTTCTGTTGATAAAGCGAATGTACTGGAAACAAGCAGACTCTGGAGAGAAATTGCAGAGGAAATCAGTGCAGACTATCCCGATGTTACGCTTGAGCATATGCTCGTGGATAACGCCGCGATGCAGCTGATCAGAGATCCACAGTATTTTGATGTGATTGTTACGGAAAATCTGTTTGGAGATATATTAAGCGATGAAGCTTCTATGCTTACGGGTTCTCTTGGAATGCTTCCTTCTGCCAGCCTGAGTGCAGAAGGACCGGGATTGTATGAGCCTGTTCACGGCTCTGCACCGGATATTGCAGGCCAGGGCAAAGCTAATCCGCTGGCGGCAATTTCGTCTGCTTCCATGATGCTTAAATATGCATTTGGAATGATAGATGAAGCCCAGGCAGTCGATAAAGCGATAGATCATGTACTCAATCAAGGCTTTCGTACTGGTGATATTGCCAGAGAAGGCGAAGTGGTAACTACGACTTCGGAAATGACGCAGAAAGTTATTGAAGCGCTGCGTTCTAAATTATAAAAAGATAGAGAGGGTGTAGTTCGATGCAGCCAAAAACGATAATAGAGAAAATTTGGGATAAGCACGCAGTGATGTCCGAAAAAGGTAAACCGAACCTTATGTTTATTGACTTGCACATGGTTCATGAAGTAACGTCACCCCAGGCTTTTGAAGGACTTCGTTTAGCTGGTCGAAAAGTACGCCGTCCTGATCTGACATTTGCTACAATGGATCATAATGTACCGACCCAGAATCGAATGTCCATTACAGATTCAATTGCTAAAAAGCAGATTGAAACACTGGCCAATAACTGCGAAGAGTTCGGTATTGATATTGCTGACCTAAACAGCCCGAACAACGGAATTGTTCATATCATCGGACCGCAGATGGGATTGACTCAGCCTGGGAAAACGATTGTATGCGGAGACAGCCATACGTCCACCCACGGAGCATTCGGTGCCCTTGCATTTGGAATTGGCACGAGCGAAGTTGAGCACGTGCTTGCCACCCAGACCATTTGGCAGTCCAAGCCAAAGACGATGGAAGTACGCGTGAACGGTCGATTAAACCCCGGCGCGACGGCAAAAGATATTATTTTAAGTATCATTGCAAAGCACGGAGTGGATTTTGGCACCGGACATGTTCTGGAATTTACCGGCGAAGCGATTCGCGGGTTAACGATGGAAGAGCGCATGACTATCTGCAATATGTCGATTGAAGCTGGTGCAAAAGCAGGCTTGATTAGTCCGGACCAGGTAACCATTGATTATTTAAAAGGCCGTGAAAAAGTGCCGTCCGGAGAGGCTTTTGAAAGGCTTGCCGAGGAATGGAGAGAAACTGCTTCCGACGAAGGGGCTGTGTATGATGCCACCGTGGAAATGAACAGTGAAGAAATTGAACCTATGGTGACATGGGGCACAAACCCTTCACAAGGTATTGGTATTCACAAGCAGATTCCAGATCCTGCCAAAGCCGAATCCGATCATGACCGCAGAGCCATTCAGCAGTCGCTTGATTATATGGATTTGAAGCCCGGTATGAAAATGACTGAAGTAGAAATACAGCACGTCTTTATTGGTTCCTGTACCAATGCAAGAATCAGCGATTTAAGAGCTGCTGCGAAAGTGGCGGAAGGCAGAAAAGTAGCGGACGGAGTCCGTGCTCTTGTTGTTCCCGGTTCTCAGGCTGTGAAGAAGCAGGCGGAATCAGAAGGATTGGATAAAGTATTCCTGGATGCCGGATTTGAATGGAGAGAGTCAGGATGCAGCATGTGTTTGAGCATGAATCCAGATTTTGTGCCGGAAGGAGAACGCTGTGCTTCCACGTCCAACCGTAACTTTGAAGGACGTCAGGGGAAAGGTGCCAGAACGCATCTGGTCAGCCCGGCGATGGCAGCCGCGGCAGCGGTAGCCGGCAGGTTCGTGGATATCCGTGACTTAAAAAAACCATCACTTCAATAAAGGAGGGAAAATAAAAATGGAACCAATTATTGTGCATGAGGGTAATACAGCTGTTCTGCCGCGTGTAAACGTCGATACAGACCAGATTATTCCAAAACAGTTTCTAAAAAGAGTAGAACGCACGGGATTTGGGCAGTTTTTGTTTTTTGACTGGCGGTTTTTATCCGATGGAACGCCGGATCCCTCTTTTGAATTGAATAAGCCCGAAGCAAAAGAAGCAAGTGTTCTGCTGGCAGACCACAACTTTGGCTGCGGTTCTTCAAGAGAACATGCACCTTGGGCTCTGCAGGATTATGGCTTTCGTGTTATTATTGCACCGAGCTTTGCAGATATTTTCTACAATAACTGTTTCAAAAATGGAATACTAACGATCAGGCTTCCTGAGAAACAGGTTTACGAACTAATGGAAAATGGGAAAGATGAATATTATAAACTCAAAGTAGATCTTGAGCATCAAACGATTCAAGACAGCAAAGGTTTTGAAGCTGGTTTTGAAATAGATCCATACTGGAAGGAAATGCTTCTTAAAGGCTGGGACGAAATCAGCCTGACACTTCAGTATGCAGATCAAATTGATGCTTATGAAAAACGAAGAGGGGTATAAGCGGCGGCCTACAAGGCCGTCTTCCTTTTTGTGTGTTGACTGCAGGGTGTTATGATTTTCAGGTAGTGACCGATAGAAGAGAGAAGGGAGGGGAAATGAGTGGATTTATCCAAAAAAAAAGGAAATATCGTTCCGTTCCCGGGGACTGTAGATAAATTAATTACAAACGGACTGTACGCATTGAAACAAACTGACAAGTCAAAAGCAGAGTCATTTTTTCAGGAAGCGTTAATGCACGAACCTGAGCATGAAGAAGCCGCCTACGGACTGCTGCTTGCGTATGCCGAAACCAATCAGTTGACAAAAGCCCGGCTGCTCGCTGAAGAAATGATGAAAAAAGACAGTGGAGATTATTATGAAATTCTTCAGGTGTATGTTTCTGTTCTGGCACAGCTGGAGCAGTATGAAGAAGTGATCAGAACGTTGGAAGCAGTCATGACTGAAGAAAATATTCCGCCGAAATTAAGAAAAGAACTTGAATACCTGCTGACTGTTTCCAAAAATATGCAGAGGACTATTATTGAAACAGAAGAAGAGAGCCGCCTTCCCATTACATACGAAGCTGATGAGCCGGACTGGGTGCCATTGCTTAGAAGTGGATCTCCTGAAGAAAAAATGGCTGTCCTCCAGGAATTAAAACAGCATCGTTCGCTGAAGTCTCTTCCGTACATACAGACTCTGTTGACGAGCGAGCACACTTCCCCTCTTTTAAAGAGTTTTCTTGTACTGCTTTTGAAAGATTGGGAAGTGGAGAGAACCATTGCGGTAAATAAATTAAAGCGGCAGGGGGAATTTTCTCCGGAAACACTGCCGGATATTAATAACAGCACTTCTTATTTAGAGGCTGCAGCCGCCCTGGAGCAGGTTATCGGAGATAAAGATCCAACGCTAATGCAGCATATTATCCATCTGCTTCAGCAGATGCTGCTGTATTACTATCCCTTTCCTCCATCCGTGCAGATTCCGGCTCTTTCTGCTATGCTTCACTATGAGGCAGCCGTGCAGTCCGGGTATGATATGCAAGTGGAAGCTATCTGCCAAAGCTACGATGTCAGCGTCCATGATTTCCAGGCTGTGCATCGGGATTACGAAAGAATTCAAAAGCAGTTAACGACGATATAAGAGCCTTAAAGGCGGAATTGGCTTTTATGATTGAAATGACTAAGTGATATGTTATAATATAGTGGTTGTCAAAAACGGATATATAAGAATGTTGGAGGGACAAATAAATGAGTGTCAATTGGGAAAAATTAGAAGGAAATCAAGGAGTACTAACAATCGATGTAGCGTCGGATAAATTTGACGAAGCATTGGATCAGGCTTTTACAAAAGTAAGAAAACAAGTGAACGTTCCTGGCTTTAGAAAAGGGAAAATTCCCCGCAAAATATTTGAACAGCGTTTCGGTGTTGAATCGTTATACCAGGATGCATTGGATATCGTTCTACCTGATGCCTATGCTTCTGCAGTAGACGAAGCAGGCATTGAGCCAGTCGACAGACCGGAAATTGATGTAGACCAGGTAGAGCAGGGCAAAGATGTTATTTTCAAAGCTACTGTTACCGTGAAGCCGGAAGTAAAGCTTGGCACATACAAAGGACTTGAAGTTGAAAAGTTTGATGTAGACGTTACAGAAGAAGAAGTACAGGCTGAACTTGATCAGCTTCGTGAAAAGCAGGCAGATCTTGCTGTAGTTGAAAACGGAGAAGTACAGGAAGGCGATACAGCTATCCTTGATTTCGAAGGATTTGTAGATGGAGAGCCATTTGAAGGCGGCCAGGCAGAAAATCATTCGCTTGAAATTGGTTCCGGCCAGTTTATTCCTGGATTTGAAGAGCAGTTAATCGGATTGAAGTCAGGTACAGAGCAGGATGTGGAAGTTACATTCCCTGAAGAGTACCACGCAGAAGACCTTGCTGGAAAAAAAGCAGTCTTTAAAGTGAAGCTTCACGACATTAAGCGTAAAGAGCTTCCTGAACTTGACGATGACTTTGCTAAAGATCTGGAAGAGCACGAAGCAGAAACAATAGATGAACTAAAAAGCAGCGTAAAGCATAAGCTTGAGCATGATAAAGCGCACTCAAAAGAGCATCATGATAGAGATACAGTAGTAGAACTAGCTGCTGAGAACGCCTCAATTGATATCCCAGAAGCAATGGTTGGTACAGAGGCAGACCGTATGCTTCAGGAATTCAGTCAGCGCCTTCAATCTCAGGGTATGTCCATGGACATGTACTACCAGGTAACAGGATCTGATGAAGAAGGTATGAAAGAACAGTTTAAAGAAGAAGCTGAAAAGCGTGTGAAAATGAACCTTACGCTTGAAGCGGTAGCCGATGAAGAGAAGCTCGAAGCATCTGAGGAAGATGTAGAAGCAGAACTTGATAAGATGGCTGAAATGTATAAGCGTTCTAAAGATGAAATTAGAAATCTTCTTGCCATGCAGGGCGGAGACGACGCTATTAAAGGTGATCTTCGTATTCAAAAGGCAATTGACTTCCTCGTTGAACACAGTGTAGCTGTGGAAAAAAAGGAAGAAGAAGCGCCTAAAGCTGAAGAAGCAGAAGAGAAAGAATAATAAAGAAATGCTGTCCTGTAAGTATCGATTACTTTCAGGGCAGTTTTCTACATAAGTCCTAAAAAAGAGATACACATAGAAAAACGTATTGTTTTATATTCATGCTCATTTTATGATACAATGCAGTCCATGAGATAAATTCATAAATTAGCCATAAATCAAAGATAAATGGCAGCTGACAGATAAGCTGCTCTCTTTTATGACTAACATATAGTAAGTATAATAATGAGCTTTAAAAACATGTAAGGGGTGAACGAATTGTTTAAATTCAATGAAGAAAAAGGCCAGCTTAAATGCTCCTTTTGCGGAAAAACACAGGACCAGGTCAGAAAGCTTGTAGCAGGCCCTGGGGTTTATATATGCGATGAGTGCATTGAACTTTGTACGGAAATTGTAGAAGAAGAACTAGGTACGGATGAGGAAGTGGAATTTGAAGAAATTCCTAAGCCTTCTGAAATAAATGAAATTCTGGATGATTATGTTATTGGACAGGAACGAGCCAAACGTTCGCTCTCTGTAGCTGTATACAATCATTACAAACGGGTGAACTCTGTTAAGAAAACCGACGATGTAGAGCTTGCGAAAAGTAACATCTGCCTAATCGGTCCTACAGGAAGCGGTAAAACCCTTCTTGCGCAGACGCTTGCCAGAGTATTGAATGTTCCATTTGCAATTGCAGATGCGACTTCGCTGACAGAAGCCGGTTATGTAGGGGAAGATGTGGAAAACATTCTTCTTAAATTAATCCAGGCAGCAGATTATGATGTAGAAAAAGCCGAAAAAGGTATTATTTACATCGATGAAATCGATAAAGTAGCCAGAAAATCTGAAAATCCATCTATTACAAGAGACGTTTCAGGTGAAGGGGTGCAGCAGGCTCTTCTAAAGATTTTGGAAGGCACTACAGCAAGTGTACCTCCACAGGGCGGACGCAAGCATCCACACCAGGAATTTATCCAGATCGATACAAGCAACGTATTGTTTATCTGTGGTGGTGCTTTTGACGGTATCGACCAGATCGTTAAACAGCGTTTAGGTAAAAAAGTAATCGGCTTTGGTTCTGATTCAGAGAAAGAAGAGCTTGCAAAAGAAGAGTATATGAGCAGAATTCTTCCGGAAGATTTGTTAAGATATGGTCTTATTCCGGAATTTATTGGACGTCTTCCGGTTATTTCCAGCCTTTCTACATTGGATGAGCAGGCGCTGATTGAAATTTTGACACAGCCTAAGAATGCGCTTGTGAAACAATTCCAGAAGCTTCTTGAACTTGACGATGTAGAACTTGAATTTACCGATGACGCTCTTCGGGAAATTTCGATTAAAGCGATCGAAAGAAAAACCGGAGCCCGCGGACTTCGTTCTATTATAGAAGGTATTATGCTGGACGTTATGTATGATCTTCCTTCTAAAGAAGAAGTGGTCAAGTGTGAAATTACAGCTGAATGTGTAACGGGTGATGCTACGCCGATCTTAAAAACAAAAGACGGCGAAATAGTTCCCCTCAAAGGTGAACCAAAAGAAAGCGCGTAATACTACAAATGAAAGGTAAACCGCTTTGGGTTTTAGTGAATCCCAAAGCGGTTTTTCCTATATAAAGCCAAATTCTATAAATGAAAGCATTCTTCCTCGTAGCACTATGTACATTAGACAACAATGCAGGAGTGGGATAAAATATAAGTAGTGTGCATATACTGCAGCAGGATCTGCATCCCGCTGTTTCATTACATAGAATGACAGGCATATATAGAGATCGAGACCGGAGGTGCTGACAGTTGACAGAATCAAACAATAGAACGATACCGCTTTTACCGCTCAGGGGACTTCTTGTTTTCCCAACCATGGTGCTTCATCTGGATGTGGGAAGAGACAAGTCTGTCCAGGCACTAGAGCAGGCTATGGTGGAAGACAGCGAAATATTACTCACAAGCCAGGTGGATTTATCAGTGGATGAACCGGGAGCAGAGGACATGTATCAGGTAGGTACAATGGCCAAAGTGAAGCAGATGCTGAAACTTCCAAACGGCACGATCCGCGTATTAGTGGAAGGGCTGGAACGGGCGAAAATTGAACGATTTACACAAAAAGAAGAATACTTTCAGGTGGAAATGTCCATCCTGTCCAATGTAGAAGAAAGCAATCCATCCGAAGAGCTCGCGTTGATGCGTAACGCTCTTGAGCAATTTGAAGAATATATCCGTTTATCCAAAAAAGTATCCAAAGAAACCCTGCAATCCGTGCAGGACATTGCGGAACCGGGCAGGTTTGCGGACATTGTCAGTTCCCACCTCCCACTGAAAGTTGCTGAAAAACAGGAGCTGCTGGAGACGGTTTCTGTTAAAAAGAGGCTGCAGCGTATTCTGGATATACTAAACAATGAAAAAGAAGTTCTCGGCCTGGAGCAGAAAATCGGCCAGACGGTAAAAAAATCAATGGAAAAAACGCAGAAAGAATACTACCTGCGCGAACAAATGAAAGCTATTCAAAAAGAATTGGGCGACAAAGACGGCAAAGACGGAGAGGTTGGAGAACTTCGGGAAAAAATCGAACAATCCGATATGCCGGAGCAAGTACTCGCAAAAGCCTATAAAGAGTTGGACCGCTACGAAAAGATGCCGTCCACGGCTGCGGAAAGCTCTGTTATCCGCACTTATATCGAATGGCTGACTTCGATTCCATGGAAAGAAGAAACGACGGACCGTCTGGATGTTAATCATGCCCAGGAAATTCTTGACGAGGACCATTACGGTTTGGAGAAAGTAAAAGAACGGGTGCTTGAACATTTAGCTGTGCAGGAGCTTACCAACTCGCTGAAAGGGCCTATTCTCTGCCTCAGCGGCCCGCCGGGTGTCGGAAAGACATCGTTAGCTAAATCGATTGCCCGTGCACTCGAACGCAAGTTTGTCCGTATGTCCCTTGGCGGTGTCCGCGATGAAGCGGAAATCAGAGGCCACAGGCGTACGTATGTAGGAGCAATGCCGGGCCGTATCATCCAGGGGATGAACAAAGCAGGCTCTACCAACCCCGTGTTCCTATTGGATGAGATTGATAAAATGGCCAGTGATTTCAGAGGAGATCCGTCTTCAGCGATGCTTGAAGTGCTGGATCCTGAACAAAACAATTCATTCAGCGATCATTATATTGAAGAAACGTATGACCTTTCCAAAGTACTGTTCATTACGACAGCCAATAATATTTCCGCTATTCCGGGACCTCTTTTGGACCGCATGGAAATTATTCCGATTGCAGGCTACACCGAGCTTGAAAAAGAGCGGATTGCGATTGATTATTTATTTCCCAAGCAGCTGGAAGCTCACGGCCTGACGAAAAGCAAACTGCAGATTAAAGATGAATCGATGATGAAATTAATCAGGTACTATACAAGAGAAGCAGGAGTCCGCAGCCTGGAACGAGAAATAGCCAAAGTATGCCGGAAAGCTGCAAAGAAAATAGTAGCAGGCGAGAAAAAGCGTGTCGTTGTCACAGAAAAAACGATTGAAGAAATGCTCGGCCGTCCTAAATTCCGATACGGCCAGGCGGAGCTTGAAAACCAGGTAGGAACAGCAATGGGACTTGCTTACACTACTGCCGGAGGTACCGTTTTATCGATCGAAGTGTCGCTTGCAAAAGGAAAGGGCGAGCTAAGCCTGACCGGAAAGCTTGGAGACGTGATGAAGGAATCGGCACGTGCTGCTTTCAGCTATACGAGAGCAAACGCCGAGCGCCTGGGTATCTCTCCTGATTTTTACAAGCAGTACGATATTCATATTCACGTGCCCGAAGGTGCTACGCCAAAAGACGGCCCGTCGGCAGGGATTACGATCGCAACTGCTTTAATATCTGCTTTTACCGGCAAGCCGGTTAAAAAAGAAGTCGGCATGACCGGAGAAATTACGCTGAGAGGCAGAGTTCTTCCAATCGGCGGCCTCAAAGAAAAAGCAATGAGCGCCCATCGTGCCGGATTAACAACTATCATTATTCCAAAGGATAATGAAAAGGATTTGGAAGACATACCGGAGAGCGTGAGACAAGGGCTTACCTTTATACCGGTAGCCCAGTTAGATGAAGTATTAGAACATGCGTTGGAGGAAAAAGAATGAAAGCCAATCAAGCAGAGCTTGTGATTAGTGCAGTAGCAGAAGAACAGTATCCCGCAATGGATCTTCCGGAGATTGCAATGGCCGGAAGGTCCAATGTAGGGAAATCTTCTTTTATCAATACCTTGCTTAACAGAAAAAACCTGGCCAGAACCTCGTCCAAGCCGGGAAAAACACGGACGCTTAATTTTTATTTGATCAACGAAATACTGATGCTCGTAGACGTGCCGGGATATGGTTACGCAAAAGTCTCCAAGACAGAACGAGCAGCATGGGGAAAAATGATTGAAACGTATTTAGGAGAACGCGACCAGCTCTGCGGGGTTACGCTTATTTTAGATGTACGGCATGCGCCGAGCAGTGAAGATGTAAGAATGTATCAGTATTTAAAGCATTTCGAGCTTCCTGTAGTTATCATAGCTACAAAAGCAGATAAAGTAACAAAAAATAAACGCCCCAAACATGTGAAACAGATAAAAGATACGCTGGGACTGCATAAAGAGGATTCAGTCGTATTATTTTCCTCGGAAACCGGTCAGGGTAAAGAAGAAGCCTGGGGCGCTATTAACAGACTTAGAGCAAAATAAGGCTGGAGCGAGATGTCGTTTGCTGTTCACATTTCTTTTTTTCGTTTATAATAAATCATGTTATAATAGAATTATTCTAAATAAGAAAAACGTTCAGCTTCTTTAATATGAACGAAAAAAATGGTATAACTATAAGAGTATGAAAGCGTATGTAAAAAAGTAAAATGTTACGGCATACTTACATTCTCTGTGAAATAGTGCAGCTTATTTATTAGGGGTGAACAATACATGCATATTCTCGTTGCAGGATTAGATTATAAAACAACCCCTGTTGAGATCAGGGAACAGCTTGCTTTCCAGGATGGAATGCTGCCGGAAGCTCTCCAAAGCCTGAGTGGAATGAAGAGTATTCTGGAATGTACGATTATTTCCACCTGTAACCGCACGGAAGTATACGCTGTTGTTGATCAGCTTCACACAGGGCGTCATTATATTAAACAATTTCTTTCCCAATGGTTCGATCTTCCAAAAGAAGAGTTCGGCCCTTATTTAACGATTCGTGAAAATGATGCTGCTATTCAGCATCTATTTAAGGTGGCAACTGGTCTCGATTCGATGATTCTAGGAGAGACGCAGATTCTCGGCCAGGTGAAGAACAGCTTTTTCACTGCCCAGGATGCAGGAGCTACGGGAACTATTTTTAACGAATTATTTAAACAGGCTATTACATTTGCCAAAAAAGCCCACAATGAAACGGAAATCAATGATAATGCCGTTTCGGTAAGCTATGCAGCCGTTGAGCTGGGCCATAAAATATTTGGGGATTTCTCGAATAAACATGTCCTGATTCTCGGTGCAGGCAAAATGAGTGAACTGACGGCCCGCCATTTGTATTCAAGCGGCGCGGCGGAAGTGACCGTTTTAAACCGGACGTATTCAAAAGCAGCCGAGCTGGCCGACCGTATTTTCGGCCGGGCGCTGGGGATGGATCATCTTCAGCAGACGCTTGAAAACGCAGATATCGTCATTTCTTCCACTGGTTCAAAAGAATATGTGATCGATCGCAAAATGATGGAAACGGCTCTGAAAAAGAGAAAAGGACGCCCTCTGTTTATGATCGATATCGCTGTTCCAAGAGACCTCGATCCGGAGTTAAACGATCTGGACAATATTTTCCTTTATGATATAGACGACCTTCAGGGAATTGTGGAGTCCAATCTTTCAGAAAGGAAAGTCGCAGCAGCTAAAATAGAAGAGATGATGAAAGGGCAGCTGCTCCAGTTTAAAGACTGGGTGGAGACGCTTGGCGTCGTGCCTATCATTTCAGCTCTGCGCAGCAAGGCCGTGTCTATACAGGCGGACACGATGGACAGCATCGAGCGGAAGCTTCCTGACTTAACAGACAGAGAACGTAAAATTCTGCGTAAACACACAAAAAGCATCGTGAATCAAATGCTTCGTGATCCTATTATGCGTGCAAAAGAATTGGCCGCTGAACCGGATGCAGAGCAGTCTCTGGCTTTATTTACAGAGATTTTTGCCCTCGAAGAGGAAATCGCTTCTGCTAAAGAAACAGAAACGAGCCGACAGAACCATAACATGCAGATAGAAGAAGATAGAAAAATAGCATCAAAAAAGCCGGCTTTGCTTCCTTACGCTTATGCTAAGGATGTTACTCTCCGAGTATGAGAGGAGTTTTCGTAGATGGTTGCTGCAGCTAATATTATTTATGTCGTGACCATTGTTCTATATAGTTTGAGCCTGCTTGGCTACTTTTTTGATTTTCTGCAGACGAACCGGAAGGCAAACCGAGCTGCCTTCTGGCTTCTCACTGTGGTCTGGCTGCTGCAGACCTCATTTTTTATTATAAGAGCTGTGCAATACGATAGACTTCCCGTTATTACACCCTTTGAAGGGTTATTTTTTTATGCATGGCTTTTAGTAACTTTTTCCTTAATCATCAATCGGCTGTTTCGAGTCGATTTCCTCGTTTTTTTTGCCAACGTTATTGGTTTTGTGATGCTTGCTTTCAGCTTGTTTGCACCCGACGGTGATATACCTAATGAGTTAAATGAGCTCCTTATTTCAGAGCTGTTGATTATACACGTGACGTTAATCATTATTTCCTATGCTGCCTTTACGCTCGGCTTTGCTTTTTCGAGCCTTTATCTGCTGCAGCATAAGCTCTTGAAAAGAAAGCAGTGGGGAAATCGGCTTCTCCGGCTTGAGAATCTGCCTAAAATGGAAACTCTTACTTTTTACTCCACTGTAGCCGGGGTGCCGTTATTAATGATTGGCATCATTTTAGGATTCATCTGGGCAAGCATTCAATTTCAAACCCTGCCGTGGATGGATGCTAAAGTGATTGCTTCCACTGTACTGCTTTTAGTGTACAGCTGGTATTTATATCTTTGGGCTGTTAAGGACCGAAGGGGTTATAATATGGCAGTGTTAAATATTATTGGATTTTTACTGCTGTTAACCAACTATTTTCTTTCAAGTGAACTGACCGAATTTCATATGTGGTATTTATAAAATAGGAAAATACTATAGACGATGTGGAGGATGACATGAGAAAAATTATTGTAGGCACAAGAAAAAGCAATCTCGCGATAAAGCAGGCAGAGTGGGTCATTGATGCCTTAAAACGTGCTGGTGCACCATATGAATTTGAAATGAAAAAAATTGTAACAAAAGGCGATAAGATTCTGGATGTAACCCTTTCAAAAGTAGGGGGCAAAGGCCTTTTTGTAAAAGAGATTGAGCAGGCAATGACGGACGGGGAAATTGATTTTGCCGTACACAGCATGAAAGACATGCCGGGAGAGCTCCAGGAGCAGTTCACGCTCGGAGCTATTACCAACCGGGTGGACCCAAGAGACGTATATATTGCCAACGACCATGTTCCTTTTTCTGAGCTTCCGGCAGGAGCCGTTGTGGGCACAAGCAGCCTCCGCCGCTCCTCCCAGATCCTGGCAAAACGTCCCGATTTAAAAATTCAGTGGATCCGTGGAAATATTGAAACGAGACTCCGTAAACTCAGGGAAGAAAATTATGATGCGATTATTCTGGCAGCAGCCGGCCTGGAACGAATGGGCTGGGATCCGGAAATGGTGACAGAGTTTCTTGATCCGGATATCTGCCTGCCGGCAGTCGGACAGGGAGCGCTCGGTATCGAGTGTCGTGCTGATGATGACGAGGTTATTTCCCTTCTGCAAAGCATCCATGAAATCGAAGTAGCCCAGAGGGTACGTGCAGAAAGAGCCTTTCTGCAGGCAGTAGAAGGCGGATGTTCTGTACCGATAGCAGGTTATGCAACGATGGAAAAAGAACAGATTTACCTCACCGCTCTAGTAGGAACACCTGATGGCAGAATCATTCTCCAGGAAAAAAGAGAAGGCACGGATCCGGAGAAAATCGGCAGGGAAGCTGCAGAAACGCTCCTGGCCCGAGGAGCCAAAGATATACTCGATGATGTGAGAGCAGAGCTGGATAATCAGTGAGTCTTTCCTTAAATGGAAGCCGGGTTCTGATAACAAGACCTTCTCATCAAAGCGATCTGCTGGCGCACCCTATCGAAAGCAGTGGAGGCAGACCGGTTATTATTCCGCTTATTGAAGTGGCACGGCTGCCTTTTTCCGAAGAAGATCTGGAAAAAATAAAAACCATTCATACGTACGAATGGTTTGTTTTTACGAGTGTAAATGCGGTACATTATTTTATGGAAGCACTGAAAGAGCATGATCAGTTTTTTCCTGACCATGTTAAAATAGCGGCCGTTGGTTCTAAAACCGCACGTGCTCTTACAGACGCTGGAGTCTCTGTAGAGATGATACCGCAGGCGTATACCGCTGAATCTTTGGTGGAGGCATTGTCTCCTGTAATAAAAAGCGGAAGCCGCATTCTTTTTCCGAAGAGCCGTATCAGCCGTGACACGATTACAGCACGACTTCACTCTGAAGAGAAGCTCATTGATACGATTGATGTGTATACGACACAGCCGGTAACGGCTAATATAGATAGACTGCGCGATGCTTTTCTGCACAATAAGATAGACTTTATTACATTTACGAGCCCATCGGCCGTCAGAGCATGTATGGAGGGGGTACGTCTGCTTCCTGCTGAGCACTGGTGTGATATTCCGGTCCTCTCCATAGGACCGGTTACGACCCGGGAAGCAGAGCGGCATAGATTTAAGCATATACACACGGCAGATCCACATTCGATTGAAGGAATGATGGAACTGCTTTTGAAACTTTCGAAGGAGGATTTTGATGAGTGATATACAGTTTCGGAGACACCGTCGTCTCCGCTCGACACCGGGAATTCGCAAAATGGTGCGGGAAAATGAAGTAAAAAAAGAAGATTTGATTTTTCCTATTTTTGTCGTGGAAGGGGAAAAAGTAAAAAATGAAGTACCTTCCATGCCGGGCATTTATCAGGTGTCTCTTGATATTCTGGTTCAGGAGACAAATAAACTGGAACGCCATGGTGTTCCGGCTGTCATGGTATTTGGCCTTCCCGATCACAAAGATGAGTATGGATCGCAGGCGTACGCTGCAGAAGGTATTGTACAGCGTGCAATCAGGGTCATTAAAGAAAACAATCCCTCATTAACTGTGATAGCGGATACGTGTTTATGCCAGTACACGGATCATGGGCACTGCGGTCTGATTAAAGACGGGGAAATTCTTAACGATGATTCCCTGAAACTGTTGACCGAAACAGCAGTTTCCCAGGCAAAAGCCGGAGCGGATATTATTGCTCCCTCCAACATGATGGACGGATTTACAGCGGCGATCCGTCGCGGCCTCGATGTAGCAGGATTCGTGCATACGCCAATTATGTCATATTCCGTTAAGTACGCTTCTGCTTTTTATGGTCCTTTCCGGGATGCTGCCCACAGCACGCCTTCCTTCGGGGATCGGAAAACCTATCAGATGGATCCGGCAAACCGTGAAGAAGCACTGCGGGAAGCCCGTTCCGACGTAGAAGAGGGTGCTGATTTTCTGATTGTAAAGCCGGCACTTTCCTATCTTGATATCATGAGAGAAGTGAAAGATGCCACCGGTTATCCTGTAGTAGCCTACAACGTATCCGGGGAGTTTGCGATGCTTAAAGCTGCAGCCCAAAACGGATGGATTGATGAAAAAGCAGTAGTGATGGAAAAGCTTGTCAGCATGAAACGGGCGGGCGCTGACCTGATTGTTACGTATTTTGCATTAGACGTGGCAAAATGGATTGATGAAGAACTGTATTAGAAGTTACTGCCTGACTGCCTTGCAGCAGGCAGTTTTTCCTTATTAAAGAAAGGTCGCAGGTGAAAGCGGCATTTGTTATCCTGAAAGTAGATTATAAAAAGGGAAGTGACAGCGATGAAATCCTATGAAAAATCCACAGCTGCTTTTGAAAAAGCAAAACCGTTAATGCCGGGCGGTGTAAACAGTCCTGTTCGTACATACAATTCGGTGGGACATCCTGCCGTGTACATGCAGAGCGGAAAAGGTTCCAAAATAACCGACCTGGATGGAAATGAATACATCGACTATGTTTTGTCATGGGGCCCGCTTATTTTAGGCCATGCCCAGGATCATGTCGTGGAGCAGTTAAAGGCAGTAACCGAAAAAGGAACAAGCTTTGGTGCGTCTCACGTGATGGAAATTAAACTTGCCGAGCTCGTTATTGATAGAGTGCCTTCTATCGAAGTCGTTCGAATGGTTAATTCCGGCACGGAAGCAACAATGAGTGCTCTCCGCCTGGCCCGCGGTTTTACCGGACGTGACAAGATTCTTAAAATGGAAGGCTGTTACCATGGGCACGGAGACTCTTTATTAATTAAAGCCGGTTCCGGTGTTGCTACGCTTGGCCTTCCGGATAGTCCCGGTGTTCCGGAATCGGTTGCCTCCAATACGTTGACCGTGCCGTACAATGATCTGGACAGTCTGCAAAAAGCATTCGACGAATACGGGGATGAAATTGCTGCCGTTATATTGGAACCGGTCACAGGCAATATGGGTGTGGTGCTTCCGGAAGAAGGATTTTTGGAAGGCGTCAGAGACATTACGAACCAACATGGCAGCCTGCTGATCTTCGATGAAGTAATGACAGGCTTCAGAGTCGGCTATAACTGCGCTCAGGGTGTTTATAACGTAACGCCTGACATAACGTGTCTTGGGAAAGTTATTGGCGGAGGACTGCCTGTAGCAGCTTACGGCGGCAGGCGCGATATTATGGAACAGATAGCGCCGAGCGGCCCGATTTATCAGGCTGGTACCCTGTCAGGAAATCCGCTTGCGATGACAGCCGGATTTGAAACGTTAAACCAGCTGAAGCCGGAAGACTACGAGACGTTTGACCGTCTTGGTACACTTCTGGCCGACGGCCTGCATGAAGCGGCCCAAAAGCATGGTATTCCTCATCATATTAACAAAGCAGGATCAATGGTTGGCTTCTTTTTCACAGATGAAAAAGTCGTTGATTTTAAAACGGCCAAAACGTCGGACCTGGAAATGTTTGCGGCATACTTTAGAGAAATGATGGCCCAGGGTGTTTCCCTTCCTCCTTCTCAATTTGAAGGGATGTTTCTTTCTACTGCCCATACAGAAGAAGATATTGAAAACACGGTAAAAGCCGCCGAAAAAGCTTTTTCCGTGATTAAAAAATAAAAGTAATTTGCATTGACTGACAGGCAGGGCTCTGCTTAAAATAGAAGCATACCAAACAGCATAAATAAGAAAGCATAGATAGGGAAGAGTACGGATGACGCGCTTGTACAGAGAGAAGGCAGCCCAGCTGAAAGGCCTTTCCTGTGCGGATCCCGAAGGTCGCCCCGGAGCTTTTCCTCTGAAATGAAGTAGGAGGAGACGGCAGGTACCGTTATACCTAAGTGTGTGACGCTGGCAGACAGCGGCACAAATAAAGGTGGTACCGCGTAAACTCTTTTCGTCCTTTGCAGACGAAAAGAGTTTTTTTATTTGCACAAAAAGCAAGCTGACTTTCTACTAAAGGAGAACGATAAAATGGATAAGATCAACCAGACCGATATGCCGACCAAGTACGATCCACAGGCGACCGAAGCCAAATGGTATCCCTATTGGACGGAAGGGGAGTTTTTCAAAGCCGAAGGCAGTGGGGATAAAGAACCGTACACGATTGTTATTCCGCCTCCTAACGTTACCGGAAGGCTGCATTTAGGTCATGCCTGGGATACGACCCTGCAGGATATTATTTCCCGTTTGAAGCGGATGCAGGGCTATGACATGCTCTGGCTTCCCGGCATGGATCATGCCGGAATTGCCACGCAGGCTAAGGTCGAAGGAAAGCTGAAAGAAGAAGGGACGAACCGGTATGAAATGGGCCGGGAGGCGTTTCTTGAGAAATCGTGGGAATGGAAAGAAGAGTATGCCGATTTTATCCGGGAGCAGTGGTCCAAAATCGGCCTGTCCCTGGATTATTCCAGAGAGCGGTTTACCCTGGACAAAGGCCTGTCGGATGCGGTTCGTAAAGTGTTTGTCACGCTATATAATAAAGGGCTGATCTACCGCGGGGAATACATTATTAACTGGGATCCGGATACAAAGACGGCTCTCTCAGATATAGAAGTTATCTACAAAGACGTGCAGGGTTCTTTTTATCATATGGCCTATCCATTGGCGGACGGCAGTGGATCGATTGAAGTTGCGACCACGCGTCCGGAAACGATGCTCGGCGATACAGCAGTCGCGGTACATCCGAAAGACGAACGCTATGCGCATCTGATCGGCAAAAAGGTAGAGCTGCCTATTGTAGGACGGGAAATAGAGATTGTTGCAGATGATTATGTAGAAATGGATTTTGGATCCGGTGCCGTAAAGATTACGCCGGCGCATGATCCCAATGACTTTGAAATGGGCAACAGGCATAACCTGGAGCGTGTCCTTATCATGGACGAGTCTGGAAAAATGAATGAAAACGCCGCGAAATATGAAGGGCTGGACCGCTTTGAATGCCGCCGTCAAATTACAGCTGATCTTAAGGAGCAGGGCGTGCTGTTTAAAGTGGAAGACCATATGCATTCGGTCGGGCATTCGGAACGAAGCGGCGCCGTTGTAGAACCGTATTTATCCACGCAGTGGTTCGTAGATATGAAGCCGCTTGCTGAAAATGCGATTGCTCTGCAGCAGAAGGAAGAAAAAGTACATTTTGTGCCGGAACGTTTTGAAAAAACGTACCTGCACTGGCTTGATAACATCAGGGACTGGTGCATTTCGAGGCAGCTGTGGTGGGGCCATCGGATTCCTGCCTGGTACCATAAAGAAACAGGCGAAATGTATATCGGCATGGAAGAACCGGCGGACGCTGAAAACTGGGTACAGGATGAAGACGTGCTGGACACATGGTTCAGCTCAGCGCTTTGGCCTTTTTCCACGATGGGCTGGCCTGACGAGCAGTCGGAAGATTTTAAACGATTTTACCCGACTAATGCACTCGTAACCGGATATGATATTATCTTTTTCTGGATTTCCCGGATGATTTTCCAGGGGCTTGAATTTACAGGGCAGCGTCCGTTTGAAGATGTGCTGATTCATGGACTGGTACGGGACAGTGAAGGCAGGAAAATGAGTAAGTCACTCGGCAATGGTGTTGATCCTATGAACGTCATTGAGAAGTACGGAGCCGATGCGCTGCGTTTCTTCCTTGCTACCGGTACAACCCCCGGAAACGACCTGCGTTTCCAGTGGGAAAAGGTAGAAGCCAACTGGAACTTTGCCAATAAAATCTGGAACGCTTCCCGCTTTGCGCTGATGAATATGGACGGATTGACTTATGAAGAAATCAGCCTGGAAGGCGAAAAAACAATGGCTGACCGCTGGATCTTGACAAGACTGCAGGATACGATTCAAAGCGTAACGAGGCTGATGGATCAATATGAGTTTGGAGAAGTTGGACGTCTGCTGTATAACTTTATCTGGGAAGATGTATGTGACTGGTATATTGAAATGGCAAAACTGCCGCTTTACGGAGACAGTGACGAGCAAAAGCAAATGACCCGTTCGGTGCTGGCCCACGTACTCGATCAGACGATGAGACTGCTGCACCCGATTATGCCATTTATTACCGAAGAAATCTGGCAGCACCTGCCTCACCAGGGAGATTCCATCACAGTAGCGGCATGGCCTGTTGTAAACAAAGACCTGGCTGATTCCGAATCCGTTGAGGATATGGAGCTGATCAAGCGTATCATCCGCTCGGTACGTAATACACGTGCAGAAATGAATGTAGCGCCGAGCAAGGAAATTGAACTGCTCGTTAATGCAGCTTCCGAGAAGGAACTGCAGCAGCTGCTGCGCGGACAGGAGTATCTGGAGCGCTTCTGCAACCCTGAAAAGCTTACGATTAATACAGGACTGCAGGCGCCGGAAAAATCCGTATCCCACGCATTGACCGGAGCAGACCTTTATATGCCTCTGGCCGGGCTGATCCAGCTGGACGAAGAGATTGCCAGGCTTCAAAAAGAAAAAGAAAAACTCGATAAAGAAGTAGAGCGGGTACAAAAGAAGCTTGCGAACGCAGGCTTTACGAGTAAAGCACCTGCCCACGTTGTGGAAGAAGAAAAGCAGAAACAGCAGGATTACGCAGATAAGCGGGATAAAGTGATTGCCCGCATGGAAGAACTGCAGCAATAAAAAAATAGCAGGGGGAGGCTTGAAAACCTCCCTTTTTTTCCTGCATTCACGGACAGCTTGAATAGAGAAACGAGGGATAGCATGCAGACGTATAGAGAAGCGAGAGATTGGCTGGAGGACAGAAAGAAATTTGGCATTCATCCGGGACTGGAGCGGATGAACCTGCTGCTGGAGGGCCTTGGCAATCCAGAGCGGAAAATGAAAAGTGTGCATATTGGAGGCACAAACGGAAAAGGGTCCACTACAGCTTTTTTAAGAAATATTCTGGAAGAGTCCGGGATGGAAGTAGGCACATTTACTTCTCCTTATATAGATACATTCAGAGAGCGTGTTTCCATTAATGGAGAGCCGATAAGTGAAGAAGCGTTTTTAGAAGCCGCGAATGTGGTGCGCCCGATTGTCGAAGCCGTAGAGAAATCACTATTCGGTCCGCCGACAGAGTTTGAAATTATTACAGCTATTGCCGCACGCTATTTTTCTTCGGTCGCTTTTCCTGATGTGGTCATATGGGAAGTAGGGCTTGGAGGCAGGCTTGATTCAACGAATACGATGCTTCCGCTTATCAGCGTTATTACAAATATCGGGCACGATCACCAGCACATACTTGGAAACACGATAGAGGAAATCACAAGAGAAAAAGCGGGAATCGTTAAATCAGGAGTCCCGTTAATTACGTGTGAAGAGAAACCGGAAAGCCTGGAGATTCTGGAAGAGGCGGTATCAGAAAAGTTTACAAAAATGTATCAGCTCGGCAGAGATTTTCACATTGAGAATGTAGAGGCCCATGAAGCTGGAATTACGTTTTCGTTTCAGTCATTGTTTTTGAAAAGGCTCGAGCGTGTGCAGCTATCCATGATGGGACCGCATCAGGCAAAGAATGCTGCCGCTGCTGTAATGGCCGCAAGGTACCTTAAAATGTATTATGCTTTTCCGGCAGAGGACAGTGATATCCTGCGCGGTCTTGAGAAAACGAGCTGGCCTGGACGACTGGAGATTAATCGGGAAAAACGAATTATCATTGACGGAGCACATAATAAAGAAGGCATGATGAGTCTTACAGAAGCGCTTCAGGCTCATTTTTCAAAGGACACCTTTCACTTTATTATCGGTACAACAAAAGAAAAAAATGCAGAGGATTTTCTAACCCCGCTCAAAAGCCTGAATACGGCTACGGTTTCACTGGCCGGTTTTGACTTTGAACGGGCAGCTGCTCCGGAAAGCCTGAATGTGCATGATCTTTCAGGGCAGCCCGGGACATATGCAGACTGGAAACAGGCAGTGAAAGCAGTAGAAGCACTGCGCCGGGAAGAAGAATGGCTCGTAATAACCGGCTCTTTGTATTTTATATCCGACGTACGTAAAGAATGGAAGCCCTGATAAGGGGCTTCTTTTTTTATAAAAAAACTTAAAATAGTCCTTTAGTTGTGGTATTATATAATCATTAAAAGAAAGGAGAACAAACTATGTGATTTTAATTTGGTACAGCTTCATTATAGGAAGCGTCATGGGGTCATTTACGAATGTGGCCGGCCTTCGGCTTCCTAAAAAAGAATCGCTTGTTTACCCTGCTTCCCACTGTCCTTCATGCAGCCGCTCTATCGCAAAGAAAGATTTAATTCCGATTGTTTCTTTTTTTCTGCTGAAGGGAAAATGCCGGTTTTGCAGAAAAAGTATTTCTTTTCTTTATCCATGCATGGAACTCGGGGCAGGTGTATTGTTCGCAGCAGCCTTTTTACGGTTCGGATGGGGGTGGGAACTCGCGCTGGTCCTTATTGTTGTGCTGGTTCTCTGCGCGGCAGTAGTGAGCGATCTCGCGTACATGATTATTCCAGATCGGCTGCTGCTTGCAGGAACAGGAGCGGCAGCGGCCGTTAAACTGGTGGCCGGGCCGTTTAGTGCATTGGTTTTTTCTGTGTGGGACGGCCTGCTTATTTTTTCCGTGCTGTATGTATTTGCTTTTCTTACAAAAGGCGGGCTGGGCGGAGGAGATATAAAGCTGTTTGCTTTTATCGCGTTTGCTGTTGGATGGCCGGCAGCGGTTCTTACTATTTTTCTAGCTGCAATCGCCGGCACGGCCTGGGGAACATTCAGGCTCTGCACGAAGAAAATGAACCGGAAACAGTTGTTTCCATTTGCGCCATTTATCGCGTTTGCCTGCATAACTGCTGTTTTTGCCGACGGTACTTTTTACATCTGGTACAGTCGCTTGATTGGCCTATCCTCTTAATTTCCCCTCTAACTAACTTTGCGAAAAGGAGATATGCATGACTTCCCCCCTTATTTTTAAAGATATTCCTAAAACAGAACGACCTAGAGAAAAAATATTGAAAAATGGAGCCAAGTCGCTCTCTAATCTGGAACTGCTTGCGCTTCTGCTCCGGACAGGTACGAAAGAAGAATCGGTAATGGTACTTGCCCAGAGGCTTCTTTACACGTTTGATGATTTATCCTTTCTGAAGGAGGCTACACTTGAGGAGCTCCAGACGGTTAAAGGCATCGGAAAAGGCAAAGCAGCGGAATTGAAAGCTGCATTGGAACTGGGCCGCCGCTTGTATACATATAAAGCGGAAGAGAAATACACGATTCGTTCGCCGGAAGATGTAGCCGATTTTGTTATGGAAGAGATGAGGTTTCTAAAACAGGAACATTTTGTTGTGCTGGCTCTGAATACGAAAAATCAGATTCTTCATAAACAAACCTTGTTTATCGGCAGCCTGAACTCAAGTATCGTACACCCGAGAGAAGTATTCAAAGAAGCGCTGCGCCGCTCCGCCGCTTCTATCATCTGCCTGCATAACCATCCTTCCGGAGATCCATCGCCGAGCAGGGAAGATATTGACGTGACAAAACGTCTTGCTGAATGCGGCAGGCTGCTGGGGATGGAAGTTCTCGACCATGTTATTATTGGAGATGAAACGTTCATCAGCCTCAAAGAAAAGGGACATATTACACAATAATAAGTAAAGAATGCCCCTGCCGCTTGATAGGCCGGGGCATTTTTTATATGTTAGCAAGAAAAAATAGGCAGATCTTCTCCTAAAAAAACACCAGGCGGGTCTATGTTTTTGGTTTCATTTTGCGTATAATGGAGAATAGTGGTTAAGATGATGAAATAAATCCGCAGTACAGCAGGATGCCGATCTGACACAGCAGCGTTGTAGATTTACAGGAACTGAAGGGAGATACATAGATGTTTGGTGGTTTTACAAAGGATTTAGCAGTAGATTTAGGTACGGCGAATACATTAGTATTTGTAAAAGGCAAAGGAGTTATTGTAAGAGAGCCCTCGGTCGTAGCGATCCGAAAGGACACGAATACGATTGAGGCGGTGGGTACAGCTGCCAAGAACATGATTGGAAGAACACCTGATAATATAGTGACACTCAGGCCAATGAGAGATGGAGTCATTGCCGACTTTGACACAACCACCACCATGATGAGGCACTTTATAAATCAAGCACAGAAAACAAAAAGCTTCTTCAGCAGAAAGCCGAACGTAATGGTATGTGTTCCCTCAGGGATTACATCAGTGGAAAAAAGAGCGGTGGAAGATGCCACCAGGCAGGCCGGTGCAAAAGAAGCTTATACAATTGAAGAGCCTTTTGCCGCAGCGATTGGAGCTGACCTGCCGGTTTGGGATCCTACAGGAAGCATGATAGTGGATATTGGCGGAGGTACGACAGAAGTGGCCGTCATTTCTTTAGGAGGAATCGTCACGAGCCAGTCTATTCGCATTGCCGGAGACCAGATGGACAGTGATATCACCCAGCATGTGAAAAAGACGTATAATGTGCTGATAGGTGATCGTACCGCTGAGTGGGTAAAAATGGAACTGGCTGCAGCACCTAAAGAAGCTGAAGAAAAGCCTTCTGAAATCAATGTCCGCGGACGGGATCTTTTAACCGGTTTTCCCAAAACCATTACACTGACTTCAGAAGAAATTACGGAAGCAATGAAAGAAACAATCGGTGCGATTGTAAATGCTGTTAAAAGCACATTGGAGAGTACTCCGCCTGAACTAGCAGCAGATATTATGGATCGTGGAATACTGCTGACCGGCGGAGGCGCCCTTTTGAAAAACATGGATAAGATACTAAGCGAGGAAACAAATATGCCTGTATATGTGGCTGAAAACCCATTGGACTGTGTAGCTCTTGGCACCGGTAAGGCGCTGGATAATATGGAGTTATTCCGTTCAAAAGACAATTCCTCGTTTAGTTCTTATCGAAACAAGTAGCAAAGCGGGTGGACAGGATGCCACAATTTATTAACAACAAACGATTAATTGTATTGATGGTTAGTATCATTATTTTAGTTGCTGTGATTGGCTTTTCCATGAGAGACAGAGAGAATATTTCTCTTCCTGAACAGCTTTTCCGGGACGGGGCAGGATTTGCCCAGTCTGTATTAAGCAAGCCGGCTTACATTGCTGTTGATTTCTTTAACGATGCAAGTCTGCTGATTAATGTGTATCAGGAAAATCAGACGCTGAAAGCAAGAGTGGATGAAGCAGCTTCTATCTCTGCCGAGCTTGCCAGTGTCCGTCAGGAAAATGAAACACTACGGGAAATGGTCGAGCAGGAAGAAAGCCTGACCGATTATTCCATCCGTTCTGCTCAGGTTATCCACAGGTCTCCGGATCACTGGACGGAAACAATAGGCATTGATAAGGGCTCACAAAATGGTATTGAGGCAGATATGGCGGTCATGACACCTGAAGGCCTGATTGGACGGGTCCAGTCCACATCTCAGTTTACTTCCACGGTCCAGCTGCTATCAGACAGCGACGATAACAACCGTGTTTCTGCCATGGTTACGACAGAAGAAGATCCGGTCTATGCATTTATTGAAGGCTGGGATGACGAGCGCGAAGGGCTAATGCTCCGCAAGATAGAATCGGATGCAGAAATTGAAGAAGGTCAGCTTGTCAGTACGTCCGGACTTGGAGGCATCTTTCCAAGAGGGCTTGCGATTGGGGAAGTTGTCAGCGTCGAGCCTGATGAATACGGCTTAACGTACAATGCCCTGGTGGAACCCGCTGCCGGTTTTTATAATATTGAGCAGGTAACAGTAATAGAGCGGAACAGCGAAAGCCTGGACGATGCTTTAGAAGAAGAAGCAGAAACATCAGAAGACGAGGAAGAGGAAGAAGAGCCGGTTGATGTGACAGAAGAGGGTGGAGGCTGATGGTTAGATATCTCCTGCCCTTTCTTGTGTTTTTTTCCTTTCTTATAGAAGGCACGTGGTTTCAAATCTTTGTAAACACGTCTTCAGGAGGAGTGGAATGGGTCCCGCGCTTTACCCTTCTCCTGGTTATCTTTACCTCCATTTACAGAGGGCCCGGAGCTGGAATTATACTTGGCTTATTTGCCGGCGCACTGTATGATCTTACTTATACGGATTTATTGGGATTGTATATTTTCAGCTTTGGGCTTGTAGCTTACTTATGCTCCTATCCATTTCGAGGCTTAAAAAGCAGTCTGATTCTTCAATTGTCTGTGGTGGTAGGAGCCCTCGTTATTTTTGAATGGATGACATACGGCATTTATTATGTTACAGACTATACAAATGTGATATTTGCCGACTTTTTTGTGTGGCGTCTTATGCCTTCCCTTCTTTTGAACACAGCAGCAGCTGCCCTTCTGTATCTGCCATTGCAGAAGCTTTTCACCTATATTGAAAAAAGTGAAAAAATATGGCAGAGGTAAATCATACGCATCAATTAAAAATAAGGCGGCCGGCAGGATAGTATGCGCCAGGCCGACAGTTTAGGATGAGGGGTGAAAAAATGGAACAAAGCTCCGGAAGCCAGTATATTACGATTAAAGGCACGAAGCAGGGCTTAACAATATTTCTGGATGATCAATGTGACTTCACTGAATTGATGAAAGGACTGGAAGAAAAAATCAGCAATGAACAACAGCTGGTTAACGACGGTCCTAAAGTATCAGTGAAAGTTAATGCAGGTTACCGTTATATTAAGGAAGAGCAGGAAAGAGAAATATCGAAAGTCCTATCAAAAACAGCGACGATTGAAATGAAAGAGCTTGAATCCTACGTCATGACAAAAGAGGAAGCCAAGCGAATTAGGGAAGAGGCCTCTATTACCTCTTTTTCAAGCATCGTCCGCTCCGGCCAGGTTCTGCGTGCCAAAGGCGATATCGTTCTTTTAGGGGATATAAATCCCGGGGGTACCGTAGAAGCGACCGGCGATATTTACGTACTCGGCGCATTAAAGGGAATTGCACGTGCCGGAATTGATGGGAAAAAAGACGCTGTGATCTGCGCTTCTATTATGAGGCCGAAGCAGCTGTCGATTTCAGATAAGTATTATCATGCTCCGGAACGCCACGAACAGCAGGAAGATCTTCTTTCCGAGCCGTTATACGCGTATTACGAGCAGGAAAAAGATGAAATTCTTTTTGAAAAAATGAAAGTATTGACGTATTATACGTCTCGAAGAGATAAGAAAACTGCCGATGTAAAGTAATAATCAGCAGCAAAAATCGTACCATAACAAATTTCATGTTTTTGCATGAAAGGAGGAATTACAGTGGGAGAGGCTTACGTTATTACATCAGGAAAAGGCGGAGTTGGTAAAACAACAACCTCCGCAAATATAGGAGCTGCCTTGGCTCTGCAGGGAAAAAAGGTGTGTATGCTCGATACCGATATCGGCCTGCGCAATCTTGACGTTGTGATGGGGCTGGAAAACCGGATTATTTATGATCTGGTCGACGTAGCAGAAGGACGCTGCCGTGTGCAGCAGGCATTAATTAAAGATAAACGATTTGACTGCCTGCATTTAATTCCTGCTGCCCAGACAAAAGACAAGTCGGCGGTCAGTCCGGAACAAATGAAGGAAATTATTGATTCTCTTCGGGAAGACTATGATTTTATTCTGATTGACTGCCCGGCAGGAATTGAGCAGGGGTATAAGAATGCGGTAGCTGGTGCAGATCACGCGATCGTTGTGACAACACCGGATACAGCAGCGGTAAGAGATGCAGACCGTATTGTCGGCCTGCTTGAACAGGAAGGCATTACGCCCCCTAGATTGGTTATTAACCGGGTGAGACAGCATCTCTCCGACACAGGCGAAATGCTGGATGTGGATGATGTGACGTCCACTCTTGCTATTGACCTTTTAGGTGTCATTGTAGACGAAGATGATGTTCTGAAAGCTGCCCATAAAGGGGAGCCGATTGCGATGAATCCAAACAGTAAAGCATCCATTGGCTATCGTAATATCGCAAGACGTTTGATGGGGGAATCCGTACCGTTGATGTCATTGGAAGAGAAGAAAGGCTTTTTCTCCAAAATGAAAAAATGGTTCGGCATGAAAGCATAGATTGATTCAGAGTCCCCGGCGTGGGGCTCTTTTTCATGACAGCCGTTCTTCCCAGGCAAACTGCGCTATACTAATGCCGGGTTATGGTATACTTAGAGAAGAGGAAAGTACACTGAAGTCCCGCGAATGAATCAATAAAGGAGACGTTACCTATGGCTGTTATTGATCTGCTTTCTCCTGAAGAAAAAAAGAAAGCGAGCCAGCTTACGGAAAAAATATACAAATCCGGTTCAATTGAGAATGACGACTGGAAAAAATATACAACGCAGCTGACACTTTTGTATGAAAAAGCAAAAAACAGAAAGCTGTAGCTGGACTCCCGCCAATACGGGGGTTTTTTTGTTGGAGGCACTCCAACGGCAAAAAGGAGGAATGACGCAATGAAAGAACTAATTTTTAATACGGCTACGTCGGAAAAAAGGGCAGCTCTTCTTGAAGACGGGGAGCTGACAGAGGTGCATATTGAACAGCCGGATGAAACGAAAACGGCAGGGGATATTTACATAGGTCGTGTAAAAAATGTCGTGCAGGGCATGCAGGCGGCTTTCGTAGATATCGGACGGGAGAAAAACGGCTTTCTTTATAGAGACGAACTGCTCTCCTACCGCCGGCTGGAAGAGCCGTACGCACGAAAAGAAAAGCGCAGCATAAATGAATTTATTACAGAAGGCCAGCTTATTGTCGTCCAGGCGGAAAAAGAAGAGTTTGGGGAAAAGGGAGCCAGGTTAACCGAAAATCTCTCGTTCGCCGGAAAATACAGTGTGTTTATGCCAAACGGAAGCTATATTGCTGTTTCTAAAAAAATTCAGCCGGAAGCCGAAAGAGAAGCATGGCGTACAAAAGCCGCTGAAGTAATGGAGCAGCAGGAGGGGTTGGTTATCCGCACCAATGCCGCTTCGAGTACATGGGACGCTGTGAAATCGGATATTATGCTGCTCAAAGAGGAGTGGGCGGATCTGGAGAGAACGACAGTGCGTGCGAAGCAGCCGGGTCTTTTAAAAAAAGGAAGCGGCCTGGCAGAAAAGCTGCTGAAAGATTATCCAGCTTCCCAGCTCTCGCGGATTGTAGTGGATAATGCAGAAGAAGCCGGAAGAATCCGGCGTCTTCTCCGCTATGAAGAAAAAGATACAAAAAAGATGGTCACGTACCGTGGGCGTGAAAATGTATTCAGCTATGAAAAGCTGGATAAACCGCTGGAGCGGCTCCTTCTCGATCACGTATGGCTGAAAAATGGGGCTTCGCTGAAGATAGATAAAACCGAAGCTCTTACCGTTATTGATGTAAATACGGCTCGTTTTACAGGGAAAACAAATGTAGCTGAAACGATAAAGCAGACGAATCTGGAAGCCGCCAAAATAATTGCGAAAGAATTGAGGCTCCGTGATATTGCAGGCATTATTGTTATTGATTTTATAGATATGAAACGAACCGAGGATAAAGAGGAAGTAACCGATTGTTTAAAGCAGGCGTTGAAAAGCGACCGGGCTCTTACAAATGTCCTCGGCATCAGCCGGATCGGTCTTCTGGAAATGACCAGAAAGAAAACTGCCCGCAGTCTGCATGACCGGCTGTTTAAACCATGCCGGGACTGTCATGGAAGCGGGAAAATAAAAAAAGCAGAAACCATTGTGTATGAAGCGGAACGGCTGTTGTATGAATACAGGGAAGTCGAGTCGGAAGCTGTTCTGCTTTTGCTCCCCTCCCATGCAGCAGAGTGGCTGGATGAAAAGGGACGCCATCTTCGTGACTATTGGAAACAGCTTTTTCCTTTTTCCATATGGATTCAAAGCGTCCAGGGTGTGCGTCCGGAAATAGGATTTGCCGGAACCGCAGAAGAGGCGGCAGCAAGGCAGAAAGAAAGGCAAAGGAAGAATTGACACTGTCCTTTACTCTATGGTATTATTTCATAGTTAGTCGTTTGGATTAGCACCCAAACTACAACCGCACATGACTAGGTTTTCAAGTCCGTTCAGGCACCTAAAGTGGCGAGTCTTAGTATAACAGGAGGTGCAAAGTATGTACGCAATTATTGAAACAGGCGGAAAGCAGATCAAAGTAGAAGAAGGACAGGAAATCTACATTGAGAAGCTGGATGCGGAAGCTGGAAATTCTGTAACATTTGGAAATGTAGTATTTGTCAGCGGTGATGATGCAAAAGTAGGAGCTCCATTTATTGAGGGCGCTACAGTTACAGGCAAGGTCGAAAAGCATGGCCGTGCCAAAAAAATCATCGTCTATAAGTTCAAGAAAAGAAAGAACTACCGTCGTAAGCAGGGACACCGTCAGCCTTATACTAAAGTAGTTATCGACAAAATCGATCTTTAGGTTAGGACCGATATGATAAAAGTAACGATCAATAGAAGAGACGATCAATCCATCTATTCTTTTTTAATGTCAGGCCATGCTGAATCTGGTCCTTATGGATATGATTTAGTCTGTGCGGGCGCATCAGCTGTTTCGTTTGGAGCAGTAAATGCAGTCACGGCTTTATGCGAAGCCGAACTTGAAATTGATTTAGGAGACAACGGCGGATTTATGCAGTGCATTCTCCCGGAGGATGAAAGTTCACCGGAAGCACAGCTCCTGCTCGAAGGCATGATTGTTTCTCTTCAAACGATTGCCGCTGATTACAGCGAGCACATCAGCATTTCCGATCACGGGAGGTGAAGACATATGTTGAGATTAGATCTTCAGTTTTTTGCATCGAAAAAAGGTGTAGGTAGTACGAAGAACGGTCGTGATTCCAAATCAAAGCGCCTTGGTACGAAGCGTGGAGACGGGCAGTACGTAACAGGTGGTTCTATCCTTGTACGCCAGCGCGGAACCCGCATCTATCCAGGAACGAACGTAGGAATCGGCGGCGACGATACATTGTTTGCCAAGATCGACGGCGTAGTGAAATTTGAGCGCCTCGGGAAAAAACGCAAGCAGGTAAGCATCGTAGTAAAAGAAGCATAATTGCAGAAGCGCTGTCTCTATCATTATAGAGGCAGTGCTTTTTTATATAGCTGGGGAGGAATGTATATGAAAATAACGGTGGTAGGATTCTGGCATGCTTATCCGGAAGCGGAAGAGGCTGCGTCCGGGTATCTGATTGAAGAAGATGGGTACAGCGTATTAATTGACTGCGGCAGCGGTGTTATTTCCAATGTACAGCGGTATATACAGCTCGAACACATAGATGCGGTTGTGCTTTCTCATTATCATAATGACCACGTAAGTGATATAGGGGCCTTCCATTACTTCCGGCTGCTGCAGCCGCATATTCTGAAAACCCCGGCAAAGCCGGTAAGGGTTGTTGGCCATACGCTGGATCAGAATGGTTTCGCAGGACTTTCCTACAAAAATATCGTGCAGGCGGAGGCATATGAAGAAAACAAACCGCTTTCGCTCGGCCCCTTTGTCTTTCAGTTTTATGAGGTGCAGCATGCTGTCCCGTGTTTTGCAATGAAAATCAAGGGGAGCAGCGGCAGCCTGTTTTATACAGCAGATACTTCTTATTTTATCGAACTGGCTGATTGGGCAGCAGGCGTTGATCTGCTGATAGCGGAAGCCAGCCTCTACAGCGGCCAGGACGGATCAGGACCGGGCCATATGAACAGCGTAGAAGCTGCCCGGCTTGCTTTACAGGCAGGGGTGAAGAAGCTGCTACTTACCCATCTTCCTCATTTCGGAGATCATCAACAGCTTTTGAAGGAAGCGGCTTCTGTATTTGACGGCCCAATCGATTTAGCAGCCGCAGGCTGGAATACAACCATATAAAAATCGTACTGTCTGGAGAAATCCAGGCAGTATTTTTTTTGCTTTTACCTTATTAAGACGGTATTTTCCGGCAGCAAAAGCAGCACATTTACATAATCTTTACAATACGCCTATTTTGGCTTAACAATTCTCTTCTATACTAACAATTGTGAGCAGGAGAAATAAAACGCTCCGTACTCAGCTTTAGAACACTACTTAGACAATTAGAGAAAAAGGGGAGAAAAAACATTATGCGTATGAAAAAAGGTTGGATGGCTTTATCACTAGCAGGACTTATGGCAGTATCTGCCTGCGGAGGCGGCGGAGAAGAAACAGAAGAGGAAGAAGCAGGTGCTGGTGAAGAAGCATCAGGTTCCGGTGAAGAAGAAGCAGGCCAGGAGCCGGTTTCAGGTGATGGAGATAACGAAATCGCCATTGATGGATCTTCAACCGTATTTCCAATAATGGAAGCAGTCTCTGAAGAATATACAGCAGAAAATCCGGATGTACGCGCTCCGATTGGTGTTTCAGGATCCGGTGGCGGCTTTGAACGGTTTATCGGCGGGGAAACAGATTTAAGTAATGCGTCGAGACCGATTGACGATGAAGAAGCAGCTCAGCTTGAAGAGCAGGGTGTTGATTATCTTGAACTTGAACTTGCCTATGATGGATTGTCCGTAGTGGTAAGTGAAGAAAATGATTTCATTGAATCTCTTACAGTCGAAGAGCTGCAAACCATTTTCGCGGATGGAGAAGTAGAGACTTGGAACGAAGTGAACCCAGACTGGCCGGAAGAGCCAATAGAGCGTTTCAGCCCAGGTACTGACTCCGGAACGTTTGACTACTTTGTTGAAGAAGTACTGGAAGACGGCGATATTTCCCGTGATGCCCAGCTGTCAGAAGATGACAACGTGCTTGTAAACGGTGTACAGGGAAGCCCGAACGCGATTGCCTACTTCGGATATGCTTACTACGAAGAAAATCAGGATAACTTAAAAATTGTACCAATCGATAACGGAGACGGTGCAATTGAGCCTACAGAAGAAACCATTAACGATGGTACGTATGAGCCGTTGTCCCGTCCGCTTTACACGTATATAAAAACTGAATCGCTTCAGGAAGATCACATTTTGGAATATGTAAACTTTCTTAATGACAACGTAGGAGATCTTGCTTTGGAAGTTGGCTATATCAACCTGACAGATGAGGAATATGAAGAAAATGCACAGATGATTGAAGAAGCCGCTGCATCAGCAGAGTAGCCAAAAGGCAATGTAACGGGTGAAAGCGAGACGGACGCTGTCTTGCTTTTCTCCTTTTTATAAAGACGAATTGAGTATAGGGGATCAAGGGGGATCATAATGGAAAACCGTCCAAAAAAGTCGATCAGCCAGCAGATTGAAGAAAAAGCCTCTAATCGGGGACTGACTAATGCGGCTGAAATAATCATGCCTAAGTTATTTCTAACCTGCGCGGTTATATCGATTTTAACTACTATTGGCATTGTCGTTACATTATTATCAGAAACATTTACCTTTTTTACAGAAGTATCTTTCATAGAATTTGTTACAAGTCCAGACTGGTACCCGGTATTTTCGGAACCGGATTTCGGTATCCGGCCGCTTCTTATCGGTACATTGATGATTGCTGTTATTGCGATGATTATCGCCATCCCTGTAGGACTGGCAGCTGCCATTTTTCTGAGTGAGTATGCATCGGATAAAACGCGCAGAACGATTAAACCTATTTTGGAAGTATTAGCTGGGATTCCAACGATCGTATATGGATTCTTTGCTTTAACATTTGTTACACCGGTTTTGCAGAATGTTGTTCCTGGACTGGGAGTATACAATGCGCTCAGTCCCGGACTGGTCGTAGGTATTATGATTATTCCTATGGTAGCCAGCCTTTCTGAAGATGCGATGAGTGCTGTTCCAAGGTCGATGAGAGAAGGCGCTTATGCGCTCGGCTCTACAAAGTTCGAGGTAGCAATGAAAGTTGTCGTACCGGCAGCTCTGTCCGGTATTCTGGCTTCTTTCGTACTCGCCATTTCACGAGCGATCGGAGAAACAATGATTGTCACAGTAGCCGGTGGAGCGAATCCAACAACCAATATGGATATAACTGGCGCTGTTCAGACAATGACCGCTTATATTGTACAGGTGAGCCTTGGAGACGTAGGTTATGGAACAACTACCTACTACAGTATTTATGCTGTTGGTATGACGTTATTCCTTTTCACCCTGCTGATGAACGTCATTGCCTACTTTATTTCGAAGCGGTTCAGGGAGGTTTATTAAATGGCTCTACCAGAACAGGACATTACAACTGTAGAAAATTATCCTGAAGTAGAAGAAAATTCAAATGACAAAAAACGGCATTTAAAAAATAAAATATTCAAAGGCATCTTTTTCGGAGCCGTACTATTCACGCTTCTTATGCTGCTGATATTATTAGTACGGATATTCACTCAGGGGATTGGCTTTTTGAACTGGGAATTTATGACTTCCTTTGCTTCAAGAAACGCAGATGAAGCAGGGATTCAAGCTGCTATCATTGGGACGATCTGGATGATGGCCGTTACCGCGCCTGTCGCTTTTATATTAGGTGTCGGTACGGCAGTCTACTTGGAAGAGTATGCACCAACAAATAAGTTTACCGCTTTGATCCAAATGAATATCTCCAATCTGGCAGGTGTTCCTTCTATCGTATTTGGACTGCTCGGCCTGACTATTTTCGTAAGAGAACTTTCCATGGGCCGCAGCGTTCTGGCAGGCGGGCTTACGATGGCGCTTCTTATTCTTCCTATAATTGTAGTAGCATCCCAGGAAGCGATTCGTTCCGTGCCGTCAGAAATGAGAGAGGCATCTTTTGGTATGGGAGCAACAAAGTGGCAGACGATGTTCCGGATAATATTCCCGGCGGCTCTGCCCGGTATATTAACAGGGAACATTCTTGCCTTGTCCCGTGCTATAGGAGAAACAGCACCATTGATTATGATAGGCGCATTAACGTATATTGCATTTTTACCAGACAATGTATTTTCACAGTTTACCGTTATGCCTATCCAGATCTTTAACTGGACGAGCAGACCGCAGGAAGAGTTCCATTTCATTGCAGCAGCAGGGATTATTGTTCTGCTTGCTATGCTTTTACTAATGAATTCCATCGCCGTGTGGATTCGAAATAAATTCCAACAAAGATTCTAAGGGGGATCCACAATGCAATCTGAAAAAAAGAGGGATACTATGATTCAGACTGAGGATAATCGTTCAACCAATCAGATGAAAAAAGAAACAAGCAGTGTTTATAAAGTTGATAAGTTAAATCTCTGGTATGGAAAAGATCAGGCACTGAAAGATATCACGCTCGACATTCCCGAAAAAACAGTAACCGCAATTATCGGACCTTCCGGCTGCGGAAAATCAACATTTATTAAAACGTTGAACCGTCTGACAGAAATGGTGCCGATTGTAAAAACATCAGGTGAGGTTTACTACCGTGATAACAATATTTTTAACAAGAAATTCAGCGTCGAAAAATTAAGAACCAAAGTAGGAATGGTATTTCAAAAGCCGAATCCATTTCCAAAATCCATTTATGAAAATGTGGTGTACGGCCCGAGAATTCACGGGATTAAAGACAAGAAAGTCCTTGATGAAATCGTAGAGAGAAGTTTAAAAGATGCTGCTTTATGGGATGAAGTAAAAGACAGGCTGAAAGAAAATGCGTTTGGCCTTTCAGGCGGACAGCAGCAGAGACTCTGCATCGCACGCTGCCTGGCCATTGAACCAGACGTGTTGTTAATGGACGAGCCGACTTCTGCTCTGGACCCTATTTCTACATTAAAAATAGAAGAGCTTGTTCAGGAATTAAAGAAGAAGTACAGCATCATTATTGTGACTCACAATATGCAGCAGGCAGGTAGAATTTCGGACCGGACCGCCTTTTTCTTAAATGGGGAAGTCGTGGAATACGATGATACCGCTAATATTTTCTCTTCTCCTCAGGATCAGCGGACCGAAGATTATGTATCCGGGCGTTTCGGATAAGAACGGAGGAAAAGCTGATGAGTGTAAGAGGTACGTACGAACAAGAACTGGCTTCCCTGCAGGATGAAGTATTTAACCTTGGCAAGGAAGTTATCCAAACGTTTGAACGTACTATGGAGCTTCTGGATAAAGGGAAGGGTCATCTGCTGCAGGATATTATAGATTATGACAAAGTCATTAATAAAAAAGAGCTGGAGATCCACGATAAAGCGACGCTTATGATTGCCCGGCAGCAGCCGGTAGCTACAGATTTAAGAACAACGATCGTAGCTTTGAAAATATCGAGTGATTTGGAACGAGTCGGAGATCTTACGATTGATATTATAAAAGCCTCCAGACGGATGAGTGTCTTACAGCCGGAGCAGAAGATAGAAGAAATGCGTGAAATGGCTTCTATTGCAATTTCTATGCTGGATCAGGCGCTGTCTGCCTACAAGCATAAAGATTTAATGACAGCCCAGCAGATTGCAGTCATGGATGATAAAGTGGATGCCAAATACAAAACGTTTGTACGCGGACTTTTTGCGATGTCGATTGAGCAGAACGAAATAGAAAATATCGCCCAACTGGCATTTATCGGCAGATATATTGAACGGATTGCAGACTATGCCACGAACCTGGCCGAATGGATTGTCTATGAAGAGAACGGACAGCATTTTGATCTGAATTAAAGAGCACTGCATAAAGGCGCACCTTCATGGGAAGGTGCGTTTTTAATTATTTTCACTGTAATTTTCTACGGACAGGAGGTAGAAATACTTAAATAATCTATAGAGAATGCCGATAGTTAGTAGGAAGGACTCCATAAGCAGCAATGAAATAGAAGATGTGGAGAAG
The DNA here is from genome assembly GCF_059510535.1 of Sinobaca sp. TMA16-18. Classification (NCBI taxonomy): domain Bacteria; kingdom Bacillati; phylum Bacillota; class Bacilli; order Caryophanales; family Sporolactobacillaceae; genus Sinobaca; species Sinobaca sp. TMA16-18. The sequence continues at coordinate 484,912 of NZ_JCAKFM010000001.1, read as the reverse complement.
GGAGAAGCTGTGGATAATAAAGAGTATTTAACGTTATTTATTGAAGAAAGCCAGGAGCATCTGCAGGCTGTAAATACACACCTGCTGGAGCTTGAAAAAAATAACAGCAGTAAAGAACTCATCAGTGAAATTTTCCGGTCAGCCCATACACTTAAAGGTATGGCAGCTACCATGGGCTTTGAAGATCTGGCTCATTTAACTCACCAGATGGAGAACGTTCTGGATCAGATTAGAAACGATCAGCTTACAGTGACGCCGCTTATTCTGGATGTTGTATTTGAATCAGTGGATGATCTGGAGTATATGATTAATGACATATCCAGCGGTGGAGACGGTACTAAAAACGTACAAGCCACAGTGTCAAAGCTGGAGGCCCTCCTTACAGGAGATGTTGTCGAAGATACTTCAACTTCAACTCCGGAAACGTCTTACTTGAAGCCGCCGGCCGTGCCCGAATACGATCAGTACGAATGGGCAGTGATTCAGGAGTCCGAGGAACAGGGATACCACGCAGTCTGTCTCAACGTAACGCTCGATGAGCAGACGATGCTGAAAGCAGCACGCGTATTTATGGTGTTTGGCATAGTAGAAAAAGCCGGCGAAGTAATTAACTGCCAGCCGGCTATGGCTGATCTGGAAGCGGAGGCATTTGATAACGAGTTTACGGTAACACTCGTTACAAAAGAAGATCCCGAAAGCCTGCAGTCCCAAATTGCCAATGTCTCGGAAGTGACAAATGTTCATGGGCAGGTTGTAAAGAAAGAACAACAACATTCAGAGGTGTCTTCAAGAACACCTGGTGAACATGAGCAGAAGCCTGCCGGCGGGACACCGGACGTACCCAACAAAACGGAAGTTCCGCAGCGCCAGACCGAAGCGGTGAAAACCGTGCGGGTAAACACTGATCGCCTGGATAAGCTGATGAATTTATTTGAAGAGCTGGTGATTGATAGAGGAAGACTCGAGCAGCTGTCAGCAGAACTAAAGCACAGTGAGCTGACTGATGCAGTAGAACACATGTCCCGTATATCCGGTGACCTGCAGACGATTATACTTACAATGCGAATGATGCCGGTAGAGCATGTTTTCAACCGTTTTCCACGTATGGTCCGGTCTCTTTCCAAAGAACTCGGCAAAAAAATTGAGCTCGAAATTATCGGTGCAGAGACAGAGCTTGACCGCACAATCATTGATGAAATTGGAGATCCTCTCGTACACCTGCTGCGCAATTCACTCGATCACGGGATTGAAACACCGGATGTCCGCAAGCAGGCAGGCAAGCCGGAGACCGGCAGGGTAACGCTGCGTGCTTACCACAGCGGCAACCATGTTATGATTGAAATGGAAGACGACGGGGCAGGTATTAACAAGCAAAAAGTAATAGACATAGCGCTGTCAAAAGGGATTATTAACGCAGAGGATATAGAAAAAAAGTCAGATCAGGATATATACGGTCTGCTGTTTGCCTCCGGGTTCAGCACAGCTGCCGAAGTAACCGATATTTCGGGACGGGGTGTGGGTCTCGATGTAGTAAGAAATACGTTTGAATCGCTTGGAGGGATTGTTTCTGTTGATTCCGAGTACGGAAAAGGATCTGTGTTTTCCATTCAGCTGCCGCTGACACTGTCTATTCTGGACGTTATGCTCGTGGAAGCAGGGTCGGAAAAATATGCGGTGCCGATTTCTTCGATTGTAGAAACGGCTATTATTACGAAAGACAATATTTTTCATTCCCACGGCCAGCGTGTTATTGATTTCCGGGGCAGAATTATTCCGCTGCTTTCGCTGCATCAAGTATTTAACATTCCAGGCTCCCACGAAGAAAACAGCCAGCATTCCATTGTAGTCATCAATAAAGGCGATAAGATAGCAGCTGTCATGGTTGATCATTTAATAGGCAAGCAGGATATTGTCCTAAAATCGTTAGGCCCATTCCTTCCAGATATAGCCTCTATTTCAGGCGCGACTATTTTAGGAGATGGAAACGTAGCGTTAATAGTGGATGTAAATACGTTGATTGCGTAAGGAGGAAATAATGGCATCAGAACAATTGGAACATACACAAGAAGCAGTATTAACAAAAGTAATCGTATTTCAGCTGAACGAAGAAGAATTTGCCATTGATGTCCGCAGAATTCAATCGATTGAAAAGGTAAAGAATATTACCCGGATTCCCGGAGCTTCACCTTCGATAGTTGGTGTTATGAACCTGCGCGGTATTATTACTCCTGTGATTGAAGTAAGAACTCTTTTTCAGCTGGATGCTAAAGAAATGGATGAACATACCCGAATCCTCGTGCTGGTCCGGGAAGAATATGAAGCAGGGCTTATTGTAGACGGGGCTAACGATGTTATGGATATCGATTTAAGCAGCATGGAAGCTTCTCCGGAATCTTCGGGACATAGAAAAAATGAATACGTAGATGGCGTGATTATGATAGAAGGCCGGCTTATTACAATGCTCGATTTGGATAAGCTGATTACTCCATTAATTAAATAAAAGAAAGCAGGGATATATGTGTCTTCAGTATTAGTTGTAGATGATGCCGCCTTTATGAGAATGATGATAAAGGATATTTTAGTAAAAAATCAATTTGACGTAGTAGGAGAAGCCGCCAACGGACAGGAAGCCGTTGATATGTATGAAGAGCTGAAACCGGATCTGGTAACAATGGATATTACGATGCCTGAAAAAGATGGCATTACGGCGTTGAAAGAAATTAAAAGCAGACACAGTGACGCCAACATTATTATGTGTTCTGCGATGGGACAGCAGTCGATGGTTATTGATGCCATTCAGGCAGGCGCTAAAGATTTTATCGTGAAGCCATTTCAGGCGGACCGCGTAATGGAAGCCATTCAAAAAGTAGTCGGAGTATAAAGAAAAAAAGAAATAATAAAAAAGCGGGAGCCCTCCTTTGAAGGCTCCCGCTTTGAATTAACCGCATCAGCGGTAGACCCAGCGTCTCCATAAGTTTTCCAGAGGCCCCTGGCTGAAAGCCAGAAACCAGAAGAATGTTAAAATAACCTGGGCTGTGTATATAATTAAAACGATTAGAATTCCCGTAGATACAGTAACGGTTCCGAATAGCTGCAGGCCGAATCCATAAAAGATAAAGGCACAGACAATAGACTGCAGGAGATAGTTCGTCAGCGCCATCCGGCCGACCAGGGCTATTGGAAACAGCAGGCGTTTAAATGATTCGTTCCGCACAAGCAGTACAATACTTGCTACATAGCCAAGCATTAAAAGCGGGCCTCCGATGTAGTTTATTCCTTCTCCAAAAGACTCTGTCGTCCATGCAGGAAAAGAAGAATAAGAGCTGTTAAGATAGGCATACATAAAGGTTAAAGGAAGTCCGGCTCCCAGGCCGGCCAGACACAATTTTTTCCAAAAGCCCGTGGCAGCCGGAGAGCTATGGAATAATTGTTTTTTAGCGAAATAAAACCCAATAAGAAACAAGCCAAGAATAGAAGGTACGGTAAAAAATATATTACTGAGAATAAGAGGAAGTTCATTGGCCATGCGAAAGCCTAATAGCTCCAAATAGCTTCCTGTACTGTATACGGTTTCTGCGCCGGCAATATCGGTCTGCGCCCTTTCCACGGCAGCACCGCTTGATAAATAATCAGCCGATAAAGTATAACTGAGCGTAAGGAGTGCGGTTAAAAAGACAGCAGAAACAACAATCAGGGAAATCCCCCATACGAGAAGCGTTTTAGCCGAGGCTTTCAGAAAATAAAGAAGGAGAAATCCAGCAACGGCATACGTGTGAAGGATGTCACCGGACCAGATGAAAATAAGGTGAACGAGGCCGAGTATTAATAAAAAGCCAAACCGCCTGAGAAAATAAGGGACAGGCTGTAATCTTTTTTCTGCAAGGCGGGTATAAAAAATATAGGCGCCGAGACCGAATAAAAAAGAAAACATTGGGTAAAACTTACCGACGACCAGCCAGTTTATAAGAAATTGGAACCACTCATCCATTCGGCTTAAAGGCAGCAGCGACTCCGTGCCCGGAAAACTCTGCAGCTGCAAAGCCGGGGATTTAAAAAAAGCCATATTGGCTAACAAAATTCCAAAAAGAGCGAAACCGCGGATAATATCGAGCGATACGATACGTTCATTGGAGCGTGGAGTCAAAGAAGTCATAGAGTTCCTCCTGGATTATGTATAGCTTTTCTTATTTCATAGTACACGGTTATCATGCGCAGGACAATCACATTTCTTCCATTTTCATACAAGTGGCATGCGTGACAAACAGCGGCGTTTGGTACGGATGCCGCCTGCCTTCTTTACTGAAACATTCATTTAAATGGAAAAGGCTGTACTGTTAGTATAGAGAAGAGTATATTATATATCAGCGGTTCTGCAATATAATTAATTTAAAAGGATATGGTGATGAAGATTGAACGGAAATTATCCTTCAACTGAAAAGCAGTATGATATTAACATGTTTTTTGTACTGTTTTTGTTTGCAGTCATTAGTTGTTTTTATATTTATTTTGCCCAGCAGATGGGCCAGTATGACACTAATTTTTATATTAGACAGGGAATATTTTTTCTTATGGCCTTTGCTGTTGCTTTTGCTGTTGTTCATTTTGATTATGAATATTACTTGAATATGCATTGGGTTCTTTATGGGTTTGGTCTGTTTCTGCTTCTGGCTCTGGATATTATCGGCCCTAATGAAATGATTGCACCATTAACCAATGGAGCCGTCAGCTGGTTTACGCTGCCTGTTATCGGGTCGGTTCAGCCATCTGAGCTGATGCGGATTATATTGATTATTACGCTTAGTGCTATTATCTACCGGCACAATCAGCGGTTTAAAGACAACTCTTCTTTAAAAACAGATTTTCAACTGCTTGGAAAAATGATCCTGCCTATTCTTCCCGTTGTGCTTCTTCTGGCAAGACAACCGGATATGGGAAGCGTCATGCTGATTGCAGCCATCTTTATTGCGTTGATGGTTGTTTCAGGAATTTCCTATAAAATCGTCAGTGTATTGATTGGCGTTCCTCTAGTAGGATTTGCTGTATTTATCTTTTTATTCTTTCAAATACCTGCTGTTCTCGATGCTACGTTATTTGCTCTCATGGATCAATATCAGGTGAACCGTATTAACGGCTGGCTGAACCCGTTTGAATATGCAGATGAAGGTTTTCAGACAGTGAGGGCATTAACGGCCATTGGTGCGGGGCAGCTGCTCGGAACAACGGATGATTCCATTTACATCCCGGAGGCGCATACCGATTTTATTTTTGCAGTTATCGGTTCTATGCATGGCTTTCTCGGTGGAGCTATGGTGATTACTTTATACTTTGTACTTTTGTATCAAATTTTAATGATCGCTTTCCGCTCCAATCATGCGTTTGGTAAATACCTGTGCGCCGGGTTTATCGGTATGCTTGCCTTTCAGATTTTCCAGAACATCGGGATGAGCCTCGGACTGCTTCCTGTCACGGGCTTCACGCTCCCTCTGTTAAGCTATGGAGGCAGCTCCGTTATTGCAACCATGTTTGCACTCGGGATGATTATGAGCATCCGCTACCACTCCAAATCGTATATGTTCGATTAAAGAAGCTGCCTCTTTAAAAGGCAGCTTCTTTACCTGTACAGAACCTAAAGAGCGTTTTATACTTAAAAGAAAAGGGGCGAGGTTGCATGAATATTTTGATCGTAGGGGCAAATGGCAAAATTGCAAGGCAGCTGATTAAGAAACTTGCCGAAGAGGAGAAATATCATATTACAGCAATGATTAGAAAAGAAGAGCAGGCAGCAGAGCTTAAAGAATTAGGGGCGGATGAAACGATTGTCTCCAATCTGGAAGGCAATATATCCGCAGTGTTTGAGGCACAGGAAGCTGTTGTATTTGCGGCGGGGTCGGGAGGCCACACAGGTGCGGACAAAACGATACTAATTGACCTGTGGGGAGCAAGAAAAGCGATAGACGCTGCCAAAGAACATGGAGCCCACCGTTTTCTGATGGTTGGATCGATGCGTTCAGTCAATCCGGACGAAGGACCGGACAATATGAAACACTATTTTGTAGCCAAGAAGCTTGCAGATGAATATTTACAGCACAGCGATCTTAATTACACGATTGTAAGGCCCGGCAGACTGACTGATCATACGCCTTCCGGCAGAATCAGCACAGATTCCGCTCTGGATGATTCGGGGGAAGTGACAAGAGCGGACATAGCAGAAGTGCTGGCGCAGAGTATTCAAAATGAGGCCACCTTTTATAAGGCGTTTGATGTAGTAAATGGAGAGACAGAAATTAATAAAGCTCTCCGGTCTATTTAAAAAGCCGGAGATTTTCCGGCTTTTTTTAAAACGGTTTCAATAAACGGACAGGAGGACTTGAATAACTCTGTTCCTTCATGAGAAACTAAAGAGAAAAGAAGCACTTTTAAATAGGGGAGATACATATGAATAAAAAAAAGCGCCGTTTTCTGATGCGGCTTTCCATACTCAGTGTTCTGGCAGTGGTGCTGGGTTATGTTTTTTACACCAACTTTATGAGTGACGAACAAACGGCAGTGACTGCAGGAGAAACCGCTCCTAATTTCCAGCTTACTAATATGGACGGAGAACAGGTGCAGCTGGAAGACTACAGAGGCAAGGGAGTCTTTTTAAACTTCTGGGGTACCTACTGTCCGCCGTGTGAAAGAGAAATGCCTTATATGGAGAATCAGCACCAGGCTTTTGAGGACCGCGGAGTGGAAGTGCTGGCAGTAAACGTAGCGGAAACAGAGCTGGTTGTATCGCGATTTTCAGACAGGCATCAACTAAGCTTTCCTATTGTGCTGGATAAAAACCGCAATGTGGTGGACAGTTATGGAATAGGACCGCTCCCCTCCACTTTTCTTATAGATGAAAATGGAGTGGTGCAGGATATTATTACAGGTTCCATGACCGAAGAAACAATTAGAGAGTATATGGAACAAATCGAACCGGCCTGAGAGAGTGTATCTTCTGGCCGGGCTTTTTATTTAGAACAGTAAAAACGAGCGGAACACATATCAAATGGAGCGGAAATACCGTTATGATGGTATATTAGAAAGTAGCCTGAAAAAAAGACTGCAGGCAAACGATACGAAGTACCGGCTGAAGGGAGCGAAACAGCATTAATACACAAAAAAGACCGTTGAACAAACTGTTTATCATAATCACAGCGATGCTCGTTCTGCTGCATTTTCCCGGCCTGGCCGCAGCTGAAGACGAAGACCGGATCAATCATCTGAACAGTGAAACTGCTGTGCTGATGGATGGAGAAACCGGACAGATTTTGTTTGACAAAGATGCAGACAAACGCATGTACCCGGCTTCCATTACGAAGATTGCCTCTGCTATAATGACGCTCGAAACTGGAAATGTAGAAGAAAACACAACGATCAGCAGAGAAACGACAGAAGTAGAAGGAACCTCGGTGTATCTGGTGGAAGGAGAAACCCTTTCAATAGACCAGCTGGTAAAAGGAATGCTGATCAATTCCGGCAATGACGCAGGATCTGCGATTGCTGAACATTATTCCGGCTCCGATGAAGCATTTGCAGAAGAGATGACGTCTTACCTTAAAGAAAAAACAGGAATAGAAGATACTTCTTTTAAAAATCCACACGGCCTTCATCATCCGGATCACTATACTACCGCTTCCGATATGGCGGAAATCACAAAGTATGCGATGGAAAATGAGGAATTCCAGGAGCTTTCTGAGACGAAAGAGTTTGCCTGGAACAGCGAAGGGTGGGACACAACGATTGTAAACCACCACCGCCTTCTTTTCAGCAATGAAAATGTAACAGGAGGAAAAAATGGTTTTGTAAGAGCCGCAGGAAATACCCTCGTAACAACGGCAGAAAAAGACGGGCAGGAATTAATTGCTGTAGTCCTGAACGCTGATGGCAGTACGAATGCGGATGCAGACACGACGGCTCTTTTAAATGAAGGGTTTACAGCATTCGAAGAGCGTGAAATAGAAAATGGAGTCATGGAAGCAGAAGATGGCATAGAATATGATATTCCTTTCCTTGAATATCAGGTCAGAAAAGACGCCCGCGTAGAGGTACTGGTGAAAGAAGGAGGATTTTTAACGGTTTTGGATGAAGAGAACAGACAGATATTTGTACGCGAGGTAGAAGCCCTTCCCGGTCAGGAAGAAATGATAGAAGAAAATATGGCTTCTATGGAAACTCCGGGAGAAACGTTTCTTGATTTCTTTCTGGAAAAACGCGGCAAAACCTCTCCAACTATTGCCGGAGTGATTCCGGAAATGCTGCAGTATCAATTTAACTATTTCACACCATAAAGGAAAGACGCCTATGACACATGATATTTCCTTAAAAGATGTATGGATCAGCTTTCTGCTGTTTGTACTGGCTGGGTATGCGGTTCTCTTTTTTCTGTTTGGATTTTCCTCCGGTGCCTATATTGTTTCTTTATTTGATATTGGAAATGTTGGTACAGAAATTCTGGCAGGAACAGGAGCAGGTCTGCTCAGCGCCGGTGTACTTCTCGCCCTTTATAAATGGACCGCCCTAGAGCTTCCCGACAATCAATACACCGCTCTAATTCAATCTCTTCTTCATAAAAAGTACGGAGTGACTACTATTGCGGCAGGAGCAGGTATCTCGGAAGAGTTTTTGTTCCGGGGAGTGCTTTTAGGCGTGCTGGCTTTATATATTGGGGGCCTGCCGGCACTATTTATTGTGTCGGTCTTGTTTATGCTTGTGCATATCCCCCAGTACAGAGGGAGCATAGCAGCTCATGCAGTCGTCTTATGCATAGGCCTGCTGCTGGGAGGACTGTTTCTATTATTTGGCACGTTGTGGGCGCCGATTATAGCTCATGCCGTGTATAATGGCCTTCTGGGCTTTACAATGAAACAGGCATCTCCGGAAAAAGTGTAAAAAATAGAAAACAGTATATAGGAAAGGAGGAGGCTCTGTGATTGAACTGAACGATGAAACAAAAGAAGACTATGTCAAAAAAATTGTAGAAGCGCTGGAGCAGGAAAAGATCAGCATATTCCGGGAGATATTTCTGGATTTTCATCCTACTGACCAGGCTGAAATTTTCAATAATCTGGAACCGGAGCAACGTGGGCTCGTTTATAAGTACTTAAGCCCAGAAGAATTTTCCGAAATATTCGAAAGTCTGGATATTGAAGAGCAGAAAGAAGCGGCTCCCGAGTTGAGTAAAGATTATGCTGCTGATGTGTACAATAATATGTCTGCCGATGACGTAGCTGATTTCCTGGGGGAACTACAGCAGCCAAATGTACGGGAAATTCTTGGCTCAATGGACAAAGAAGAGGCCAGGGAAGTACAGGAACTTCTGCTGTACGATGAAGAGACAGCAGGTTCGATTATGACAAAAGAATTTATTTCATTAAAATCCTCTTCTACAGTAGCGGAAGTTATCGATCTTCTCCGTAAAGAAGGTCCGGAAGCAGAAACGATTTATTACTTGTATGTAGTTGATGAAGATGGACGCCTTGCCGGTGTAGTATCGATACGTGATTTGATCACTGCCTCCTCTGAAGAGCAGGTTGAAAATATAATGAGCACAAGAGTTGTGTCGATCCACGTTAAAACAGATCAGGAGGAAGCGGCCCAGCTGATTCAACGATATGATTTTCTGGCAGCCCCTGTGATCACGGATGACAACACGCTGGTAGGAATTATTACAGTCGATGATGCACTGGACGTACTCGAAGAGGAAGCAACAGAAGATTTTGGGGAAATAACGGCCTCCAGAGGTTCCACAGATATTAACATTACTTCTTATCAGGCAGCAAAAATGAGGACGCCCTGGATTATTCTGCTTATGTTTTTCGGACTGGGAACGGCTGAAGTAATCAACCGTTTTGAGAGTACATTGGAAACAGTAGTACTGCTTGCGGCTTTTATCCCCCTTATTATGGGATCTGCCGGAAATACAGGAACGCAGTCACTGGCAGTATCTGTAAGGTCACTTGCCATTGGAACTTCTCATAAAAAAGGACTGATCCGCACCATTTGGAGGGAGTTCGCGACAGGTCTTCTTATTGGCGGCGTATCAGGCCTTGCTATTTTAGTATTGATTGGTACGTTTTATAATGATTATACGCTTGGATTGATCGTCGGCGGGTCCATCGTCTTATCACTCGGAACGGCCAGTGTCATTGGAATGACGATCCCCCTTATTATTAATAAAATGAATTTAGATCCGGCTATCGCATCCGGCCCGTTCATCACGACGTTAAATGATATTATCAGCCTGCTGATTTATTTCACAATAGCTACATCTTTTCTTCAATACATGTAGATAGAACAGCGGCATATACGTTAAAATAGGATATAAATAATCAGGATGGTAATGGAGAAAGGATGGAAGAGGATGGAAGGACCATTTGGTTTCTCATATGAAAAGAATCAGCGGGAGACCGCGTCGAATATCGAGCCCTGGAAATATACGGTACAGGAAATGATGAACGAAATGATCGTCTCCTCCCTATCTGCCTCTGCTCAGGAAAGAACGCCATCATTTTTGCTCGGCAAATACAAAGGATACTGGCAGCAGATGGTTTCCCCGCAGTGGTTTCATTACCACGCCTCCTATTACTTATGGATGGCCCATACGTCCGGTACGCTGCTTCCGCTTTTAGAGAAAGAAGAGGGCAGGCTGGAAGGGTGGCTGATGTACCGGACATCCGGAGATAGAGAGGGATTCTCCATACCGATCGTCCAGAATTCGCATGAACGGACATTGTATGTGTTTGAAAACAATTATACAGAACTCGAGCGTATTGCTCGTGCAGCTGAAGCAATGATGACTGCTGCCGGTGAAAAGCGCCGATTCGTAAATGTACATTCTGTTGAAAATGGCAAAAGTCTCCGCTATAAAAGATACGCCTGAAAAACGCCCAGCCTTGGATCGGCTGGGCGTTTTTTTAATAGTTTCCATACAATAGCGGGGTGTGGATGGATTACGTATGAAGTGCCGTTTGAAATAAAGAAAAAAGACGGGTGTTGTTTGCTGTAACGTCTTCCAGCGTATATTGATCAAGCACAGCGAGATAAGCTGTAAGAGCTTCCCGCAACGCAGACTGAAGTTCACAGCCTCCAGCGAGAAGGCAGGTATTTTCAGAGGAAAAGCACTCGACCATGTGAAAGTTATCCTCCGTCTGTCTGACGACCCAGCCGATATTAATTTCATCAGGCTCAGCGGATAAGCGTATTCCACCGTTCCGGCCTTTGACTGTTTCAATTAAATGCAGCTTTGATAATTCATGGCCCACTTTAGTTAAATGATTATAAGAAATAGAATATGCTTTGGATATTTCTTTAATGCTGGTCAGTTTTTCTCTGTCGACCGTTGCTAGATACATCAGAGTACGCAATGAGTAATCTGTATATGAAGTTAAGCGCATGAATATCCCCCGTTCTTTTTGCTGGTAACTCCAATAGTACCATAAAGTAAGAAACAGAAAAATCTTTTTGCCTTAACAAGAATCAAGGCTGTTTCTCTGAATGCGCAGCTCGTCTGCAGCAGGGATTATTATTTATATACTTGCTAGTTGGTGTCTTCAAAGCGCTTTAAATCGTTTTTCTGGCCGATCACAATAAGAATATCGCCGGCTAATATATCGTCTTCTGCAAGTGGAGAGATATTGATTTGTTTTCTGCGTTTAATTCCTAAAATGGTTACTCCGTATTTAGCACGAATATCCAAATCCAGCAGCGTTTTGTTATGCATTGACTTTGGAGCGGTGATTTCAACAATGGAATAATCTGCAGAGAGCTCAATATAATCAATTACTTTATCTGATACGAGATGCTGGGCAATTCGATGGCCCATGTCATGCTCTGGATGAATGATTTTGTCCGCACCGATTTTATCCAGTACTTTATGATGATAGTAGTTCTGTGCTTTTGCCCATACGGATTTAACACCCATTTCTTTTAATAACAGCGTACATAGAATACTGGCCTGAATATTGTCTCCGATAGCGACAATAACATGATCGAAATTAGCAATGCCGAGCTTTCGCAGTGCTTTTTCATCAGTGCCGTCTGCCACGGCACTGTGCGTGGAACAATTGGTGATTTCATTTACCTTGGACGAGTTGATATCTACAGCCAGCACTTCGTGGCCGAGTTTAAATAACTCTGTGCTGACGCTTACGCCAAATCTCCCCAATCCAATAATAGCAAATTGTTTCTTCAATATTAGCTCTCTCCCCGTTTATGCTGATAGGTATCTGGTAAGCAGCAGCTGAGCTGTCTGCGTCAATTCTATATGTAATGTACTCTTGCCGTATTCCTTTGTCAATAAACAGCATTAATTTTTCCTTTGTTCCGTAAACTCTGAATTCCCTGGAAAGATTAATAATATCGGAAAAATCAAAATACATAAAATAAATAACCTTCTACCCCCTTTTGAGTTTTAACGTTATCATGTATAATGTAGGAAAGCGCATACAAAAAATTGACAGTCACTCTTTTTTACTTAAAAGAAAGCAGATGCAAACGTTTATTCTATCGAAAAGGTGGGTATAAATGAGTATCATCAACTGCTACTTAACTCACGACGGAAACCAGCCTTTGTTATTATATAAGAAGCCGATAATCCAGATAAAAGGATAGGGGGTTTGAGAAAGATGTTACATCCAACTCACGAACAGCATTTTATGAAAAAAGTGAAATCTGCAAAGTATGGCAGAAGACCATCCAGGCAGGTGCTTCAGTCATTATACGCGCAAATGACACTCGAATATGCTCTGTTTGACTCCAACTATGAAAGGCTGCGCAGGTTAATTGACGATTCGCTTGATCAAAAAGACGCCGGCCAGTTTAAGATACTCACTGACCAGTACAATGAATTGATTCACGAGTATGAACACGGAAAAATCATTCAGGAGCAGGGATACGAGCTGGAACTGGATTTTAAATTTAATTAGAAAAGCCGCTTCTTAGGAAGCGGCTTTTTTTGTGGCCCGGTAAATCTTATTTTCTTTTCGGCGGGTTCAGGAATTATACTGGCATTAGGCCTCTAGTTTTACTATACTCAATAAAGAAGAGGAAATGAAAAGGTGGCGTATGAATTGATACTATCTGATATAACGATCCGTGAAATGATGAAGAATAAAGAATTAACAATTGAACCATGCAGTGAGGAACAAATCCAGCCGGCTTCAGTAGATATCCGCCTGGGCCATCATTATTTAAAAATTGATGAAAATGCAATTGCTTCCATCAACCTGAATGAACCTGCAAAATATGTGGAATTTGAAAGCGATGAAGTGATTATCCCTCCGCACTCTTTTCTGCTGGCAACAACGCATGAATACATAAAACTTCCCAATCATTTAACTGCTTTTGTAGAAGGCAGAAGTTCCATTGGAAGAATGGGCCTGTTTATTCAAAATGCAGGCTGGGTGGACCCCGGCTTTGAAGGGGAAATTACGCTTGAGTTGTACAACGCCAACCGCCTGCCTATTATTCTGCAGTCCGGCCGCCGAATCGCCCAGCTTGTGTTTGCCTCTATGGATCAGGAAGCAGGAGTACCTTATAACGGCAAATACCAGGGACAGCGTAAAGCTGTCGGGAGCCAGGTTTATTTGGATAAAGAAAGAAAGCAGCCGTAAAACGGCAGGGCGAGTACCTAATGTCTGCGTAAAGGCAGTCGTGATATAATGAACAAATAATCAGCCTAAACAAAATAGGAAGTGAAAAGACATTGAGTTTAAAAAATGAAAGTGCCGTTATCGTTTTCAGCGGCGGACAGGACAGCACGACCTGCCTTTTTTGGGCTCTTGAACAATTCAAAGAAGTGATTGCGGTTACGTTTGATTATGGCCAACGTCACTCTGAGGAGCTGAAAGCAGCTTCTGACATTGCAGATGACTTGAATATTGAACATCATATACTTGATATGACATTATTGAATCAGCTTGCTCCCAATGCACTTACGAGAGACTCTATAGAAGTGAAGGCAGGAGAAGACGGAGAGCTTCCATCTACTTTTGTAGAGGGCAGAAACCTGCTCTTCTTTTCCTTTGCAGCTATTGTCGCCTCTCAAAAGGGAGCCAAACATATAGTGACCGGCGTATGTGAAACGGATTACAGCGGGTATCCAGACTGCCGGGACGCATTTGTAAAATCGTTAAATGTCTCTTTGAATTTAGGTATAGGTAAAGACTTTGTTATCCATACACCGCTTATGTGGCTGGACAAAAAAGAAACCTGGAAGCTTGCAGATGATCTGGGGCAGTTAAATTATGTGCGTGATAACACACTGACGTGTTATCATGGCATACGTGGACAAGGGTGTGGAGAATGCCCTGCCTGTAAACTTCGGCGAGCAGGACTCGACCAATATAGGAGAGAAAAGGAACGGGAGTTATAATGCTTCATCAATTTTATCCTCAGGTACCGCATGAGTACCGATATGAACTGAATAAAGACATGCATCTGGCCGCTGCTCATTTTATTCCAAGTGAAGCGGCTGGGAAGTGTCAGGATATACATGGGCATACCTACGTAATAAACATTACCGTTGCTGGAGATCAACTAGACAGCAGCGGATTTTTGATTGATTTCAAAATACTGAAATCGTTAATTCACCGTCCGTTTGACCATACGCTGTTAAACGATCATGAATTATTCTCTGATAAAGAAGACAGCTGGTCATTTCCAACAACAGAAGTAATCGCCGGCCGGTTTTGGAAGCTTATTCAAACAGAACTGAACCAGCTTCCCAACCAGCCTAAATGTATCCAGCTTCTCGTAAGAGAAACGCCAACGAGCTACGTCGTATTCCGGCCGAAGAAAGAAGATTTCATTATATGAAAAAGATACCGGTTTTGGAAATATTCGGCCCGACTATACAGGGAGAAGGCATGGTTATCGGGCAGAAAACGATGTTTGTCCGCACAGGCGGCTGCGATTACAGATGCAGCTGGTGCGATTCTGCGTTTACATGGGATGGCTCGCAGAAGGCGGAAGCTATGGATGCTGCATTGATTGTAGATAAGCTTTATGAAAAGGGATCGAATCTTTTTACCCATGTAACAATTTCCGGGGGAAATCCCGCGATTCATCCAGGGATTCAATCCCTGGTGGAAGAACTACAGAAAAAAAACATGCAGACAGCAGTGGAAACTCAGGGGAGCATATGGGCAGAATGGATGATGGCTATCGATGAAGTGACGATATCACCAAAGCCGCCCAGCTCTTTAATGAAAACAGACTGGGAGAAGCTGGATTATTATATACACCGGCTTCAGGAAAGAACAAACCAAACATTCAGCTTAAAAATTGTTATATTCAATGAAGACGATTTGAGCTATGCGGATGAAGTGCACACACGTTATCCGGACGCTCCTATGTTTTTGCAGGTGGGTAACGATGACCTGGAAGAAAAAGAACCTGACATGCTGAGAGATCATCTGCTGGGACGATACGAGTGGCTGATTAATCAGACGATGGGTGATGCGAGATGGAATAATGTTAAAGTACTTCCACAGCTGCATACTCTACTATGGGGAAATAAACAAGGCGTATAGGCCATTAGATAAGGAGAGGTTATTTTGTCTGAACGAAAGACAGGAATGGATGATTTAACATTATTGGGAAACCAGCAGCAGGAGGGACAGCAGTTTGAATACGATCCTGCTCTGCTGGAAACGTTTGAGAATAATCATCCCGGCAGAGATTACTTCGTGAAATTTAACTGCCCGGAATTCACCACTCTCTGCCCAATGACCGGGCAGCCCGATTTTGCAACGCTTTATATCAGCTATATACCTGATATTAAAATGGTGGAAAGCAAATCGCTGAAGCTTTATTTGTTCAGCTATCGAAACCACGGCGGATTTCATGAAGATGCAATAAACACGATAGTGAATGACTTAGTAGAACTCATGGATCCCCGTTATTTAGAAATCTGGGGTAAATTTACTCCACGCGGCGGGATTTCCATTGATCCTTACGTAAACTACGGAAAAAAAGGCACAAAGTTTGAAGATATGGCATATCATCGATTAATGAATCATGACATGAATCCGGAAACAATTACGAATAGATAACAAAAAGCATCTGCCGTAGTGGCAGATGCTTTTGTTTAGATGTGCTCAGCATACACTTTATTTTGAGCGTCGCGGTTGGCTACCTTTTCTGCGTCTTCTTTCAACCCGTTCATTTCACCGCGGATTAACTCGTAGCGGATTTGTCCGGATTGATAAAATTTGTCGCGTTTGGCCTGCTTTTTCGCCTGCTTTGCTGCTTTTTTGTTTTGAACTTCCAGCTTCTTTTGTTCTTTTTTCTGCTGTAATTCCTCAAGCTTCTCTGTTTTTGCTTCCTGGAAGCTTGTTTTTTTCTGCTGTGCTTTTTCTACGGTTTGAGCACGGAACTCTTTGCCCTGAACAGGGGCTGTTAAAAGAGTTAAAGCAAAAGATAAAAGAAAACCAACGCTCAGGCCGGTTACGAAAGTAGGTTCGTCAGAACGATTTTCTTTTACTCCGGCACTGGTCATACAGAAGCATTCCCTTGGTGGCTGCCTTCTTTAAGCGCTTTACGCTTTTGGAAAAGGTAATAACCTAATGCAGCAGCTCCATAAATGCCTCCCAGATCCTTCTGCTTCGTTGTTTCGTTTCCTTCAGTCGTGTTTTTCTTCATAGAAGCTGTAACATCTACGAGAGAGGAAGAAACTTTTCTTGTAGCTTCACCGGCATCTCCAATGATGTAGAAAAGAGGGCTTAATGCTCCCATTTTTTCGTTCAAGTCATCAATGGTGGTATTGCTGCTGTTGAGAATGCTTTCCGTATTTTTCATAACATCGTCAAGCTGTGATGGAAGTTTCTCCACGGTTTTATCGACATTGCTCAGTACGCTTGTCAAATTGCGCAAAACGATAATGAGAAAAATAACTAAAATAGCAAAAGCGATACCAAACACTAATACTCCAATTCCTATTAAATCCATGCCTTTGACCTCCCAAATAGTAATTATAACCATCATAGCCTTTCTTAAAGAAAAAAGAATAAGCTATTATGTATACCTTTATACGTACCCCTGCGAGTCCGGCTCTAAACTAAAAGAACAGGCACCAGATGAATAAATACTGTTTTTTAATAAGGACAGCAGGCAGTATGCAGTAAAGGTATAGTGTATTGTATCACACCTTACGATGACTGTTGATCAAAGATTTTGTTATACGCTTCGGCTGAATCTACGTCTTTCATAGTGATCCCGCCGGCGTCATGGGTGGAAAGACGTATCGATATATTTGTATAATTAATGATTATCTCCGGATGGTGCTGCACGCTCTCGGCATGTTCAGCAAGTTGATCAACAAAGCGGATCCCGGATAAAAAATCATCAAACTGATAACGCTGTTCCAGTGTTTTAGCATCTTTACGTTCCCAGCCTTGAAGGGCCTGCAGTTGAGTTTCGATTTCTTCGTTATTCAATGTCATTATTTACTCCTCTCTAAAAATGTTATAGGACCCAATATATAGACGTGTATTACTAGAGATATTTCCTAAACTGCTTACATATAAACCTCATGGAAAAACCGTATAAAAAAAACCTTGTAGATAGAGAGCGGATTCATTAAAATAAGAGAAGAGGGAATATATTTAATTGGGGGAGACGGACCAGTCGGTCTAATATATAAAGATAGTAATGAGAGGAGTGGTTTGGATTGTTTAAACGGATTTTAGTTGCAAACAGAGGAGAAATAGCGGTTCGTGTTATTCGTGCCTGCAAAGAAATGGGCATTGAAACGGTAGCAATCTTTTCAGAAGCCGACCGTGAAGCCCTGCATGTCATGATGGCAGACGAGGCTTATTGTGTTGGTCCTTACTCATCAGCCGAGAGCTATTTGAAAAAGACAAATATTATCTCAGCTGCATTAATGACGGGAGCAGAAGCTATTCATCCCGGTTATGGATTTCTTGCAGAAAATGCGGAATTTGCTGAAATCTGCAAAGACCACGATATTACTTTTATCGGCCCATCATCAGAAGCAATTAATAAAATGGGGGCAAAATCCAGCGCCAGGGAAACGATGAAAGCTGCAGGAGTTCCTATTGTACCTGGAACGGAAGGGCTTATTGAAGATGAAAAGAAAGCGTTGAAGGTTGCAAATGAGATCGGTTACCCGGTTATCGTAAAAGCTTCAGCCGGCGGCGGCGGCAAAGGAATGAGAGTAGCTGGAAGTGAAGAAGAACTCGCTAAAGCTATCAGCATGGCTAAACAGGAGGCCCAGACTTCCTTTGGCGATGCCAGTGTCTACTTAGAGAAATATATAGAAGAACCGCGTCACGTGGAAATTCAGGTAATGGCTGACAGCAAAGGAGCTGCTGTGCACTTTGGAGAAAGGGACTGCTCGATTCAAAGGCGCCACCAAAAATTGGTGGAAGAAGCTCCCTCTCCTGCTCTTGACCAGAAAACACGTAAGCAGATGGGTGACGCAGCCGTAAAAGCGGCAAAAGCCGTTGACTACTGCGGAGCCGGAACGGTTGAATTTTTACTGGACAAACATAAAAATTTCTATTTTATGGAAATGAATACGAGAATCCAGGTCGAGCACCCTGTAACAGAAGAAGTAACAAATACAGATTTAATTAAAGAACAGATTTCTGTAGCATTTGGAAACCCGCTTTCTATGAAACAGCGTGATATTAAAGTGGAGGGATGGGCCATCGAATGCCGGATCAATGCGGAAAATCCGATGAAAAAATTCATGCCTTCTCCAGGACGGATTGAAACATATCTGCCACCGGGTGGTTTCGGCGTCAGGGTGGACAGTGCTGTATATCCAGGCTATACCATCACCCCCCATTATGATTCGATGGTAGCCAAAGTGATCGTGCGTGGAAAAACGCGGGAGGAAGCCATAGCGAGAATGAAGCGGGCTTTATCAGAATTTGTAGTGGAAGGCGTGTATACGACGATTCCATTCCATATAAGACTTTTAAATCATCCAGCTTTTGAGGATGGGGATTTTAACACAGGGTTTTTGGAACAGTACAACATAATGGAGGATTAGGTTCATCTGCCGTCCTTCTAGAAAGAGCAGGTGAGTTAACTTGCCTTCAAGATCAACGAAGCAGCGCATAACAGACTCTGCATTAAAGCTGTTTGAAGAATTCGGCTTTCATGCAGTAACCGTTGACACGATAGTTAAAGACAGCAGTACGTCTAAAGGAGGCTTTTATCATAATTTCCGTTCCAAGGATGAACTGCTCTACACAATTCATGATTCATTTATAACTTATGTGATAGATAAAGCTGTAGAAGCCCATGACGTGAATGAAACACCTGCTGAAAAACTATACGAAACGGTCCGTTCGTTTGTGAAAATGTTTGAAGTATACCGTCCTCATGTCACCGTGTTTTATCAGGAAAGTGTGTATTTATCCCCGGAATTTTATGAGAATATCAAAAAGAAACGTAAAAAGTACAAAGATCTTATGTTTAAAGTAGTACAGGAAGGTAAAGAAGCAGGCGAATTCCGTGAAGAGCTGCCGGTTCCAATTACATCCATGGCGATATTTGGAATGATCAACTGGACGTATAAATGGTATAAGGCGGAAGGGGAATATTCCATTCAGGAAATAGCCGATATTTACGCCGATTTAATTATGCATTCCGTTCTTACTGAAGAAGCCAGGCAGAATCCGGATTATCAATATTTTTTTTATCGGCCATCTAATTAAAGGAGTGAACAGCATGTATAAAGTAAACGAAATCAAAGAACTTATTAGAGCATTGGACAACTCTTCTCTGGAAGAACTTGAAATAAGAGGAGAAAATAAAACAAAACTGTTACTAAAAAAGACGGCCTCTGCCGTATCCGCCCCTTCTAGACAAAGGCAGGGAGAAGAGCCGGCAGGAAACAGAGAAGAACAGGTACCAGCACCGGCCTCCGAGCAGCCGCAGGAAACAGCCAAAGAGCCGGCAGCGGCACAAAAAGAAACAGAAACTAAAACAGAAGCAGATACAAGCCACCTAGGCAAAATTACTTCTCCTATGGTAGGAACATTTTACAGCGCTCCATCTCCGGAAGAAGGTCCGTACGTTAAAGAAGGAGACAGCGTGAAAAAAGATTCTATCGTCTGTATAGTGGAAGCAATGAAGCTGATGAACGAACTCGAAGCCGAAATTGACGGCGAGATTGTAGAAATTCTTGTTGAAAATGGAGAACTGGTGGAATACGGCCAGCCGCTTTTCCTCGTTAAAGAAGCATAATAAATGAAGAGAAGAGTCTCCCCGGAATCGGGAGATTTCTTTTTTACAATTGAATGTAAGCGTTTTAAAAGGAGATGATTAAATGAGCCGGGATATGATTGATTATATTGATGAAATGGAAAAAAGACGAGAAAAAGTAAAAATGGGGGGCGGGGCAGCCCGAATGGAAGCCCAGCACGACCGCGGCAAAGGTACAGCCAGAGAAAGAATAGACATGCTCGTGGATGATGGAAGCTTTGTGGAGCTGAATCCTTTTATTGAAGGAAGTGTAGGGGACGGCGACCTGGAAGCCCCCGGAGAAGGCGTAGTGACCGGCTACGCAAAAATTGAAGGGAAACAGATTTTTCTTTTTTCCCAGGATTTCACCGTATATGGAGGAGCACTTGGAGAAATGCATGCGTTAAAAATCGCCAAAGTGATGGATCTTGCTGCAGAAAACGGTTCTCCTATTATTGGACTGAATGATTCCGGCGGGGCACGCATTCAAGAAGGTGTTCTTTCCCTCGATGGATACGGCCATGTGTTCTATCGTAATTCGATTTATTCAGGTGTTGTTCCGCAGATTTCCGTGATTCTTGGGCCTTGTGCCGGTGGCGCCGTATATTCACCGGCTATTACAGATTTTGTATTTATGGTGGAAAAAACGAGCCAGATGTTTATTACCGGCCCGAAAGTAATTGAAAGCGTGACCGGTGCAACGATTAATTCGGAAGAACTCGGCGGCGCAAAAGTGCACGCTAAAAAGAGTGGAAACGCCCATTTTACGGCGCCGACGGAAGAGGAAGTGCTGAGTCGGGTCAGGGAGCTGGTTCGTTACCTTCCTTCCAGCTATAAGGAAAAAGCGCCTATATTGGCACCGACAAAGAAAAAAGAAGGCCGCATTGATGAAATGCTTGATATTGTCCCTGTAGAAACAACCAAAGTGTACGATGTGCGAAACGTAGTCAGAAGTATATTGGATGAAGAAGAGTTCTTAGAAGTACAGGAAGATTTTGCAAAAAATATGGTCATTGGATTTGGGAGAATTAAAGGAGAAAGCATTGGCATCGTTGCAAACAATCCTAAAATGATGGCAGGCGGCCTGGATATTGATTCTTCCGACAAGTGCTCACGTTTTATTCGTTTCTGCGATTGTTTCAATATACCGATTGTGACGCTGGAAGACGTCAGCGGGTTTATTCCCGGCATTCAGCAGGAGCACGGCGGAATTATCCGCCACGGGGCGAAAATTCTATATGCCTACTCCGAAGCGACGGTGCCAAAAATTACGATTATTTTACGAAAAGCATTCGGTGGTGCCTATGTCGCACTGAACAGCAAAGCGATCGGCGCGGATCTTGTTTTTTCCTGGCCCAATGCAGAAATTGCAGTTATGGGGCCGGAAGGTGCCGCCAATATTATTTTTTCAAAGGAAATAAAAGAAAGCAGCAGTCCGGATGAAACAAGAAAACAAAAGATTGAAGAGTACCGTAATCGTTTCGCCAATCCATATATTGCTGCAAGCAATGGAATGATTGACGACGTCATAGATCCAAGAGATACAAGAACCGTTTTAGCAGAATCCCTTGAAATGCTGCGCCGAAAACAGCAGCAGAAACCAGCCAAAAAGCATGGCAATATTCCCCTATAAAAAAGGAGGACTGCACGATGGCCGAGAATGAAGACAGCCGGCAGGTACTGAATGATATCTGCCTTTTTCCAGTCCCGTCGCTGGAAGAATGGGAAGAGGCAGTAAAAAAAACACTCAAAGGAAAAACAGCCGCGGAATTAATCCATCAATCCGAAGAAGGCATAGAGATTAAGCCGCTTTACACAAATGCTGACCGGCCGGAAGCTGCCAAAAACAATATGCGTTCAGGTGCTTTTCCTTATACAAGAGGTAATAGAGCGTTTCAGAATCAGCAGAAACCGTGGAAAATTATCCAACAGACATTTGAAAGGCTGCCGGAGAAAGTAAATATGGAAATAAAAGAAGGGATGCTTAAAGGGCAGGACGGGTCTGAAATCCGTATAAATACAGATTTTCAAAAACAGAACAGTGCTGTTTCGGCAACTGGCGTGTGCGTGTTTTCTAAAAAGGATGCTGCAAAAGTGCTGGAAGGCATTCATGTAGGAGAATATTCGATTTCCCTTCATGCAGAAGGTCCGGTGTGGCCCTTCTTTTCCATCTGGATTCAGGCGTTGCAGCAGAAGGAAGGCTGGAAGCAGTTTGATGGAAGTATTACGGTGGATCCTCTCTCTGAACTGGCTGAAACCGGAAAGCTGAGTACGTCTTTAGATACCGCTGTTGATCAAATTGTGGAAGTAATAAAATGGCAGGAGCAGGAGAAGCTGGATTTCCCTGTGCTGCGTGTTTCAAGCGAAGCCTGGCACAATAATGGAGCAGACATGGCCCAGGAGCTGGCTGCTATGACAGCATCCGGCGTCTACTATATAAATGAAGCCCTTCAGCGTGGTGTAAGTCTGCAGCGGGCTCTTCGCTCTCTTGTGTTTCATATGCCGGCAGGCGGAAGGTACTTTTCGGAGATGGCTAAGCTGCGTGCAGCACGGTTGTTATGGGCTAATGCTGCAAAAGCATTCGGTGCCTCGGATGAAGAATGCCGGATGGAGCTGAGAGGCTCTACATCACAGCGCACGAAAACAATCTATGATCCGTTTAATAATATGCTCAGAGGATCGATTGAAGGATTTGCCGCCGCCGCCGGGGGCGTAGATGTGCTTCATATTGCTCCTTTTGATGAAGTTATCCAAAAGCCGTCTTCTTTTGCGAAGCGTATTGCCAGGAACACACAGATTATTCTGCAGGAAGAAGCCCATATTGGAAAAACAATGGATGCGCCGGGCGGCTCCTTTTATGTAGAGGCGTTAACAGGAGAGCTGGCGGAAAAAGCCTGGTCACTTTTTCAGGAAATAGAAAAAGAGGGCGGTATGGCATCTGCGCTGGCATCCGGTGTGATCCAAAAGCAGGCAGCAGCAAGCAGAGAAATGCGGCTGAAACAGATAGAAGAACGAAAAAAAGGAATCATTGGTGTTAATATGTATCCTAATGAAAAAGAAAAGCCTGTATCTCCAGGATTTGATGATAAGAAGGAAATAAGCGAATACACCAATCCGCAAAAGCGCACTTCAGACAGGAAGACAGGAGCGGCCACATTTATAGAAGTGCTGCAGCTGGCTGATGAAGGATATTCTCTTAGGGAGATGTCCGACGGCACACAGAAAGACTTCACGCAGGTGGATTCCATGCCGTTAATACGTGATGCGGAACGGTTTGAACAGTTACGGATGACAATAGAGGCAGCCGCTGCTGAGAGAGAAGGTCTGTCCCTCCTCGTACTTGGAATCGGCTCTCTGGCTTCCTGCAAACCACGAATGGATTTTGCAGCCGGATTTCTGAGAACGGGCGGATATACCATTGTCAGTGAGCAGGCAGACACGATAGAAAAAGCGGAGCAGGCAGCGAAAAAATACAGCCTGCCTGTCGTTTTATGCGGATCAGATGAGCAGTACCAGCTGCTTGAAGAACAACAGCTGAAAGCGATAAAAAAGAATGCCGGTACACTAATGCTTGCAGGGGAAGACAGCCGGGAAATAATAGATCTCTGCCTGAACAGAAAGAAAAATGTGTATCAAAGCCTGGTGTGGCTCCGGGAAAAAATGGGAGGGAAAGCGTATGCCGACTAAACCGGATTTTTCAAAAATACAGTTGAGCACGTCTTCTTCAACAGGAAAGGCGAACGAGAAGCAGAAAACAACCGGTTTTTCCACCGTAGAAGGGATTGACGTTCGACCCGCTTATTCCAGAGACGATATAAAAGATCTTTCTCATATTAACTATTTATCTGGCATCACTCCATTTTTACGAGGCCCTTATCCCGCCATGTACATTACGAGGCCCTGGACAATCAGGCAGTATGCAGGCTATTCCACAGCGGAGGAGTCCAATGCTTTTTACCGGAAAAATCTAGAAGCCGGACAGAAAGGGCTTTCCGTCGCTTTTGATCTGGCCACCCACCGCGGCTATGATTCCGATCATCCCCGGGTGGAAGAAGACGTCGGAAAAGCCGGAGTCGCGATTGATTCTATTTTGGATATGAAAATATTATTTGACGGTATTCCCCTTGATAAAATGTCTGTCTCCATGACGATGAACGGGGCTGTTCTTCCGACGCTCGCTTTTTATATTGTAGCAGCAGAAGAGCAGGGAGTTAGCAGAGAAAAGCTGACGGGTACAATTCAAAACGATATATTAAAAGAATACATGGTCCGCAACACGTATATTTATCCGCCGGACATGTCCATGAAAATTATAGCGGATATTTTTTCTTACACGTCTGAACATATGCCTAAGTTTAACAGTATCTCCATCTCCGGCTACCATATGCAGGAAGCCGGAGCGACAGCCGATCTGGAGCTTGGTTATACGCTCGCCGACGGTCTGGAATACCTGCGCACGGGCCTTGGGGCCGGCATGAGTATTGATGAATTTGCGCCGCGCTTATCTTTTTTCTGGGCCGTTGGCATGAATCACTACATGGAAATAGCAAAAATGAGAGCCGCCAGGGTGCTGTGGGCGAGAATTCTTAAGCCGTTTGCTCCAGAGAATGAAAAGTCATCCGCCCTCCGCACTCATTCGCAGACATCGGGATGGAGCCTGACAGAGCAGGACCCGTACAATAATGTAGCCAGAACAAGTATGGAAGCACTGGCGGCTGCCATGGGCGGCACCCAGTCTCTTCACACGAATGCGCTGGACGAAGCTATTGCCCTGCCTACAGATTTTTCGGCAAGAATCGCGAGAAATACCCAGCTTTATCTACAGGAAGAGACAGAAATTACAGATGTGGTGGATCCGTGGGGAGGCTCCTATTACGTAGAGACATTAACAGCCGAGCTGATCAGCAAAGCCTGGGCCCACATTCAGGAAGTAGAAGAAGCAGGCGGCATGACTAAAGCCATTGAAGCCGGACTTCCTAAAATGAGAATTGAAGAAGCCGCTGCAAAAAGGCAGGCCCACATCGATTCCGGACGGGAAACGATTGTAGGGATCAATAAATACAAACCGGAGGAAGAAGAGCCGCTTGAAATTAGAGACATTGATAATACGACGGTCCGGCAGTCCCAGCTGCAGCGTTTGGAAAAGCTGAAAGCAGAAAGGGACGGCAAAGCAGTTGAAACCGCACTGCAGGCGTTAACAGAAGCCGCCCGTTCCGGTGAAGGCAATCTGCTTGAAAAAGCCGTGGATGCTGCCAGAGTCCGGGCAAGCCTCGGCGAAATATCCTCTGCCCTGGAGGAAGTGGCCGGCCGGCATCAGGCGGTGATCCGATCGATCAGCGGTGTGTACAGTGCTGAGTTCGGGGAAGGAGAAATCGTGGACGACGTTAGAAAACTAACCGATGCATTTGCCGATGAAGAAGGACGCCGGCCGCGGATTATGATTGCAAAAATGGGACAGGACGGACATGATAGGGGAGCAAAAGTTATTTCGACAGCATTTGCAGACCTCGGTTTTGATGTGGATATAGGACCGTTGTTCCAAACCCCGGAAGAAGCCGTGCAGCAGGCCATCGAAAATGATGTCCACGTACTTGGCATGAGCTCTCTTGCCGGAGGGCATAAAACGATTCTGCCGAAAGTTATGAAGGAATTGAAAAAAGAAGGAAGAGAAGATATTGTCGTCATTGTCGGAGGCGTGATCCCCTCCCAGGATTACAATAGTTTGAAAGAGGCAGGCGCTGCAGCCGTATTTGGACCGGGAACGGTCATTCCGACGGCAGCTAAACAAGTAGTAGAAGAAGTACAGTCCAGGCTTCGGGAAGCTTAGTCCGAAAGGAAGGATGAGGATGGGAAGCACGCGAAAAAAGAAATTAACACCTGCCGAGCATGTGGAAGGAGTCAGGCAGGGACGCCGGGCTTCTATTGCACAAACGATTACGCTGATTGAAAGCAGCGCAGCAAAGCACTTTGAAGATGCTCAGGAGGTCCTTGAACAACTAATGCCGTACACTGGAAAATCAATTCGAATTGGGATTACCGGAGTGCCGGGAGCGGGAAAAAGTACGTTGATTGAAGCATTGGGCATGCAGCTGTGTGAAAGTGGATTTAAAGTGGCGGTGCTTGCAGTTGACCCATCCTCAAGTGTGAACAGAGGCAGTATTCTTGGAGACAAAACGAGGATGGGGGAACTCTCGAAACACCCGGATGCCTATGTCCGTCCCTCTCCAACAGGAGGAAACCTGGGTGGAGTGGCTAAGAAAACACGGGAAACGATGCTTGTATGTGAAGCCGCCGGATATGATGTCATTATTATCGAAACAGTCGGTGTCGGACAAAGCGAACTGACGGTTCGTTCGCTTGTAGACTTTTTTATGGTGTTAATGCTTACCGGAGGCGGAGATGAACTGCAGGGTATAAAAAAAGGCTTAATGGAAATAGCAGATGCCGTTTTCATTAATAAAGCCGACGGGCAGAACAAGCAGCCGGCCGAATTAGCTAAGTCGGAGTATAACCGCCTGCTTCATTTTCTGCAGCCGGCTTCCCCGGGATGGGAGACCAAAGCCTATACCGTATCGGCTTTAACTGGAGAAGGACTGGATCACATCTGGTCTGTTATCCAGTCCTTCGAACGCACAATGAAGGACAATGGCCATTTTGACCGGCGCCGCAGGGAGCAGGTATCGGAGTGGATGGAACGATTAATGATCGATGAATTAACATCTTCATTTTATCAAAGCGAGCAGCTGCAGACGCACTTTGCCGAAAGTAAAAAGTTAGTCCAGGATGGAGAAAAGCCATTGCGGAAAGCGATTCAGGAATTGATGGAAGAATATAGGGAGTTACAACAAAAATAGAATATATTCAGACCTAAAGTGCTAGTTCTTTAGGTTTGTTTATTCATTTTTTTCGAAGTATAATGGGAAATGAGTCATATAATTTAAACAGATAGATAGGAGGAGTCGCAATGGCAGGATGTTCAAATTGCAGTATGGTCCCTTCTCTGGAAGACAATGGCACCTTTTTGTTTACCGCAGCAGATACCGGCGGCACCACCTTACTTGTTAAACATTTAAACGATAGAGACGTCGGAATAGAGCAGGAAAACGGGATTATTCACGCCCCGTTTCGCAGTTTGGAAGAGGCTGTTCGAATTGTCGGCAACCTGGAAGCGGATTTACTGGACAGCGGTACTTCAGCAAAAGGGACCTGGAAGAATGAAGCCTCGGTGTTTGGCCACATGCAGGAGCTTTCGGTGCTTAAAGAAAGAATATCAAATCCTTTGTATTTTCAAATCATTAACGAAGGATTATTTACACATCATATGCAGCCAATTATCAATTTACATAGCTCGGAAGTGATGGGCCATGAATTTTTAATGAGACCTAAGAGCAGCGGACACTTTTTTTATCCTGGAGAGCTGTTTGAATATGCACAAAAAGCAGATCTTCAGTCTATGCTGGACAGTCAGGCCAGAATGTCTTCTATTGCACACAGTTCCCGCCATTTAAGTCAGGGAACGAAACGATTTATTAATTTTCTTCCATCTTCTATTTATGATCCCAGCCACTGCTTGAAATCAACATTTAAAATAGTAAAAGAGCATGGGGTAGATCCGGCCGATCTTATTTTTGAAGTAGTGGAAACAGAGGAAATAGCGGACGTTGCCCATCTGCAGAACATTTTTAAAACGTATCAGCATTATGGAGTGAACGTAGCGCTTGATGACCTTGGTTCAGGGTTTGCTACAGTAGAAATGCTGGAACAATTACAGCCTGACTTCGGCAAAGTAGACCGCAGTCTGATTTCTTATTGCGATCAAAGCGCAGAAAAACAGGAAAAACTTAAACATATGCTGAAAAAAGCAGACTTACATAACATAAAAATGCTGGCAGAAGGTATTGAAAGAAAAGAAGAACTAGATGTGGTAAAACAGCTTGGTTTTCATCTGGCCCAGGGCTATTATATTGGAAAGCCTTCCGATTATCCAATAGGTAAATCATTCATAACAGCAGGAAAATAGAAAGGAAGGATATTGTGGCTTCCATTCTTATTTGGTATTTTCATCCGGATACAGACAGCTACAACGGCTCTATTTTAACCCGGATAAAAGAGGAATTGATTGAAGCCGGTCATAACGTAGATATACGTATGCCGGAAAAAGAGCTGACTGTTTTTTCTCTTTCCAAAAAAGAGTATAACGCTTCTGTGGAGGGGGTTTACTCCAATGATGTTCAAAAAGAACATCAGTATATAAAAAAAGCAGACGGCATTATTACGCTCTTCCCGTTGTGGTGGGGCAGCTTTCCGGCGGTTGGCAAAGGATACCTGGACAGGGTGCTTTCTTATAAATTTGCATATGAGGTGGAAGAAGAAAAGCCCGTTCCATTAATGGATGCAAAGCCGATTACGTTTATTTATACGACCGGCACACCGGAAGAGGAATTCCGGCAGTCCGGTTTGAAAAAGATAACAGAAGACAACTGGCAGGAGCATATTCTGTCATTCTGCGGATTCAGGAGCGTTCCATTTTGTCATCTGGGTAATGTAATAGATTGTTCCGAACAGGACAGGGAAAAGAAACGAAGCCGTGCCTCCGCCCACGTGGAACAATTTGCGGCAGATATAACGAGGAGGACAGAGTAATGAAGCTGGTATCCTACAGAGAAAACGAAGTGACTGCACTGGGAATAATGATCGAAGAAAGTATAGTCTCGTTGGACGAAATAAAAAC
This sequence comes from Sinobaca sp. TMA16-18, assembly GCF_059510535.1. NCBI lineage: Bacteria > Bacillati > Bacillota > Bacilli > Caryophanales > Sporolactobacillaceae > Sinobaca > Sinobaca sp. TMA16-18. The sequence continues at coordinate 455,937 of NZ_JCAKFM010000001.1, read as the reverse complement.
ACGGGCCGGTCTGGATATACCATCTACTATGGAAGAAGCCATAGAGTGGAAGCAAAGCCGCTTCGGTGAATTAAAGCACTTGGAAAAATGGGCATATGATAATCAGGGCCTGCTTCTTATGACGCCTGTCGAATCTGCCGCTGTTCTTCCACCTATTTATCCAAAAAGAAATATTATGTGCGTGGGAAAAAATTATGCTGAGCATGCAGTGGAAATGGGGAGCAAAGCAGACATACCGGAGCACCCGATTATTTTTACAAAGCCTCCCACTGCCATTATCGGGACAAACGAGACAATCGAAGCGGATGAACAAGTCACGAAAGAGCTCGATTATGAAGGGAAAATTGCTGTTATTATTGGTAAAAAGGGAAAGAAAATCCCAAAGGACCAGGCACTGGACCATGTATTCGGCTTTACCCTTCTAAACGATGTAACCGCAAGGGATATTCAGGCCCGTCATAAACAATTCTACTTAGGAAAAAGCATGGACACCTTCTGTCCGCTCGGGCCGTTTGTTCTTCTCGACAAAGATTGGGAAACGTTTTATCCTGTTCTTCGGACTTATGTAAATGGAGAACTGCGCCAGGAGTCTTCCATGGATAAAATGATTTTCTCCGTCAAAGAATTAATCTCCACGCTTTCAGCAGGAATGACGCTTTACCCGGGAGATATTATTGCAACGGGAACGCCATCAGGAGTAGGAAAAGGGTTTAAACCTCCTAAATTCCTCCAGAATGGGGATGAGGTCGCTATTTCAGCCGAGGAACTGGGAAGTCTGCATAACAAAGTTACCATTTACTCATAATAGGGTATAAGAATAGACGGCGACGAAAGACAAAGTGTACCTGCTTTGTCTTTTTGCGTTTACATTTTACAAAAGGAGAAAATAATGGGAATAACAATAAAAGACGTGGCGGAAAAAGCAGGGGTAGCGCCGTCAACTGTATCAAGAGTATTATCGAGCCATCCGAGTATCAGTGAGAAAACAAAAGAGAGGGTACGCAGGGCCATGACAGAAATGGGTTACGTTCCTAATCTTCATGCGAGGCGTCTGGCAGGACGAAAAACGAATACGATTGGGATTGTTATGCCCAACGACGCAGGATCTTCCTTTCAGAACTTGTTTTTTCCGGAGATTTTAAAGGGCATAAGTACATATGCTTCCGAAAAAGGAGAAGGCCTCTATATAACAACGAGCCAGACAGAAGAGGAAAAGCTGTTAGAGGTCAGAAAAATGGTAGAAAATCGAATGGTTGATGGAGTAATTGTTCTGTATTCTTTAAAAGAAGACAAGGTGCGGAGTTATCTGGAAACAATGAAGTTTCCCTATACTGTTATCGGCAGCCCGGCTCCTTTCCCGGAAGCCTCTTTTGTGAATAATGACAACGTACAGGCCGGCCGGGAAGCTGCTTCCCACTTGTGCAGGCTTGGCCATGAGCGCATTGCGTTTATTGGCGGCAGAGAAGACTATGAGGTGACGTCAGATCATGAAAAGGGATATATATCCGCTCTGCGGGAAGCCGGCCTTCCGGTAGAAAAGAGCCTTATTTTTAAAAATGCCGGCAAAACAGATGGTGGCAGAAAAGCTGCCCGGGAACTGATTAATTTACAGATGGCGCCCACAGCTGTTGTAGCTGCAGATGACATGATGGCACTGGAAATTATTCATTATCTTCATGAGCAGGGTGTTTCCGTACCGGAGCAGATGTCTGTTATCAGCTTTAATAATGTTGTTATTGCCTCGTTAGCCTCCCCGCCGTTAACGACAATAGATATTCAAATTTCCGAGCTGGGCAGGCAGGCGGCTAAAGCAATATGTTTCGGTATGGAACATACGGATAAGCCGGCTTACCAAAAAGTTGTCAGCCACAAGCTCGTTACAAGAAAGTCCTGTGCTGCTTTAAAGAAAGCAGAAAGGCGGACAGAACGGTAAAAAAATTATGCTATAATAAAGTAATGAAAATCTGAGAATAGTGGTGGTAAAATGCCTAAAGGCAAGTACTTTAATATTGGTTATGGAATACTGCTTACGTTTTTGATTATTTATCTGGGAACGCTGATTGATTTTATTTTCACACCTATTGTTATTTTAGTCTCTACATTGTTTGCTCCAATATTAATCGCAGGAGTGCTGTTTTACGTATTTCGTCCAATCGTCAACTTGTTATCAAAAAAACTGCCGCGTGGTTTGTCTATACTTATTTTGTATTTGGCATTTGCCGGTCTGCTTACGGGTCTCGTGTTTTTCCTCGGTCCTATTATTCAGGAACAGGTGACAAGCCTGATTGATGGACTGCCGACATTTGTAGAGGAAGCTCAAAGTCTGCTGAACACGGTATCGCAGCAGCCGTGGTTTGATAGTGCATTAGATCAGGCGGGGTATTCCTCGCTCGACGAATTACTGTCTGATTTATCCACTTATTTAACAGATTTCCTAAGCGGCATAGGGGGAAATGTTATTGGCATTATCACTTCTATTGCAGGCGCTTTAGTCATAGCTGTCGTTATTCCTTTTGTTTTGTATTACATGCTTAAAGAAGGAAAAGGCGCGCCGGCTATGATTCTCAGACTGCTTCCGAAAAAACAGGAAGAAGAGGGATTCCGCATTCTGCGTGATATGGACCGGGCGTTAAGTTCGTACATTGTGGGACAGGTACTCGTTAGTATATGCGTCGGTGTGTTGATTTATATCGGCTATATCATTATCGGTCTCGAATACGCGCTTATTCTGGCTCTGATTGCGATGGTGACAAATGTTATTCCATTTGTAGGACCGTGGATCGGGACATTTCCAGGGGTTATTGTCGGTCTGTTCCAAGATCCTTTAATGGCGGTCTATGTAATTATAGTCGCGGTTGTTGTTCAGCAGATTGAAAGCAATTTAATCTCCCCGCAGATTATGGGAAAACGACTGCATATTCATCCTGTCACGATTATTCTGCTGTTACTCGTGGCCAGCCAGTTTGCCGGTCTGCTCGGATTAATTCTAGCTGTACCAGCTTACGCTGTTGGTAAAGTGATTGTAACGCATACGTTCAGACTGATTAAGCTTCGAAACCGGAAGGCATCGTTGGATGAATATGAAGCGCAGCATGGTATTAAAAATTAAAACAACGGAGTGGGGATATAAGATGAGTGAGAAAATAGAAGGAATTGAGCAGATAGACGTCCAGCAGTTGAAACAATTGTATAAAGACAATCAGTCCGCTCCTATTTTCATTGATATAAGAGAACCTTCCGAGTATGTGGAAGGACACATTCCAGGTGTGCCGCTTCTGCCGATGCAGCAAATTCCGGAAGCGGCGGAATCGATGAAAAAAGATGAATCTTATGTGTTAATCTGCCGAAGTGGCAGCAGGAGCCAGCATGCGGCCCACTACCTGAAAGAAAATGGATTCGGCCAGGTGAAAAACTTTGCCGGGGGCATGCTTACCTGGGATGAAGAAATGCAGATCGGGATGGAAAACCCGCTGGAAAATATTAATGACCTGTACGAAAAATAACAACACGATTTAAAGAAGGAAGCGTTTTAGCTTGCTTTAATAAGGGAAGAGATTCAAGTGAAGCAAAGAACAACGAAGGAGGACAATACAATGTGTAAAAAGAGTCTATTTATTTTAATCATTGCAGGCATTACCACAGCAGCAACCATTCTGCTGAAAAGTGAAAATGCAAGAAGCCAGGTCAGGGGAAATATTGACCGGGGCATGGCTGCAGCAAAAAATAAAACAAAGCAGGATGAAGATAAATATTTGAACGAAAAAACGGGTCATTCTGATCCCCACGATATAGACGACAACAAAATGGTGTCTGAAGGGGCAGTGAATTCTGTCCAGTATTTTAACAGCACGCAGGAATCCGGCGAAGAACCTGTAAAAAGCACGCATAAAGATTCCAGTAAGTAATACAGAAGCTGCCCTTGTAATTAGGGCAGTTTTTTACTATTTTATAAGGAAAAAGAACATTTCCGGCAGGTCCTTCTCTTTTAATCCCATGATGGATCAAGTACAATGATATAGGATTATATAAATCAAAAGGCGGTTATTATGTACATCATTGAGAAAGAAACAATTAATCAGATCCCAATGCTACATATTCATAAAAAATCTTTAGCCGGAAGGCCGGCTCCGGTTGTTATGTTCTGGCACGGATTTTCCAGTGCGAAAGAACATAATCTTCCAATTGCCTATCAGCTTGCGGAGAAAAACATACGTGTACTGCTTCCGGAAGCTGTTCTGCACGGAGAACGGTCTGAAGACATTTCAGAAAAAGAACGAATGTCAAAATTCTGGAAGGTTGTCGTTCAATCCGTAAGGGACACAGAAACGATTTATAATGAAATAAAAAAAAGAAACTGGATACTAGATGAGCGCTTGTTTGTCGGGGGAACATCTATGGGAGCGATTTTAACGTTTGGTGCTCTTAAAGTGTACCCGTGGATCAAAGGCGGTATCAGTCTGATGGGTGATCCGGCCTGGGGGGATCTGGCAAAGGCCCAACTTGAAGGCCTTAAGCGCAATAACTTGTGGGAAGAATCAGAAGAAAAAACACAGGAAATTTTACATGGGCTTCATCCGTTCGATCTTTCAGCTGCCCCCGAAGCGATAGCGGACCGCCCATTATTTTTCTGGCACGGCCGGGAGGATGATGTAGTGCCTTATCAATCCGCCTATCATTTATACAAAACGCTCGAACAACAATCAGCCGGCCCAATGGAATATCATTTGGATCCTAAGGCGGGACATAAAGTTCCAAGGCCAGGGATGCTGCAGATGACTTCATGGGTGGCCAAACATATTTAAGCTGCCGCTGTAGGGGAGGAATACTATGATAACAACGCATACTACGTTATCTCAAGAATTAAAAAAGGTTGGTGTCATCATTGTTGGTGCACTGATCATGGCCGTCGGATTAAATATGTTTTTGATACCGGCTAATGTTTTTTCCAGCGGGGCGACGGGTATCGCGCAGATACTATCCACTCTGGTTCCGTTATCAACGGGGATGCTCTTATTTATATTAAATATACCTATAGCTGTTCTAGGGTGGATACGTGTAGGAAAGCTCTTTACATTTTACAGCTTTCTGCATGTTGCCCTGACTACTTTTTTTCTGGAAGTTATACCTATCACTGAATTATCTTCCGATATTTTATTAAACGGGGTATTTGGCGGGGTTATTACAGCTATTGGAGCGGCCATTGCTCTTAAGTGGGGCGCTTCTGCAGGCGGACTGGATATTGTAGCCCTTGTGCTTGCGCAGTCGAGTGACCGCCCGGTAGGTACGTACTTTTTCATGCTCAATGGTGTTATCGTTATTGCGGCCGGCCTGCTGTTTAACTGGGAGAGTGCACTTTATACTCTTGTAACATTATATGTAGGATCAAGAGTGATCGATGCGATTCATACCCGTCATGTGAAGCTCACAGCGTTTATTGTTACTAAGAAGCCGGACTTGCTGCGGGACGCTATTCATCAGAATATTACAAGAGGAATTACAAGGCTGCCGGCTAAGGGCGGATTTGATGCCAGTGAAAAAGAAATGCTGATGATTGTTATTACCCGATATGAGCTGTATGCGCTGCAGCAGGTCATACAGGAAGTCGATGAGCAGGCCTTTACGAATATCGTGAATACTGCCGGCATTTACGGGATATTCCGAAAAGATAAATAAAAACGTTCTGTTTGTATGAAATCCACACGATTTTACAAGAGGATGTGAATGTATGAAGTGGCTGACAGTGGGGATTGTGGGAATCATGCTTGTTTCGGGCTGCGGGACCGCAGGCCGGGAGGAGGCAGAAAGCGGGGAACCATCCATGCAGACAGATAATTGGGAGCTTTCCGGTGGATTTAACGAAGAAGCTTATACATGGGAATTTGATTTGACCAATATTTCCGGGGAACCATTAGATCTTGCTTTTAACAGCGGCCAGGAAATTAGTGTTTTCATTCATAAAAAAGGGAAATCAGAGCCCGTTTACAATTATGCAGAGGAAAAACTTTTTACCCAGGCGTTAAAAGAAATAACAATTGGTGAGGGAAACATCCGCAAATGGGAAGAAGAAGTTGATTTTGATCTGCTCGAACCTGGAGAGTATACGTTATCGTTTGAACTGCTCGTCTCCGACATCAATGGAGAACCCCCTGAACAGCCTGTAGAACTGGAAGATTCTTTTTCTATAGAATGATAAAAAGCATCCGCCAATTCGGTGGATGCTTAAAATATAGGCAGAAACAGAGAAAGAATGAAAATAGAGCCAAGTACAATAAAAACCATATTTTCATTTACATAGCTTAAGATAATAGCAGAAGCGGCTCCGACCAATCCAAAAAAAAGAGAATCCTGCACAAATAAAATGCCGGGAAAAATCAGAGCGCCCAATGCAGCAAAGGGAACATTTCGAAGCGCTCCTTCTATCCGCGATGGAAGCCTTTTTCCGTTCAGCACCACGAATGGCAGCATACGGGGAATATATGTCACAACGGCCATGCCGATAATAATCCAAAAAATAGAACTACTCATCAACCAGCTCCTCCTTTCTAGTATGGTCCGGAGCCACCCATTCTATAAGAATGGCAGCGGCTGAGGCAGCGGTAATAATCGCCCAGCCTTCCGGCATGAACGGATAAAGCATGCCATGGATCAAAGCTGCTGTTCCGGCAAGAAATAGAACCTTCCGGCTTTTTTTTAACGGCGGCAGCAGAAGGGCCAAAAACAAAGCATAGATTGCAAATGAAAGGCTTGTTTGTAAAAAAGCAGGCAGCAGATCCCCTGCGCTGTGGCCGGCCACGGTGAAAAAGACCCAGCTGGCATAGGCGGTTAAAAATACACTGTATATGTAGCCGCTGCTTATTGTACCTGTATTTGTTGACGTCACCGCAAACACTTCATCTGTAATACCAAAGGCATAACCGGCTTTTATAACCGGGTGATCCGGCTCTGCTTTTTCATGAAGAGATGCGCTCATCAGAAGATGGCGAATGTTTAATACGAACGTGGTGATAATAATTTCCAGGGCACCCGTGCCTGCACTGATCAGGCCAAGCGCTGTATACTGGGCCGCTCCGGCGAATACAAACGTACTCATCATAAACGCTTCCATAAGTGTTAAACCTGTACTCTGGGCCAGAAATCCAAACGTTACAGCAGCCGGCATGTAACCGAGAGCAATAGCAGCGCCATGCTTTAAACCTGTAAATTTATCCGGTGCCGGATGTAAAGAATGCGTATCCATTACTGCCTCCTTATCGTATTTTATAGTAAACTATTTGTATGTTATAGTATATCAGCGAGGGGAGAAACGCAATGAAAAAAGACATTAACGTAGAAATTGGCAGAAGACTTCGGGAGCTTCGCAATCAGAAAGGATGGAGTCTGCAGATGCTGGCAGAGCACACTAACGTCAGCAAGCCGATGCTCGGGCAGATCGAACGGGGAGAAACAAACCCCACGGTGGGAACTCTTTGGAAAATAGCGGATGGGCTTGGCGTCGCTTTTACTTCATTTATCGAAGAAGATAAAGAAACCGCATATGTAATAAGGGGTGCAGACATTCAGGCACTGGAAAGCGGGGACAGTCGTTTTAAAGTAAAGCCTGTTTTTTTGAAAGAAAAAAAAGCCCCTGTAGAGGCTTATCTGGTGGAAATGGAGCCCGGGTGCGATTACCACTCCAGAGCGCATCAGGAAGGGGTGGAAGAGTATATTTTTGTGCAGGGTGGCAGCATTTGCATTGAAGCAGCGCAGCAAATGCATGAGCTGCATGCGCTGGATGCTATTCGTTTTGCGGCAGATAAGCCGCATCGTTATATTAATTCCGGAGATGCAGAGGCCGTCTTTACGATGGTGATACTATATAAATAACAAACAGGCTTATTAAAAGCGGAAGCCGTACCGTTTAGACACAACATCATAAAAGCCTAAAGAGTTATAAAGAGCTTTCGTTGCTTCATTGTTGATCCCGGTTTCAAGCTCGATCCCTTTTAACTCATTGTTTTCGGCCCAATAAATAATTTTAAGGAGCATTTTTTTAGCGATTCCTCTATTTCGATGATTTTTATCAACAAATAAATCATTCAGCCAGATGTACTTGCCGCCCTTATCAAGGGAAATAGAAATATTCATAAAAGCCGCGCCCAGTATCGCTCCGTCTACATCAGCCACAAACAAATGGGCATTGGAGCCTTCTTCGAGTGTCAGGTGAATGGAATTAATCAGCAGTTCGTATGCATTATCAAGACCGATGGATTCCATCTGCCCCATAAGCAGATCGGCTACATTTTTAATCATTTCCTCGGAGGCGTCTTTGGGAACTTCGTATACTATCATGTGCTGGCTCCTTTCTTAAGCGTTTACTTTTTCCTTCATTATTCTACCACAGGAAAATGTTTTTCTCTGCAGAAAAATAAAAGCAGGTGATTAACCCTGCTTGTTTGTCTGAATGGAAAATTCAGAAAGTCCGAGCTTTTTATTCAGGTAAACGGCGATTCCATCTTCTTCATTGCTTAATGTTACTTCATTAGCCGCGTCTTTTAAATCATCAATAGCATTGCCCATTGCCACACCGAAACCGGCTTCGCTGATCATCTCTAAATCATTGTCCTCATCACCGAATGCAATGACATTCTCCATTGGAATGTTGTAGTGGGATGTTATTCTGCGCAGCCCCTCTGCTTTATTGTTGCCGGTGTTAATAATTTCAATCATATGATGCGGGGCCCCCCAGGAGCGCTGTTCAATGGCCTGGGAATGGTTACCGGACAGTAGTTCTTTTAGTTCTTCGGCATGATTTTCTTTAGGGTACACAAGCAGCGAGGTTGGATCTTTCTGCAGGAGCCGGCTCAGGTCTCCAAATGCTGCAGGCGTGCCCCCCAGTGCAAATAAATCAATAAACTGCTCATCGTAATCATCCAGAAATACATCATCGGCGACTTCAGCCATCATGTTATTTACTTTGAAATAGCGGCAGGTTTCAATAATTTTCCGTGCTGTATCAAGCTCGAGCGGCGAATGGTGTATTGAAAATCCGCTGTTACCTGGATGATGGACGTAAGCTCCGTTAAAATTGACGATTGGACTCTTTAAACCAAGCTGCTGGTAGTACATTTTGCTCGCGCGGTACGGACGTCCGGTTGCAATAGCTACTTCATGGCCTGCCTTTAAGGCTTCTTTAATAGCAAAGTAGGTTTTGGTGGAAATGGTTTTATCCTCTTTGAGCATCGTGCCGTCCAGATCAATTGCAATTAGATATTTTTCGTTTGTCATGTTAATCCCATCTTTCTTCTATAAAACTAGTAATTAATTTCCCTGCTTTTCTGTGCTAAAATATAATGGAAACGTTTTATTGGGTTAAAGCTGCTCAGCGTTTGAACCACTGTTTTCTATTTTACTGCAGGAATGGCAGAAAGAAAAGAAAGGCGGGATAGAGTTGCAGGATTACTTCTCCATGTTCTCCTTCCGGGCTGTATGGACACCAGAACTTATTATCATACTTATCCTATTCATTTTTTTATATTACCGGCTTGTTTATTCGAAGGTACAGGCAGAACACATAGAATCCCTGAAAACAAAAAGGCTGGTTTATTTCGGAGGGGCGCTGACAGCAGTTTACCTGGGCTGGGGGGGACCGCTGTATACAGCGGGTCATTCCATTATGACATTTCATATGGCGCAGATGGTGCTTGTTTACTTTATAGCGGTACCGTTGTTTATACTTTCTGTTCCTCCTGAAGTCTGGAAAAGCATCCTCCAGCGCTTTCAAGGCCGGCCGGCCCGGATAGGATCGCACGTTTTCCATCCGGTCACCGCGCTGCTGTTGTTTAATGCATTATTTTCTATTTATCATCTGCCCGGGGTGTTTGATTATTTAATGCAGGCTCCCATTTATCATGATCTTTACCAATGGATGCTTTTTGGCGCCGCTTTTCTAATGTGGTGGTATATGCTGGCTCCAGTTCCGACCACGAATCAGCTGTCTGAATTAAAGCGGATTGCTTATATTTTTGGAAACGGTATTCTTATCACGCCGGCCTGTGCCCTGATTATCTTTGCAGGCTCGCCAATGTATGAAACGTATACCAACGCTGCTGTGTGGTCCAGCGTCATGGCTTACTGCCTGCCGGCAGGAAGCGAAATGCCGGCAGGGCTGGCGAGTACAGCGGGCGGAGGGCTTCAGTTTATGCAGCCCCATACAGATCAGCAGCTCGCCGGCGTCATGATGAAAGTAATGCAGGAGTTTGTGTACGTATCTACGATTGGATTTGTATTTAAACAGTGGCTGAGCAGAGAAAAGCAGCAGGATGGAGAGCTTTCCATCAGCGATATTCCTGTCCACCCGCAAAAATAACAGCATGAAAATACTGGAGTGAAAAGCGTGCGTCGAATGTTAGTAACGAGTGTATGGTCAGCAGCAGTTTTATTTCTTGGAGGATGCAGTTTTTTATTCTCCGGGGCGGAACCGGAAAACGGGACCGATTTAACAGAAGCCGATATGATGATAGAAGACTTTGCCTATACAAACCAGGATAATGAAACAGTGACCAATGAAGATCTGGAAGGAAGCTACTGGGTCACGAATATGATTTTTACCAACTGTCCGACGGTCTGTAATTTAATGACCCCGAACATGCTGAGCCTGCAGGGCCAGCTTGAGGAAGAGGAAGCCGGTATTCCTCTTGTTTCCTTTACTGTCGACCCTTCAAACGATGATCCGGAAACTTTGAAAGCATACGGTGAAGAATACGGAGCCGACTTTTCCAGCTGGCACTTTCTGACGGGATACAGTGATGAAGAAATGCAGGCGCTGGCCGGAGAGTCATTTTTAAGTACCGTAGAAAAAGATGAAGAGAATGAAGACATTATCCATCCGACAAGCTTTTACCTCGTAAATCCGGAAGGCCAGATTATCCGGAGCTATGACGGACTCGATAATGATACCGATTTAATTGCAGATGATGTACAGGCATTAGTTAACGACTAAAGGAGAATCAATCCATGCATAATGTAAAAAAGAACTCATTTCTTGTCTTATTGTTTTCCGCAGTATTTCTGCTGGCTGCCTGTGGAGGCGGACAGGACATTGTATTGCAGGATCAATCCGGAGAAGAAGTATCCGTTTCAAGCAATGACAGGCCAATCGTATTTTTCCATTTTACAGGTGTTGATTGAGGGGCCTGCCAACAGCAGCTCGTGCAGCTGCAATTACAGCAGGAAACCTTTCAGGATCTTGATGCAGATATATATGGATTAAGTACCGATTCACCGGAAAATCACGCTTCGTTCCAAACATCCGCCGGGCTCTCTTATTCGCTGCTTTCCGACCCGGACATGGAAATTATTGAAAAGGCAGAGATGCAGAACGGCAATACGTCTTTTCGCGGCTATTCGGTCTTTGATGAAAATGGAGAATTTCTTCACTCTGAACAAAACGACTTATTTGGCCAGCAGGCACCGGCTATTAAAGAACAAGTAGAAGCGGTATTAGAAGAACAATAAAAGAATCCCGGGCGGGGTTCTTTTTTTACTGTCATTTTGTATATTTTAGTGCATATATGTATAAGCGAATAAAAGAAATTAAGAAAGATAACGTGTAAAAAAACTCTGTAAAACGGAGAAAGTCAAGTGAAATCAATTAACGAAGGGTTAATATAAAAATACAGTTGCATTAATATATATTCACATCTATAATAAAAGATACAAGAAAATGTATAAAGATAAAACGAGGTGCAAATTTATGAAAACTGCTATTATCGGCGCTACCGGCTACGGCGGCATAGAATTGATCCGCCTGCTTTCCAATCATCCTGATGTTACACAAATAGCTGTTTTTTCTTCTTCCCAGCAGGGAGTGAAAATGACAGACAGCTATCCTCATATAAGTGAACGATTTTTTGAAAGCCTCCAGGATATATCGATAGAGGCGCTGCAGGGGTTTGATGTTATATTTCTTTCCACCCCTCCAGGTGTTTCCGCTGAATGGAGCAGCAGGCTTTCAGCCGCAGCAAAGGTGATCGACTTGTCCGGAGACCTGCGGATAAACGATCCTGCAGCATACGAAAAATGGTACGGACGCGGAACGGCTTCACAGGACGTTCTCGACAAAGCAGTCTACGGCTTGAGCGAGTGGAACCGCAGCCAGATCAAAGAAGCGCAGGTTATAGCCAACCCCGGCTGTTATCCGACGGCTGTTCTGCTTGGCATGATTCCGCTCGTCAAGTCAGGTGCTGTTGAGCCAAGTACGATTATTATTGATGCCAAGTCCGGTACGACGGGAGCAGGACGTTCAGCGTCGGCTATGACACACTACAGCGAAATGAATGACAATTTAAAAATATACAAAGTAAATGAGCATAAACACATTCCGGAAATTGAACAGGAACTGGCTGGATTTTTAAATGAAGAAGTTACTATTACACTCAGCACTCATCTGGTCCCGATGACCAGAGGGATGATGGCAACCATGTATGCCACGGTACCGGAAGGATTTGACGAACAAAAGATAAAAGAAATAATGGAGTCGACGTATAAAGATACCCCTTTTGTCCGGGTCAGACCGCATAAACAAATGCCTTCTACAAGAGAAGTGAATGCGAGTAACTTTTGTGATATTGGCTGGGTATATGATGAAAGAACAAAACGGCTGACTATCGTTTCGGTTATAGATAATTTAGTTAAAGGTGCATCGGGACAGGCGGTACAGAACATGAATATTATGTTCGGTCTGGAAGAAACAGCAGGATTAACCGGCCTCCCGGTCTTTCCGTAAGCTTTGAACAAAAAAGGAGAGAACAAAATGGATACGGCTTCTTCAACAGAAAAAATTATAAAATTGGACGAAGGAAGCATTGTTTCGCCGAAAGGGTTTAAAGCGGACGGGCTGCACAGCGGTGTGAAGAAAAAGCGCCGGGATCTGGGCATCATATATTGTGAAACCCCGGCCGCGAGCGCCGGTGTGTATACGTTAAATAAAATACAGGCGGCTCCTCTCTATGTAACGAAAGAAAGCATTGCCGAAGAAGGTCTGCTGCAGGCCATTATTGTTAACAGTGGAAATGCCAATTCCTGTACTGGAGAGGAAGGAATGCGCGACGCCTATAAAATGAGAGAAGAAGGCGCCCGGGCGCTGGGGATTCCGGTGAACCGTGTAGCTGTCACTTCAACGGGAGTTATTGGGGAAAAGCTTGATATGGAAAAAATTATTCCTGGTATCCATCAGTTAAAGCCGCAGGGAGCGTTTTCTTCCGCAGATGCATTTAATGAAGCAATTATGACAACCGACCTCGTAAAAAAACACAGCTGCTATCAAACAGAAATCGATGGAAAAACTGTTACGTTCGGGGGAGTTGCTAAAGGTTCCGGCATGATTAATCCGAACATGGCTACAATGCTTGGCTTTGTAACAACAGACGCCAATATAGAGCCGCAGTATCTCCAGGCGGCGCTCTCAGAAGTAACCGATCAGACGTTTAACCGTATTACCGTAGACGGTGACACTTCCACCAATGATATGGTAGTCGTCATGGCAAGCGGCCAGGCAGATAATCAGGCACTGCACCCCGGACACAGCCAATGGGGCACTTTTATAGAAGCGCTCTGCAAAACGAGTGAAGACCTCTCCAAGAAAATTGCACGCGATGGGGAAGGCGCCACTAAACTAATTGAAGTGAATGTGCGCGGCGCGAAAAGCGAAGAAGAAGCGGGAAAAGCGGCTAAACAAATCGCCGGATCAGACTTGGTGAAAACAGCCGTATACGGAACAGATGCGAACTGGGGCAGAATTATTGTAGCGCTTGGATACAGCGAAATCGATTTAAATCCAGACACAATAGATATATCATTAGGTACGATTCAAACACTTAAAAACAGTACACCTGTTGTGTTTTCGGAAGAAAACGCCAAGCGTTATCTCGAACAGGATACTGTACAAATATTTGTAGATCTGCACGTCGGAACCGCTGCAGGAAAAGCATGGGGATGCGATCTGACCTATGAATATGTCAGAATTAATGCCGGATACCGAACATAAAGGAGACCATCATGAGAGAAGTAGTTATCGTTAAATGCGGCGGATCTACAGCATCAGATTTAACACCGGCGTTTTTTGAATCCTTAAAATCCATGAAAGACAGCGGACTGTATCCAATTATTGTTCACGGCGGAGGCCCTGCTATTAATGCGATGCTGGAGAAACTGGATATTCAGTCGGAATTTGTGGACGGACTTCGAAAAACGACCGAACCGGTTCTGGATACGGCAGAAATGATACTGTCAGGAAAAATGAATAAACATTTAGTATCAGAAATTCAGAAAACGGGCATAAAAGCTGTTGGGCTTTCAGGTGTCGACGGAGAGTTGCTGCTTGCCGATAGTATAAACGAAGAAAAGCTGGGGCTTGTAGGAGAAATAAAGAAAGTGGAGACATCTCTGTTGGATGTAGTAATAGAATGGGGAGCCATTCCAGTCATTGCTCCAATTGCTGCAGATGGCAATGGAGGCAGGTTGAACGTAAATGCCGACAGTGCAGCTTCCTCCATAGCAACAGCCATGAACGCATCACAGCTCTTATTTATTACAGACGTAAACGGAGTTTATGTTAATAACGAACTGATCCAGGAAATGAACGAGGAAAAGATAGAAGAATTAATTCAGAGCGGTGTGATCTACGGAGGGATGGTTCCAAAAGTAAAAGCAGCGCTGGCAGGCTTGAAAGGTAATATAAAAGAAGTCGTTATTGCCGGAGCTCATGGAGAACGTACCACATCCGAAGGGTTTATTGATGGCACAACGATCGTAAAAAACCAGCTGAACAGCTGATCAAAGGAGGCTTATTATGAACCCGCAGCAGACAAAACAGACAAACGAAGAAAGCACCCTGTTTCCTACGTATAAAAAATGGGAGCTCACCTTTGAGTCAGCAGAAGGATCTTATATCACAGCTTCCAACGGCCAGACTTATCTGGACTGTATGGCAGGAATTGGTGTGGTTAACTTAGGCCACAAGCACCCTGCCGTTTTAAAAAGCGTAGAGGAGCAGCTGCACAAAGGCTGGCATGCATCCAACTTTTTTCAATATGAGGGTCAGGAAAAAACAGCACAGCTTCTGACAGAACAGTCATCCGGAGATATTGTGTTTTTTGCAAACAGCGGCACAGAAGCCAATGAAGCAGCCATAAAGCTGTCCAGAAAATATACGGGACGTACGAAAATCATCAGCTTTGTCCAGTCTTTTCACGGCCGAACGTTAGGAAGTATGGCAGCCACCGGCCAAGAGAGTATTCATCAAGGTTTCGGTCCTATGCTTCAAGGGTTTGAATACCTGCCGTATAACGATGTGAATGAACTGGAGAGTGCCATCGATGAGGATACGGCGGCCGTTATGGTGGAGCCGATACAAGGAGAAGGAGGGGTTGTCCCCGCTTCTTCCGAATTCCTGCAGGCGGTAGAATCGCTTTGTAAAAAAAATGGAGCGTTATTCGTAGTAGATGAAGTCCAGACTGGTATCGGCAGAACCGGAGCCTTTTTCGCCTACGAGCATGCAGGGGTTTCTCCTGACATTATAGTTGCTGCCAAAGGACTGGGGAATGGTTTCCCGGTAGGAGCTATTATTGGAAAGAAGTATTTGGAATCAGCTTTTGGACCTGGTACGCATGGAACGACGTTTGGAGGAAATCCGTTAGCTATGGCTGCGGCTCAGGCTACGCTGGAAACAGTGCTGGCAGAAGATATTACCGGACAGGCAGCGGAAAAAGGAGCCTTCTTGATGGAGGAGCTGGAAAAGAAACTCGGCCACTCCGACAAAGTAAAAGAAATCCGTGGAAAAGGGCTGATGGTTGGAATAGAACTTCATGAACCAGCAGCCGGATATATTATGAATATTCAAAAGCAGGGAGTTCTTATGATAGGAGCGGGACCCAACGTTATCAGACTGCTTCCGCCGCTTACGATAACCAAAGAAGAACTGCAGCAGGCGGTAGCTGCTATCGCATCCGTGTTAAATAATAATTAAAAGAAAAAAGGAGGATGGAGAGCATGCAGGGACATATTACGTTGGAAAACGGCGAAATATTTGAAGGAGAACTACCGGAAGGCTTTAATGGCAGAACGTATGGAGAAATTGTCTTTTTTACAGGAATGACCGGATACCAGGAGGTGCTGACCGATCCTTCCTTCTATGGACAAATTGTTGTCTTTACGTATCCACTGATTGGAAATTACGGTATTAATATAACAGATAATGAAAGTATCCATCCTCAACCGGCCGGTATTGTCGTTAGCACGGCTTCTGCAGAAGCCACGCATTACGAATCCGAAATGACATTCTCCGAAGCAGCAGCAAAAGCAGGCATTCCTGTTATCAGCGGAGTGGATACAAGAGCGCTTGTGCAGAGTATCCGTGAAAAAGGGGATATGGGAGCCGTATTGGCAGAACATCCGGTTAAAATCCAGGAAATGACATATGAACCTCTCGGAGATAAAATGGTTATGGATGACGTCTCGGTCACTCAGTCAGAATCATTTGGAGAAGGACATTACCATGTGGTATTAGTGGATTTCGGCTACAAGCGTTCTATGGTTAAGCGTCTTAATGAAAGAGACTGCAGGGTAACGGTAGTCCCTTTTGATACATCAGCCGATGACATAAAAAAGCTTGCGCCGGACGGCCTGTTATTTTCCAACGGACCGGGAAATCCAAAGCAGGTGGCTAAATACCTCCCTCATTATAAAGCACTGGCAGAATCATATCCGACACTTGGCATTTGTCTTGGCCATCAGCTGCTGGCACTCGCTTTTGGGGCGGACACTGAAAAACTCCGTTTCGGCCACCGGGGAGCAAATCAGCCTGTACAGGATATGGACTCAAAAAAAGTATTCATGACGTCTCAGAACCACAGCTATGTGGTAAAGGAAAACACGATTGATACAAATGAATTCATTGTAAAATACAAAAATATTAATGACGGGTCTATTGAAGGGCTCTCCCATAAATCGCACACTATCATTACCGCGCAGTTTCATCCGGAAGCCCACCCGGGCCCGGCAGACAGTGAAGAAATTTTTGATGCATTTGTGGAAGTCCTTCAGACTAAAGGGAGCGAAAAATCCTATGCCTAAGCAGGAAAACATCAAGAAGGTTGTAGTGATCGGATCAGGTCCGATCATTATCGGCCAGGCAGCAGAATTTGATTATTCAGGCACACAGGCCTGTCTTGCCTTAAAAGAAGAAGGAATCGAAGTTATTTTAATTAACAATAATCCGGCCACCGTGATGACAGACGATTTCTGTGCTGATAAAGTATATTTTGAGCCGTTAACCGTTGAATCAGTGGAACGAATTATTCAAAAAGAGAAGCCTGACGGATTTCTTGCAACACTTGGAGGGCAGACCGGCCTTAACCTCGCTCTGGCACTGGATGAGCAGTCTATACTGGAAAAGTACGACGTGAAGATGCTCGGTACGTCAGTTGCTTCGATTAAGCAGGGAGAGGACAGAGAGGAATTTCGTTCTCTTATGCATAAACTCGACGAGCCGGTGCCGGAAAGCACGATCGTTTCTACCGTACAGGAAGCTTTGGACTTTGCTGACGAGATTGGCTATCCAATCATTGTACGGCCTGCCTATACGCTTGGCGGAGGCGGGGGCGGAATTGCTTCGGATAAAGAGGAACTTGCCTATATAGCTTCGGGCGGCCTGGAAGCAAGTCCGATTCACCAATGTCTGGTAGAAAAAAGCATTGCCGGTTTCAAAGAAGTAGAATATGAAGTGATGCGGGACGCCAATGATACGTGCATCACGGTATGTAATATGGAAAATATTGACCCGGTAGGAGTTCACACAGGGGATTCCATCGTCGTGGCTCCTTCCCAGACGCTGACGGATGTAGAGTATCAAATGCTTAGAGCTTCTTCACTGAAAGTCATTCGGGCACTTGGAATCGTCGGCGGCTGTAACATTCAGTTTGCGCTGGATCCGGACAGCAAGCAGTACTACCTGATTGAAGTGAATCCACGGGTAAGCCGTTCTTCCGCGCTTGCATCCAAAGCAACAGGCTATCCTATTGCAAGGATGGCTGCCAAAATCAGCGTCGGCTATCACCTGCATGAACTGATTAATCCAGTAACAGGACATACGTATGCAAGTTTTGAACCTGCTTTGGATTATGTAGTAGTGAAATTTCCGCGCTGGCCGTTTGATAAATTCGCCTATGCCGACCGCAGTCTGGGAACCCAGATGAAAGCAACGGGAGAAGTAATGGCTATCGAACGAAATCTTGAAGCGGCGCTGCAAAAAGCAGTCCGGTCTCTTGAAATTAAACTGGACGGCCTGTCAATGCCGGTATTACAAGGGCTGGATACAGAAACGTTATATACAAAACTGCATGAACAGACAGATGAGCGATTCTTTATTATTATGGAACTGCTTCGTCATGGAGAAACGATCGACTCGATTCATCAAAAGACCAATATCGATTTGTTTTTCCTGCGTTCGTTTAAACAACTGATCGATCTGGAAGCACAGATTAAGCAGACCGAGTGGCAGAATATCGACAAAAAACAGCTGCTGGCCTTTAAGAAAAAAGGTTTTACCGACAGCTGGATGAGCCGCCAGTGGAACTGTGCGCCACTCGACATTTATGAGCAGCGCAAAAGCTGGGGCGTACTGCCTACTTATCACATGGTAGATACATGTGCCGCAGAATTCACAGCGGAAACGCCTTACTATTACTCGAGCTGGTACAGCCGCAGTGATAGACAGCCCGAAAAGAAAGACAATAAAGTGATCATTCTGGGATCCGGCCCGATCCGTATCGGGCAGGGAATTGAATTTGATTACTGCTCGGTTCACGGCGCACGAGCTTTAAAAGAAGCGGGCTATGAAGCGGTAATCATCAATAATAATCCTGAAACAGTCAGTACCGATTTTGAAATGGCGGATCACTTGTATTTTGAGCCTATCTCGTTGGAAGACGTGCTGCATGTAGCGGCAGAGGAACAGACAGATAAGGTGATTGTACAGCTGGGAGGCCAGACCGGCATCTCGTTAACCGAAGAGCTGGAAAAAGCCGGCATGACTATTCTCGGCACTTCCTTTGACACGATTGACAAGCTGGAAGATAGAGGACGGTTTTATGAGCTGATGCAGGAAGCAGGCGTTCCTCATATTCCCGGAGTAACAGGGGAGAACAAAGCAGATGTGATAAAAAAAGCAGCGTCCGTCGGCTTTCCAGTGCTTCTGCGTCCGTCATATGTAATCGGCGGACAGGGCATGACGATCCTGACGAAAGCGGAGGAATTGACCGCTTATTTGAATGAAGAAGCACAGACGATTGAATACCCTATTCTTATTGATTCTTATCTGCCCGGCATAGAACTGGAAGTAGACGTTTTAACAGATGGAGAAGATATATACATCCCGGGAATATTTGAACACGTGGAAGAAGCCGGTATTCACTCCGGGGATTCCATGGCGGTAACACCTCCATTTTCTATCAGCGGGGAAGTGAAAGAATTAGTCGTAGAACATGCCCAGAAGATTGCCCGTTCCATTGACTTTAAAGGAATCTTTAACATTCAATTTGTGTATGACAAAAATACACTTTATGTGATTGAAATCAATCCGCGTGCCTCCAGAACCGTTCCTGTGTTTTCAAAAGTGACCGGAGTGCAGATGATCGACGGCGCAGTGCATCTGCTTCTTGGACATCCGCTGAAAGAATGGACCGGAGGAAAAACAGGACTTGAGCAGGAAACCTCCTACTATACGGTGAAAGCACCTGTATTTTCAAATGACAAGCTGCCTGGTCTTGATCCTATTCTGGAAGCAGATATGAAATCGACGGGGGAATTAATCAGCATTGCTCCGACGGTGAAAGAAGCCTGCAACAAGGCGTTTGCCTGGTCGGAAAGTCAGATTCCGCTTTTATTTAAACAAAAAGGCAGCGTGTACTGTGATATTGAGGACAGCCAGCTTCCGGCCTGCATTGCCTCCCTGGAGAAATTAAAAGCCAAGGGCTGCAGCCTCGTGTTTGAGAAAGAAGCTTCGTCTTTTAATAAGTGGGTCCTGCAGGAAGACGCAGTCGCTTATATCAGCCTGCCGAAAACCGGCTTCAAAAATGGGAAAGATAAACGCCGGGAAGCGCTGAAGCAAAGAAAAACAATTATTACGAATGCAAGAACCCTGGAAGTGATGGTAGAAGCAATGGGGCATGCCGCTCAGGAACCATTGTCCATACAGGAACTGCTTGCAGGAGAAACAAATCCGATTGGAAAAGGGGTGTTGTAAAATGAATGCAGAGGCTGCAGCTTCAATAGCTGCCACATTAAAAAATAAAGATCTTCTTACGCTTTTTGATTATTCACCGGATGAAATAAAATATCTGCTGGCAAGAGCAGAGACATTGAAAACAGAACAAAAAGAAGGAAAGCTGTCGACTACACTGGCAGGAAGGTCCCTTGGTATGATTTTTGAAAATGCATCAACACGGACACGGGTTTCCTTTGAAGTAGGAATGACTCAGCTTGGCGGACATGCATTATTCCTGAGCCCGAGAGATCTGCAGATTGGCCGCGGTGAATCGCTGCGTGACACGGCAAAGGTGTTGTCACGTTACGTGGATGCTATTATGATCCGCACCAATTCCCACGAAAAAGTGGAAGAGCTTGCAGAATATGCGGACATTCCTATTATTAATGCACTCACTGATCTGTATCACCCATGTCAGGCCCTGGCAGACCTGCTGACGGTGAAAGAGCACAAAGGCACATGGGATGGACTAAAAGCGTGTTTCATAGGGGATGGAAATAACGTAGCCCATTCTTGGATCATTGCCTGCACGAAACTCGGTATGGATGCATCTTTAGCGGTACCTGAAGGCTATGAGCCGGATGCAGAAGTGTGGCGGAAGATCGAGGAGCTTGCTCTGGAAATGGGCACGATAGTAACCTGCACGAACGATCCGGCAGAGGCTGCTTTTAAAGCAGATGTAGTGTACACGGACGTGTGGACGAGTATGGGAAGCGAAGCGGAGCAGGATAAGCGGTTAAATGATTTTAAAGGATTTCAAATAAATGAAGAATTGATGAGTCATGCTGCCAACGACTATATCTTTTTACACTGCCTTCCGGCCCACCGTGGAGAAGAGGTATCAGCAGAAATCATCGATGGCCCTCATTCTGTTATTTATGATGAAGCTGAAAATCGTCTTCATGCACAAAAAGCAGTATTGGAAGCAGTCATCGGCTGATTCGTATAAAAAAGAGCCCATTTTTTTCAAATTGGGCTCTTTTTATTTCGTTCTGCAGCAGTTAAGAAGAGCAGTGATTGAAAATGGTGCTTTGCTTTCCGAACGGGATTCGCTAAAATGGAAGAGTACAGGATGAAGAGTCCGATACAGAAGCAGGTGAAACAATGGTTGTACGAAAGATTATTACAGGAGCAGTCCTTTTCTGTGCGGTTACTTTTGGCGCCTTTATCCTTTTTGACGTAGTATTGGGAATAAATGAAGGCCTTTCCGTTATATTGGCCATTGCCCTGGGGCTTAGTACAGAATTTCTTTACAGAAAATACACAGCGTAATTACATTAGGAGGAATAGTATGGATCAGGAATTGAATATGCGTTTTATGGAAGTAGCAATGAGACATGTACAGGAGGGCCAGTCTTTTCTGAATAATAAAGGGATTGAACTGGATATGCACGATTTACAGCCGGCTCTCGAAATGCTTATGCAGGTAATGAGCGAAGCATATGAAATGGGCTACGAGGACGCCAAAGAAAATAAATAAGCGGAACCTTCCTTAATAAATAGACAGAACATAAAAAATGGATTAAAATTAGAACCAGGTACTATAATTAAGTATAACCTGCAGGAATTCCGACGAATGCCTGCCGAGGAGAGATAATATATGAGAAATGCAGGAATTTTAGGAATTGGAAGCTATACGGAAGGCCGGGAAGTAACAAATTTTGACTTCGAAAAAACGCTGGATACAAGTGATGAGTGGATTCGAACGCGAACAGGCATTGAAAGCAGAATTTTTGCTCCAGATGATGTAGACACGTCCGATATGGCTTATCATTCAGCGAAAGAAGCAATGGATGATGCCGGCCTGACCGGAGAAGATATTGACCTGATTCTTGTAGCTACCGTGACACCGGACTATCCATTTCCTTCTGTTTCAGCGTTGATCCAGACAAGACTGGGAGCGGTAAACGCAGCAGCAATGGATATTAGTGCTGCCTGTGCCGGGTTTATTTACGGAATGTCTGTAGCCGAGCAGTATATTAAGACAGAAACCTACAAACATATTCTCGTAGTCGGAGTAGAAAAGCTGACTAAAATTACGGATATGACAGACCGCAATACGGCTGTACTTTTTGGAGACGGTGCAGGAGCTGTAGTGATGGGACCTGTATCTGATGATAAAGGAGTACTGGCTATTGAACTTGGAGCAGATGGAGCCGGGGCGATGCATATCCGCCAGGATCCCCAGATGATTATGAACGGCCGGGAAGTATTTAAATTCGCGGTACGCCAAATGGGAGAATCTTCTCTGAGCGTTCTGAAAAAAGCAGGCCTCACAAAAGATGATGTTGATTTTCTCGTTCCTCATCAGGCCAACATCCGGATCATGGAAGCTGCAAGGGAGCGGCTGGACCTGCCGAAAGAAAAGATGGCGGTAACGGTAAACAAATACGGCAATACATCGTCCTCTTCTATACCGATAGCGATGGTCGAAGAATTGAAGAATGGAAAAATTAAAGACGGTGATTTAGTGGTCCTCGTCGGTTTTGGATCAGGACTGGTCTGGGGCGCGGCTGCTATACGCTGGGGAAAATAATTGGACGATAAAAGTGTAAAGGGGAGATGAACATGAGCGGCGAACACCGGGTAGTAGTAACGGGTTTAGGAACGGTCAATCCATTAGGAAATGATGTAGAGACAGCGTGGAATAACGTTGTTAATGGAGTTTCCGGTATTGGAGAGCTGACACGTGTAAATAAAGACGAATTTCCAATGAAAACAGCTGCAGAAGTGCAGAATTTTGATATGGAAGCGTACGTTGAAAAAAAAGAAAGCCGAAAAATGGACCGTTTCACTCAGTTTGCAGTAGCTTCTGCAAAAATGGCTCTGGAAGATGCGAATTATGAAATTACAGAAGAAAATGCTCCTCGTATCGGCGTCTGGATTGGTTCAGGCATCGGCGGTATGGAAACGTATGAGCAGCAGTTTCTAAACTTCCAGAAAAAAGGCTATAAGCGGGTCAGTCCTTTCTTTGTGCCGATGATGATTCCGGATATGGCAGCCGGACAGGTTTCTATTTTTACCGGTGCCAAAGGGCTGAATTCCTGTACGGTGACGGCCTGTGCCTCTGGAACAAACTCCATCGGTGATGCGTTTAAAGTAATCCAGCGCGGAGACGCGGACGCAATGATTACAGGCGGAGCGGAAGCGCCTATTACGAACATGGCAGTAGCTGGATTCTGCTCTGCAAAAGCAATTTCCACTAATGAAGATCCGGCCCGTGCATCCCGTCCATTCGACAAAAACCGGAATGGTTTTGTAATGGGTGAAGGTGCAGGAGTTTTAATACTGGAATCCCTCGAGTCGGCGCAAAAGCGCAATGCGCCTATTTACGGAGAAATTGTCGGCTACGCAGGTACAGGAGATGCGTATCATCTAACCGCTCCTGCTCCAGAAGGAGAAGGCGCGGTCCGGGCAATGACGCAGGCAATTGAAGATGCCGGCCTTACGCCGAAAGATATTACCTACGTGAACGCTCACGGAACGAGCACTGCTTATAATGATAAGTTTGAAACACAGGCTCTTAAAACCGTATTCAGCGATCATGCCTATGATCTGCTCGTAAGCTCTACCAAATCAATGACGGGGCATCTGCTTGGAGCGGCAGGAGGAATTGAAGCAATTTTCTCCTTAAAAGCGATGCAGACAAATACTGCCCCGCCAACTATTAATTATGAAGAACCTGATCCGGATTGCGATCTTAACTATGTTCCAAACCAGGCTCAGGAAACAGAAATAAATGCGGTACTCAGCAATTCGCTCGGTTTTGGCGGCCACAATGCCACTATCGTGTTTAAGAAGTTTACAGAATAACGCAGAAGAGAAGGAAAGCCACATGAGGCTTTCCTTCTTTTCATGTTGTTAAAAAAGACGGAATATATGTATTTTAATAAAAAAACTTGTACAGGGCTTGATTTCCACGGGAATCCCGCCCTGTTTCTTTTTTTATATATGAAGCCGGCCGGTAACAAATTGAAGGGCATCTTCTTTTGTATTCATTTCTCCATTGAGAGCAGCTTTTTCCACTTCAAATAAATAATAGCGGAAATCCCGTGAAGGCTTCAGGCCGGCTTCGATCAAATCAGACCCGCGCAGCAGCGGGAGACGCTGCTGCCGATTTGTGAGATATGCAAGCAGGGCATCACTGAGGAAGCGGTCAGCAAGGGCATATTTGAAATAAGCAATGACTGCCTTAAGGTCTTCGCTTCGATAGGAATACAACGCATCATGAATCGTGCCGGGCCGCTGCATATAAAAAGATCTTGGCAGCCCTGATAGATAAATAAAAGACTCTAAAAACCGTTTCTGTTCTTTGGATACAGCCAAAAAACGAGCTTTCGCGAGCAGGTCCGGTTTCTCCATATAGAGGCAGAGCAGGTAGTGAAACCAGGATTCCTGATAATATGGCACTGCCCAATGTTCAAGCATTTCTTCTGCGGCGGTTCCCCAATACGCATAGGGAAGAAAGTCGTCCAGAACATCTAACGCAAAAAGCCTCTCCAGGCTGAAGTAAGGATCTGTTTCTTTAAAAAGAAGCTTCATTTCATTAATCGTTCTGCTGTTGGAAAGTGTTTTAATAGAGCTTCCTGCTTCTTTCGCAAGACGTTCAGCGCGGGCATCCATTTGAAAAGAAAGCCGGTATTCAAAGCGGAGGCCGCGGAGAATACGGGTAGGGTCTTCAACATAGCTGAGATTATGAAGCACCCGCAGGGTTTTTTCTTTGATGTCCTCCCAGCCATTAAAGAAATCAAGAAGGTCTCCGAATGTTTCGGGACAGATAGAGGCCGCCATTGCATTAATAGTAAAATCCCTGCGGTATAAATCTTCTTTAATATTAGAATGGCGGACAGTGGGAAGAGAGGCCGGTCGTTCGTAATACTCGGTTCTGGCGCTCGAAAAATCAACTTTAATCTGCTCGGGAAGAGTAACTGTTGCTGTACCGAAAGATTCGTGCACATGGACGATTCCATTTTTTGCTTCAGCATATGCGGCGGCAAACGATGGGGCGTCTCCTTCAATAATAATATCCATATCTTCACTCGGACGCTCCATAATTAAGTCACGGATCATTCCGCCGGTTATATAAGCACGAAGACCTTCCTTTTCTGCTTTTGAACCGATTTCCTCCAAAAGGGAAGCAATTGCCGGCTGTAAGTACTGTTTAATGTATGTTGCAATATTTTTCTTTTTTTGTACAGCGTAGGCAGTATCCTGCTGCATCCAATCAATCATGTCGGTTCTTGAAATAATGCCCGTAATTTTGCCGGCATCGCCAAATACCGGTACCCGGCCGATGTTATGCTGAATCATCAGTTTCTGAATGTATTCAATGGAGTCCGTTTCTGCAGCGTAGTAAGGGTTGGAGCTCATGTATCCTTTAACGGGAGCATGGGCGAGCTTGTGCTGCATTGCTTTATCGAGATCCCTTCTGGAAATGATGCCTTCCAGCTCCTCTTTATCATTAACGACGGGGAACCCGTTATGGCCGAATCGAAGCATTAAGTTGTAGGCGTCCTCCACACTCGTATCCGGCGTAACGGTTTTAACAGGCCGTGTCATGATCGAACGGGCAGAAGCGCTGGGTTCCATACATTCTGGTATAACGCTGCACAGCTGTTCATATATGGATTCAGGTTCTCCGTGCAGGGAAAGCCCGGCGGCACCGAGGTGGCCGCTGCCGCCGAATGGTTTGACGAGCGAAAGAATGGAAAAGCGCCGGGTGCGGGAACGTCCGACGATAAACGATTTGTTTTTTGTATGCACAAGCGTGATTACGGCATCCGTATTGATCATTTCCAGAAGTTTTTCCGTAACGGTATTAAGCTGTCCTTCCAGCTGGCGCACAGAAATCCGGCAGATCGTAATACGAACGCCGTTGTGTTCCATTGTTTCCTGTTGGGACAGCAGCTGGTGAAAGAGCTTCTGTTGTTTTTTATTTAATGTTTCTTCATTAAATTGGCGGATAATCTCCAGGTTCATGCCGTAATCCATTAAATAAAGCGCAGCCTGCAAGTCTTTTTTGGACGTATGGGAAAACATAAAGGAGCCGGTGTCCGCATAAATGCCAAGGCCGAACAAAGTAGCTTCTTCACTTGTAATGTCAAGCTGCTTTTCTTTGATACGGTTAACGAGAATAGAAGTCGCTGATCCCGTCGCCTCCATAACATATTCATGATTTTTCTGTTTCTTTTTCGGAGGAGGATGATGATCATAAATGATAACAGACGCCTGCTCTGAGAGCATTGATGTTTCCTCGGCACCCTGTGTGTCAGTTAAAATACAAGTGGTAACGTTGCGCCAGTCGACATCGGATCGTTTAATAAAAGAAAAATGATCCCGGTATATAGCCAGGTAATGACGAACATTTTCCTGAATATCATCATGAAGAATAACGAGAGCATCCGGGTGAAGTTTTTTGGCGGCAACGGAAGAAGCAAGAGCATCAAAGTCGCTTTTATTATGGGTTAAAATTACTTCCATCAGATCCACTCCTACCTTCTTGTGCCTTTAATATCCATTAATGATTTATGAAGCTCAAGCAGGCCCAGGGAGAGAATGGACTCTGCTGAGTTTTTCTCCGGCTGCATGCCGACCTTATCGAAGTATGACATAATGTCTTCTATCTGGTCTTTCTGCTCCTTGTATAAGCGCAGATGAGTCAGCAGCGTTTCATTGCCGAGCTCTCGGGAAAGCTGATTAATTTCTGTGACCAGATTGTCGTATTCGGATAATTTCCGGTAATAATATTCCTGTTTTCGTTCCCGGCTGGTTTCCATGACCTCACCTATATGATATGACATACATATAGTATAGGATGAATAGCGGCAAATGAAAACTAATCACAAAGAATGCGTTTACAACTATAAGATGCTCGATTATACTGAAATTAGGTACATATAGGAAAGGGGCTTAATAATGGAAGGTTTTGCTTATTTAGTCATGCAGATTTTTACAGCCATCTATTTTTTTGGAACGTTTGCCGCCTTTTTATTTGTGGGCAAAGTATGGAAGAAACGAAACGGATATTAAAAAGGACAAACCTGGAAGTCCCAGGCTTGTCCTTTTTATTTGCGGCCGAGGCCCATAGCCCGTTCCGCTTTGGTCAGCATTTTGATGGCACGGGCATTTGCCCGTTCAGCCCCGTTATCTAAAATGCTATCCAGTTCCGATGAAGTCATTAAATCGTGATAACGTCCCTGGATAGGCTCAAGAACGGAAACAACGGCTTCTCCGACAGCTTCTTTAAATGCTCCGTAGCCTGCGTGTCTGTATTCGGAGACAATATCATTGACCGTGCGGCCTGAGCACTCAGAGAAAATAGTTAGTAAATTTGATACGCCGGGTTTATTTACCTGATCGTAATATACTTCATTTTCCGAGTCGGTTACGGCGCTTTTGCATTTTTTTCGAATCGCAGCAGGCTCATCGAGCATAGAGATGAAGCTTTTCTGATTGGAATCGGATTTGCTCATCTTATTATCCGGCTGCTGAAGAGACATAATGCGGGCTCCGTTTTTTTCAATTTGTACTTCGGGTATAGTAAAAATATTGTTGTACTTGTTATTAAAGCGTTCCGCTAAATTCCTCGTCAGTTCGAGGTGCTGCTTTTGATCTTCACCAACGGGAACAATATCTGTTCCATATAATAAAATATCAGCAGCCATTAAAGGCGGATAGGTCAATAAAGCCGAAGAAACGCCATCTTTTCCGGTAGATTTATCTTTAAATTGTGTCATACGCTCGAGTTCCCCAATGTAAGATATGGCCTGCATCATCCAGGCAAGCTGGGAGTGGGCGGGTACCTCGGACTGAATGAAAAGAACAGACTTTTCCGGATCAATGCCGGAGGCCAGATAAAGAGCAGCGAGACTTTTAATATTATGACGAAGTTCTTTTTTCTTTTGAGGTACCGTGATAGCATGCTGATCAACGATGCAGAAATAACAGTCATTTTCCTCCTGCAGCGGCGGAAAATGACGCAGTGCGCCTAGATAATTGCCGAGTGTTAACGTTCCGCTCGGCTGAATGCCTGAAAAAACGGTTGCCATGATTGATTCATCCCTTCTGCGTGCTTAACTGCTTCCTTTCATATCATATCGAAACTACTTGGCGGAGTAAACGAAATCAGTCGTTTCTTCTATTTTTTTTACTGGAGTGCTTTTTAGCTGTATAAAAACACCATAAAAGAAAAGCGGCAGCAAGTAAAAATGGAAGAATATCATCTGCCAGAGTAGAAACACCGCTGTAGGATAAAAGGATACATATTACAATTAGTCCGGCTGAAATCATGAGAAGCAGCTGCATTTTAAACATGATCGATTCTCCTTTTTAAACACAGAAGAGCAGCGGCTTTCCAGCCTCTGCTCTTCACGTTGTCTGTATTAATTGGCTATAAAAATAAGATAAGAGGATACAAAATAAATAACGACGATAGCGATGGATGGAAGTGCATAGTAACGAATGACTTTTTTTCTGGCCCGCATAATCGAGTATACAAGAATGCAGGATAAAAGTGCAATGGCCGTAGAAGTAATTAGGTTTGTCCGGCTGGACGCGGCAATAACCGGTCCTTGAAAATAGAAAATATCACTTACCGTTAACAAAATCATATTAAATAAGTTACTCCCTAAAATGGATCCTAGTGCCAGGTTGTAATTACGGAGTTTAAGAGCGATGAAAACAGAGACACCTTCCGGCAGGGAAGTAGATGCGGCTATTAAGAAGCTTCCGACGAAACTGGCACCGATGCCGGTTCTTGTAGCAATGCCGTCACCGCTGAAGGTGAGAGCAGAGCCTGCAATTAACGTAATAACCGCAGCAATGAGAAATCCCGTCTGGGCTTTTTTCAATGTAACGCTTTTCTTGGGAAGCGGAGCTTTTGCTTCTAAAGAAGGAGCAGCTACTTCATTGGAGCCGGTAAATTTATTAATGATGATCATTCCAATAACATACGTCAGCAATATAATAATGGAATCAATCCCGATGCCCAGTATGGATATATCTGTCCGGATAATTAATGCAAAGAAAACCAGGGCAGTTAAAAATACTCCAAGCAGAGCGGTGTATATGTTGGATTTGGCCATACTGGCAAAAATTTTGTCTTTACGATAAACAAGGTCAAAAAACCCGATGATTAAAATATTAAATAAATTACTTCCGAGTACGTTACCGACCGCTATATCCGGGCTGTCGATTAATACAGCGGTAACGCTGGCTGTGACTTCGGGAAGAGAAGTGGCACCTGCAAGTAGAATAGTGCCGACCATCATTCCTCCCCATTTGGATTTTTCGCTGATGACATCAGCATATGTTGATAATTGAACAGCTGCAAATATAGTGACCAGAGCAGCGACGAGAAATAAGATGTAAATCATGTGTTCTCTCCTTCTAATGATGGAATGTAGTATAAATTCAAATTTGATCTTCTTTAGTTTACATTAGGATTGAGAAAAGTAAACAGAAACCGCACCAGCCAGAATAAATGAAAGTACATCCATTATTTTTTTTCAGCAGTTAAGAAGGTATAATAAAAGAGCACAATAAAAAGGAGAGTGACAGAATGTCAATATTTGCCGTATTTTTGCCTATGAAAGATGAACAAAAAAGCGCACAGTACCGTCCTCAGCATCTGGAGTTCCTCGAACAGCTTCATGAAAGCGGACATGTGCCGGCTTATGGGAAATTCGCCGATGGCAGCGGAGGTCTTGTGATGTATAAAGTAAACAGCTATGAAGAGGCAGAGAATCTTGTAAAAGAAGATCCGTTTGTAAAAGAAGGGGCAAGAACATACGAAATACGCGAATGGGTGATGACATCCAGCGAATGGAAATAAAAAAGCTAATGCAAAAAAAGCCCGCCTCGGAACAGGCGGGCTTTTTGTATGCTGTCTATGTAGAACAATTCCGGATAAAAACTGAGCTGCTTTCCGGAATGCCTGGAGTTTTAGTGCGTGTTCTGAAGAGGTGTGGCGGACTGTTCAATACGAAAGTCCAGGTCACCTATTTTCTTAGCTGCCAGTTCGTCAGTAATCTGGCGGTAGTGATGGTTTCCGTTAGGCTCCTCGTCTCTTTCATCGGCGAGAGCTACTACTTCCTGCAGACTGTTACGGTAAACGGTCTGCTCGGGCAGATACGAATCTGTGTGAAGAAGTACGGCTAATGCTATTTCTTTAGCTGTTCTTGGATCTTCTCCGAGGCGTACCAAAAGCTTATGTGCTCTTTCCGCCCCTTTGATGGCATGAATATCATTTGCTTTATAAGAATCAAAATCCCATTCTCCGTCACGATACCATTCGTAATGGCCCATATCATGCAGGAAAGCGGCTTTTACAGCCAGGTCCGGATCAACCTGGTATTGCTTTGCCAGTTCAAATGCATGATAAGAAGTAGAAATAGCATGAGCAAGTCCGGACCGCTTCACGTATTTCTGAGTAATCGGGTGTTGATAAATCTGCATCAGCGTCACTTTTCTCATGTTTTTTCCTCCTTTTATCTTTACTGGCATCATCTATACCTTTTATATAAAATAAATGTTTTTTTACAGGTAGTGCCAGATATAAAAAATAGTCCCCACCTAGGAGTTCTCCCTAAATGAAGATATTTTAATTAATATACCATAAATAAGGATTGAAAAGCAAGAATAAATGCATATTAGTTAAACAAGATTTAAACTTTTACCTATCATGTAATTTTTGGACAAAAACTAGTCATAAAGAAAGGAAAACAAGAAAATAATTACAGTTAATACTTGGTAATTACACAAATTATATGTATAATTTCACCTAGAAAGATACATACAACTGGGGGCACTTATGAAAAGAACAGTATTGAAAGCAGGCGCAGTCCTCGTATTGGGAGGACTGGCAGCACTCCAGTCCGCACAGCCGGTTCAGGCCGAGGAACAGGGAGCCGCACACGTGTACAAAGAATTGGGTAATATGGAGGTGCAGTGGGAAGGGTCTTCCAGATTTTTTCATGACTCCGGGTATAATTTTGAATATCCGGATGCTGTTCGGGGTGTTTACGTTACGGCAAACTCTATTGTAGGAGAAAAATCAACAGGTTTATTCGACTTAATGGAAACGACGGATTTGAACTCTATGGTTATTGACATAAAAGATGACTTTGGAAACCTTACGTTTATGCCGCCGGAAGATTCGGATCTGCCGGAAATAGGGGTAAATACCATCGCAGATCCAGAAGCAATGATGCAGCAGCTTGAAGAGCACGAAGTGTACCCGATAGCAAGAATTGTTGTGTTTAAAGACACGGAGCTTGCCGAAGAGAGGCCGGATCTATCATTTACTGAAAACGGAGAAGTCTGGAAAAACTCCCGCGGTGAAGCATTTGTTAATCCTTATGAAAAAGAAGTGTGGGACTATAATATAAGAATAGCAGAAGAAGCAGCAAAACTTGGATTTAAAGAAATACAATTCGACTATGTACGTTTTCCGGAAGGATTTGAAACACGCGATGAAAGTCTCGAGTATTC
The DNA here is from genome assembly GCF_059510535.1 of Sinobaca sp. TMA16-18. Lineage (NCBI taxonomy): Bacteria > Bacillati > Bacillota > Bacilli > Caryophanales > Sporolactobacillaceae > Sinobaca > Sinobaca sp. TMA16-18. Next base: position 424,148 of record NZ_JCAKFM010000001.1, on the reverse strand, counting down.
CAGAGGAGACTTTGGATCAGAAGGAACGAATACAGAACAGCGCGTTAATGCGGTTAACAGCTTTGTAGGATACGCCAGGGAAGAGCTTCAGGGAAAATATGATGTAGACGTTTCTGTAGATATTTTTGGAAATTCAGCAGTAGTTGGAACAGAGCCCGGTATCGGCCAGAGTTTTACAGGTATTTCGGAACAGGTTGACGTTATTTCTTCCATGATTTATCCAAGTCACTGGGGACCGGGTTCATTTGATATTGATAAACCGGATCTGCACCCGTATGAGCTGACAAAAGAGTATGCTGTATTGGAAAATGAAGTGCTGGGAGGTTTAGAGGAAGCTCCGGTAACACGTCCATGGATACAGGACTTCACGGCAAGCTATCTCGGAGCCGGCAATTATATAAGCTATGGAGATCATGAAGTGGAAGAACAGATACGAGCACTTAATGAAGAAGGAATTGATGAATACCTGCTCTGGGACGCCGGCAACAATTATTCTGCAGACGCAGACTATACACCGATAAGCGATTAGTAGCGAAACCGCCTTTTATAAGGCGGTTTTTTTTGAACACTTATTAATCTGCTGGTACATGGATCATTTTTGACCGGTTACATATTGAGGCATAAACACGTATAATAGAAATAACATAAAGGGAACCAGAGGGGGAGAAGTATGAACTGGTATGATAAATTAAGCCAATATTTTCCTATTGAAGAAATGAAGTCAAAAGAACATATGGAACTGCTGTTGAAAGAAAAAAGTGATATTTATCATAAAGATGAGGGCAAAGATTATGTTATTATGTACGTAGAGACAGAAGATTTTGTGTTTATCGATTACCTATTTGTATCAAAGAATTCACGAGGGCAGGGCCTCGGTAAAAAGCTGCTTGATTTGTTAAAAGAAAAACAAAAGCCTATTATTCTGGAAGTGGAACCTCTTGATTACGAAGACACCGATACGGAAAAAAGACTGAACTTTTATAAGAGGGCCGGTTTTGAACATGCGGAGTCTATCGGTTACACAAGAAGATCATTATCTACAAAAGAATTGAATACATTGGAAATCCTTTATTGGTCTCCGGAAAATGACAGCGAAGAATTAATATACGAAAAAATGAAGCACACGTATGAGCATATTCATACGTATAAGGATGAACAGTTATACGGAGAGTCCTATCAGACTGTTGATGAAGTTCTATCTTTTTCAAAAAACGACAGCCCTGTAAAAAAAGAAAAAGCCTAAACCATTTAATCCTTATGAATGATCAAGTATAAATTCAATTACCTCTTAGAGGAGGTGGGAGAAATGAAAGGCAAAACGAAAGAAAAGCGCAGGCGCAAGAGAGAAGTGCTAAAAGAACTTCTCCGTAAAAATTTAAAAGACTGGAAGACAGCACCAGCTCCAAAAAGTGGATCGGCTTCTGCGAAGCTGTCTGCTTAAGGCGCAGCATAAAAATAGAGGCCATAAATAGTGGTCTCTATTTTTATTATTTAAAATAAATATAAAAAAAGAACCATATATAGGTTTTGTACATGTAATAAAAAGGTATTGTAAAGTATTGTCCAAAACCATCCTTCTATAATAGAGAACATATATTCACATTTAGCCTTTTCAAATTAGAATAATTATTGTATAATTATACTTGTAAACAGAATGATTTTATTAATGGCTCCATCATATAAAAAACCTTGTTAAGCAAGGAAGGAGAGGTTCATTCGAATGGTAACCTTACTCACATCGCCAAGCTGCACATCATGCAGAAAAGCAAAATCATGGCTTGAAGAAAATGACATCCCTTTTGAAGAAAGAAATATCTTTGCTTCTCCATTAAGCATCGATGAAGTAAAACAGATCGTGCGCCTGACAGAGGACGGCACAGATGAAATCGTATCTAAACGCTCTAAAGTATTCCAAGAGCTTGATGTAGAGCTGGAGAGCCTTCCACTGCAGAAACTCTTTGCTTTAATAAGCGAGCATCCGGGATTATTGAGACGCCCGATTATTTTTGACGAGAAGCGCCTGCAGGTAGGCTACAATGAAGCAGAAATCCGCCGATTCCTTCCAAGAAAAGTTAGAACGTTTAATTTAATGGAAGCACAAAAAATGGTAAACTAATGTAGAAAAACTTTCGCTTTTAATGTGAAAGTTTTTCTTTATCTTTTTTATCCATTATTTCTCAATTACTTTTATTGATTATCAGTTTAAATATATACTGAGAAAATTTGTTCAAAATAATGAAAAAACTTATAAATAGATCATGCCTTTTTCTTGACTTATAGAGCGTAATCGTTGAAAATATACACTTAATAGGACTACTATATAAAAATACATGTGACGCTCCGCTCCCCCCTTAGTAAAAGGGTGCTTGCATTGGGATGAGCACATATAATACAAGCCGTATCTGCATCGAATTGTTACCTGCAGAAAAGGATGCTTGAGTTTTCATATAACTAGAGAGAAGACAAAACGAGCACCACCTTATATAAGGAGGGAGAAAATCGTGGAAATCGAAAGAATTAATGAATCCACTGTAAAGTTTTTTATTACCTACAAAGATATTGAAGACCGGGGATTTGACCGGGATGAAGTATGGTACAACCGTGAACGCGGAGAAGAATTATTTTTTGAAATGATCAATGAAGCTCATGACCAGGAAAATTTTGAAATTGAAGGTCCACTTTGGATTCAGGTTCAGGCATTGGATCAGGGAATGGAAATTGTTGTCACGCGCGGCCAGATTACAGACGGCAACGTGAAACTGGAAATTCCCGTCTCACAGAATAAATCTGATGACATCCCGGTAGACGATAATATTGTTGATATGCTGGATGATCAGTTCAAATCCACGCAGAAAAGCCGTCATACCAATAGCGGTCAGGATTCCGAAGAGCTTGAGATTGTTATTGCCTTCGCCGATCTTGAAGATCTTATTTCACTAAGCCACGCTTTTGATGCTAAGGGTGTCCAAAATGAAATATATTTCTTCGAAAATAGGTATTATCTATACCTTATGTTCGATAATCAATATTCAGAAGAACACCAGGATGATATGGTCAGTCACGTACTTGAATACGGCCAGGAATCTGATGTTTCTATTTTCCGTATTAAAGAATACGGAAAGACCATTGTGGGAGAAGAAGGACTCAGCGTAATCAAGTCCAATTTTTCGTAACACAACGAGTACAGATAGCTATACCGCTTCTTAAACACTGTGTAAACGGTGATTTGAGGAGCTTTTTTTTGTGAAAAAAAGGAGGAGAGGCGTTGTTCATTGCAATAAATGAGGAGGGAAAACGGATTTCATTGTTTCAACCGCACTCAGCAGAAACCTTAAAAGGTTGTTTTCGGTGTGAAGTGTGTAACGAACGGGTGATTTTAAGAAAAGGCACTAGAAAAAGATGGCATTTTTCGCATCGTTCCCAGGCAGCATGTACGACTTCTGGAAAAGTCGAATCAGATCTTCATATAACAGGGAAAAACTTGCTGCAGCAGTGGGCCGCCCAATATCATGATGTGGAAATAGAAAAGTTTATTCCCGGCATCAACAGAAGAGCAGATGTATTGGTAAAAGCGGATGAAAAAATTTACGCGCTGGAATTTCAATGTGCTGTTATATCAGAACGGGCACTAATAAGCCGCACAAAGGATTATCGATCCTGTGGAATTGAACCGGTATGGATATTCTGTTCGAAGAATATGCGGGTGAAGCCAAATGGGAAACGTTTGATTCATTCTTTCGAATGGATGGCGCTGCGGGAATCAGCGGATAGACGCTCACGATTTTTAGTGTATTTGGATCCACATGCAGAAACGTACAGTCTGGTCAGGGCCTCCTCCTATCTATTGGACGATCAACTGCCTGCGCTTCATTCCATCCGGGAGTGTTCGTTTAGGGATATTATCGAGGGAAATATGATTCCGGCACAAAAGACGTTCAGCGTGGAAAAATGGCTGCAGCTTAAAAAGGATTGGCGCTTTAAACCGCAGACCTGGATGGGAAAGGCAGATGCGACTGCATTAAAAGAACATATGCTGAAAAAGCAATCGGACGCAGCTTTTTTTCCTTCCGAAGCAGGGTGGCCTGTTTTCGGGCATGAATATTTTATTACACCTATTTACATATGGCAGACCTGGATCCTGTTGGAGGTCTTTCCTTCTTTTGGTCACCGAAAGCACGGCTTCACGATCGAAGAGGTTGTACACTGTATAGAACAGAAAATAACAGCTGACATTTTCCGCATCCGCTCTTTTCCTCAAATAGACCAGCCGCTTAAAACGGTCCTCCTTAATTACTTGTTCCTTCTTTGCCGGTTTGGCTGTCTGTCCTATGGGCATTCTTCAAGGTCGTTTTTCATAAAATTTCTTCCTTCTCCAGAGTCTTCTCTTATGGAGGGATACAATAAAGATAAGCGTTACAGCATTTGCCTGCAGTAAACAAGAGTCAACATTGGCAATCAGAAAGCAGGTTCGGTAAAATAAATAGTGGAAACTAAATGGAGGTGTCAACATGGCAGAGCAATCAACTGCACCTCTTCCGAAGCGGGAAGAGGTCAAAAAAGAATGGACATGGGATCTTGAAAATATTTTTTCTTCTGATGAAGAATGGGAAAAAGAATTCACGTGGATAAAAAATAATATGAATACTCTCGAGGAATACAGAGGCAGACTGCATACGAGTGCAGACACACTTTACAAATGCCTGGAAACGCAAAGCAGTATTACGGAACGGTTTGGGCGCCTTTTTTCATACGCCCATATGAAATACGACCAGGACACCGGTAATTCCCATTACCAGGGGTTGGAAGACCGGGCATCGGGACTGGCTGCCCGACTGGGGCAGGCAATGGCTTTTGTAACCCCCGAGATTCTTGCTCTCCCGGAGCAGATCCTTGAATCGTTTATTGAAGAACACGAAGGGTTATCTTTGTATAAACAGGCGTTAGAGGAAATAAACAATAAGCGGCCTCATATTCTCACCGAAGCAGAAGAGTCTATTATGGCGCAGGCTTCAGAAGTGACGAGCAGCCCGGGAAATATATTCGGCATGCTCAATAACGCAGATATAGAATTTCCTGTTATACGGGATGAAAGTGGAGAAGACATTCAGGTCACGCACGGCCGTATAATACGCTTTCTGGAAAGCTCTGATAGAAGAGTCAGAAAGGATGCGTTTGAGGCGGTATACAGCACGTATAAGAAGTACCGGAATACGCTGGCAAGTACACTTAACGGCCAGGTGAAGAAAAACTTATTTCAGGCAAACGTCCGAAACTATGAATCAGCCCGGCAGGCAGCATTAAGTAAAAATAACATTCCGGAAATAGTGTACGATCAGCTTGTTGATACAGTAAACAAAAACCTTCACCTGCTCCACCGTTATGTGAAGCTTCGTAAAAAAGTACTTGGGTATGAAGAAATTCATAACTATGACCTGTACACTCCGCTCGTAGACGATACGAACATGAAAATACCTTATGAGCGGGCAAAAGAACTCGTGCTTGACGGCGTTTCTCCTTTAGGGAAAGAATACCGGGAGACTGTTGCCAGCGGTTTTAATGAACGCTGGATTGACGTTTATGAGAACAAGGGAAAACGAAGTGGAGCTTATTCTTCCGGAGCTTATGGAACAAAACCTTTCATTTTAATGAACTGGCAGGATAATGTAAATGATACCTTTACGCTGGCTCATGAACTGGGTCACTCCATGCACAGCTATTTCAGCAGAAAGCATCAGCCCTATCTGTACAGTGACTATACTATTTTTGTAGCAGAAGTAGCGTCTACTGTAAATGAGGCTTTATTAAATGAACACATGATTAATACAGCAAAAGATAAAAAAGAAAAGCTTTACCTTCTGAATCATTTTCTTGAAGGATTCCGTGGTACTGTTTTCCGTCAAACAATGTTTGCTGAATTTGAACAGCTCATTCATGAAAAAGCGGCCTCCGGGGAAGCCCTCACACCGGATTCTCTGGAAAGCCTGTACTTTGATTTGAACCGTAAATACTTCGGGGAAGACATTGCCCTGGATGAAGATATACGATTGGAATGGGCAAGAATCCCGCATTTTTATATGAATTTTTACGTCTATCAATATGCTACCGGCTATAGTGCAGCTGCGGCTCTTACGAGAGGTATTCTGCAGGAAGGGCAGCCGGCAGTGGACCGCTACCTGGAATTTCTTAAATCAGGAAGTTCGGATTACCCTATTAACGTACTGAAAAAAGCGGGTGTTGATATGACTTCGCCGAAACCGGTGGAAGATGCGATGCTTTTGTTTGAAGATACGTTGGAACAAATGGAAAAACTGCTGGAAGAATAATAAAAAAGCCTTCTCCTTATTTAATAGGAGAAGGCTTTTTTGAACTGGCTGGAATGGTGCTTACATACTTCCAGAATGAGCCGTGTTTAACAGGCACATGTTCTATTTTACGTTGCAGAACAAGCTTTTTTAATTGGGCTTCTGTTTCTTTTTCCGTCCAGTCGAACACAACGGCTACTTCTTTTGTAGCAACAAATTCATATTTCTGCAAAAACTTTTCCAACGACAGGTGATTGGATGGGACGGGGAGTTCGCCGAGCATTTCCGTCAGGATATCTACATACACCTGGTATGGATAAAGCCCGGAAATTTTCAAGCCGCCGTCTTCAACCCTGTCATTAAAGAAAACGAAAGTAGGGGCGTAATCTATTTCCATTTCTTTTGTTGTTTTCACATCGCACTGCAACGCTCTTGCGGCACATGGGGAAGCCATATCCCGTTTGAATTCTTCTATATCAAGGCCAACGTCTTCGGCGCACTGTAACAGGACGTTCTCATCGGTAATATTCTGCTTGGATAGAAACAGTAATTCCCGGATACGTCTGAAAAAAGACGTAGCAAGCTGCTTGCCCTGCATTTCTGAAGCTTTAATAGCCAGGGAAGGCATATAAGGGGAGTCAAGGACATTTTCCAGCCAAATATCCCCATCGCAGGACATACCGGTTTTGCTTGCTGTTTTGTCATAGTAGTCAGCCAGATACTTTTGGACTTTTGGCTGTTTGTGTTCTCTTTTATTCCAGCTTTCCAGCTGGGCCGCTACGAAAAAGCGAATGGAGAAATACTGTCCGTACTCCAGAAAAAGTTTTTTCAGCGTTGGTTCAAACGCCCAGCATTCCGGGCACAGTGGATCAATAAAAATATAGAGTTCAATTTTCTTTTTTTCGCGTTTATATAATAACGTATCATCCTCGGAAGAGATTCCGCAGATTCCAAGGGTATTATCACATGAGAGGCTTTCATCGTATGTCATGGGAGTTCTGACTCCTTCCTTGCTATTCTTCCGGTGTGTTAACCATGTGTTTTGCTGTATAAGAGAGTCGGGTAAAAATGTGCTCCCGCACAGGATCTTCCACCTCTGCTTCGTCCATCGCCCTGTCCATACAGGCAAGCCAGGCTTCCGCGCGGGCAGGGGTTATTTCAAAAGGCATATGGCGTGCTCTAAGCATAGGATGCCCATGTTCTTCTGTATATAAAGCAGGTCCTCCCAAAAATTGGGTTAAAAATTGCTTTTGCTTTCTGGCTGTTTCTCCTAAATGATCAGGAAAGATAGGCTGAAGCATAGGATCTTCTGATACATTACGGTAAAATATATCTACCAGTTCACTCAGTTTATCTTCTCCGCCAAGTGCTTCAAACGGTGTTAAACTTTCAGGCATATCTATCCCTCTTTTTTATATGAATGCATTAGTAAGTGTTCCCCATGCTTATTGAGAAATTCGTTCTGCAGAGCAAGCGCTGAAGGCATATTCTGCATCATTCCCTTGCTTAAGATAACGGGTGCTGTCCAATTATGCAAGCATTACGAATTCATATGTTTATTCCATACATATTCTTAAGTGAATTTTGATTTTTCAGAGAAAATAACCTAAAGACAACTTACATAAATTCATTTATTCTTCCAATTACTCTCATTCTAACAATAGGAAAGGTAAAACAGCAAACAATATGAACATTATGTGACAAAAAAAATCGGACATAAAAAAACCGCCATGTGTAAATGGCGGATTACGTAAGAGAACGGAATGTATTTAATACTTTAGGAACATATGCCTGGGTTTCCTTAAAAGGCGGAATGCCGTTATGTTTATCGACGTTACCCGGGCCGGCATTATAAGCGGCCAGTGCCAGTTCTTTGTTTCCGTTGTATTTATTGAGCATATCTTTAATATATTTTGTGCCTCCCTCAATGTTTTGAGCAGGATCGAGAGAGTTTTGAACGTTTAAATATTTAGCTGTTCCAGGCATAAGCTGCATAAGCCCTGCCGCTCCGGCGTGGCTCTTGGCGCTGGGATTGAAATTGGACTCCTGTTTAATAATAGAATAAATCAGCTTGGGGTCTACTCCATGCTTGGCAGCTGAAGCTTCAATGAGCGACTTGTACTGGTTGTCAGATGGAATGGCACCGGAACCTGCCGCCGCGCTCGTGCTGGTCTCGTTTACGGAAGCAGGTACAGAAGCAGGTGTTTCAGCGGCCGCTTCTGATGGCGGACGGGTCAGCGCAGCGGCCCCATTTTGAAAAAAGCTCATTGCGTCCTGAACGGATAAGAACAAAGAGAGAGGGGAGCCTTCCCCGCCCATAAGCTGCTGGGACTGGCCGGTATCTGGATTACTTCCGCCCGACATAGCCTGGTCTATCATGGATGGAAAAGCGGAAAGCATGGAAGAGAATGCTCCGGCTCCGCTTTTAGCTGTATCTGTTGTATTGTAGGAAGAACTGGGAATAAAAAAAGACTGGTCAATATTCATACTATATATCACCTCATAAGTAAATTAGTGTTCAAGATAACGGAGGTTCCGATTGAGCGTATTTCCGATTAAAAAAACGGGCTATTTTATTGGGAGCCGACCTTACCGGGATATCAAATGTAGTTAAGAGCCTGGTCATTAACTGCTCAACTTCTTCTTCGGAATAGGATTCAATCTCCACTTCAAAATCTTCTGTATCTAAGTATTGGCTGCAATCGAGAAATACTTCGCCGTCATGCCAGCGTATGGAAGCGCGCTTCGTGTGGAGCGTACCCAGCTTTTGAAGGTCATGTAAAGAGAGCTGTAAAGAAGTCTGCAGCTGCTCTGCCACTCCGCCTTCGGGAAATAAAGTGCGGTGAAGTATATCTTCTTTTTCTTTATCGGTCAGGTTTTGATTTGTTTCAAGTAAACCGGGAATATTTTTATTTTTTTGTTTAAGAGTGAGTTCAGCGCTGCTGCCTTTTTCTCTTATCCTAAGGGCAGCCCCGGCCTGCTTCAGGGAAAAATCCGGGGTATCAAAATATGTATTGGCCTGGTTGAAAAAATCTTTTTCTTTTAACTGAAAATATACACATAATGCTTCAAATTCCTTTTTATTAAGCATATTCTTTTTTTCGATTTCATATTCCTGTGCCATATTTATACGTCCTTTCTGCAAGACAACTGTATTAAAATTATGATACCATATCGAAGGAAAACCATCTTTGCCGCGTAAGAGAACAAATATGGTAAAATATGAAAAGATACATTAAAAGAGGTGCTTATATGGAACATATGCTTACGGTAACAGAAGCAGCATGGAAAGATAATAAATTAAAGCTGTATCCAATAGAAGAATGGCCTATTATGGAATGGAAAAAACTAAAAGACGGCATGAGAATGCTGGCAGACTCCAACGCTTTAACTTTCGTTTACGTTCTGGACACAGAAGAGGCATTCATCCAGCTCAGGCTTCCTAAACAAATCTGGCCTGAGCTTGCAGAAGCTGTCAGGCGGGAAGCGGAGGTCACTGTTGAAGGCCCGACATCGATTACGCTTGATTCCTTTCAGCAGGAAATGGATTACCTTCTTGATAATATTCCCGGCAACAGCAATTACGGAAGCGAAATGGTGAATGCGGTAGAAGACAATTTTCTCCCTCAAAATGACTAATGGCGGTGAATGATAGTGAGCAACTGGGATACATTTCTTTCTCCTTATAAACAGGCGGTAGAAGAGCTTAAAGTAAAACTTAAAGGTCTCCGCGAGCAGTATAAGCTTTCGTCCAAGCATACGCCTATTGAATTTGTGACCGGACGTGTGAAGCCGGTTACGAGTATTCTGGAAAAAGCAAAACTTAAAAATATTGCTTTGGACGAATTAGGTGAACAAATGCAGGATATTGCCGGAGTGCGCATTGTCTGCCAATTTGTAGGAGATATTGACACCATTGTTGAACTAATAAGCAGCCGTTCTGATTTTAATGTAGTAGAAGCAAGGGACTACATTAAAACAAAAAAGGAGAGCGGCTATCGTTCGTATCACATGGTTATTGAGTATCCGGTTCACACCATTGACGGAGAAGTAAGCGTGCTTGTAGAAGTTCAAATACGGACGATGGCTATGAACTTTTGGGCCACGATTGAGCATTCATTAAATTACAAATACAGCGGAGAAATTCCTGAAAATATTAAACAGCGGCTGCAAAGTGCTTCAGAGGCTGCTTTCCGGCTTGATGAAGAGATGTCTATGATTCGTGGGGAAGTAAGAGACGCCCAGCAGATTATCCTCCGGAATAAAGAAGGCTACCGTAGAGATCAGGAAAGAAGGGAAGGGGGATAATATGAGATATACGATAACAAGCAGAGGAGACGACACGTCAAACTCCTTAAAGAAAAAAGTGGACCGGTATTTGAGAGAATTCGGGCTTACAGAGGACAGCGAGAAACCGGAAATCGTTATCACGATTGGCGGAGACGGCACGTTTCTTCATGCTTTTCATCAATACAGCGATCTATTGAGTGAAACCTGTTTTGTCGGGATACATACGGGACATCTTGGGTTTTATGCAGACTGGAAACCGGAAGAAGTAGAAAAGCTGGTCATTCATATTGCCAAAACCCCATTTCAGGTCGTGGAGTACCCGCTGCTTGAAGTGGTAGTGCGCCACTATGACCGTCCGCAGTCCGATCGCTACCTTGTGTTAAACGAATGTACGATCAAAACACTGGAGGGCTCTCTTGTCTGTGATGTGGAGATAAAAGGGGAACCTTTTGAAACGTTCCGTGGAGACGGTTTATGTATATCGACGCCCTCAGGGAGCACCGCGTATAATAAAGCGCTTGGGGGTGCTATCCTGCACCCATCTCTTGCTTCCATGCAGATTGCCGAAATGGCTTCCATCAACAACCGTGTCTATCGTACGGTCGGCTCGCCGCTCATTCTGCCCCAGCATCATACCTGTCTGCTTAAGCCGTTAAATGAAGTAGATATGCAGATTACGCTTGATCATAAATCCATCGTTGATCAATGTATCAAATCAATTCAATGCCGGGTTGCGGAAGAAAAAGTCCGTTTTGCCCGTTTCAGACCGCTTCCCTTTTGGAAACGGGTCAAAGAATCGTTTATTGGAGAGTAAAGAAATGAATTCCTTCCGCTTTATACGCTGGACCGCATCGTCTTCCAAGACCGTTCACGATTTTTTGCTGCACGAAAAGAAAATATCAGCCGGATTTAAACGGAAAATAAAAAGAGAGGGCCTCGTTATTGTTAACGGCAGGCCCTCTCCTCTTCGTAAAAAAGTAAATAGGGGAGATCGTATTGTACTGTGTGTGCCCGTCAAAGCACCGGAAGTGTTTGTACCTTCCTTTTATCCATTTGACGTCATCTACGAAGATGAGCATCTTCTCGTTATCAACAAGCCGGCTCCTCTTCTCACCATGCCGGGACGAAAAGGCGGAGAACCAAACCTGGCACAGGCAGTGTTGTATTATTTGCAGCAGAAAAACCAACCGCTGTCTTTTCATGCGGTCTCAAGGCTCGATCGGGAAACAAGCGGGGTTATTATTATAGCGCTGCATGCTTATGCCCACGAAAGGCTCTCTCACTATTTTGACATGAACCCCGGCAGTAAAACGTACCAGGCGCTCGTGCAGGGAAACACAGGCTGCGCAGAAGGGAATATGACCGGCCGTATCCGCGTGAGAACGGACAGCATTGTTACGAGAGAAATACATGAAGATGGAAAAGCTGCCAGAACAACGAGAACCACCATTGAAGCCGCAGAAAATGCCTCGTTTGTAGAACTGGTACTGTACAGCGGAAGAACGCATCAAATCCGTGTGCACATGCAGGCAGCGGGACATCCACTTTTAGGGGATACTTTATATGGAGAGCCTTCTGCCTGGATAAACAGGCAGGCGCTGCATGCAAGCCGGATTACGTTTGAGCATCCAGTAACGAATAAACCAATGTCACTATACGCCGGCCTGCCGGGTGACTTCCGACAGGCGCTGGAACTGGCGGGCATCAATGCTCCCGTCCTTAGCGATAGCTGACGTCCACATCGGTCATAGGTAAAGTCTGCAGGGAATCATGGTTATCATCATATACATTCACTTGAATGTTGTTTTGCAGTGCTTCTTCAGATGCGCTGCCGTTGTAATCAAACTGCTCGTGTAAAAACCGGCCGTAATCCGGGTTAATCGTGAACTGTTCGGGAACCCCTCTTTGGTCGGTATTATAGTATAGCGTTGATGCTTCGAGCTGAGAGGCCAGTTCGTCATCAAGTATTTCGAATTCAGCATACATGGTTTCGGTATCCCAAGGTCTGTCATTTTCTATTAATGCCTGAATAATAAGAGATGACGTGTTGGGGTCAATGACAATAGAGCTGCTTTCAGTATCTATAGAAAGACTGGTCGGCTCACAGGCAGCCAAAAGAAAGCAACAGCTTATTAATAACAAAATTTTTTTCAGCACTGGCATCCACCTTCTACCTACATAGTTATATTTGATTCATCGAACGGAAATTTAGCCGGGAGAAAAGAGTAAGAAGAAGAAACAGAAATAGTTTTCTTTTCGGGATATTGAAAAGCCGTTAAAGCATTTCCAAACACACAGCCGGTATCAATATTTACTGTATTATTTACATATCTCGCGGAAAGAACAGGCGTATGGCCGTAAACGATCAGACGGCTTCCCTGGTAATGCCGGGCCCAGTCTCCGCGGACAGGAAGACCGTTTTTATCCTTTCGGCCTGTTACGTCACCGTATAACACAAATCGCTCTGCTTCCTTTGAATAACTGCCATATAAAGCTTCCGTTAGACCGGCGTGGGCTGCTACTACCTGTGCCTTATCAAGCGGGGCGTACAAGGGCGCATTTTTATATAATGCAAGAAAGGAGGAAATGATCGTTTTCCGCTTCGACGCAGAAAGGCTGTTTATTTCGTAAACGGTCGTTTCGAGGCCGTGATTTACCGTTACAGGTCGTCCAATCAAATATCTGTACAGTTTGTTACAATGATTGCCGGGTACATATACGGCCCGGCCGGAGGAAACCATTTCAGATACTAATTGAATAACATCAACAGAGTTGTCGCCGCGATCAGTGATATCTCCGACAAAAACGACTTTTCTGCCGTTTGGGTGGGCATATGCTTTGCCACTCTTTTGATAGCCGAGAGCGGTAAGAAGCTCACACAATTCTTTAAAACATCCATGTATATCGCTGATAAAATCATATTTCATACTGTGTAAATCCTTTCCGGTAATCTATCCTGGTTTTTGTTTTCTTATTTTTTACGTAATACATGTGGTTATGTTTCTTTTTTTCCGCAAACAACAAAGAATAAACGAGAAAAGATTCTTTGAAAAAGCGGATAGGAGAATAATAGCTGACATGATATACTAGTTATTAATAACAGGTAATAAATTATGCAGATATAACAAAGGAGTGTCGTACATGAGTTTTTCTTTAGAAGGACGCACATATGTCATTATGGGAGTGGCGAATAAGCGAAGTATCGCCTGGGCGATTGCCCAAAGCCTTTCCAAAGCAGGGGCAAGGCTCGTATTCACGTATGCAGGAGAACGCCTTGGTAAAAATGTCCGCGAACTGGCTGATTCGCTCGACCGGGATGACTCTCTCGTGCTGCCATGTGACATATCAGAAGATAGTGCCATTGATGAAGCATTTAAAAAAATTAAAGAAGAAGTAGGCGTGATCCACGGACTCGCTCACTGCATTGCCTTTGCCAAGTCGGAAGAACTTGAAGGCGAGTATATGAATACGACGCGCGAAGGTTTTCTTCTGGCCCAGAATATCAGCGCGTATTCTCTTACAGCTGTGGCAAAAGCCGTAAAAGAAATGGATTTAATGAATGAAGGGGGCTCCTTTGTCACGCTTACATACCTGGGCGGAGAAAGAGCCATTAAAAATTACAACGTTATGGGCGTGGCAAAAGCCTCGCTTGACGCAAGCGTCCGTTATTTAGCCAGTGACCTCGGCCAGTACAATATCCGAGTCAATGCTATTTCAGCAGGTCCGCTTCGTACTCTTTCAGCTAAAGGTATCGCCGGATTTAACAGTATTTTAAAAGAAATGGAAGAAAAATCTCCGCTCCGCCGCCCGGTAACACAAGAGGAAATCGGGGATACGGCATTGTTCTTAATGAGTGATCTTTCCCGTGGAATCACAGCAGAAATTATCCATGTAGACGGTGGTTATAATACTGTCGGCATGTAATATGTTTAAAAAAGAGAGGCTTTTATCTATACAAAAAGCCTCTCTTTTTTGTATGATATGATAGGTATACATAAGCAGAACCAGCAAAGTATGCAAAACTATGCCACATACATTTGCCGGGCATGCGTTCTTTATAAGTTATCATCCGGGACAAGTTGGAAGCAAATGGGGTTGAATAAATGAAAGTGCTCAAAGTGTTAAATAACAACGTAATTATAGCAGCCCATGAAGATTACGGCGAAGTAATCGTAACGGGAAAAGGGATAGGATTCGGAAAAAAAGCGGAGGACAGTACATCTGAGAATGCTGCAGAGAAATTTTTTGTATTGAAGGATGTGCACGAGCAGGAGCAATATAAGCAGCTCATTAATCATGTAGACGAATCGTTTATTGCCTGCATGAATGAGTGCATGGTGATACTGGAAGAATATTTCCAGGTCCGGCTGAATGAGCATATTCATGTCAGTCTGACAGATCACTTGTTTTTTGCCATAAAACGGCAGAAGCAGGGATTGTCATTTAATAATCCTTTTCTGGAAGAAGCTGAAATTGCCTATCCTGCTGAATACAAAGCCGCAAGAAAAATTCTGCTGCATGTAGAAAAATGTACAGGCAGCACGCTTCCGGAAGGTGAAATTGGGTTCGTTGCGCTGCATATTCACAGCGCGCTGACGGATAAAGATATTCATCAGATCAACAAGCATACTCAGATTATCGGGGATTTAACACGAACTATTCAGCAGAATCTTGATATTGTGATTGACTACAAAGACCTTGATCACCAGAGGCTGATCCGCCATATTCAACAGGCAATTGATCGTATTGAGAATGGGGACAGCAGAGATGAACCCGATTCTTTAAAAAAAGTATTGAAAGAAGAATATCCTGTGTGCTATAATCTTGCTTGGAAGCTCATCAAGATGATGCAGCATCAATTACACGTAACCGTACCGGAAAGCGAAGCAGTGTATTTAACGATTCACTTGCAAAGGCTTTCAACTAAATAAAGCACATTCCAACCCGTGTGACTGGTAAAGCAGGCATGAGAGAAACGAATGGTTCTGATGATGAAAGAAGAGGCAGGGTGGCTTTTCTTTGATCGGTAGAGCTTTTTTCTCTCATGCCTTTTTGTGTGCTAAAAAAGAAGTATTGGTGCGTTGTTAAATGATGTAAGCGTTCTAAAAAAAGGAGGAAAAGAAATGAAAGAAACGTTTAAAAATTTATTTGGGCTGCTTCAGCGCATAGGTAGAGCATTAATGCTCCCTGTAGCACTTCTGCCGGCAGCCGGTCTGCTTCTTGCTATTGGAACAGGGATGCAGGAAGAGAACATGGTCAGCATTTTTCCATTTTTAACAAGCGACTTTTTTGTTCTTTTAGCTAGTCTCATGTCCGAAGCAGGGGGAGTAGTGTTTGATAACCTCGCTATTTTGTTTGCGGTAGGTGTAGCGATTGGCCTCGCAAATGGAGACGGGGTAGCGGGTCTTGCCGCTTTAATAGGGTTCTTTATTATTAACGTTACGATGAGCGTACTTGTCGGTATTGACGCTGATATGGTTGCAGATAACCCGGCCTACGCCAGCGTATTAGGTATCCCAACTCTTCAAACGGGTGTGTTCGGCGGTATCATTGCCGGTATCCTCGGTGCTTACATGTTTAACCGCTTTTACAAAATAGAGCTTCCTCAATACTTAGGCTTTTTCGCAGGGAAGCGTTTTGTTCCGATCGTTACATCGATCGGCGGCCTGATTATTGGTGCGATTCTTACATTCGTATGGCCTCCAATTCAGGAAGTATTAAATACATTTTCCTACTTTATGACGGAATCGAATCAGACGCTTGCTGCATTTATATTTGGTGTAGTTGAAAGATCACTTATTCCATTCGGTCTTCACCACGTATTCTACACACCAATTTGGTTTGAATTTGGCACATACGTAAACGCCGCCGGTGAAACGATCCGCGGGGACCAGCGCATTTTCATTGAACAAATGAGAGATGGAGTCGATTTTACAGCTGGAACGTTTATGACAGGTAAATATCCATTTATGATGTTCGGCCTTCCTGGTGCAGCACTTGCGATTTACCACTGCTCAAAGCCGGAAAATAAAAAATATGTTGCGGGTATCATGGGCTCAGCCGCACTAACTTCTTTCTTAACAGGTATTACGGAGCCATTGGAATTCAGCTTCTTATTCGTAGCTCCTATCCTATTTGGTATTCACGCAATTTTTGCCGGATTGTCCTTTATGGTAATGCATCTATTGGATGTGAAAATCGGCATGAGTTTCTCCGGGGGAGCGATTGACTACTTCCTATACGGTATTGTTCCAAACCGGACAGAATGGTGGCTTGTTATTCCAGTAGGTCTTGTATTCTTTGTGATCTACTACTTTATGTTCCGCTTTGCGATAAGGAAATTCAACTTAATGACGCCGGGCCGTGAAGAAGCATCTGCAGCAGTAAGTGCCGGCGGAAAAGGCGAAATAAGCGAACTTCCGTACAATGTGCTTGAAGCCTTCGGCGGCAAAGAAAACCTGAAGCATTTAGATGCGTGTATTACACGTCTTCGTATTACGGTAAACGATAAATCACAGGTGGATAAAGATCGTCTGAAGCAGCTCGGAGCAGCAGGTGTAATGGAAGTCGGCAACAATGTCCAGGCTATCTTCGGACCAAGGTCCGATGCAATTAAAGGTCAAATGCAGGATATCATTGCCGGCCATACACCATCAGAGCCAATTGATAAAAAGCCGGATTTTGACCCGGATAAAGAAGCAGAACCAGCGATTGCGCCGGATCTGTCAGAAGAGAAATCTATCACATCTCCAGCAGAAGGACGTATTCTTCCGCTTGATGATGTACCGGATGATGTATTTTCCGGACGCATGATGGGTGACGGTTTTGCGATAGAACCGGCTAACGGCGAATTTGTGTCTCCGGTAGACGGAAAGATCAACAACGTTTTCCCAACAAAACATGCGATTGGTATTATTGCTGACGACGGACGGGAAATTCTTCTTCATATCGGTATTGATACAGTAGGTATGCAGGGAGAAGGATTCGAAGTCTTCGTTTCAGAAGGAGATATCGTTGCGCAGGGCCAGACCCTTGTAAAAGCTGATCTTGCTCTTATAGCGGAGAAAGCTAAATCAACCATTACTCCTATTATCTTCACGAACTTGAATGAAGGCCAGAAAGTAGAAGTGAAAAAAACAGAAAAAGTATCCAAGAATGAAGCGGATATTATTAACATTTCCAAATAAGAGTAAAGGTCTGCCTGCAAAGGCAGGCCTTTTTTTATTTTCATAAAGCAGATGAAAATAGTTATATAGGCATGAGGGATTCTTTTATATGAATACAGGGTATACTATCAGTAAAAGCACGAGAGGATGAGGAGTATGGGGTATGTTCCGCCGGTACCAAATGAGGCTGCTATTTTATATGGAAGCAGACAAGTAGAAAAACCAAAGGGCACAGCAAAAGTAGCTGGTCCTAAAAGAATAGAAAGTATTTCCCCGGTAACCGATAATGAATCGCCCGATCCGGATGAAGAAAGAGAAATTCTGCAGAAGCGAAGAGAAATAGAGCAGGATCTTTACGGAAAAGGAAACAGATTTGATCAGCAGACATAGAAAGGAGCCGGCATTTTAGAATATGGCACGAAAAAAAGACAAACAGGGTAGTTGTGAACTCTGTGGAAGAGAAGTGGACGAGCGCACGGTTCATCATCTGACTCCTAAAGACAGAGGAGGCGCCCACAAAGAAACGGCTTTATTGTGCAGAGCGTGCCACCGCCAGATTCATGCGCTGTTTACGAATAAAGAGCTTGCTGACCGTTACGATACACTGGAAAAATTAAAAAGTGAGGAGCAGATGCATCGTTTTTTAAAGTGGATCCGCCGGCAGTCTCCTCACAAAAAAGTAAAGGTAAGAACCGCTTCTCAAAAGAACAGCCGCTTTCTTCCTTGATAGGAAAAAGCGGCTGTTTGTTATAGTGGTTTGGTCATCGCCACATGAGGGATGCCGGCATCGATAAAAATGTCAGATGTAATCGTATAGCCAAGCTTTTCATAAAAGGGCACAGCCTGGGTCTGGGCATGCAGTTTTGCTTCTGCAAACTGCTGCTCTTTCCCGAGTGCTTCAATAGCGTTCATAATATAGCGCCCCGCTCCTGTCTTTCTGTAAGCGGCCAGCACGCAAATACGTTCTACCTTTATGAAACCACTGCCTTTACGCATTCGTCCTGCCCCGATAGGTCTGCTGTCTTCGTAGGCAACAAAGTGAACGGATTCTTGTTCGAATTCATCAATTTCTTCTTCAGGAGGTACGTTCTGCTCTTCTACAAATACGGCATGTCGAACAGAAAATGCGTCATCCAGCTGTTTTTTTGTTTCGACTGTTTCTATAACGACCATAGGACGATCCTTCTTTCTTTAAGAGGGTGTAATATCATACATAAAACGAAGAGCTGGGAGCATATCTGCTTCCCATACTTTCCAGAAGTGGCCGCCGTCTAACTCTTTATAACGGTAACGGGACCCTTGGGTTTCCAATATTTCAGCAAGCTTTCGGTTTGGCTCTAAAAAATCCTCATACGTGCCGTTTGTTGTTTTAACTGTATGCTCTTCGAGGCCGATCGTATGATAAATATCAAAGTGAGCCATATTTTCAGCTTTTTCCACTTCTGCTGCTACGTTGTCATCGCTGTAGGGAGAATGCATCACAACCCGTGAAAAAGTGTTCGGATAGCGGACAGCGGCCCGCAGAGAGACGGTAGCGGCGAGGGAATCGCCAAGCAGCGTCCGGCCGTGGGAAAGATTCCAGGTTTGATATGTTTTATCTAAAAAAGGAAGAAGTTCCTTAACGATAAACGTTAGGTAGTCTTCGCTTTTTTCGCTTTTAGGGTGATACCATTCGCGGCGTTGTCTGACAGAAGGATAGGGCACACCGACAACAATAGTCTGTCTGGCACCTTCTTTCATCGCCGTTTCCATATGTTCAGCTATCTTTCCGAGTTTAAAATAATCACGTCCATCTTGGGTTATTGCCAAATGATACGTGTAAAGCGGGTTGTAGTGAGCCGGAAGATAAACATACAGTTCAAATGTATGATCTAAAATAGCACTGTGCAGGGTAAGTCGTTCTGTTGTACCGTTCATTAAAACAATCCTTTCCAGTAAGATGTATCGTTCAGCAGTCCTATTGTATCACAGCATTTAACCAAAGCGCAGGCTCTATTGATATGTTAAAATAGGTAAAAGGAGGCATCCGTTATGAAAAAACCTGTATCATGCGACGTAGTTGAAAACGCTGCGAGAGAAGCATTAAAAAAACGGGGTGTCCTAATTGACGACATCGCTGAAATTGTTTACGAAATGCAGGCCAAATATTCACCGAATCTAACGATGGACGATTGTTACGAGAGTGCCGATGCAGTTTTGTGCAAGCGCGAAATTCAGCACGCGGTTCTTGTTGGTATCGAATTGGATATGCTTACCGAGAAAAAACAGCTGTCTGAGCCGCTGCAATCATTAATTGAGTCAGATGAGGGTTTATTCGGCGTAGATGAAACCGTTGCTTTAGGTTCCGTGTTTGGATTTGGAAGTATTGCGGTAACAACATTTGGGTATTTGGATAAAGAAAAAAAAGGCATCATTAAAAAACTCGACAACAACAAAGATGAAGTACACACATTTTTGGATGACCTGGTAGCCAGCATCGCAGCAAGTGCATCCGCGAGACTTGCTCACCGTTTGAGAGACCGTGAAGAAAATAAACGCAGAGACCAGATCAAAAAACGCGAAGATGAAGAGCTTATAGGATAGATTAAAAAACCGGCCGGGCCGGTTTTTTTGCTGTTTTAAGAGAAATACAGATAAACCCTGAAGAAACATTTGATGATTTTTCCGATGGAATCCGCTACAATATGAATAATAACCAATCCCACCATACCTGCTTATACAGCATTTAAATATAATAAATAAAGGAGTCGGCGATAACGTGAATGCACATCAACCACGCTGGATATACTGGAAAGAAACATTCCGCTCAAAATTCCAGGCTGGATGCCTGAAAGCAAAGCTTGAGGATAATTGGAAAGAAGGATATGAACTCGGTCCTTCTGTAGAAGTAAGGAAATTAAAAACAAACCGTTACGTTGTCCGCTATACTTATGATGAAGCATAATACATAAGTGAAGCAGTTCTTTTACGTAATACCTTTGTATTAACTTATAAAAGAGGCCTGAATGCACATGCATTCAGGCCTCTTTGTAGTTTAACACTGATTTCACATACAGTATTATTTTTACATATTATTCTTTAGGCGTAACCATTTTGGCCGGATCTACGTATTCTTCAAACTGTTCCTCTGTCAGCAGTCCGCTTTCCAGAACTGCTTCTTTCAGCGTCTGTCCTTTAACATGAGCGCTTTTCGCTATTTTTGCTGCATTTTCGTAGCCGATATGCGGGTTAAGCGCTGTAACGAGCATAAGAGACTGGCGAAGGTGTTCTTCAATATTTTCGTGGTTCGGCTCAATGCCGACGGCACACTTTTCATTGAAAGAAATCATCGAATCTGCAAGAAGGTAAGCAGACTGCAGGAAGTTGTAGATAATAACCGGCTTAAATACATTAAGCTCAAAATTTCCCTGACTGGCGGCAAATCCGATAGCGGCATCATTGCCCATAACCTGGGTCGCTACCATAGTCATTGCTTCACTTTGTGTAGGATTCACTTTACCCGGCATAATAGAACTGCCCGGCTCATTTGCGGGGATGGAAAGTTCTCCGATACCGCAGCGTGGACCGCTGGAGAGCCAACGTACGTCATTGGCAATTTTCATTAAGTCAGCGGCCAATGCTTTTAAAGCGCCGTGGGCATAGGTCGTTTCATCATGACTCGTTAAAGAGTGGAATTTATTCGGTGCCGAGCGAAACGCGGTGCCGGTAATAGTGGAGATTTCTTCTGCGACATATTCTCCAAACTTAGGATGGGCATTAATGCCTGTTCCAACGGCAGTACCGCCGATAGCCAGATCTTTCACGTGATCAATGCTTTCCAGAATCATCTGTTCGCAGCGTTCGAGCATTCTGTGCCAGCCGCTGATTTCCTGGCCGAGTGTGAGCGGGGTCGCATCCTGAAGATGAGTCCGGCCGATTTTAATAATATCATCAAACGCTTTCATTTTTTCTTCAAAGGTTCCTTTTAAAACGTTTAAAGCAGAAATCAGATCTTTTTCTACTTTCAAAACAGCTGCAATATGCATCGCTGTTGGGAATGTATCGTTGGAGCTTTGGGAACGGTTTACATCATCGTTAGGGTGAACGGTAAATTCAGATCCTTTTGCTTTCAGAAGCTCGGTAGCTCTTCTGGCAAGAACTTCGTTCATGTTCATATTGGACTGTGTGCCGCTGCCCGTCTGCCATACGACAAGTGGGAAATGATCATCAAGCTTGCCGGATGTCACTTCTTCGGCGGCTGCTGAAATAGCATCTGCTTTTTCGGGCTCTATTTTTTCCAGACGTTTATTTGCCAGAGCCGCTGCCTTTTTCAAAATAGCAAAAGCATGTACGACTTCAATAGGCATCTGCTCTTTGCCAATTTTAAAATTTTCGATGCTTCGCTGTGTCTGGGCGCCCCAGTGCTTATCAGCCGGCACCTGCATTTCTCCAATAGTATCTGATTCGGTTCTAAATTCCATGTGTGTCCCTCCTGGGTAGCTTGAATTCTAGTTCAGTTCAAAATCACCTGCTCTTATAGAGTACCTAAAAACCGGGGAAAAAAGAAAGAGAAATCCTGTATTTTCTTTCAAATTCTTTAAGAATCATGAGAAAATGATAAAAGGACAGATAGAATCTGCGAAACACTGGAAAGGAAGAGGACAATGTGGAAAATAACAGTTAGTCCGGAAAAAGAAGAAGAGACGGTGCACCGGCTGAATGAGGCCGGACTGTATTCCTTTTTCATACAAGAAGCAATTTGTGTAACAAAAGACTTTGATGGGTACAGCTACATAAAAGATACCAAAGGAAGCCAGCTGTTGTTTATCGACGATCAGGCCCATCCGGAAGCTTCTTTCATCGCTGAAGTGCTGGACCTTCCAAGGGAAGAGATAGACTGGGAAGAATCGGACACTGATGTTGAAGAGTATAAAGATCTTCCTATTGTAAATGGATGGGAACTGCAGTATCCTCCATTTAAAAACCGGCATGAAAAAAGTATCTGCCTGGATCCACAGGGTGCTTTCGGTACCGGCCTTCACGGAACGACTATTGATATGCTTTCCGTCATCGTAGAGGAAGAGCCGGCACCAGCCGTTGTATTGGACGCCGGAACCGGCTCCGGTATTTTAGCTGTAGGCGCTGCATTAAGAGGGGCGGAAGTGGATGCATTCGATATTCAGCCGGTAGCCAGGGAGGTTATGAGCCAGGCAGCTTTAAACGAGGTAGCAAAACAAATCCGCGTATATGAGAAAGATCTGCTGTCTGAAACGCCGCCGCGCAAAAGCTATGACTGGATAGTAGTCAATATTGGCGCCAGCTTCAGCATAGAAATGCTCATGTATTTGAAAAAACACAATATCCGCTTTAATAAACTGGCCGTATCCGGAATAGTGGAGTGGTCGGTGGAAGCGGTAGAACAGGCTTGCAGGCTTGCCGGCCTGGAAAAAGAAAAACATAAGGTGTCAGGAGAATGGCATACAATGCTTTGGAAAAAGAGAGGGGTATAACATGAAGCCATATGTATTTATTGCTAGAAAAATGCCGGAAGAAATTGTTGATAAACTAGCGGAGAAGTGCAAAGTAAGCATGTGGGAGAAAGAAGAAGAGCCGGTACCCGAAGGCAGGCTCTTTGAAGAATGCCGGAAAGCAGATGCTGTTTTCTGCACGATTACAGAAGCAATGACAGGGGATCTGCTGAGACAGTCGCCAAATCTGAAAGTGATTGCGACGATGGCTGTCGGTTTTAATAATATTGATACAGATACAGCCGCTGAACTTGGCATCAAGGTAGCCCATACGCCGGAAGTGCTTACAGAAACAACAGCGGATTTAACATTTGCCCTGCTTATGGCTGCGGCCAGACGGATCGAAGAGGCTGCTCTTTCCATTAAACAGGACAAATGGAGCTCCTGGTCTCCCTTTCATTTAACCGGCCGGGACGTGTTTGGCGCCACGCTTGGCATTATCGGAATGGGACGGATAGGAGAAGCCGTGGCGAGACGGGCTAATGGATTTGATATGAACGTTCTCTATTATAACCGTTCCCGGAAAATAGAAGCAGAAGATCGTCTCAGCGTGAGGTATACCGAGAAAAAAGAGCTCTTGGAAAAGGCAGATTTTCTCTGCGTAATGGCTCCTTATTCTAAAGAAACGCATCATATGATTGGAAAAGAAGCGTTCACGCGGATGAAACAAACCGCCATCTTGATTAATACTTCCCGCGGCGGCGTTGTAGATGAAGAAGCTTTGTATGACGCGCTGCAAAACGGTGAAATTACAGGGGCGGGTCTCGATGTGTTTGAACAGGAGCCGATCGACTCTACACATCCATTACTGAAGCTGCAAAATGTCACGGCCACCCCTCATATAGGCAGTGCCAGTGTGAAAACACGAATGGCTATGGCTCATATGACGGCAGATCACATCCTGCAGGCGCTGACAGGAGAAGAATTGACGCACCCGGTAGTGTAAATCCTTCCCGGGTAAAACAAAAAAGATGCCGGTTATCAATAGTTGATAACCGGCATCTTTTTGATAAGGCAGTTTGTGTTATTTTGCCATTCGTTCTTCTTCTCGTTTTTTCTTCAGGAATATTTTTGTTTCCGCTACGACAACACCAGAAAGGAGGAGCAGGCCAATTAAGTTCGGCACAGCCATTAAACCGTTCATGATATCAGCTAAAGCCCAAACCGTATCGAGCTGTAGAACGGCTCCAACAAAAACGGCTGCAACATACAAAAGCCTGTATGTCATAATAGCTCTGGACGTTTTAAACAAGTAGTATACAGAGCGTTCGCCGTAATAGGACCAGCCGAGTATCGTGGAATAAGCAAAGAATACTAACCCAATCGCAACGATAGTGGCTCCAATAGGTCCTAAAAAGAACTCAAAGGTCGCGGAAGTCAGTGCGGCCCCGTCAGCCCCATCTAAATACATGCCTCCCATTACAAGCGTTACGCCGGTAATCGAACAGATAACAATGGTATCAATAAATACCTGGGTCATAGATACGAGCGCCTGGCGTCCCGGATAATCGGTTTTGGCAGCCGCTGCGGCAATAGGAGCGGAACCAAGACCTGCTTCGTTTGAGAACACCCCTCGGGCTACACCGTATTGGATAGCGACACCAACGGCACCACCAGCAGCAGCCTGGCCGGTAAAGGCGTCAGATAGGATGAGCCATACAGCGCCCGGGATCAACTCCAGGTTTAATATAAGAATAATAAGTCCGGCAGTAACATAAAATAAAGCCATGAATGGTACGATAAAACCTACGACGCGTCCGATGGATTTAATCCCGCCTAAAATAACAAAAGCAGTAAAAAACATAAGAACAAGACCGGTAATCCATACAGGAACCGCCCAGTTCTCCTGCAGCACGTCAGCTACAGAGTTGGACTGTACAGTATTTCCTATACCAAAAGAGGCGATGGCGGCAAAAACAGCGAACAAAACGGCCAGCCATTTCCATCCCAATCCTTTTTCAATATAATACATAGGGCCGCCGGCCATTTGACCGTTGGCATCTTTAACACGGTATTTTACAGCAAGAATGGCTTCCGCATATTTTGTTGCCATACCGACTAATGCAGAAATCCACATCCAGAATACAGCTCCGGGCCCACCAATAACAACTGCGGTAGCAACCCCTGCTATGTTACCTGTACCTATTGTTGCTGCAAGAGCGGTCATCAAGGATTGAAAGTGGGAAATATCCCCTTCGGATTTCTTATCCTGATTTTTTGTGAAAGCTGTCTTTAATGCGTAGGGCAGCATCGTAAACTGAAGAAAGGACAACCGGATAGTAAGATAAATACCTGTTCCAACCAACAAAATAAGAAGGGGAGGACCCCAGACATATCCGCCGACGGTTGCTAAAAAATCGTTAATTCCCAACTATAACCCTCCTATGTATTATTTATTTCTATTTAACGGGCCATTTGGGTAAAATACTATGTAGGCCCGTAGGAATAGCGGTAATTGTGATATTATTCAGATAAAGTGATTAGAACAAATTAAGTATAGCAGATGACTATTATCATAACAAAGAAATTTTTGCAATATATGGTACCTTGTTACTATTTCTTTCATAGTTTTTTTCAATCAGCATTGTTGCGGGGCAGAATGTAAATCTGTAATGTAGAAATGACGGGAGGAATGTAAAAATGAAAATAAAAATCGCTGCAATTGCCGGGAGTCTTCGCAAAGAATCTTTAAACAAAAAAGTGCTGCATCACATGATAGAACAGGCAGACAGCAAAGTAGAGTATGAATGGATTGATCTGGCAGATATTCCTCTTTTTAATGCGGATGAAGAAGTAGGCGGAGATCCCGACCACCCGGCCGAAATGAAAAAAAAGCTCAAACAGGCAGACGGTATATTGATCGTAAGTCCGGAATACAGCCACGGCATGCCGGGAGTTATGAAGAATGCGCTGGATTGGGCGGGCAGTGTAACAAATGAAAACGTTCTGGATAAAAAGCCTGCCTTTGTTTTAGGTGCTTCTCCTACCATTCTGGGCACGGCTTTAGGACAAGTACAGATAAAGCAGACGCTGGCTGCGTGCGGCAGTTTGGTATTGCAGCAGCCGGAAGTATTTATAGGCGCTGCTCCTAAAAAAATCGATGACAACGGAGTTATTACGGATGAACGGCTTCAGAGGACGTTAAAAAAAGCGGAAGCTGCTTTTATTGAATGGATCAAACAACAGCAGACATAAAAAAAAGCAGAACCCCTGCAGGGGTTCTGCTTTTTTTGTGACCTAGCGGCTCTGCTTGCGCAGGTCCACTCTTCTGATTTTACCAGACGTGGTTTTTGGCAGTT
Source organism: Sinobaca sp. TMA16-18 (assembly GCF_059510535.1). NCBI lineage: Bacteria > Bacillati > Bacillota > Bacilli > Caryophanales > Sporolactobacillaceae > Sinobaca > Sinobaca sp. TMA16-18. The sequence goes on along the minus strand of NZ_JCAKFM010000001.1, from coordinate 397,584 downwards.
CTTCTATAAATTCAATGCGACGCGGGTATTTGTAAGGCGCTGTCATTTGTTTAACATGGTTCTGCAGCTCTAGTACAAAATGATCTTTATCCGCTGGCTGATCACCTTTTATAACAACAAATGCTTTTACGATATTTCCTCTGACTTCGTCAGGGGCAGCCACAACGGCGCATTCCTGCACCTGTGGATGCTTAAGAAGAGCGTCTTCAACCTCGAATGGCCCAATCGTATAGCCGGAGCTGATAATAATATCATCACTGCGGCCTTCAAACCAGTAATAACCGTCCTCATCCATAGAGGCCTGATCTCCTGTTAAATACCAGTCGCCTCTGAATGAGCCTGCTGTTCTTTCCGCATCTCTGTAGTAATGTTTAAAAAGAGCCGGGCAGTCTTTATGCACCGCAATATCGCCTACTTCTCCGATGCCGGCAGGTTCAGCCATATCATTAATAATAGCGACCGGATTCCCGGGTGTCGGCTTGCCCATCGAGCCGGGCTTTACGTCCATACCTAAAAGTGTTCCGACCAGAAGGGTATTTTCCGTCTGGCCGTAACCATCTCTTACGTCTACATTAAAAGCCTGTTTAAACGCTTCAATCACTGGTCGGTTCAACGGCTCTCCGGCTGATACGGTGCTCCGGAGATGAGGGAGGCTGTATGAGCCAAGGTTGTCGACTTTTGCCATTAAGCGGTACTCGGTAGGCGTGCAGCAAAGTACTTGAATATTCTCTTCCTGCAGAAGCTGTAAATAAGTATCCGGCTTAAATCCGCCATGATAAACAAAAGCAGTAGCCCCAAGCATAACGGTAGAAAGAAATGGGCTCCATACCCACTTCTGCCATCCCGGCGCTGCAGTGGCCCAGACGATATCATTTTCCCTGACACCAAGCCATTCTTTAGCTGCAGTCCTTACGTGGGCATATGCCCAGGCATGAGTATGGATAACGCCTTTAGGATTTCCGGTTGTACCGGAAGTGTAGGATAAAAAGGCTACATCACTGCTGTTTGTATCTGCTGTAGGAAGATTCTTTTCTTTTGTTTCAGCAAGGGCATCTGCGTGAAGCCATCCGTCCACCGCACCTCCAAGGGTCATCTTAAACTGCAGGTGAGGCAGCTCTTCAGTGATAGCATCCACTTCTTCTGTCGAATGATGATGTGCGATAATTCCGACAGCTTCAGAGTGATGGAGACGATAAATCAGATCTTTGGAACGAAGCATTTCCGAACTCGGAATAGCGACCGCTCCGACTTTCAAGCAGGCAAGATACATCATATAAGCTTCTGGAAGCCTCGGAACAATAATAAGGATTTTATCGCCTTTTTCTATTCCCTGCTCGAGAAGCACCCCGGCAAACTGGCTGGCTTTTTCCAACAGGGTTTTGTAGGAAACATCACGCCGTTCTTTTTTTTCGTTCATCCACCGAATGGCGGTTTTCTGATCATCATTTTTGTATGCGTCCAGCTCATTTACGATATTGTATTGAGCCGGTGCAAGTAGATCCTCTCTCTTCATATGTGCGGCCTCCTTTAGTGGAATTAATGCAAGTATACTAGAATAGGTAAAAGAAAGGTAGAGAATAATGAACAGCTGTTCATTTGTATAACGAAAAAAGAAAACAACTGAGTAATTAGCTGCTTTCTATTGAAAGTATTCGTGATACTAATTACATGGAGCTTTAAGCGGCTGTCCTCCATGTGTGCTGCGCTCCACAATGGTATAACGGGCAACATGTATATTATTTCTGCGCAGCATCCGAATAGCGAGGTTTTTTGAAACCTTGTCTGGAGCTATTAGAAAAACATGCTGCTTTTTAATAGTAGGCAGATACCTTTTTAAATACGGATAAGGAAGCACCTGTGCCTCGGATACCGGATTGTGTGCGGCATCCTGATATTCCCGGATATCTAATATAACAGTATCTCCTGAAAGAAGAGCCTTGTCCGGGAGATCGGTGCAGGATGCCCGGCCGGCTGGAACCCATCGGGCCGATAAGTGATAAGCGGCCGCGAGGCCAAGGATAATGGCAGTAATCCATAGCAGCATGATGGTTTGTTCTCCTTTCATTAAGGAATAAGTGCAAAATACAAATGCAGGCTTTTAAAGTACATGATGAAGTATACTATAAATAAGCCGGTATTGAACAGTTATCTGCTGGCCAAAAGCAGAAATTTGTTCTATTCAGCTGGATTTTGTTATACTTTTTGTAGAAAGAACGGGAGGTAGATAACATGACAGATGAAAAACAGGAAATGATTGACCGCGTCTATGCAGAACTCGAAAACGTTATTGACCCGGAACTGGATATTGATATAGTCAATTTAGGCTTAATATACAATGTAGACCTTGATAATGAAAACAATGTTAAAATCACCATGACATTAACCGCGATGGGATGTCCTTTAGCAGCCACGATAGTAAGCGACATAAAAAGCTCGCTGGAAGAGCTGCAGGAATTCGGTGAAATCAAAGAAGTCGACGTCGACATTGTATGGAGCCCGCAGTGGGATAAGAGCATGATGTCCCGTTACGCAAAAATTGCGTTAGGAGTCCACGAATCGTAAGAAACAAAAGAAAGCCAGGCAGCTGCCTGGCTTTTTCTATGGAAAGATATGGTGCGGTTACATCGCATAAATGTAGTATAAAAATGAGGGCGGTCATACAAATCAGCGGATAATTTTACGAATCAATCTTCCAGCCTGTCTTCCAACAAGACGGCGGGCAATTCTTTTTCCTATGGTACCGTTGCGGACGGCCTGGGCATCACCCATCGTTCTTGATGCCCTGAAAAGCAGACGGCTCAGTTTATGCATACAAATTCCTCCCTTAGCGGCTGATGTCTACTTATACCACCTTTTATAATAGAAGAAACAAAATTATTTATAATGGCCGCCGATTTTTTTGGCACGGATCACAGCCTGTCCGGCAGGAGAAAGAGAGGAAGCGTAGAGAACGGCATCCATTCCGTACTTATCTTTCAGCTGATCAATGGTATGATACAGAACTTCCGGAACCTCTTCACTGTTAAATAAACTTAATTGCTTATACTCATCCGGCTGAAGGGCACTCAAGGAAATACCGAGGCTTCTAATCGGGGTGCCGTCCCAATAATCTTTAAATAAAGCGGACGCTGTTTCAAAGATAACCTTCCCGCTGTTTGTCGGTTCAAAAAGGCGCTGCTGCCGCTGGAAAGACCGTGGAAACCCATGTTCCTGCCCGACGGCTCCTGTACTGACTACCTGCCCTAAGGAGGCCTGCTGCCTGCACCGTCTGCTTACTTCTTCACTCAGTTCCCGAAGCACTACTTTGACTTCCGACCAGTGGTAATAATCGCGCGGCAGAGTCATATGATGGCCGATGGATTTTCTTTTTTGATGAGTAGCAGGGGAAACCGGGGAAGCGTCCCGGCCGTGTGCGGTCTGCCAAAGCAGTTCTCCGTTAATACCCCATCTTTTCTTTAAGTCGTGGAGCGGAAAACCGGCCAGCTGGCCGATGGTACGAATTCCCATATTAAGAAGGTGCGCTTCCCTCCGGCTGCCTACGCTGAACAATTTTCTTATTGGAAGAGGCCACAGCTGTTCGGCGACATTCGCATCGCATAAAACAGCGGTACCTGTTTCGTTTTCTTTCGCAAAATGATCGCAGGCCATCTTGGCATAAACCTTTGTCGGGCCAATGCCAATACGGGCCTGAACGCCAATTTCCCGAAGCAGGCGCTGCTTTATGTGCCGGGCAAGCAGTTCAGCTTTTTCGTAAGACATGGCGGGAAGATCAAGAAATATTTCATCAATACTGTAAGGCTCGACGGCCGTGCTGTACTGCTCCAGAAAAGTGGAAATCGTAACGGATACATCAACGTAAAACTGCATATGGGGCTTGAGTATATGTACGTGCGGACACTTGTACTGCGCCTGCCAGATTGGTTCCGCGGTTTGAATTCCGTAGGATTTAGCAGTCGGACAGGCAGCTAAAATAACACCACTCCGAATAGAAGGGTCTCCGGCAACCACGACAGGCTGTTCTGTTAATAAAGGATGGGCCAGCTTTTCCAGGTTGGCATAAAAAGACTGCATATCGATTAAAAAAATAATCCGCTCATCCACCGCGCAGCACCCCTTTTCCGATATGGAATAGAAACGTTTGTTCGTATAAAAGTATAGACTACTTTATCAGCAGAAAAAAGAGGCTATGCTTAAAAGAATGATAAAAAGGGAACAGTTGATCACCACCAACTTCAAGGAGGGAAATCAATGAGTAAGCCTATTGAATTAACGACAATTAATATTGAGCAGCATGAACCGCCTCACCGTAAAGCTTATATTGAAGGATTCGAGGCGCCGTTTCATTACGGCGTGCATGGAGGAGTGAAAGAGTTTTACGGTGTTTCTCCTGAAACCGAATATCCATCAACACTCGATCATATTGTTGCCTCAGCAGGAGGCTGACTTACCGGCACTTTATCCGGCGCGCTGGATGCGCGCGGTATACCACCTTATCCGAATAAATTAAAAGCTGTTGCCAAAGGAACAATTGAAGCGCCGGAAGGCGTACTGAAAATCACAAAAATTGACGTCCATTTTGAACTAAGCATTCCGGCAGGCAAAAAAGAGCCGGCTGAAAGAGCACTTCAAGTGTTTGACAGAGGCTGTCCGGTAGCCCAGACATTAAATGGATGCATTGACTTCCGCTATACATGGGACATAACGGAAGAGTAACAGCTGTTCGAGGTTCTCCTATAAAAAAGGAGGACCTTTTTACGTTTTACTAGGCCGTAGGATAGAGATTGTTTCCAGAAGGAATAGTCTTTTGTCTTGAGTTTGCTGTGATACAAGAGAATTTAGTTTCAAAAAGCCTTAGAAGGGAAGGTAAACCATAGCATACTAAATAAAGAACAAACAGGTACCTACATTAAACGGAGGTTTTATAAAATGGAAACAAGAGTAATTGGATCTTACCAGAACGAACAACAGGCTATTGGTGCAGTAGCCGGACTAAAAGAACAAGGACTTGAATCCAATGATATTTCGATTGTATTGAACAACAAAGACAGCGCTACTTATCTTTCCAAAGAAACAGGAGCAAATATTCATTTAGAACATACAAAAGAAGGCAGCAGCGGCAGAGGCCTTGTAGAGAACTTAAAAGAAGCGCTCTCTCCAGAACATCAGGCAGAAGAATCAGATGTCACCTTAATCCGTCTTGGGCTTACAGGAGAAGAGGCTGAAAAATACGACACGGACATTAGAGAAGGCAATATTATTGTCGTGGCTCACGAAGGCACAGCCGTTACATCGAGAAGCTTTACCGAACATACAGCGACTGCGTCATCAGCACAGGAAAAAGAAACGCATACAACAGAAAAAAGATCTCCATCTTTAAAAGCGGTCCCATCCGAGAGCAGACCTGCAGCACAGCCTTCGGAAACAGCTTCTTCAAAACGTGAAGGCGATGCAGAAACAGAAGAACAGCAGGCCCTGCGTCTGCATGAAGAAAAGCTGGATGTGAGCAAGAAAAAGGTAGAAAAAGGCGAAGTAGAAGTTAGAAAAGAAGTAGTAGAAGTTGAAAAAACGATTAAAGTACCGGTACAGCGTGAAGAAGTGTATATTGAAAGACGCGCGGTTTCCGAAGCAGATCAAGATGCAACAGGCACAAAAATCGGAGAATTTTCAGATGAGTCCGAAGAAATCCGGGTGCCTATTGTAGAAGAACAAATTGAAATCAAAAAAACGCCGGTCGTAACAGACGAAGTTGTAGTCGGCAAAAGAAAGTACCAGGAAACAGAGGAAACAACTGAAAAAGTAAAGCGTGAAGAAGCCCGTATTGAAGGGGAAGAAAATATTAAGCCGGAAAACAGAGAGAAGTAATAGAACAGAAACTGCCTGTAATGAGGGATAGTCCTCCTTGCAGGCAGTTTTTTGCAGGTAAGGAGAAAAACACGATATAGCCCCTCAAAAACGAATAATAAGTAAATAATTTTAAAATTTGTTCGTATTCTTGTTGAAAAAAACACAGAACAGGTTGTAAGATGGGAAGGACTACGATTTCTGGGAGGAAACGCATGAATATAGGAGCACCTTTACAACAAAAAGGAATAAAGTTAATGATTTTAGGATCCGGTGAACTCGGAAAAGAAGTTATTTTGGAGGCCCAGCGTTTAGGTATAGAAACGATCGCCGTGGACAGGTATGATGGAGCTCCGGCAATGCAGACTGCCCACCGCTCTTACGTCATTAATATGCTTGAAGGTGACAAATTAAAAGAAATTGTACGCTGGGAAAAACCGGACTACATTGTTCCTGAGATTGAAGCGCTGGCAACAGAAGCGTTGATTGAGCTCGAAGAAGAGGGGTTTCACGTTATTCCAACAGCCAGAGCTGCCCATTTGACGATGGATCGGGAAGGCATCCGCCGTCTGGCAAGTGAAGAACTGGGGATACCTACAGCTTCTTATCAATTTGCAGATAATCTGGAAGAACTTGAACTGGCAGTAAAAGAAATCGGCACGCCCTGCGTGATTAAACCAGTAATGAGTTCTTCAGGGAAAGGGCAGACCGTGTGCCGTTCTGAGTCAGACACAGAAAACTCCTGGGAGGAGGCGGTCGGCAGTGGAAGAGGGAAGAAAAATCGAGTGATTGTCGAATCGTTTATTCCCTTCGAGTCGGAGATTACACTATTAACCGTCCAGTCTGTTTCCGGCACGTCTTATTGTGAACCTATTGGACACGAGCAGAAGGATGGAGACTATATTCAGTCCTGGCAGCCTCACCCAATGCCTGATTCCCAGCTGGAAGAAGCAAAAAGAATAGCTGAAAAAGTAACCGCTGCTTTAGGCGGGTACGGATTGTTTGGCGTGGAGCTCTTTTTGACGAAAGACGGCGTATATTTCAGTGAAGTATCGCCTCGTCCCCATGATACCGGAATGGTGACGCTGGCTACCCAGCATTTATCAGAATTTGCCCTTCATGTCCGTGCCGTGCTCGGTCTTCCGATTGAAGATATTGTATTTCACCGTGCCGGAGCTTCTTATGTAGTGAAGGCTGAAAAAGAATCCAAAAACTATCATATTGAAGGTGCCGCGGAAGCGCTGCGAACCGCGGAAACCGAGCTTCGGATTTTTGGTAAGCCGGAAACAAAGCCGGGACGGCGGATGGCTGTAACAATAAGCCTCGGCGCCGATGTGGAGGAAGCTAAACGGCGTTCTAAACAGGCAGCAGAAAAAATAACCATTGTGGAAGAATGATATTGCAATCAAAACGTAATAGTATTTTTTGTTATAAGGTCTTCTTCTCTTAAAAATATGTGGTATTGTAAAAGCATAATCGAGCAGAATGGGAGAGGAACACATGCTTAAATCAATATCAGCTCTGGGCCTGGCTGTCGTAATCAGCGCAGCAAGTGCAGCAGGAGCATCTACAGTAACCGCTTTGGAAAAAGATGGCGACAAGAATATAAAGCAGGCAGCGGAAAGCGTTCCTTACGAAGTGGATGTTGATATTTCATCGGATGAAATAACTGCTTCTGCCAAGAAAAAACTATAAATAGACGAAAACCCCCGCGTTCCAGAGGAACATGGGGGTTTTGGCCATACAGGGAAAGGAAGAGGCCTGTGGATGTTGAACAAAAGTATCACTGTTGTGCTACGTGCAGATGGTTCCGGATAGAAAAAAAGCCCGGGCAGCCTTCGCTGAAAAGCTGCATCCGGCTTGGATTTGAAACAAAGCCGCACTACCAATTCAACTGCTGGGATCCGCGGGAAGACATTAAACAGAGGATAGCGGAAGAGAGCTCCTAGGAAAAAGAACGCTCGGAGCGGAAAAGTTTGCTGTGGCGGTGCAGAATAGCGTTCACTTCGCCGCCTATAATAAATGTAAAACCGGTTAAATACAGCCAGAGCATTAAGACGATGATACCGCCGAGACTGCCGTAAGTAGCCGAGAAGTTTCCGAAATTCGAAATGTAGATGGAGAAGCCGAAGCTGACTCCCTGCCACAGGATGGTTGCTACGAGCGCCCCGGGGATAACGTGGCGGAGCGGAAAACGCATCGACGTGGCAAAGTAGTAAAGAAAAGACAGCATGGTGGAAACAATAATAATTAACAGCGTCCATCTGAACACATTAAGCAGTAAGGCGGTACCCTGTTCAATATTGAGCCAGTTGGTCAGCGTTTCAATAATCAAGTTGCCGAATACGGACAATACTAATGTAACCACAAGCGCAAGAATCAAGGCAAGGGTCAGCGCGATGGAAAGCAGGCGCATCATAATAAAAGAACGGGTTTCTTCTAAATTAAAGGCTGTGTTGGCGGCTTCCATAAAGGCATTTACCCCGTTCGAAGCTGTCCATATCGTGCCGATAATGCCAAAAGTAAGCAGCCCTCCCTGAGGAGTTGTAATAACATCAATAACGTTATCCTGTATCAGCTGTAAAAAAGATTCGGGGAGCGCACTGCCAAGTAGTTCAAATACCTGATCAACATCAAGATTGAGGTAAGGGAGAATAGATAAAACAAGTATGATCATAGGAAATAAGGACAAAAGATAGAAAAAAGCCTGCTGGGCGGCAAGGCCTGCAGCCCGGTCATTTATTATTTCCTGAATCAGTGTTTTCATAAAGTGAAAAAAACGGCCCATAATGGCTTTCTCCTCCTGCTGTATTAAAAAATAAACGCATTGATGATAATTATTCGACAAAATCAGCAATAAGGGTTTTAAAGGGCTGACTAATAGGGAATACGTTAATAGTGCCTATTATAGAAGGGGTGAAGAATATGATTAGAACGATTTTAATGATTGTTGGACTTGTAGTAGTAATTAGTATCATCCTATCGTTTATCTAAATGATATAAAATTATGTATAATGACATCATGAATAATATCATACTTAAAAGTTCCCTAATCGTTTAGGGAGCTTTTTCATATAGAAAAAAATAGAAGAGAGGGCCGCTTATGTATGAAGGAATGCTCGTATTATTTCTGCTCGGATTCACAGCGATGCTGCTGCGTCTCCCTGTTCTTGGTTCCTTTTTATCATTATTTCATACATTGATCCATGAAAACGGCCATGTGGCAGCAGCCAAATGGACGGGCGGCAGAGCCCATGCTGTCTCGTTGTTTTACAACCGCAGCGGCCTGGCTTTGACGAGCCACCAGGGGAAAGTAGGAGCCGTGCTTACAATCGTGGCAGGGTATGTATTTGCTTCTGTAGTGAGTGTCCTGTACATTTACGCTTTAATGATGCAGTGGTACACACCGATGATGATTGCACTGTGTTTACTGCTTCTCTACAATATCATGTTTCTTGTAAAGAACATAGTTGGCATCCTTTGGCTTGTTAGTGTATTTTTATTAATTGGCGTTTTGTATGTGAATCAGGCGTATGAAGCGAGCGTTTATCTGCTGTACATTATTGGCGCTACACTTCTTGTTCAGGCTTTTTTATCGAGTTTATTTGTATGGAAAATGAGCAGATATCATGCTGCAGCTTCCGGAGATGCCGTTCTTCTTGAAAAAGCTACCAGAATCCCGGCTTCTTTTTGGGGGTTTTTCTTTTTTGGGCAGGGAACGGTGTGCTTTATCGCGGGAACATGGATGCTGATAAGAGAGGGACTGCCTTTTTTATAAAAAGCATCTTGATGCTGATAAAGAAAAAGCTTCCACCTTAAGGCGGAAGCTTTTTATATTGTATTTAATTCATCAAAAGGAACGTTCCAAGACCTATAATAATGAGAATAATAAATGCTATAATCATGTAAGTCGTTAATCTGCTCATGTCATCACCCGAACTTTCTATAAGGAAGTTACTGCATCACTGTAATGATATAAATATATCCCTATATTATAGCGTATATGCAGAAATCAAATAAGAAATTTTCTTATATTTAGAAAAAGTTTCGAAAAATGTCATAAAAAAGATATAATAGAGTCACAAAATGAGGTGATTAGTATGAAAAGCTCAAGAAAAATTATTATGGATATGGATCCGGGGCATGATGACGCAATGGCTCTCATTGTGGCGGCTGCCTCCCCGGTGCTTGATATTCAGGCGATTACTACTGTCTCCGGAAATGTTTCAGTAGACAAAACAACAACTAATGCCCGGCGTATCTGCGACTTGATTGGGCTTAGTCATGTGCCGGTGTATAAAGGAGCCTCCAGACCGCTTTTCCGCACGCCGGAGGCTGCGGAAACCATCCACGGTGAATCGGGTCTGGACGGCCCTGAGCTTCTGGACCACCCGAAAAAAACCATTGAAAAAGAGCATGCATCAGATGCGATTATACATATTGTGCAGCAGTCAAAGACGCCTATAACGCTTGTTCCTACCGGACCGCTCACGAATATTGCGCTTGCGCTTATAAAAGAACCTTCTATTGCGGGCAATATAGAAGAAATTGTATTAATGGGAGGCGGTACTTTCGGCAATTGGACTCCTACAGCTGAATTTAATATATATGCTGATGCAGAAGCAGCGAAAGTCGTTTTTGAAAGCGGCGTTTCTATCGCTGTATTTGGTCTGGATGTGACGCATCAGGCACTAATTACATCGGAGATTCAGCAGTATATAAGCAGCCGCCGTCATCCGACCGGCCGATTTGTGTTCGATATGCTGGATTTTTTTATGGAAGCCTACAACAGCACATTTCAAATGAAAGGGGCACCGCTTCATGACGTCTGCACGGTCGCTTATTTAATTGATCCGGAGATGTTTACAATGGAGCATGTCCACGTTGGCATTGAAACAGCCGGCGAATATACATACGGCGCTACTGTGATTGACCTGCTGCATGTTACCGGAAGAAAGCCGAATGCCTGGTTTGCCAGAACTCTTCAGCCGGAGGCTTTGTGGGAGCTTATCAAAGAAGCAGTGGATTCGTATGAACAATAAAAAAAAGAGACTGCCGTGGCGGTCTCTTTTTGAAACAATTAGTATAAAGAAAAATTCCCCGCCCGTATGTCTGATTTCATTGATAGTTTTTTAGCCTGGACGACTTTATAGTAAGATTCCAGAATGCCAATCTCGCGGTAAATTTCATCCCGCGTTGTTTCCGGTTTAAGAAGACCGGACCAGAATACAGCGCCGATATCACTTTGAAATAACAGGGTGAATTTTTTCTGGCGGTTAAACATATCCGATTCCTCATCAAAGTCAAGAATGTTAGACCCTCTTGCATCTACTAAATGAAGAAGAATAAGACCTTTAGCGTCTACATCCTTAGCTTCTCTAATATATGTTTTAAAGTCTTCAAACGTTTTAATTTCAATATACAAGAATGACACCTCCATGGTTGCTGTACTGCATATAGGGGAAATAAGAAACGAGATGGGCACGCTATAGCAGCATACTTCTCTATTTTAGCAAAAGCGGGACAAAGTTACGAGTTCAATTTACATTGGGAAGGAAAAAGGAACAAGCCCTGCAGACGCTCCTGTCACATAAATGGAAATAGGAGGGATACGCTGTGTTAACAAAAAGACTGGAACAAAAACCTTTAAAACGATACCAGGCCGCTAAAATAGTCGGCGTGCTTCTTGCAGTCTACGGGGCCGTAATGATCTATCATTTATATAAACCGCTGCCTGAAGGCATTTCCTACAAAGGAAAAGAGCATACAGGTATACAGTCAGAATTTCTGTTTGATCTTACATATGAAGAGGAAGACTCTGTTCAAAGAGACCAGGTTATATTTGATACTATTTTTCAAATGATTGAAGAGGCCGATGATTTTATCGTTATGGACATGTTTTTGTTTAATGATGAATACCCAGGCGGCCTTGAATTTCCGGAGCTTTCACAGAAACTCGCGGATGAATTGATACAAAAAAAAGAAGCAAGGCCTGATATGCCTGTGTTTTTTATAACAGATCGTATAAATAGTGTATACGGCTCAAGAACGCCCGGGCATATCCAACAGATGGAAGAGGCGGGAATTGAAATCATATGGACCGATATGAAGCCGCTGCGGGATTCCAATCCGATATACAGCGGTTTATGGCGGACGGCCCTGCAATGGTTCGGCACGCCTGAAGGAGGATGGCTTCCGAGTCCATTTTCTGATACAGCGGATTCTGTGACACTGCGCTCTTATTTAGATTTACTAAATTTTAAAGCAAACCACCGCAAGACGGTCATTACCGAACAGGAAGCACTCGTTACATCTGCCAACCCGCATGATGCAAGTGCTCATCATTCCAATACCGCCTTTACTTTTCAAGGGGAGATGGTGGAAGAGTTGTTAAAAACGGAGCAGGCAGCAGCGGAAATGTCCGGAGTCGATCCCGCTCTGTTTGAAGATTTGGTCAACCGGATAGAACCTGCAGAAGCGGAAGGCGGGATTCACGGGCATTTAGTTACGGAAAAAGAAATAAAAAAGCAGCTGCTTGATGACATATCTGCTGCACAGGCCGGTGATAACGTCTGGATGGGAATGTTTTATTTATCGGACCGGGACGTTATCGAGGCGCTTAAAGATGCCGGGCAGCGTGAAGTGAACGTCCGGCTCATACTGGATATTAATCAAGATGCCTTTGGCCGGGAAAAGATAGGCATCCCCAACAGGCCGGCAGCAGATGAATTAGTAAACAGTTCGGAGCATGTGCAGGTAAAATGGTACCGGACCCACGGGGAGCAGTACCATGCAAAAATGACGTATATCGAAAATGAAGAAAATGCTGTTATAAATGGTGGGTCTTCCAACCTTACAAGACGTAATCTGGATGATTTTAATTTGGAGACAAATATAGTGCTCCGGGGATCAGTGGATGAGCCGCTTCTGATAGAAGTGGAAGAGTACTTTCAGAAAATATGGAATAACGAAGGTGCTCTTTATACAGATGAGTACGAAGAACATGCAGAGGATACGGCCTGGAAATACTGGCTGTACCGTTTTCAGGAAGCTACAGGTATGTCTTCTTTTTAAAAATTTCCAAGGTTGTTTCACTGCAGCAAACGATATATTCCAGAGAAGGTCGTGTCACAATGAAATCAATAACGTATCTCGTGCTGCCGTTTTTATTTATGAACGCCCAGCCGGCAGAAGCAGTAGATGCATTTAAGGAATCTACTATTGATAGGGAGCAGGAATTTGCCGAAAATCAATATGAAGGAAGCGGAGAACCGGTTGTTTATATAGAAGGAACGTCTCCTTTTGTTATTACAGTACCGCACGCGGTCAAACATATCCGCGGAGGTTCCCCTAAAGATGCAGAGATTTATACAGGCGCTCTGGCCAAATGGCTTCATGAAGAAACCGGTGCCCATATTGTTTACAGCTCCAGCATGACCGACGATCCACATGACAATATAAATAGCGCCTTTAAAAAGAGGCTGGCGGATGTTGTGAACAGCCATGCTGTAGAAATGGTTATCGATCTGCACGGAGCTTCCGGAGAACGGAATTTTGATTTAGATATTGGTACGATGGGCGGGGAAAGCATAAGCCGCCAGGTGATGGGGCATCTGCGGGCCTCTATGAACGAAGCGGGAGTAAAAGATATAAAAGAAAATCATACGTTCACCGCCGAAAGTCCGTTAACGATTACAAATTATGCCTATAAAGAGCTGCAGGTGCCGGCTGTACAGATAGAAATTAATCAGCAGTTCCGTGATCCAAGGCATGACATAACGTCTTTTCAGAAGCTGTATAGTGGTCTGCATGCTTTTTTGACAACGTATGAAGCCCAGTATTTTTACCAGCCGGTTTCTCCCTGCCATGATGGGGAGCTGTCTTCTGCTGCCTGGAAGAACAGCTACTACGACAGCATCAGCTTCCAGTTATTAAACCGGGCTTACTTTATGGCGGAGAGGGAATGCAGTGAAAATTGAACTAATAAGCAAAACAACATATTAAAAAGCATAAAACAATGGCCTCTGCGCTTCAAGAACATATCGAGCAGGCTTTGGAAGAACAGAATATATAAAAGCGACTATAAACCCCCTTCTGTTGAAGGGGTTTTTATATGGATAAGAACTTTTCTTATAATTTCATTTACTATATTATTTTATACTATTTAAATCATCATAAACATTTAGAAATGATTATGTATAATCGAAAACATGGGAATAGGTGTCCAAAGTTACAAGAGTGTCCTTCTTAAGGTTTAGCTGTGTAGTGACGGTGTAATAGGAGCTTTATTACATGAAAAAGGAGTGTTATTTATGGATAAAGAGGCGGGTGTTAAGAAAGTATACGGACAGTTAATCAGAGCATGGAACGATCGTGATGCAGAAAAAATGGCGGATCTATTCACTGAAAGTGGTAATATAATAGGGTTTGATGGAAGTCTGTCCAAAGGCCAAGAAGAAATTCTTACTCACTTGAAGCCTATCTTTAAAGACCATCCTACGGCGCCTTATATTTATAAAGTAAAGGAAGTAAAATTCATTGGAGGTCAAGCAGTGATTTTAAGAGCCATTGCCGGGATGATTCCACCTGGTAAGACTGATATTAAATCAGATGTAAATACGTACCATACTCTCGTTTTAGTACACGAAGGAGAGAAATGGAAAATAGAATTATTTCAAAATACACCTGCACAATTTCATGGAAGGCCCGAATTAGTGGAGGAGATGACAGAAGAATTGAGAGAAGCAATGAATTAACTTTATGTCTGATTAACAGCGGACACCGTATTACAAATATAAACGAAAGCTTTATAAGAATGACAACGAAGATTTTCTAAAGCATAAGACAAACCCTTCCTCCCGGAAGGGTTTGAATGATTATATAATTTTGCCCCAGTAACAGCGAAAGAAAAGTCTTCTATTGAAAAAAATAAAAGTAATCCAACAATGAAGTGACCATATTTTTTTGGAAGTATACGTTGGAAGGAAAACGAATGATGAAATTGGGTCAAATGGATGCCGTAAAAATGTTACAACTCATACTCCTTCGAATTGCCAAAAATTTTCCCAATAAGTGCAAGTATTAAATAGAAAATTTTTTGAATCATCCAGGGCGGTTTCAGAATACGGATATCATTTTGATGCCTTAACCCTAAACGGGCTAGGGGCAGCAGAGACGGAATACCTTTGTTATTTAGCTTTCCGGCTTGTGCTAATGCAAAATACGACTTAAAAAAACGATCAATAGTTTGCGCTGGGAAAAAATAGTTAATCGCATGGGCTTCGAGTGGACCATCATTCCAAAAGAAATGTGGTACCCCAGGAGGAATTATTATTTTTTCCCCTGGTCCGACGACACGAATTTTTCCATCAATTGAAAAATGCAGAAATCCGGAAAGGACTTCTGTGGAACTTTCTTGTTTAGGATGAATATGTTCCGGCTCTTTTATATCGGAAGGTGGATTAAATGATTCAATTTCGAGAAAAGCTCCGTTAGTGTCTTCTGCAGTTTTACGGAAAATCATCCTTTGGCCGCTGCGAGGGTTGGTAATGGTTGGAGTCAAAGCCATGTTAACAACCTCCCTGTAAATTTAATGGATCGGCATTATGCTTATTAGCCATTCAACTAATAAAAATAGAAAGGGATGGCATGTTCATCGAGCCAGATTGTCGGAAAAGGTAGTTTTTAATTCTGTATAAGTTTATTATAGGACGGTTGTTCCAGCATTTCTATAGGATTCCATCTTATACATGGATTATTCCCTGTTTTTTTAGATCTAATATATTTCGATATCGGATTCTTACAAAAAGAAACATATACAAGAATTACAAAAAAGTAATAATTCTTTATCGGATTGATTGTATACATATGAAAGAAGTATACATTGTGATAATTTCACAAGATTTCTCCACGATTCCCCCCAGTTAGGCTGTATCAGTCAAAAATTCATCCACTGTATTGGTTTTAGACATAAAAAAAGCCCTCTATACGAAGGCTTGTAGCGTTTGTGTTATGGTGCCCCGTACTGGGCTCGAACCAGTGACCTCCACCCTGTCAATTCTAATTGAATGTATCCTGCAATTTCCGATAATGATTGGATATCCTCTCTTGTCAGTATGAAAGAGGATTTCATGTGCCTTTAATACACTTTGATTTCCTAAAGTTATCAAAGGTATGTGACCAATAAGTGACCATTCAAATTATCAAATCAGGAGGGATACATTATGCTACAGAATAGGGGTAGAATACCAGATCATGTCTCAGATGAAGAATTGATAGACATCATGGGAATTGATGAATTTTTAGATAGAAAGCATAATAAGAAAGGGATACATGAATTTGAAATCTATCATGATGAATATCGCCCTCATAAAGATGAACTTCGCGATTTCCCGCCAACTTTGCCAATCTCTGAACTGTTGTTCGAAAAAAGGAATGCAGAGATGTTGACTCAAAAAGATTTATCGGAGCTTATCGGATTGAGCGTTAGTTCAATATCGAAAGTCGAAAAAGGTGAAACGAACTTAACCAAAAAAGTTTTGGAAAAGGTAAACGGATTTTTAAACAGCGAAAAATACTGAAAAGTACGAACATGAGGGCACAGTTAATGTGTCCTTTTTTATATTTGTTTAGCTGCATTTACAAGTAAGGATATGAGTAGAACAAATAATGGTATAATTTATGATAAAATATAAAAGATTGTAAATGAGCATTTTGGAGGTAATAGATTGGAAAAGTATCAGGATTTGTCAAAAGAAGAATTAATTAGATTAATCATTGAAACAGAAGAAGAATTGAATTTGAATAAAGCATTCAATAATATATCAACAGAGGATTCGAGTTTTGATAGCAATTTAGAATGGAAAGGAAGACAAAGGTTTCTTGCTGAGAAAGCTTTACCAGTGAATTTAAAGCCGTTACCAGAAAAATCCTACAAACCAAATGAAGGACCGCATCAAATTATTGATGGAGATAATTTATCAGTGATGGCTTCATTATTAAAAGATTATAGAGGCAGAACCGATGTAATATATATGGACCCGCCATACAACACTGGTAGTGATGGTATTCCTTATAATGATAATTTCATGCTTTCAAAAAAGGAAGTTCAAAACAATAGAAAACAAAAAGGAAGAAGCTATGAAATTGTATCTTTGGACGACCCTAGCAGGCATACAAAATGGATAAACCACATAGCTCCACGTTTATGGGCTGCTAAAAAACTGATGAAACAAACAGGTATTATTATTGTTTCAATAGATGAACATGAACTGCCAAGGTTGTGGATTTTAATGGAAGAAATATTTGGTGCTAAAAATAGATTGGGTACTTTGATTTGGCAAAGGTCCAGGAAGAACGATGCAACGTATTTTTCAGAAGGACATGAATATATGTTGGTTTGGGCCAGAAACATTAATGAATTAGATAGTCTTGTAAAACAAAAAGGAAAGTGGAGAACTGACAAAGCAGGTACTGATATGCTTCTATCAGAATACTGGCGTTTAAGAGAAGCACACGAGAATGATTACATAGCGATTACAAAGGGATTAAAGCAATTTGTAAAAGGAATAAAAAAAGATCATCCATTATGGTCAGTAAAACAATATGTTGGAGTCGATAACAAAAGCGATGAAATTGGACCATTTAAAGAAGACGATCCTTCATGGCCAGGCGGTGGCGGTCCAGAATATGATGTTTTGCATCCTAAAACAAAAAAACCTGTTAAAGTTCCTCCAAAAGGATGGGTCTATTCTAAATCGGAAGATATGAAAAGATTAGTAGATGAAGATCGTATTATTTGGAAGCAAGTCGATAAAGGAATGCCAATGATAAAGAAATATTTACTAGAAGGAAGAGATAAAGAAGTTTTTACCTCAATTATCGATAAAGACGCTAGAAGTTCAGTTATGATGATTAAAAAAATGTTTGGTAAAGAGAAAGCATTTAAACATCCTAAAGATCATACAATTTTAAAAAAGTTAATTAATTTAGTTACGTGGAATGATCAAAACAGTATTATATTAGATCCTTACGCTGGATCAGGAACTACAGGTCAAGCGGTTATCGAACTCAATGAAGAAGATAAAGGAAATAGAAAGTTTATACTAATCGAAGGTGGATATGTAGGCAATAAATCTATAGTAAATCAAAAAGATTATACTAACGAGATAACTGCAGAAAGAATTCGGCGAGTAATAACGGGAAAATGGGAAGATGAAAAAGAGCATGAAACGTATAATACAGGATTTACTTTTTACAATGCCGACAAAGCTATAACAAAATCCGATATATTAGCATCTGATAGAGAAAACCTTGCAGATATAATTTTACAAGTAGCTGATGAAGAATCGAATAGGATTGATTGTAGAGTCAATGGCTATAGATATCTAATTGGCAGAACTTTATCGAACTTCGGTATCGCTCTTGTATGGGAATCGGGAAAAGAAGGAAGTAAACTTACAGTGGACGTATTGAAAACGGTTATAAAAGAAGCAAATGAACAAAAATGTCTTAAACCAATTCATATCTACGCAGCTTCTAATGAAGGGCCTGCGACAGAACATATTTATAAGTTTCATCAAATTCCTGATGCCATTCTAATAAGGTTAGGTATAGACACCGAAGATCACGAAAAGGAGACGGATATATGATACTTAAACAAAATGATTTAAAAACTTTCCAAGTCAAAGCTGCCAGTGAGTTATCTACTATGGTAGTAAGTTATCCATCCGATAAATACGAAGCTGTTTACAATAGATCAACTGGAGAATTGGAACCATTTGTTTGTAGATTAAAAGCAATCACTGGAGCAGGGAAAACTCCCGTTTTAGCAAAAACAGCTAACGAATTAAAAACGGGAATAGTATTGTGGACGACTCAACGAGGTGCGGTTGTTTCGCAGACTTACAACAACCTAAAGCCTGGAGGGAAGTATTCAGAGTTATTACCTGAGGATACCGATGTATATATGTTAAGCGACATGAGTTTGAGTGATTGGGAAAGCATTCTGGTTAAAGAAAAAGGGATAACAATACTGTTGTCTACAGTAGCTTCTTTTAATCAAAAAGGCGACAATTTAAAAATTCATCAAAGAGATATTTATGGGAGTTTATCTAGATGGGAAATGCTATCAAAGTATAAAGAAGGAATAGAATCTAGATCGAGAAAACTTTATGTTTTTTACGATGAAGGCCATGGTGCTACAGAAAGTCAATTTCATAGGCTTTCAGAAATAAATCCAACTGCTTTTATTATGGCTTCTGCTAGTGAATTTCCTGAGGATTTAATTTATCTATTGAATGGCGAAACCAGAGAATCAAAAGAAATTTCTTTAAAAGCAAGAACAGCAACTATACCTACTAAGTGGGTAGTGAAAGCTGGCCTATTAAAAAAACGTATCTACTTTACTGAATGTGATACTACTGTTAGCGATGCAATAAAAGAAACACAGTCTAATTATATGAACTTGAATTCTAAGCTTAAAAAAACAGGAAATAAACCAATAGCATGCTTTATTGTGAATAGCACTAAAAGAGGCTTAGACATATGGAAGCATCTAGTTGAAATGAATGTTCCAAAAAATAAAATAGCAGTGCATCTCAATGGTGCAAAAGAAACAGCAAATGAACAAATAGATCGAGATAAATATGAAGGAATGATTGATACATATTCAGGAAAAAAACCTGAAGACAGATCTCCAGAGATTCTTAAAAAACACGGGTATACACATCTAATTTGGAATTTAACGTTAAGAGAAGGATGGGATGAACCATTTGCATATATTGCATATATTGATGATCGCGGCAGATCAAATAATGATATAGTGCAAAAAATTGGTCGTTTTATTAGACAGCCTAACGCTAAAGAATTTGATGATCCTGATTTGAATGCAGCATATTTTTATTTTAATCTGCCTGATGATGCTTTTTCTAGAGTACTGGAAGATACACAACGAGAATTAGAAGTAGAAGGGTACGAGGTTTTAAGAACGAAGAAAGATCAGTTAATTCCACCAAGTGTAGAATCACCAGTACGAATTAAAGCGACTATTCCAACGATAAATATAACAAGAGGAAACCCAGAAGAAAATAATAAAATAGTGCTTAACGAGGTTAAGCTACTAGATAATTCTGAAAGAGTCGCGTCAGGGAAAGTTACCACACGAGTGTACAATGTAGCTCATGGAGAAGACGAATCGATGAGGTCAGAAATTGAAATGGCTGAAAACGATAGTATAAGTGCATGGGAATTTTTGAAGACAAGACTACAACGAATTGACACTAGAATAATAGATTCATCGGGTACAATTTTTACAAATGATCTAAAGTATAAGCCTGCTATGTTACAGGAAATACAATGGGGATCATCGGCTATTACTCAATTAGAATCAGCTGTAAGAAATATTAAAAACGAATTGGAAGAAAAAATTGATCTAGTTTCATTAGAGGGAATTGATGAGCCTTATGAAGTTCCTGGCTTTAGATTAATCTCTCCAGATATAAAAGGAGTAGGTATTGCCAAAGAAGAAAAGTATAAAGTAAGAAGATTTAAAAATGCTGTTCATAGTGAATACAATGCTCTGAATCCATTCGAAATTTCAGTAGCTACAGCATTAGATAATACTGGACTTACTTGGTGTCGCAATCCTAGTAGCGATAAAGGATATAATATACCCATCCCAGTTTATGGATCAGAGAGCAGACATTTTAGACCAGACTTTCTATTGTGGAAAGAAGGCAAAGTATGGGCTATTGATCCGAAAGGGAAGCATCTTATTGAAGGAGCTTTAACAACTAAAATGTTAGATATAAGAGATATGGGCGTTAATATAGCCTTTATCCTAGACGGGCAATATATTAGAAGCGGAGAAGCTTGGACAAAAACTGGAAACAGTAGCGGTTATACCTTAATAAAAAAGTTTAAAGGTGGAGTGAAAGCGAAATCTTTCAAGAAATTAGACGATTTATTAGCAGAACTAAATTAATTGAAAAATTTAGCATAAAGCCTTCGGCAAAAATATACTATTGAACCCAGTTCTTCTGGGTTTTTTTGCTGTTTAAATATAATTGGGAAATAAAGGGAAACTATAGCGTGTTTTTTTTTCGTGAAAAAATCAACCACACATTATATATACACATAATAATAGGCAGATTTTGAACGTGCCCACCCCCCTTTTACTAATTATATAGTTTGAGCAAAAAATTTATTTGCTTATTAATAATTGAAATTTTCTTGTAATACACCACAAAAAATAAAAAAAGATGAAAAAGGCTCTATATAAGCGTATATATAATGAAAGGCGACGAGGTGCTGTTTTTAACATTATCGTACATGTGCTCTGTGGGTAATAGGCAATCAATCCTTTTTGTTAATTTGATCCTTTAAATCGGTCCACATTTAGCAAAAAACATCTCATTACTCTAATCATCAGAAAACACATCGTTATACTCTTCAATTATAAGGTCAAGATTGTATTCTGGCTTAATTGAATAAGGAGGCTCCTTTTCTATCTCTTTTACTCTTTCGAGTATTTCGGTTCGATCCTCCATCTGTGGTTCTTCCAATACTGTTGTTTTCTCTTTGCTGTGAATTTTTTCCTTTTCCATTCTTTCTATTTTTGTTTTGCGATTGTTGCTTTGCCTAATTTGTATTTCATTAAGCACGTATTTCAAATTATAAGTTTCGAAAAATATCTTTTTTGCATATTCAATATCTGCTGTCCAATTATCTGTTAATTGATTTTTGTAAGCTATTTTATAGTTGTAGATATTTAATTCTTTTCTGATTACGAAGCGGTAAAAATTGACGATATCTTTTCGAAATATAGAGGGAGGAAGGGATTGAGCATTGGGATCAATCTGGCGATATGCTTTCAATTTATTGTTAATGAATTTCCGCCACGCCTTTCTAGCAAGTGCATCATATAATAGAGCTTCTTTATCATTGAGCCACTCATTATCGTAGCTTTTTTTCACGCGATGTGTTTTCGAGCGGGAGTATTTTCCCTCCATTACATAATCATGCGTCCTCAGGTGCCTTTTTATTCTAGTACAAGTAGTTTTGACCTTCTCATACGGTAACTCATACTTATCAGATATCTCTGTGCAAATTTCAGAATCAAATTTGATAATTGTACCTTTTTCGTTTCTGTATGAGTCATAGCCATACACATAGTAATTCAAGTAATCCGCTCCAATTACTGAATATGATATATCAGGGATAAGCAGCATATTCCAAAATTCTTCTGTTAATAGTATGTCGAACTCAGCACGCCGCCCACGACCGCTTATTTGCACGTTGCTGACTCCCATATTGATTAGTTTCTGCGTTCTGTCAGTCTGAGTCTTATTGATGTAATTGGATGCGCTCCACCCAGTAAAATTTAGATACTGCTCATGATTTAATTTTGCTCTGTCCATTACAATAGCTCCTCCTCGTAATCCCCCCCTGTATTGACGCTCATCTTAATACAGTAGTTTTCTTTTTTAACAGAGAGATGTAAGCGTCAAAATAGGGGGGGTTTTATATAATTGCAAATTGTCAAAAAAACAGTTGGTTAACTTAATGGAACTAATTTTTAATATTACTTGCATTAATGGTATAACGATGCTAATATAAAATCAAGACGAAAGGGGAAATTATATATGAAAACATTGAATAGTTATTTAACGAGCAGTGAGGATCTAACAAATTTGAAGCGGAAAGAAATTGGTTCACGCATCAAATGGATCAGAGAAAAAGCGAACGATCTTAATCCTGGAGTTTTTACTATTTATCGCGTAGCCGAAAAAACTGGAATATCGCAATCGACCATTGGAAGAATAGAAAATGGATTTGTTAAAAATCCGCAATTACCAAAACTGAAAAAAATTGCTGAATATTTGGGCGTTTCAATGGAGGTTTTTTTAGACGAGTATTATGAGGGGAGACTAGGAAGTTTCGTAATATGCGAATTTAATCAAGAAGAAAAAATTAATGAAGATCAATACAAAACATTCGATCCAATGGATGTTGCATATAAAATGACCATACAAGTCAATATTGAATCCACCAATTCTGAGTTTTCAAATGTTCCGTTATTGGAAACAATAGAGCTAACGCCTTTAGATTACGAAGAAACAATTGAAGAAGTTAATGCTTTGGTAAAGAAAATAAATAAAAGGCGTCTTGAATGGAAGAAGAAACAGAATATTTGGAATAAAATTCCGAAAGGAGAACCTCATGAATAATTTTGAATCCATTTACGAAAGATTTGGCGATACATTGGATGTTAACGATATACAAAATATACTCGGCATCGGAAGGAGGCAAGCATATGAATTGGTTAACTCTGATAAATTTCATGTAATAAGAATTGGAAGGCGAATTAAAATATCCACAGCTGTATTTTGTCGATGGCTGAATGGAGAATAATAATTACAGGAGGGGTAGTATGCATTATTCAGGATCTGTACGAAAGGAAAATGGTAAGTGGTATTATGTAATCGAGATGGGCAGAGGAGAAGACGGAAAGAGGAAACAAAAGAAGAAAAGGGGCTTTAAAACGAAAAAAGATGCTAATATCGGACTTGGAAAAATGTTACATGAATTGAATACAGGTACCTATATAGAGCCTTCAATTGAAAGCTTATCGGCTCATATGGATCAATGGCTGCTTTCAAAGAAACATCAAATTGAGAGCAGCACTTACAGCAACTATGTTAGCAATCTACAGGTGCATATAGTACCTTCTCTTGGAGAAGTACTGTTATCAAAATTGAGACCAGATCAAATAGAAAAATTTTATAATGATCTTTTGCAAGAGAAGGGGCTCTCCCCTAGTACTGTTAAAAAGATTCATAATATGCTTTCTAGCGCCTTAGATAAAGCTGTGAAACATGAAAAGATCGTAAAAAATCCTGCTAAATTAGTCACTTCACCTAAAGAAAGAAAAAAAGAAACAGAAGTATGGGAATTAGATCAGGTAAAAAGATTTATCGAAGTAAGTAAAGAAAGCCCATATCATACGATTTATTTAATTGCTATAAATACGGGAATGCGCCAAGGGGAAATATTAGCTCTTTCCTGGAACAATATCGATTTCGAAAAAAACATCATAAGGGTAAGCAAAACTCTTACTGATAGTGGAAAAAAAATAAAACATTCTACTAAAAGCATTGCAGGTATGAGAACTATCAGTATACCTGGTGAATTAACAGCGGTGTTAAGAGCTTATCAGATGAATAAAAAGAAAGAAAAGCTCTCACAAGGACAGATTTATAGGGATAGTGATTTAATAAACGCATCATATTCAGATACTCCAATTAATCCAAGTAATTTAAGACGAAACTTCTCAATGCTAATAAAAAAAGCTGAGCTGCCACCAATCAGATTTCACGATTTACGGCACACCCATGCAACATTATTATTATCACAAGGTGTACACATCAAAATTGTGGCTGAAAAATTGGGTCATGCTGATGTTCGTATGACGATAGAAAGATATAGTCATTTATTACCGAACATGCAAAGAGAAACAGCTGACAAATTTGGAGAGTTGCTTTATGGTAAGCAGATTTCATCCCAAATAAAAAAGGTGTGATTGTAAAATGAGCTAAAAAGTAAGCTGTGGTGACCATTATGTGACCAAAAGGATACTTTCAAGTGCCATCTTGAGATGGTGGATGTAGCTACATTAAAAAAAAGCCCTCTATAAGAAGGCTTGTAGCGTTTCTGTTATGGTGCCCCGTACTGGGCTCGAACCAGTGACCTCCACCCTGTCAAGGTGGCGCTCTCCCAGCTGAGCTAACGGAGCAGCTGGATAGATGAACCTTTATTAATTTACCTTGTACTGGCAGGGTTTGTCAATACAAAAAGCAAATATGCTATAATATTTAGTGAATCGAAGTACTTAGGAGGCAGGTTTTGGATGAATAAAGCATACATAGGAGCCTGTATCATGAATCAGAATGGTGTTTTCATCGAGCATGCTGTACTTCTTGTTAACGGCGCCCAAATTGAAGCAGTAACAGACGAAGATCACATACCAAAAGACTATAAACAGATAAACGTACGGGGAAAATATATTACTCCGGGTTTGATTGATGTGCATACCCATCTTGGCGTACACGAAGAAGGCATCGGACCGCAGGGTGCTGATTTTAATGAAACAAGCCAGGCCGTCACGCCTGCTGTGCGTGCAATCGATGGAATTCATCCGTTGGAGGAAGGCTTTGAGCTGGCACGCCGGTCTGGAGTAACTACCGTACAAATTCTCCCTGGAAGTGCCAATGTAATCGGCGGGGAAATGGTCATTGTGAAAACAAGCGGACGGATTGTCGATGAGATGGTGTTGATATCACCATCTGGTATGAAAGCAGCGTTTGGAGAAAATCCTAAACGTATACACTCCAAAAAGCCCTCCGGTCCGGTTACACGAATGGGAAATGCGGCGTTGTTTCGGGAAACCATGATAAAAGCGCAGAATTACAAGGATAAATGTAATAAAGACCCAAAAACGCCAAGAGACCTTGGTCTGGAACAGCTCGTTTCTTTACTGGAAAAGCGTATTCCACTCCGCGCTCATGCGCACCGGGCCGATGATATTGCTACTGTTGTCAGGCTTGCTGAAGAATTTGATCTCCGCTACACGATTGAACACTGCACGGAAGGTCATTTAATTGCTGAGTTTCTCGCCCGCCATCAGGTGACAGCATCGGTCGGCCCTACGATGTCCACGAAATCCAAAGCAGAGTTGTCTAATAAAAGCTGGGAAACACTGTCCGCTCTCGAAGAGAATGGGATCGATTACTGTATCACAACCGATCATCCGGTAGTCGGCATCGACCACCTGCTTACTTCGGCAATGATGGCGCATAAAGAGGGACTAAGTGAGGCAAAAGCTTTGTCTTCCATTACGTTGTTTGCTGCGAGGCATCTGGATATGGCAGAAACGAAAGGATCACTTGAAAAAGCCAAAGATGCAGACTTTGTTATATGGAGCCATCATCCTTTTAATGTACAAAGTCTGGTGGAGCAGACTTTTATAGAAGGAAAGCCGGTATATTCAAGATAGGACACACAAGCTTTTCAGATCTTTCATAGGAACACTAGAGAAACGTTGACCGATGTGTTAAGATTTGATTTATTCAACAGTAAAAACATCCGGAGGGTACCTATGATAGATTTTTGGATGAGAACGCAGGAGTTTTTCATAAACCTGCCCTGGATTGATATAGGATTTGCTATATTAATATTTTTTCTCATATTCTTTTTAAGACGATATTTAACCACATACATTTTCAGACTGCTGATTCGCATAGCCAAAAAAACGCCGACTGATGTGTTTACAAATGTAATTATTGCATTTGAAAAGCCGCTTCGGTTTTTCTTTGTCATACTCGGTTTGTATTTAGCGCTGCTTTCCCTTCCTATACAGGGGGAATACATGGGAATCGTTAACCGATTTTACCGTACAGCTATTATTATAGTAATGGGCTGGGGGCTTTTTAATTTCACGGCAGCTTCTTCTTCCATGTTCTATAAACTTTCCAGTAAAATGGACGACGGGGAAGACAGTATGCTTCTGCCGTTTCTCTCCCGCATCGTCCGCTTTGTAATATTGGCCCTTACGATTACCATTATCGCCCACGAATGGAATTATGACATTAACGGCCTGATTGCCGGTCTTGGCCTGGGCGGCCTCGCCTTTGCTCTTGCAGCC
Source organism: Sinobaca sp. TMA16-18 (assembly GCF_059510535.1). Lineage (NCBI taxonomy): Bacteria > Bacillati > Bacillota > Bacilli > Caryophanales > Sporolactobacillaceae > Sinobaca > Sinobaca sp. TMA16-18. The sequence continues at coordinate 371,042 of NZ_JCAKFM010000001.1, read as the reverse complement.
CAGGAAACGCTCAGTAATTTTCTCGGAGGTATTATTATCGTAACGGAACGTCCTTTTAAAAAAGGAGACTGGATTGCTTCTGCTACGGTGGAAGGGTTTGTAGAGGATATTAATTTCCGGAGCACAAAGATTCGAACCTTTGAAGATTCGCTCGTAATTGTTCCTAACAAAACCCTGGCCCATGAAGCTATTACCAACTGGTCGGAGATGGGAAAGCGTCAGATTACCTTTAATGTAGGCGTGAAGTACGGAACGCCGAGAGCAGACGTGCAGCGGGTAGTAGAACGTATAGAAGATATGCTTCGGGAAAATACCAAAATTGATAATGAACTTATTATCGTCCGCTTCAGCGAGTTTAACTCTTTTTCCCTTGATATTTTTGTGTACTTCTTTACGAAAGCGACGGGCTGGGTTGATTGGTTTGAAGCAAAAGAAGACATTAATTTTGAAGTGATGCAGATCTTGGAAGAAGAGGGCGTGGAGATCGCCTTTCCTTCCGAGTCGGTTTATATTGAAAATGCTTCTGCAGAGGCATGGCCTGATTCCATTAAGCAGGAAATTGCAGAAAAAACAAAGCAGGCAGAGCATTCTAATAGGTAACAAAATCCCCCGGCTGCGCAGCCGGGGGATTTTAATGCATAGAAATCTTTAAGCAAGCAGAAACTGAAGAAAAGCTTTGTTGGCAGCGGACAGCGATTCTTTCCGGCGGTGGGCCAGAGCAAGCGTCAGTGATATAGGCGGATCGAGAGGTATACCTGCCAGTTTTTCATCATCCTGTATGACCATCTCCAAAAAAATAGTGATACCAAGACCCCGCTGCGTCAGGGACTTGGCCATGGAAATCTGATTGGTTTCAAATGCAAGGTGAACGGGACGACCTGCTTTTTCACTTATTTGATCGACTACTTTCCTCTGATAGTATCCTTCTTTAAATAAGATGAGCGGCTCGTCTGCCAGCTCTTCATGGGATAGGGAAGTTCTGGATGCAAAGGGATGATCAAGAGGAACCACGGCTACCATCTGTGCTGTAAGAAACGGATGTATGCTTAGCAGGCTTGACGATTTCCGGCCTTCTTCCGTCACAATCGTACCGAGTTCAATTTCCCCACTGATAACAGCTTCTTCAATGGCAGAAGTGCCGGCTTCGTAGATGGAAACGGTCAAGCCGGGATAAGCTTCCAGAAAGCGCATAATCTGGTCAGGGAAATAATAAGAACCGGCCATGGATGGCAGACCGATCTCTACTTCTCCCTGAGTAAGATCCTGCATATTTATCACTTCACTTTTCGCTTTTACGAGCAGACGGTGCATTTCAACAGCATATTCGTATAACTTTTCACCGGCTTTCGTCAGGCGGATCTGCCGCTTATCACGGATAAGAAGAGACACACCGAGCTCGTCTTCAAGCTGCCGAACCGCACGGCTGACGGCGGGCTGGGCAATGCGAAGGGAATCAGCGGCTTTTGTAAAACTGCGTCTGGCTGCTACTTCCCGAAAGTATTCGAGGGCTCTGCTTTCCATAACATTCTCCTTTCATAACAAAAAAGCATAATTATTATGTTTATTATATATTTTATTTATCAATAAACCCATGATAGCATACAAGCAGTAGACAAAGTGTTCAGGAAAGAAGGATACCTCCCATGATAGAAGCAAAAACAGCGTCGTTCTGGAAAGCGACAATGGCGCTTGGAGCCGCCTCTTTTTTAATATTTGCCAACCTATACTACCCTCAGCCGCTTCTTCCGATGCTGAGCGAAGAGTTTCAAGTATCAGAAGTTGCTTCGAGCCTGATTATTTCTATCCCATTAATTGTGCTGGGAATTACTTTTTTTGTATACAGCGCCCTGTCTGATGCTTTTGGCAGGCGGAATATCTTATTTATTTCAATGGCACTTGGCATTGCAGGAACGATTCTTATCAGCCTCGCACCAAGTTTTGGCTGGCTGATGGCTGCCAGGGTGTTTCAGGCAGCTGCTCTTGCAGGAGTGCCGGTGGCTGCCATGGCCTACCTCAGTGAAGAATACTCCAAAAAAGCGATGACAGTAGCAGTAGGGATTTATATTAGTGCCAACAGCCTTGGTGGAATGAGCGGCCGCGTGGCAAGCGGTATCATTGCAGATGCCTCAGACTGGCAGCTGGCTTTTATTATCATGGCAGGGGTAAGCGTAGGTATCGGTATTTTTGTCTGGTTTATGCTTCCGGATTCTACACAGTTTACGGCCAAACCATTCCACCTTAAAGAAACACTGCAGAATAATTGGATGCACCTTAAAGATAAAAAAATGGCGCTGGCCTATGTGATCGGCGGGCTGCATTTTTTCGTATTTATCGGCGTGTTTAACTTTATTACGTATCTATTAAATGGAGAACCGTTCTTTGTGTCTGCTACAGTGCTCGGTCTGCTGTTTCTAACTTACGGAGCAGGGACCTTCAGCTCGACGCTGGCCGGAAAGATGGCACAGGTACGGAATCAGACAAGCTGTATGCTGATTGGAATAGCTCTAATGGCAATAGGAATTGTATTAACAATTGTGCCGTCTTTTCCTGTCATACTGCTAGCACTGCTGACGTTGAGCTTCGGCTTTTTCTTCGTTCACTCCAGCTCCAGTTCCTGGGTTACAAGGCATGCGTCAGAAGCGAAGGCAAGCGCCTCCGGACTATATTTAACCAGTTATTATTTAGGAGGAGGGCTAAGCAGCATCTATTTTGGCTGGCTGTGGCCGGCATTTGGCTGGCCGGGTGTTGTAACAGGAGCTGCGGCCGTGCTGATTATTACGCTGAGCTGCACGCTTTCTCTCCGAAAAATTGACAGAGCCGAGCAGAAAGAAATTTCCACCGCCTTTGTTACAAATTAATAAAATAAAGCCGGGCCCTTTATGGGTCCGGTTTTTGTTATGTAACAGATTATTAATAATGAGTCTGTACTAATAATTTTTCAGAAAAATTAATGAAAGGGGTTGCAAAAACGATTTTACTGTTATAACATAAGGTCATACTAAATTAACTGTTATAAAACAGTAATACAAGGGAGAGATAAAGATGGGATCAATTCAGGAAGACGCAAAAAAGCTTGAACAACAATGGAAAGATGACAGCCGATGGGAAGGGATTGAAAGACCCTACAGCGCGGAAGACGTAATAAAATTAAGAGGGTCTATTGAAATTGAGCATACATTAGCAAAACGAGGGTCGGAAAAATTGTGGAAGCTGCTGCATGAAGAGCCTTATGTGAACTCTTTAGGAGCACTAACGGGAAATCAGGCTGTGCAGCAGGTAAAAGCTGGTTTGAAAGCGATTTATTTAAGCGGCTGGCAGGTAGCGGCGGATGCTAACCTGGCCGGACAGATGTATCCGGACCAAAGCTTGTATCCGGCCAACAGTGTACCGAGCGTCGTACAACGTATTAACCAGGCATTGCAGCGTGCAGACCAGATCCAGCATATGGAACAGGAAGGGGATACAGATTTTTTCGCCCCAATCGTTGCCGATGCCGAGGCAGGATTTGGCGGGCAGCTGAACGTATTTGAATTAATGAAAAGCATGATTGAATCCGGTGCATCCGGCGTTCACTTTGAGGACCAGCTGGCGTCAGAAAAGAAATGCGGCCATTTAGGCGGAAAAGTACTGCTTCCAACGCAGAACGCTGTGCGCAATCTAATATCTGCACGTCTTGCAGCTGACGTAAGCGGAACGAAAACGATTATCCTTGCCAGGACAGATGCTGATGCAGCCGACCTTATTACGAGCGATATCGACCCTTACGATAAAGAATTTATTACAGGAGAGCGTACGGCCGAAGGGTTCTACCGTACAAAACCCGGTATTGATCAGGCGATTGCACGAGGCCTGGCATATGCACCATATGCTGATTTAATCTGGTGCGAGACGTCCAAGCCAAATCTGGAAGAAGCCCAGAAGTTTGCTGATGCCATTCACGAAAAGTTTCCCGGAAAGATGCTTGCATATAACTGCTCGCCTTCATTTAACTGGAAAGCGAATCTGGATGACGATACCATTGAAACATTTCAGCAGGAAATTGCGAAAATGGGCTATAAATTCCAGTTTGTTACGCTTGCCGGTTTCCATGCATTAAACCACAGCATGTTTGAATTGGCTAAAGGCTACAAAACACGTGGGATGGGAGCTTATTCTGAACTGCAGCAGGCCGAGTTTGCCAGTGAAGCTAAAGGCTACACTGCGACACGCCACCAGCGTGAAGTAGGGACCGGCTATTTTGATGAAGTAGCGCAGGTGATTACCGGTGGAACATCTTCCACCACGGCTCTTAAAGGTTCTACAGAAACAGCGCAGTTCCAGAAAACAAAGTCATAAATAGTCGATAAGAAGAGCCGGTCTCCTATAATGGGAGGCCGGCTTTTTTATGAAGTTATGCTCTTTTATAAATTTAGTTCATTCGCTGATATAAGAATCCCATCATTATCAGCATAAACCCATTCTCCGGGCTGCCATGTGACGGAGGCAAAGGCAACTGGAATATTTGCATCTCCTTTTCCATTTTTCACTGATTTCACCGGATTGGTTCCAATGGCAAAAACCCCGACATCCATTTGGGCTATTTCATCTGAATCACGGATACAACCATAAATAATAACGCCTGCAAGCTTCCGCTCTAAGGCAATCTCTGCTAGGTTATCACCCATCAGCGCGCAGCGCGAAGATCCGCCGCCGTCTACTACAAGAACAGACCCTTCCGGAAGCTCCTGCAGCGCTTTTTTTACAAGTACGTTATCTTCAAAAACTCGGACGGTGGCCACCGGTCCGGAAAAATGTGTTTTCTGTCCGTACAGTTTAAATAATGGGTCGGCTACGGTCACTACTTCTGAATAATCATCACAAATGTCTGCTGTAAATCCCATCTCATCACTTCCTTTTTTAGTCATCCCTGTATAATATTCGATATGTAGTGAAAAAATCCTTTCCGTGCGCAATGGTTTCCTTCAAAGGCTTGATATGATACTCTATGTAGGAGATTGTTAAGATTCTAAGGAGGATACGTCAATGAAACAAATGGATGCAAACGAAATTATCGCTTTTATTTCAGAAAGTAAAAAATCAACACCGGTGAAAGTCTATATTCAAGGAGATCTGGACTCTATCGGTTTTGGAAACGAAACAAAACGCTTTATCGAAGGGAATACAGGAATTCTTTTCGGAGAGTGGAGCGATATTGAAAAAGGCATTAAAGACAACCAGGATAAAATTACAGATTACGTAGTGGAGAGCGACCGCCGCAATTCCGCTATTCCTCTGTTAGATACAAAAGCAATAGAAGCCCGCATTGAGCCGGGCGCGGTTATCCGCGATCAGGTAGAGATTGGCAAAGGTGCCGTTATTATGATGGGTGCTTCCATTAATATCGGTTCTGTAATTGGAGAAGGCACGATGATTGACATGAATGTTGTCATGGGAGGCAGAGCAACAGTAGGAAAGAACTGCCACATCGGTGCAGGATCCGTACTGGCCGGCGTTATTGAACCGCCATCCGCACAGCCTGTTATTGTACAAGATGGCGTTGTTGTTGGAGCAAACTGCGTTATTCTTGAAGGAGTAACGGTAGGAGAAGGTGCTGTAGTTGCCGCTGGAGCGATCGTAACAGAAGATGTTCCACCAAATACGGTAGTTGCCGGCACACCAGCCCGCGTAATTAAAGAAATCGATGAGAAAACAAAAGGCAAAACAGAAATCAAGCAGGAACTTCGCCGTCTAAATGACGATAACTAAATAAAATTCCTTTCCAGGCCGTCCGGTGAAAAGTGTTTAGCCGGACGGCCTTTTTATATTATAATAAAAAGATCACGGAAGATAGAAAGGATAGAGTACATGAATTGGATGGAACGAGATCAGAACGCTATCATGTCTACATATCAAAGACTTCCGATAGCAGTGGAAAAAGGAGAAGGCAATTATCTATTTGATACGGAAGGAAAAGCCTATTTGGATTTATTTACAGGGCTGGCCGTCAATCTGCTCGGCCATTCGCACCCTTATCTGTTAAAAAAGCTGGGTGAACAATCACAAAAATTTCTTCATATTTCCAACATATTCTTAAATCAACCGGCGATCGAGCTGGCGGAACGAATGATAGAGCAGTCCATTCCCGGAAAAGTCTTTTTTGCTAATTCGGGTGCGGAAGCGACGGAAGCGGCAGTAAAGCTCGTGCATAAATGGAAAAAAGAGCAGAGCGAAGAGAAAAACGGAATCGTCGTACTGGAAAAAAGCTTTCACGGCCGGACGCTTGGGGTCGTAAAACTAACAAGACAGCCTGGTATTTATCAGGACTTTCCAGCAGCCGATTATCCCGTCTTTGAAACAGTGCCGGAAGACCTCAACCAGCTGGAGTCGGTATTGATGAAAGAAAAACCGGCAGCTTTTCTGGCAGAACCAATTCTCGGTTCAGGTGGTATTACGCCATTGTCCAAGAATTATCTGCAGGGCGCAGAAGCACTCTGCAAAAAGTACAATGTTCTTTTTTGTATAGATGAAATTCAAACAGGAATCGGACGCACCGGAACGTTTTTTGCATATCAGCAGGCAGACGTAGTGCCGGACATGATCTTATTTGCCAAAGGAATTGGAGGAGGTCTGCCGTTAGGGGGTATTATTGCTGGTGAAAAGCTGAAAAATAAATTTGTGCCCGGGGATCATGGTACTACCTTCGGCCCGTCTCCACTGAGTGCGGCTCTTGGGAATGCTGTCATGGACGTATTGTTCGAGCAGAATGGATTAAAAGAAGGCAGGGAGCGGGCCGGCTATTTCAGACAGCAGCTTGAAGCCTTGCAGCTGGAGCTGAAAAACGATATACAGGAAATCAGGGGAATGGGAATGATGCTCGGCGTAAAGCTGGATGCAGAGGCTGATAAAGTGAAAAGCATTCAGGAATCGCTGCTGCATCGAGGCTTTATGGTCAATATTGCCCAACAGACAATTATCCGGCTGCTGCCGCCCCTTACCCTGCAGAATAAGGAAGCGGATAGTTTTGTCCAGGCATTTAAAGAAGAACTAATATCCAGACGTCAGGAGGCATCCGTGTGAACGTAACCACCATCCGGCGGGAGCTTCATCAAATCCCGGAACCAGGATTCAAAGAATGGAAAACGCAGGAATACCTGCTTGAAAAAATAGATTCATGGAAAACAGACTATATGGAATGGAAAACCTGGCACACTGGTATTTTTTTATTTATTCGTGGGTCAGAACCTGTTAAAACCGTGGCGTACCGAACAGATATGGACGGACTTCCTATTGAGGAAAATACCTCCTATCCCTTTTCTTCTCTTCATCCGGGAATGATGCATGCCTGCGGACATGACCTTCATATGTCTATTGCGCTGGGACTTGTGCATTCCTTCTCAAAAGCTCAGCCAAAAGAGAACCTGCTGTTTATATTCCAGCCGGCTGAAGAAGGACCGGGAGGGGCAGAACCGATGCTGAACGCCGCACCGTTTTTGGAGTGGAAGCCGGACGAAATTTATGCCCTTCATGTAGCACCGGAACGAAAAGTAGGGGAAGTATCCTCCAAGCCCGGTCTTTTATTTGCCAACACGTCAGAGCTGTTTATTGACCTTAAAGGCACAGGAGGGCATGCAGCCAGGCCCCATCTGGCCAATGACATGGTAGTCGCTGCAAGCCATCTTGTTACGCAGATTCAATCTGTCGTAGCAAGAAATGTAGATCCTCTTGATGCTGCCGTTGTAACGATCGGAAAAATAACCGGCGGAACGAAGCAGAATATTATTGCCGAGACGGCCAGGCTGGAAGGAACGATACGCACGCTCTCGGAAGAAAGCATGCAGATGGTAAAAACAAGAATCAGGCAGCTCACGGCCGGCATTGAAGCAGCTTTTGCCTGCGAAGCCACCATTGATTGGGGAGCAAACTACTGCCAGGTGTACAATAATCATGAACTTGCGGCTTCTTTCCGAAATTTTGCCGAGCAGCACGAAGAAGTAACCTACGTGGAGAGCGGAGAAGCAATGACCGGAGAGGATTTCGGCTACTTCCTGCGCGAAGTGCCGGGATTGATGTTCTGGCTTGGCGTGGACACACCGTTCGGGCTTCATGATTCGCGGCTGGAACCTAAAGAAGAAGCAATGAATACCGCCATTGCATTTATGGAAGATTTTCTAAAAAGCAGATAAGAAAAAACGGCGCTCTTTTAAAGAGACGCCGTTTTTTATAATAGAAGTGCACGTGTTATTTGTTTACGGAAGCGGACTCGTGTTTATCGATATACACCTGATGAGGAAAGGGAATTTCAATTCCGTTTTCTTCGAGCGCTTCTTTGCAGGCTTTTAATATCTCGCGCTGCATGGACCACTGCATCATATTTTCTGTTTTCCCGATAATACGGAGCACTACTTCAGAATCTCCAAGCGACTGGACGCCTACGACATCAGGCCCTTCTACAATTTCAGGGTGTGCAGAGGCAACCTTGTTACAGGCTTCCTGAAGGACCGATATCGCTTTATCAATATCATCATTGTATGAAATGCCAATATCAATAAGCGCCTGCATGTTCCCTCTGGAATAGTTGCTGACCGTAATAATCTCCCGGTTGGGGATAAAATGAAGGACCCCGTCAAAGCTTCTGATCTGTGTCGTACGGAGACCAATTTCTTCCACCACGCCGTCAAGCCCTGCCACAGAGATGTAGTCATCTACATCCACCTGTTTTTCTATCAATAGAAAAACACCTGTGACGACGTCACTGACAAGTCCCTGGGCACCGAAGCCGACGGCGAGGCCTACCACCCCGGCTCCGGCAATTAAGGAGGCAATAGGCAGATTGAAGATGCCTAATATAATGGTAATAAGCACAAAAATAAGAACATAGGAAAATACATTAACAAGCAGTCTTGAAATGGTTTTTATTCTTCCCGGATGCATGTTGCGCTTTTCCTGCATTTTGGTAAAACCGCGTGTGATGATCCGTTTTCCGACGGCTCTTGCAATAAAGTAGCCGATCACAGCTAATATAATTTGGATGACAACCAGAAGGGCGGCACTCAAGACCCCGGTAAGTATTGTTTCGTCGATAAAACCCGGCATAGACGGATCTCCTTTCATTCATAAATAGTAGAATAAAGCACGATAAAGAGTATACCATACGTCATCGGAGTTGAAAAAACATTATTACAATAAATGGTGGATCAACTCTGTTTGACTTTCAAAACAGCTCCATATTACAATTAAATCCGTGAAAAGCTTTACACAGGGAGTGGAACAAAGCATGAGTGAAAAACGAATGGTAGGCAGGCAGGCACCAAGATTTGAGATGGATGCTGTAATGCAAAATAAAGAGTTCGGCAAAGTAAGTCTGGAAGAGAATGTGGAGAAAGACCAATGGACGGTATTGTTTTTCTATCCAATGGATTTTACTACTGTCTGCCCGACTGAAATCACTTCGTTGAGTGACCAATTTGATGAATTCGAAGAATTGGATACAGAAGTAATTGGCGTATCCACAGATACGATCCATGCCCATAAAGCCTGGATTAACACATCGCGGGACGATAACGGACTGGGTGAACTGAACTATCCGCTGGCTGCAGATACCAATCATAAAGTAGCACGTGAATACGGCGTGCTTATGGAAGAAGAAGGAATAGCGCTGCGCGGATTATTTATTATCAGCCCGGAAGGCGAATTGATGTATTCCGCGGTTAATCATAATAATGTCGGCCGCGATGTAGATGAAACACTTCGTGTGCTTCAGGCTCTTCAAACAGGCGGATTATGCCCGGCTAACTGGAAGCCGGGTCAGGAAACCCTTTAAACAGAAGCGGTAACCCTGTCATGCGTAAAAGAAAAGCACAAAATAAACAGCTGCAGTACGTACACGAAATCTTCATTTCGTGTGCTTCTTCATGTAAAATTGAAGAAGAACAACCGGTTTAGATGATGAGTGGAGGAAAAGGCATGAAAAAGCAATTTGCGGTTATCGGGCTTGGCCGGTTCGGCGGCAGCATCTGCAAGTCCCTTATGGATGAAGGTATGGACGTACTGGCTATTGACCAGGATGAAGAAAAAGTAAATGAATTTGCCTCTATTGCCACCCAGGCAGTTATTGCAGACAGCACAGATGAAAAAGCGCTGAAAAGTCTGGGCATACGAAACTTTGACCATGTTATTGTAGCAATTGGAGATAACATTCAGGCAAGTATTTTAACAACACTTATTCTAGATGAAATGAAAATTAAGCATATTACGGTAAAAGCGCAGAATGACTATCATGAAACAGTGCTCAGTCGAATCGGCGCCCATGAAATTGTCCATCCGGAACGAGATATGGGTATTCGGATTGCTCACAATGTTGTATCAGACAACGTACTGGATTACCTGGAACTGTCAGATGAGCACAGCATCGTGGAACTTGTCGCGGGTCCTACGATTGATGGAAAAAGCATCGTGGACCTGGACGTTAGATCGACGTACGGGTGTAATATTCTGGCAATCAAACGAGGCGAAGAATTAACCGTTTCTCCCGAACCTGAGGTAAAGCTCTATGACGGGGATATATTAATTATTATAGGTGCAGATGCGGATATAAGCCGGCTGGAAACCTATTGGATTGATGATAATTAAAAACGATTGTCCATATAAAATATATGTATAGTGTTCCATTAACGTAAAAAGGAGTCTCCATTTAATAATGGAAACTCCTTTTTTTATTACACTTCCATAATGATAGGAAGAATCATAGGCTTACGTTTTGTTTTTTCATATAAATAAGGGGAAAGCTGGTCAATAATTTCGTTTTTGATTTCGGCCCACTGTTTTGTTTTACGCTTCATGACTTCATCTAAATGAGTAGACAGCATCTTTTGTGCATCGTTAATCATGTCGCTTGATTCTCTCATGTATACAAAGCCTCTGGAAATGATATCAGGTCCGGCAGAGACAGTGAAATTTTTCATATCAATACTTACGACAACCACGACAAGTCCTTCTTCTGAAAGAATGCGGCGGTCCCGCAGTACGATATTTCCGATATCACCGATACCGTTTCCGTCTACATATACAGAGCCGGATGGTACTTTGCCTACAATGGAGGCTGAATCCTTTTTCAGGGCGAGGACTTCCCCTATTTCCATTACGAACGAATGATCCAATGGAACATCACAGTCTTCAGCGAGTTTGGTATGCATTTTCAGCATCCGGTACTCCCCGTGAATGGGCATAAAGTATTTTGGTTTCATCAGACGAAGCATTAATTTCTGCTCTTCCTGTGCGCCGTGGCCGGAAGTGTGAATATTATTTAATGAGCCGTGGATAACTTTTGCGCCGGCTTTTAGAAGCTGATTGATAATTTTATTTACAGATAAATTATTTCCTGGAATAGGAGAACTTGAAAAAACAATTGTATCTCCCGGAATAATTTGAATCTGGCGGTGCGTTCCGTGGGCTATTCTGGAAAGAGCTGCCATTGGTTCGCCCTGGCTTCCTGTACAAAGTATCGCGGTTTCGTTGTCAGGCATCCGGTTCAGCTGGCCGGGCTCAATAAATGTATCTTTTGGGGCTTTAATATAGCCGAGCTCCTGGCCGATATTGATTGCGTTATCCATGCTTCGTCCGAACACAGCAATTTTTCTGCCATGATGAACAGCGGCATTGACTGCCTGCTGCAGACGATAAATATTGGAAGCGAAGGTAGCGAATATAACCCGGCCTTCAGCTTTCTGGAATATATTATCAATACTTTTACTTACTGTTCTTTCGGACATACTAAATCCTGGTATTTCACTATTTGTGCTGTCGGATAAAAGACAAAGAACGCCTTCATCCCCGATTTGAGCCATTTTGGACAGATTCGCCGGCTGGCTTACCGGAGTGAAATCAAATTTAAAGTCCCCGGTATGAACGATATTGCCTTCGGGTGTTTTTACAACAACGCCGAGGGAGTCGGGGATACTGTGTGTTGTTTTGAAAAATGAGATGGAAAGATTAGCAAAGCTGATCACATCTTCTTCCTTAATAACGTGCAGCGTTGTCTTGCGAAGAAGGCCGTGCTCCTCCAGCTTTCTTTTCAGAAGGCCGAGTGCAAGCTGTCCACCGTAAACGGGGATGTTCATTTCGCGAAGGAAATAAGGAATGCCGCCAATGTGATCTTCGTGTCCATGCGTAATAAATAAGCCCTTTATTTTATGCTGATTTCTAACGAGGTACGTGTAATCCGGAATAACATAATCGATACCGAGAAGTTCATCTTCCGGAAACATAATGCCTGCGTCAATAACAATAATTTCGTCCTTATATTCAATTGCATACGTGTTTTTGCCGATTTCCCCAAGTCCTCCAAGGGCAAATACAGCTACCTGGTCGTTTTGTAGTTGTTTCATATGTTAGATGTTCTCCACTTTGAAGTCTTCTTTTTGTTTTTCAAAAGCGAGAAGAGCATCTGAAACAGGCTGGACGAATTCAATATTGTAAGGACGATCTTTTAATTTAATTCTAACATCCATTTCTGAATCTGCTTCTATATACATAGATTCTGTGTTCTCGCGGACTGCTATTTCTGTTGAATCCTTTTGATATAATACTTTGTAAATCATAGGTATAGTCTCTCCTTTGTATTGGGTGATTTCTATTAAACAGAACACATATGAAATTTCTTGCTGCTTTATATGACGAAAAGGAAGACATAAGGACCTGCTTCCTTAGATATCCGAAAAAAACATGAAGAAATAAGCATAGCTGTCCTATTGTAAATGAAGAAAAGGGCTTCAAATATTTATACGCAAAGCGGAACGGGCGGACAGTCCACTTTGATAAAACACTCGATTCTCAAATTGTAATCGATTTAAAGCTTTTTTTCAATAGACGAAGCTATCTCAAAGACAGGTGAAAACGGCTTGAAACAATTAAATCTCTCAAAAAAAAAGAAAATCCCTTTCACTGCTCTCCCCCGGCGCAGTGTGAATAGCTGCGGGGCAGAAATGAAAGGGGTCTTGGTTAATTGGACTCTTCTTCAATTCTGTCATAAAACATGATGCCGTCAAGGTGGTCCAGCTCGTGCTGAAAGGCAATAGAGGGAAGACCTCTGAGCCGAAGGCGGATTTTTTCATTATCCATAGTATACGCTTCTATTGTAACACGGGAATAGCGGGGAACCTCTCCCTCTATTTCTCTGTCAACAGAAAGGCAGCCTTCTCCCCCTTCTAAATGATTGAGTTCCACAGAATGGCTGACAATTTTTGGATTAACTAAACCGTAGCTGTATAATTTATCTTTATCATCAGTAAGATGAAGGGCAAACATACGTTTATTAATTCCTAATTGAGGAGCGGCGATGCCTACTCCGGAACGCAGATCGTATTTCTCTGCAATGTCGTCATCCTGCGAGTTTTTGAGAAACTCAAGCATGTCTTCCAAGGTTTTTTTGTCTTCAGCTGACAAGGGCAGCTGAACAGGCTCTGAAATTTTGCGCAGAGCAGGGTGACCTTCACGGACTATGTCATTCATTGTTATCATTATTTGTGCCTCCTGCGTGAACTGTCCCCATTAAATGAAGAGGACCCGCTGATTTATCTATAGAATAGTATAGCAAAACAGACCCTATTACAAAAGAAAAATCATTTCCGGGCAGATCGTTCGAAAACAATAGTATATGAAGAGATACGTTAAGAAATGTGGAATACAGGGGGTTGTGCCTTTGATTTATTGATTTCCCTATTTTTTTCCTATATGATAAATAAATAGCAGAAATTTAAAGGATAGAAAGGAAAGATTATGCCCTTACATAAAAAAACAGCAGTTACGTACACGGCTTTAGGCGCAGCTTTATTACTAGGAGGCTGCGGAGGGAGCTCTGAAGAACAAATGCAGAACAGCCTGGAAGGGGCAGCGGAAGCAGAGGAAGAATTTGCAGAGCAGCAGCAGCCGATGATGGACCTTCACGAAGAGGAGCAGAGTTTGTTTGCCTCCATGCAGGAGCTTACAGTAGACGAGATGGATGAAATAGAATCGCAGTCTGAAGAAGCTGTCAACCTGGCTGATGAACGGGAAGGTCATCTTGAAACAGAAAAAGAGAGTATTGAGAATGCCTATGATGAATTTCAGCAGGGAATAGAAAACGGGGAAGATGCAGAGGCGGATCTAAGCTCTGAGCTTGCTGCCGCCCGTGAGTCCATGGAAGGACGCTACAATGCCTACCAGGAACTTCATGACGCGTACTCCGAAGGTATTGAGCGCGACAAGGGGTTGTATCAGGCGATGACTAACGAAGACCTTACAATCGACGACCTGCAGGAGCAGATTGACCAGGTGAATGAATCCTACACGATCGTTACCGAACAGCAGGAGCAGTTTAACACTTACACGGACCAGTATAATGAAGCGAAAGCATCCCTTTATGAAGCTGCTGACCTGGAGCAGGAATAAAAAATCAACCTGAATGGACGATGCATTCAGGTTTTTTCTATAGAATATCGGGGAATGAGAAAAGTTGAATATTGTTGCCTATCTGTATTAACACCTAAAAAAGAATATATCGCTCTTAATCGGAAAACCTGTTAGTGTCGGGGAAGGAAATGATATATAACAGTTTGTAAAAAGACGCATTGAGGATAATTGGAAATTGTGCTGAAAAGCCTATAGTTAAAAAGGATTGACTAACCTTTTTAATATAGTATATTCTATCAATATAGCGTTATTGTTATAATCCTTATTTCTTTTCTAGTGAGACAGTTTCCGTAAAATGATAAATGCAATAACAGGTTATCTTTTCTTCGAAGTAGGGTAGTAAGTTTAGAGTTAAAGCATCTAATAGATACAGGCTTCAATGACGGCCGCCTATTTGGAATGAAGAGGAAATTGTTTTAATAGAAAATAATCGAACAATTAGGAAGGTAGAGGTGACTGCAGTGGCTGAAAAAACACTGGCAAATATCGAAGATCAATTCGAAATGTTTCAAATCCTCAATGAAGAAGGCAAGATTGTAAACAAAGATGCTCTTCCGGATTTATCAGATGAAGAGCTTCAGGAATTAATGAGAAGAATGGTTTATACAAGAATATGGGATCAGCGTGCCATCTCTCTTAACAGACAGGGTAGACTGGGATTTTATGCGCCGGTAGCGGGGCAGGAAGCATCCATGCTTGGTTCACAGTTCAGTCTTGAAAAAGAAGACTGGATTCTGCCTGGATACCGGGACATTCCACAGATGGTATGGCACGGTATGTCTCTTCATCAGGCATTTCTTTTCTCCCGTGGACACTTTAAAGGCGGCCAAATGGCAGAAGGACTTAACCTTGTTATGCCTCAGATCATTATTGGAGCGCAGATTATCCAGACTGCCGGTGTAGCATTAGGCTTAAAGCGCAGAGGCAAAGATAACGTTGCAATTACTTATACCGGTGACGGCGGAGCCTCTCAGGGAGACTTCTACGAAGGTATGAACTTTGCAGGAGCATATAAAGCTCCGGCCATTTTCGTTGTACAAAATAACTACTTCGCTATTTCTGTTCCTGTAGAAGAGCAGTCTGCTGCTAAAACAATTGCCCAAAAAGCAGTTGCCGCAGGAATCAACGGTATTCAGGTAGATGGCATGGACGTTCTTGCTGTATATGCAGCAACGAAAGAAGCCCGCAAAAATGCATTGGAAGGCACTCCTACTCTTATCGAAACGCTTACGTACAGATACGGACCGCATACGATGGCTGGTGATGATCCTACAAGATACAGAACATCCGAGCTTGACAGCGAATGGGAAAAGAAAGATCCTATTGTACGCTTTCGTAAATACCTGGAAGGCAAAAAGCTCTGGTCGGAAGAAGACGAAAATAAAGTAGTCGAAAAAGCTAAAGAAGAAATCAAAGCAGCAATCAAAGAAACAGATGAAGTAGCTCCTCAAAAAGTAACAGACTTGATCGGCAATATGTTTGAAGAGCTTCCAGCGAACCTGCAGAAGCAGATGGATGAATATAAAGAGAAGGAGTCGAAGTAAGCTATGGCGCAAATGACGATGATTCAGGCTATTACCGATGCGATGCGTACGGAGCTGAAAAACGACGAAAATGTCTTAGTTTTCGGCGAAGATGTCGGCAAAAACGGTGGAGTATTTAGAGCAACAGAAGGACTTCAGGATGAATTCGGCGAAGAGCGTGTATTTGATACACCTCTTGCTGAATCCGGAATCGGCGGGCTTTCAATCGGCCTTGGACTTACCGGTTTTCGTCCAGTAATGGAAATCCAGTTTTTTGGATTTGTATTTGAAACAATGGATGCCGTAGTAGGACAGATGGCCAGAATGCGTTATCGTTCAGGCGGTCATTACAACATTCCAGTAACAATCCGCTCTCCTTTTGGAGGCGGCGTAAAAACACCTGAGCTTCATGCGGACAGCTTGGAAGGCCTAATGGCCCAATCACCAGGTGTACGTGTTGTAATTCCTTCCACTCCTTACGATGCGAAAGGACTTCTTATCTCTTCCATTCGTAATAATGACCCTGTCATATTTTTGGAGCACATGAAGCTGTATCGTTCTTTCCGTGAAGAAGTACCGGAAGAAGAGTACACGATTGACCTTGATAAAGCTGACATCAAGCGTGAAGGAAAAGATGTAACGATTATCGCTTACGGCGCAATGGTGCACACGTCCCTTAAGGCAGCAGAAGAGCTTGCCGAAGAAGGCATTGAGGCAGAAGTGATTGACCTTCGTACGATCAGCCCGATTGACATGGACACCATTCTTGAGTCCGTGAAGAAAACAAACCGCGCGGTCGTTGTACAGGAAGCACAAAAAATGGCCGGTATTGCAGCAAACGTAGTATCAGCTATTACAGACGAAGCAATTCTTCATCTGGAAGCACCTGTTCTCCGTGTAGCAGCTCCTGATACTGTATTTCCATTTGCCGCAGCAGAGGACGTATGGCTGCCAAATGAAACAGATGTTAAAGAGCGCGTAAAAACAGTTATTAACTTCTAAATAGAGCAATTTCAAGAAAGCAGGCTGAAAAAGAAATCAGAAACAAGGTTTCCTTTTTCAGTCTCTTTTATCCTTTATATAAAAAATGATAGGTAGCAGAAAGGGAGGCAATTATAGTGGCTTTCGAATTTAAATTACCAGATATTGGTGAAGGTATCCATGAAGGCGAAATCGTAAAATGGTTCGTCAAAGCAGGAGATACCGTCAAAGAAGACGATATACTCGTTGAAGTACAAAACGATAAAGCTGTAGTAGAAATTCCTTCTTCAGTGGACGGAACGGTTAAAGAAGTAAGAGTAGATGAAGGTGTGACAACTACTGTAGGTGAAGTCATTCTTGTAATAGACGATGGCAGTGAAGATGCACCGGCAGAAGAAGCACCTAAAGAAGATAAAGGCAAATCAGGTGAAGAACAGAATGCAGAAAATCCTGCAGACGAAACAAAAAAACAGCCTGATGAACAGCCTTCCGAACAGCCGGCGGCTGAAAAAACAGAAGAAGACGACGATTCCAGAGTAATCGCGATGCCTTCTGTACGTAAGTTTGCCAGAGAAAAAGATGTTAACATCCGTAAAGTCAGGGGAAGCGGCAAAAACGGACGCGTATTAAAAGAAGATATTGAGTCCTACTTGAGCGGCGGACAGGAAACACAAGACACATCATCAGAGTCTGCTGAAGCGAAAGAAGAAAGCAAGCCGGCTTCTAAAGCACCTGTTTCTCAGAATACAACAGAACTTGAAGAGCGTGTACCAATGAAAGGCATTAGAAAAGCTATTGCCAAAGCAATGGTTAATTCTAAGCACACGGCTCCTCACGTAACGCACATGGATGAAATTGATGTAACCAATCTTGTAGCAAACCGCAAAAAGTTTAAGCCGATTGCAGCAGATAAAGGTACAAAGCTTACGTATCTGCCATATGTCGTTAAAGCACTAACTTCTGCTCTAAGAGCATATCCTTCATTAAATGCATCAATTGATGACGAAAACCAAGAAATTGTTTACAAAAACTATTATAATATAGGTATTGCTGCAGATACTGAGCAAGGACTAGTTGTTCCTGTAGTAAAAGATGCGGATCGTAAATCAATTTTCATGCTTGCTGACGAAATTAATGAACTGGCTGTAAAAGCCCGTGACGGCAAGTTGAGCTCTGATGAAATGAGAGGCGGCACCAGTACTATTTCCAACGTAGGATCTGCTCAGGGTCTTTGGTTTACTCCAGTTATTAACCACCCGGAAGTAGCTATTCTTGGTATTGGTCGTATCGAAGAAAAGGCCGTTGTACGTGATGGAGAAATTGTCGCTGCTCCAATGCTTGCTCTTTCATTAAGCTATGACCACAGATTAGTGGACGGCGTTACAGCTCAAAGCGCATTAAATCACGTGAAGCGTCTATTGAATGATCCAGAACTAATCATCATGGAGGGATAAGAATGGTAGTAGGAGATTTCGCAGAAGAAGTAGATACACTGATAGTAGGTTCAGGTCCAGGGGGCTATGTGGCAGCAATTCGTGCAGCACAGCTCGGACAAAAAGTAACAATTGTAGAGAAGGGTGAAATAGGCGGTGTCTGCCTTAACGTCGGATGCATTCCTTCCAAGGCATTGATTGAAGCCGGCCACCGTTTTCATGCTGCAGAACACGGCAGTGAAGATATGGGTATCGCTACAGAAAAAGCGACAGTAGACTTCTCTAAAGTCCAGGAATGGAAAGCCGGCGTAGTGAAAAAGCTCACAGGCGGCGTTGAAGGACTTCTAAAAGGCAATAAAGTCAACATCGTACAGGGAGAAGCATACTTTTCTGATAAAAATCAGGTTAAGGTTTCTTCTGATGAGTACAACTCGCAGACGTACAAATTCAAAAATTGCATTATTGCTACGGGTTCGAGACCAATTGAGATTCCAACCCTTAAGTATACGGATCGTGTAATTAATTCCACAGGTGCCCTTCAGCTTGAAGAAATTCCTAAAAAGCTGGTTGTCGTCGGTGGAGGATATATCGGTGTTGAGCTTGCTACAGCGTATGCAAACCTTGGCTCTGAAGTAACTATTCTTGAAGGCGAAAAACGTATCCTCGGCGGATTTGAAAAGCAGATGAGCCAATTGGTTGACCGTCGTCTGAAAAAGAATGGTGTTACTGTGGAAACAGAAGCATTTGCTCAATCTGTTGAAGAAAGCAAAGACAGCGTTAAACTTACAGCTGAAGTAAAAGGCGAAGAAAAAACGTTTGAAGCAGACTATGTACTTGTTTCTGTCGGCCGCAGACCAAATACAGAAGAATTAGGTCTGGAGCAGATCGGCGTAGATATTACAGATAGAGGACTTATTAAAATTGATAAGCAGGCCCGTACAAGTGTAGATAACATTTATGCTATTGGCGATATTGTAGATGGTCCTGCTCTTGCTCATAAAGCTTCCTACGAAGGTAAAGTAGCAGCAGAAGCTATCTCCGGCGAAGCTGCTGCTATTGACTACCTTGCTATTCCACTTGTGGCCTTTACAGAGCCTGAGCTGGCAAGCGTTGGTTATACTGAGGATGAAGCAAAAGAAGCTGGTTATGATGCAAAAGCATCCAAGTTCCCTTTCCAGGCGAACGGAAGAGCGCTTTCTCTTAATGATTCAGAAGGCTTTATGAAGCTTATTACCCGTAAAGATGATGGACTGGTAATTGGTGCACATATTGCGGGTCCTAATGCCTCTGATATGATTGCAGAACTTGGTCTTGCCATCGAAGCTGGAATGACAGCTGAAGATGTAGCAATGACTATCCATGCCCACCCAACCCTTGGGGAAATCACTATGGAAGCAGCAGAAGTTGCTATTGGACTGCCTGTACACATTAAATAAAACAGTTCCAGTTAAAGAACGTCCGCTGAACAGCGGGCGTTCTTTTTTTATGCCATAAAAAACCCCGGTGCCTCATAAAGGCACCGGGGTTAAAATGGGTATTATTTTTTTCCTGCACTAAGATCTTCTTTTTCTTTTTTGATCTTTTCTCTTTCTTCGCGGAGACGTCTGCGTTCGGCCTGATTATTTAATTTATCAGCCTGCAGAATTTCATGTTCCGACTGGAGCGCTTTAAAGAGCGATAGCATCATTGCCAGCATAATGAATGTAAACGGCAGAGCCGCTATAATCATTGCCGTCTCGAGACCGCCTATACCGCCTGAAATTAAAAGCACGGCGGCAGCAGCGGAAATAATGATACCCCATGTAAATTTGACAGAGTTGGAAGGGTTGAGGCTTCCGTTCGTCGTCAACATACCAAGTACAAACGTACCAGAGTCTGCTGAGGTGATGAAGAAAGAAATAATAAGCAGAATGGCGAGAATAAGCGTTATTTCGCTCAATGGGAATTGATCCAGCAAGGAGAATAAGGCAATTTCATCACCCTGATCCACCATGAGGCTGTATAATCCTCCATTATTCTCTCCATCAAGAAAGATAGCTGTTGAACCGAATACAGAGAACCAAAGGCCGCTGAAAATAGTCGGTACAGCAAGAACGCCAATGAGAAACTCACGAATGGTACGACCTCGGGACACCCGGGCAATAAATGTACCAACAAAGGCAGACCATGCAATCCACCAAGCCCAATAGAAAATGGTCCAGCTTTCCAGCCATTCGCGGTCACCGCTGAATGTATTCGTACTGAAACTCATGCTTGGAAGGTTTTGAATGTAGCTTCCAATCGTAGTCGTAAAGGAATCCATAATATATACGGTAGGCCCTAAGATTAATACGAACAGCATAAGCAGAATAGCAAGCACAACGTTTGTCATACTTAAAATTCGAATTCCCTTATTCAAACCAGTCATGGCTGAAGTAAGAAACAGCACGGTAATAACGATAATAACAATAACCTGGGTGGTGGTAGTATTTGTAATGAAATCAAATGTGTACCCCAGACCTCCGGTAACCTGCACGGCACCAAAACCAAGTGAAGTAGCGATACCGAATATTGTCGCAAATACAGCAATTACATCAATCGTCGTCCCAATTGGACCATTTACTTTATCTCCAATTAATGGACGGAAGGTGGCACTAATAACGCCGGGTGCATCTTTTCTAAACTTAAAGTAGGCCAGTGTGAGAGCAACGATAGCGTATATGGCCCACGGATGAAGTCCCCAGTGGAAGAAGGAATACTGAAGGGCAGCGGCAGCTGCTGCGGTACTTTCTGCTTCCTGGTCAGGAGGACCATAATAATGATACAGTGGTTCGGCTACGCCCCAGAATACAAGGCCGATACCCATACCGGCTGTAAATAAAAAAGCAAACCAGGTAAAATAACTATACTCAGGCCGCTCATCCGGTTTTCCTAATCTGATTTTTCCATACGGGCTGACAATAAGAAATAAGGCAAACAGCAGAAAGATTGTTGCTGCGATTAAGTAAAACCAGCCAAATCGTTCTGAAATATTCGCCTGGATTCCAGTTGTAATGGTATTCACATTTTCAGGAGCAATTACACCCCATAATATGAAAGCAAGTGCAATTGCCAGGGAAATAAAGAACACGGGTGTTAATTTTTTCATAACGGAAGTCAACCACCTTTCTTCATTTTTAGTGTTTCAGCTCGTAATATTATTCCGATTTATGCAAGTATCATGCAAAATCCCTTTAAAGCCACAAAGATTATTATAACATGGCACGGGTATGTTGCAAGCTTAGGACTATGCAGATATGTTCCTGAAAATGTTCAATGCGGAACATCGAAAAACGAACCTACTACGTACTATCTATATATTTAACAATTTATTCCTAAATGATATAAATAAGCCAGCGGGTTTGATATGATGTAGGTATTCTACAGGCTGGAGGCATACATATTGAAAAAGTTCATGATGATTAGTTTTACGGTGCTTGTTATAGCCGGTTGTTCCAATGGCGATCAAGGAAGTTCTGAAGCAGAAGAGACAGAAGAATCAGAAGAAGAATCAGAAGCCGCAGTACAGGAAGAAGAGGCTGCAGCGCAGGAAGAGGATTCAGAACAGGAAGAAGCGGAAGATACAACGGTGTATCATGTTAATGAAGCAGATGCTTCGCTTCAGGCGGATGCAGAAACGGAAACCCCCGCTGTTCTCGTAACAATTGATGACGCGCCGGATACATACGGGGTGGAAATGGCTGAAAAGCTGAAAGAACGGGACGTGCCGGCCATCTTTTTTGTGAACGGCCATTTTATTGATGATGAAGAAGGAAAAGAAGATTTGCAGGCAATATATGATATGGGATTTGACATCGGCAATCACACAATGTCCCATCCGGACCTGACCTCTATTTCGGAAGAGGAACAAAGAGCGGAAATTGTAGAGTTAAACGATAAGATAGAAGATATAACTGGAGAGAAGCCGCAGTTTTTCCGTGCCCCGTTTGGCATGAATACAGAGTATTCACAAGCGCTGATGGAAGAAGAGGATATGATCTGGATGAACTGGACATATGGATACGACTGGGAGCCTGAATACCAGAATGCGGAAGCTCTTGCAGACATTATGGTTAATACAGAATTAGTAAGAGATGGGGCTAATTTGTTAATGCATGATAGAGAATGGACTAATGAAGCCATTCCGGAAATTATCGACGGTTTTGAAGAAAATGGCTATGATTTTATTGATCCTGCCACTATTGAGTCAAATTAAATAGCATTCAAGCTGCCCATTTTCTGGGGCAGCTTTTTTAATAAAATAAATAAGTTATACTATTTAGTGTTGACAAAGTAAATGTGACATACTAATATGGAGATACAGTAAATTAAACGCTTACAAAAAAAGGAGAGATAAGTATGGGAACGATTGTATGCCAGGTATGTAATGAAACAATTGAGCACTTTGAAGGTGAAAAGGTTGCGACGCTGTACTCATCTTGTTCTTCATGCGGATCTCAGAAGAAAAATCACGGCGAACGGTAAATATAATCAATTAAACCGGAGGTAACTTACTCCGGTTTTTTTATGTTGCCTTTTATAACCGCAGAAAAGCTGTGCATACTAATGCCTGCAATGATAATAAAAATCCCTATCCATGCGTAAACGTTCGGCATTGGACTGGCCAGAAGCAGCCATTCCCCAAACACAACAAACAAAATCTGCAGGGACTGGGTAGCTTCTACGGAAGCGAGTGCCATTTTGTTTTTTCTGGCCGCATTTGTTGCGATAAAAAATAATGTAGTCGCAATAACGCCGGAGCAGACAGCTACAATAAACGTTTGAGCCGTTTGGCTGGGAGAAGGCGGACCGGTGAGCACCCATTCGGTTCCCGCCAGTATAAGCCAGACCGGCATTGTACATATAAGCATTCCTAAAATACGCTGGAACGTATCGAGCCTGCCATCACAAAGGTCCATCATCTTCCTGTTTCCAAGAGGATAAGCAAAAGCCGCTGCCAGAACAGGCAGCAGAATGAACAATACATCCCGATAAGCTATGTAGGAAAAAGACTGTGCTTGAATAAGTGCAATGCCGGATAAAATAAAAAGAGAAATCCATAAAGAGCGTACCGGCCATTTGTCCTGCAGCTTTGCTTGACGACCGGAAGCAGAAAGAAAGGGCGCTATCAGCACGCCGGCTACGATCGTAATCTGCCACGCTCCTGCTACAAGCCAGCCGGGCCCAAAAGCGGCTGCATAGGTAAGAGGGGCATAGAACAAAACAAAGCCGACAAAGCTCCATCCTATCCAGGGAATCGGCCTGGCAGATATTTCAATGAATACTTGTTTCAATCCCCTGCGCAGAAGTACAATAAGAAGAAGAAAGGGAATCATAAATAAAAAGCGCAGGGACGCACTCCATACCCAGCTTCCTCCTTCGAGCTCCATGGAGCGGTTTAATATGAACGTAACAGCAAAAAATAAAGAAGCTAATAGTCCCAGCCCCATCTCGCGCATCATATCACCTCGTTCTGAAAGTTCATTATAATATATCATAAGTTAATTATAATTATAAGAGGGGGCTGAAATAATGAAAGAAGATCCGCTTAAGCTTTCCAAAAAGTTAGGTATAGTACTAAAAAAGCAGCGCAAGGAGCGGGGAATTGGGCTCCAGGAACTCGCAGATATGTCTTCCGTGAGCAGGCTTACGTTGATTAATATTGAGAAAGGGGAGGCCAACCCATCGCTGTCCATTATGTGGAAGCTGGCGAACAGTCTGCAGATTCCGATATCTTCACTGCTGGAGGAAGAAAAAAGCAT
The DNA here is from genome assembly GCF_059510535.1 of Sinobaca sp. TMA16-18. Classification (NCBI taxonomy): domain Bacteria; kingdom Bacillati; phylum Bacillota; class Bacilli; order Caryophanales; family Sporolactobacillaceae; genus Sinobaca; species Sinobaca sp. TMA16-18. The sequence continues at coordinate 346,901 of NZ_JCAKFM010000001.1, read as the reverse complement.
TACGATATCGAGAAGCGGAAAAGGATACCAGATGCTCAGTGCCAATGAAGCTTGTACACTTGAAACCGTCTTTCACACTTCACATAGTGGAAAGATAGAAATGCACCGGGCTTTTTTGAAACCGGGGGGCAGCTATTTCTCTGAAAGCCATCAACCGGGCGTTACAGAATATGTAACCGTAATGAAGGGGTCTGCTGCAATAATGATAGGAGAGGAAATGGTTGAGCTGAAGCAGTGGGACAGTGTAAGCTTCACCGCAGACGTAGAGCATGGGTATGTAAACCGGGATCAGCAGGAGGAAACCGTTCTGCATTTTGTAATGACGTATGCAGGCAGTACTACATAAAAAAAAGAAGCACATTACTGTGCTTCTAACGAATCGGACGTGTTTCTTTTATAACGCGGATCTGTTCAAGGGTAGCGTCTTCCGGTCCTTGAACAGGGAGTCCTGCGGCTTCATTTTCTTTAATGTAAACAATATTTGTTTCTGTAATAACTTCTCCCGGAAGGAGAACGGGAATACCGGGAGGATAAATCATGACAAATTCAGCAATAATCCGGCCGGCGCTTTCGGCAAACGGAATGGCTTCCGTCGGCGCATAAAAAGCATCGCGCGGAGGGATCGCAAGAACCGGAATATCCGGCAGATGGATAGACACCTGATTTTCCGGCTTTTTCGCTCCAAGAAAAGTTTCCGAGAGGTGTCGGAGAGCTCTCAATAGAAAATCAAGATCATCCTGGTCATCCCCAAAAGAGATAATGCAGAGAATATTGTATAAGTCGGAAAGTTCAATTTCAATATTATACTGAGCGCGAAGCCATTTTTCTACTTCATAGCCGGTCACTCCAAGATTAGTAACGGAAATTAATATCTTGGTCGGATCGAAGGAGAAAGCCGCGTTTCCGTCAAGCATCTCCCGGCCGGGGCAGTAAAGTCCCGGAATGGCGTTAACTTTCTCCCTCACCGAGCCGGCAAGAGCAATCGTTTGTTCAAGCAGACGCTCACCTTGAGTCGCAAGGTATTTTCTTGCGGTATCAAGAGATGCGAGGAGAAGATAGGAAGTGGAGGTAGTAGTGAGCATGCTCATTACAGCCTGCACATGATGCGGATCTACAAGCCCTTTCTTAACGTTTAAAACAGAACTCTGCGTCATGGACCCGCCCAGTTTGTGAACACTGGTGGCAGCCAGATCAGCTCCGGCCTGCATAGCAGAAAGTGGGAGGTCCGGATGAAAATGAATGTGTACTCCATGCGCTTCATCCACTAAAACCGGGATTCCGGCCTGATGAGCTGTATCAACGATCCGCTTTAAATCAGCGGACACACCAAAATAAGTAGGATTGATGACTAACAGTGCTTTCGCATCGGGATGGGCGTTTACAGCCGTTTCTACAGAAGCGGCGGTAACGCCGTGCGAGATCCCGAGTTTCTTATCAAGTTCCGGATAAATAAATACCGGTACAGCCCCGGCGAAAATAATCGCTGACATGATCGATTTATGCACGTTGCGTGGTACGAGAATTTTATCGCCGGGAGCGCAGACAGATAATATCATTGTCATAATGGCTCCGCTCGTTCCCTGAACGGAAAAAAAGGTATAATCAGCAGAGAAAGCAGAGGCTGCAAGTTCCTGCGCTTCATGAATAATGCCATGTGGATGATGGAGGTCATCAAGCGGCTCAATGTTTATTAAATCTATAGATAAAGCATTTTGGCCGATAAAGTCCCGGAACTCCGGATTCATTCCTTTTCCTTTCTTATGCCCGGGGATATGAAAAGGTTTTGGTTCGTCAGCAGCATGCTTTAATAATGCATGAAATAAAGGCGTTTCCCATTGGTTGAGCATATGACGGCTCCTTCTATTAAAAATTCAAAACAAGAAAAAGTATACCAAACATACAGGCTTGTGCAAACAAATTCTATTTACCGGAGGTAGAGATAATGGAATGGACAACTCGTGTTACATCTATGCTGGGCATTGAATACCCTATTATTCAGGGGGGGCTTGCCTATTTAGCCTATTCCGATCTGGCGGCTGCTGTATCAAATGCCGGCGGACTCGGACAGATTACAGCTATGTCGTTAAATAATGAGGAAGAGCTGGTAGAAGAAATCCGGAAAGTCCGTTTGAAAACGGACCGCCCTTTTGGTGTGAATTTTGCTATCGGTCAACACGGCCGTCCTTTTGAGCATATGGTACAGGCAGCTATCGAGGAAGAGGTTCCTGTCATATCGATGACAGGGGGAAACCCAAAACCTATTTTGGATATGCTGGAGCATACAACCATCAAAAAGCTGGTTCTCGTAGCAGCTAAACGCCAGGCAGTGAAAGCAGAAGAACTTGGGGCAGACGCCGTGATGGTTGTAGGCCAGGAGGGCGGTGGACATCTTGGGCGGAATGATACAGGCACAATAGTGCTTATCCCTCAGGTCGTTGACGCGGTTTCTATTCCAGTTATTGCATCCGGAGGTATCGGAGACGGAAGAGGAATGATGGCTGCTCTGTCGCTGGGAGCTGAAGGCATTGAAATGGGTACAAGATTTATCGCTACTAAAGAATGTGTGCACGCTCATCAAACGTATAAACAAGCATTGATAGAAGCAGGTGATGGTGATACGGTAGTAATTAAAAGAACGCTCGGTACTCCTGCGAGAGCTCTCAAAAATACATGGACAGAACAAATATTAGAAGCAGAAAAAGAAACCCCGGCCTATGAACAAATCAAGCACCTGATCAGCGGGGAAGCAAATAAAGCCTATATATACGAAGGAAAAAAAGATAATGGGTTTGGATGGGCCGGCCAGGTTGCCGCTTCTATAGACGACTGTCCCCACGTGGAAACGCTGATTAATTCATTAATCAGTCAGGCAGAACAAATTCGGAATAAGTGGAAAGGAGAATAATATGGAAGAATCAGTAAATATTCCTATTTCAATGGATTGGTCCACAGAAGAAGTAGTGGATGTAGTGGAATTCTTTACAATTATTGAAAAAGCCTATGATAAAGGAGTAAAAAAAGAAGTGCTTCTGGATCATTATAATCGGTTTAAAAAGGTCGTTCCCTCTAAATCAGAAGAAAAGACCTTGTGCAGTGAATTTGAAGGAAAAACGAAAGTATCGTGCTGGCATACTGTACAGGCAGCCAGAAAAGCAGAAAGCGCAGCACTTATTAAAATGAGCTGATAAAAACCCTTCCGGTGTCGATACCGGAAGGGTTTTGTGTAAACTATTGATATTGTTTCTGCTTTTCGAAGGAAAGCTGGTAAAAGGGAATCAACTGCTTCATAACAGAAAGTGCTTCGTTGAAGAAGGCATCGCCGTCCTCGAGGATAGCATCACCTGCCTGATAATGACGGCCGATCAAGAACTCCCCTTTTTTTACATCGCGAAAACGATGCAGCATTTTCGACAGTTCTTCGTCGGACAAGGACTCAAGCGTGAAAGCCTCTTTTTTCATATGATCAGGAGAAAGAACAAAGTCCTGAGGAAGGTTATCAAACAACTCCCGCTGTTCCAGGAAGCGGTCTGCAGCCTTTGCTTTATCAGGCATTTCATAAATAAAAGCAAGCCATACGAAAACATGGTCGTCAAACATACCTACTTGAAAATGAGGATGTTTTTTGTAACCTCTTTTATTATCTGCAATGCCCAGCCAAGTATCGTTGGGTGGATTGACTTTGCGGCGGGCGTGTTTTGCAATATGCAGAAACATTTCTTTATTCAGCTCCATCGTCAGCTCTTCAGAAAGAGCAGTGCCAAGCTGCTGGAATTTAGGCTGAATCCGCTGTTGAATAGCTTCCATCCGGCCTTCGAGTCCTTCAATAGAAAAAGTATTAAAATCGTGTTGTGAGAATCCTGTAAAATCCATGCATACGTCCCCCTTTTTTTTCAATAAATCCATCATATCCGTTATTAAATAAAGTCGCAAACATTAACAGGAGATTTTTTGTTGCTTTTCATTAATCATGTGATATACTATCAGAAACAAAATATCTGAAAATTTTGTTATATGTGCCGATGCAGCCAGGTCCAGAGAATATCCATTTTAAAAAGGGGTGTGGAGACGATGGAACAAGTCATAGAAACGCTGAAAAGAAGAGATGCGGAAGAAAGGATTCCAGTATTGAAGCTTGAAATAGACTATGAACTCGTGACGCTGCATGATGCATTAATACAAAATTGTCTGGATGAAATCGCAAACTGTAAAGCCAGGCTGGAAAATCTTCGTCAAGAGCTTATACGACTTGAAGTGTAATATAGATATATAACCAATACGTTCAAACAGCACACTGAACAAACCTTTACGTAATTAAACTATTCAATAAATCAGAGTCCGCCTTAGGCGGGCTTTTCTTTTTTTGTGTACTGGAATGACAAGCGACATTTTTCGGGAAATAAGATAAGATGTAGAAACAGACACAATAGTAGGAGTGGTCAAGGTGAGTGTAAACTATTCAGAATTATTACATATAGTGAAAGAATGGGTGGAAGAAGCAGGAGAAACGATCAGGGTCTCCATGGATAAGCCTTTAAATATAGAAACAAAATCCAATGTAAATGATTTAGTAACTGAAATGGATTATCAAACAGAAGCATTTTTTAAAGAAAAAATAGCGACTCATTATCCGGACCATGAAATGCTGGGTGAAGAGGGAACTGGAGAATCACTTCATTCCACCAAAGGAGTGCTGTGGATTATTGATCCTATCGACGGTACGACAAACTTCGTCCACCAGCAGTATAATTTCGCCATATCGATAGGCATTTTCGAAGATGGTATCGGACAGCTCGGACTCGTCTACGATGTAATGAAGCGCGAGTGGTTTACAGCTCTTAAAGGAGAAGGCGCTTTTCAAAATGAAAAAAAATTAGAAAAGAGAAAGCCGGTAACGCTTAATAAAGCAATTATCGGGCTGAACAGCCGCTGGCTTGTATGGGAGCACAAAAATGGCGGCGGGCTGCTTCATGAACTGGTTGACAAATCGAGGAGTGCCCGCTCGTATGGATCTGCTGCTCTGGAGTTATGCTACGTAGCCTGCGGCCGGCTTGATACGTATATTAATCTCCGCCTATCTCCATGGGATTATGCAGGAAGTTTAATTATATTAGAAGAAGTAGGGGCTTCAGCAACTACATTTTCCAATGAAAAACCTTCTTTACTGGAGCAGGGATCCTTTATTGCCAGTGCCCCTGACCTGCATGAAGAACTGCTTGCCTACATGCCGAAAATGAAATAAAAAAAGCCTTTGACAACGTTTTCATATGCGTTTATAATCAAATTAAGTTAATGAAGAGCTACTAAGAGAAGATGAGACCAGTAGATATTTTTCACGCCGATAGTATCGTGATTAATTTTCCACTGGTCTTTTTTGCGTAGCTTGAGCTTTGAACTAACAGGTATATTTTTAGATTTCTGAATATTTATAATTTTTAATAATATAAAGGAGGAATAATTATGTCGCCGTTCATTGGGGAATTGCTGGGCACGATGTTACTTATCATTTTTGGTGGTGGGGTTGTAGCAGGTGTCGTGTTGAAGAAATCGAAAGCGGAAGGATCGGGATGGATCGTTATTACTATTGCCTGGGGTCTTGGTGTAGCAATGGCTATTTACGCAGTCGGTCAGATAAGTGGTGCGCACATTAACCCAGCTGTAACAGTTGGTCTGGCAATGACAGGAGAGTTTCCTTGGGCAGACGTACCGGGCTACATTGCAGCCCAGGTCATTGGAGCTTTTGTCGGTGGTACACTTGTATGGCTGCACTATTACCCTCACTTCAAAGAAACAGAAGACCAGGGCGCAAAACTTGCCGTGTTTTCAACAGACCCGGCCATTAACTACCGGCCGTCCAACTTCTTTGGGGAAGCGCTGGGAACATTTATGCTGGTTTTTGGAATCCTGGCCATTGGAGCCAATCAGTTCACGGAAGGCCTGAATCCTCTCATTATCGGAACGTTGATTATTGTTATCGGTTTATCTCTCGGGGGTACTACCGGCTATGCTATTAACCCGGCTCGTGATTTTGGACCGCGGCTTGTACACTTTTTCATGCCGATTGCCGGAAAAGGAAAATCCAATTGGGGCTATGCCTGGATACCAATAGTTGGACCGCTTCTTGGAGGTTCACTCGGAGCGCTGAGCTATAATTCCTGGTTTAATGGGGTAACGACTCCTATGTATTTTGTTGTACTTGCACTGTTTGTAGCCGTCCAGGCTACCACCATCGTGATGGAACGGAGATCAACTAAACAGGATAGGCCGGGACGCAATATTGTCCATGAAAAAGCAACACCGAAAATGTAACCAGCCAGGCTCTCTGCTTAATTAAAGCAGGGGGCTTTTTTTTTTTGCTCATTTTCGTGAACAAAACGTTTTTAATTTCCTTTTCATTTCAAAATGTTTTTAAGGTTACTCTTGAAAGAGTTGTCTGATAAGTTTAGCAGACAAAATATTTTGATATTATATGCAAGCGCATACAAATAACAAAAAATACGTAAAGAGAGTGCTGGAGGAGGAACCTGTTATGACTAGTCTTATCGGATTTATAACTATTATTACTATTGTTACACTGCTTATTACTAAAAAAATATCCCCTATCGTCGCACTGATATTAATTCCTGTTATTAGTGCGCTGCTGCTGGGAACAGGAGCAGCTGAGCTGACAGGCTATTTTGAAGAGGGCATCGATGCTGTTATATCTGTTGTCATCATGTTTATATTCGCTATTTTGTTTTTTGGTATTATGCAGGATGCCGGTTTATTTGACCCGATAATTAAAAAACTTGTGTCTCTAACGCGGGGGAACGTTATTATTGTAGCAATGGTAACAATCGCAATTGCTATTATTGCCGGCCTTGACGGATCGGGAGCATCGACGTTTCTTATTACGATTCCGGCTCTTCTGCCATTATATAAACGTCTGCATATGAGCCCCTATTTGTTAATGCTCCTTGTTGTTTTAAGCATCGGGGTTATGAACCTGCTTCCATGGGCTGGACCGATTGGAAGAGCGGCTTCTGTACTGGATATGGATCCTGTTGAACTATGGAGACCTTTGATTCCTTTACAGCTTATTGAAATTGTATTGTTATTTATCATTGGAGCATTGTTTGGATGGAGAGAAAAGATACGTATCGAAAAACGGTTTGGTAAAGAGGCGTATCGTGAATCGGCCGCATCGGTAGATACTTCTTCCGATGAGATGACAGTGTATGATGAAGAACGCGAAAAGTTGAGAAGACCAAAGCTGCTGTGGATTAATATTTTATTAACCGTTGGAGTAGTGGGAATGCTGATGAGCGGATTTTTGCCTTCCGGGTTTGTCTTTATGATTGGTCTTGCTATTGCTCTGCCGCTGAATTATCCAAAAGTAGATGACCAAATGAATCGTATTAAAGCGCACGCACCTAATGCTTTAATGATGGCGGGAATTATTTTAGCAGCCGGTTCATTTTTAGGGATTTTGGAAGGCACCGGAATGCTTGATGAAATGGCAGGAGACATCGTTAACCTGCTGCCGGCTTTCTTTATTCCATATCTGCACATTGTTATTGGAATATTTGGAGTGCCGTTTGATTTAGTATTGAGTACAGATGCATACTATTTCGCTTTAGTTCCTATTGTAGAACAAATTGTGTCGCAGGCCGGAGTGGCTTCCACTACGATTATATACACACTTGTGATCGGAAATATTATCGGAACTATGGTAAGTCCATTTGCGCCTGCTTTATGGCTTGGACTTGGTCTTGCTGGTATAGAGATGGGCAAGCACCTCCGCTATTCATTTTTCTGGGTGTGGGGCTTCAGCATCATTCTTCTCGGCGTAGCATGGATGATTGGAATAATAGGCGTATAGAATAAAGCACCTGCCGGGTATTAATCCGGCAGGTGCTCTTAATTTTTCCGGGTTTTAATCTGATACAGGCGCTGGGGTCTTCCCGGGTCCCCGTAGCTTGAAAACACCTCTGCATAGCTTGTGCTGGCCAAGTACTCCAGGTAGCGGCGGGCGGTGGGCCGGCTTACTCCTGCCAGCCCGGCTGCTTTGGCTGCGGAGACGCCCTCCGTTTCTACTTTAAGAGAATTTTTAATATGCTCGAGTGTAGTAGGATCGATGCCTTTAGGGAGAGCTTCATTTATTGGAGAGGCCGTTTTTTTCTTTTGGTGAATAAGACGATCAATGTCATCCTGCTCCAGTTCGCCCTGCTGTTGAAGCAGGGCGTGATGGCTGGCATATTGACTCAGCGTTTCCTGAAAGCGAAGAAAGTCGATCGGTTTTAAAATATAATCATAAATACCGGAGCGAATCGCTTCCTGTATCGTTTCTGTCTCGCGGGCTGCTGTGATCATAATAATATCAAGCTGTCCGTATGATTCCCGTATCTCTCTCAACAGAGACAAGCCGTCCGCATCAGGAATATACACATCGAGAAGAACTAAGTCAGGAAGCTTTGAACAGGACTTTAAGAAATGCATCGTTTCCTGAGCTGATTTGGTTTTATTGATGACTTGATAAGAGGAAGCGTTATGTACCGCATCTTCTATAATACCCGCAACTCTGAAGTCATCTTCTACAATCAATACATTTAACATGGCAACCCGGTTCCTCCTTTTATTTTGGAATGACTGCAACAAAGCAGGCTCCGCCGTGCTCTCCTTCTTCGACATAAATCGTGCCGCCTGCTTCCTGCACTTGAACATAGCAAAGATGGAGACCGATACCGCGGTTTTTTCCTTCTTTAGTCGTAACACCTTTTTGAAAAATAGTAGCAGAAACGTCTTTAGAAATACCCGGGCCGTTGTCTTCCACTTCGATAATAATGTTGTCTCCGGCATCATGAAAATGGATCCATATCTCCGGATCAGACTTTCCAGTCAATGCATCGAACGCGTTTTCTATTAGATTGCCCATAACGGTTAACAGTGTTTGACGCTGCTTTTCAGATAAAGGACAGGTTAAACTGCTGTTTTCATCAATATGCATAGCTGTTTTTAATTCAGATGCCTGATTATATTTCCCCATTAAAAGCCCGGCTAGTGCTGGATCGGAGACATTTTTTATAAAAAACTGAAGCCGGCTCTGCTGTATATTGGTTTCTTCCTGAATATAGTGAACGGCTTCTTCTTTTTTTCCGAGCTGCAGCATTCCTGAAATAGTAAATAATTTATTAAAAAACTCATGTGCCTGCGCCCGCAGCGTATCTGCATACTGCACCGTTCGGGATAGTTCCTCCGCCATAATATCAAGCTCGGACTTGTGGTGAAAAGAAGCAACAACTCCGACAGGTTCCTGTCCTCGTTTAATAGGGATCAGGCTTAGTATCAACGTTGTATTTTCAAACGGTATTTCCTGTTTGAATAAACTTTCTCCAGAACGATAAACGGTTTCTGCCATAGAGACGGGCACCAGGCCGACAAGGTAATTTTCTTTTTGTGCCTCTGGAAGGTATCGGAGGGAGTCAGCAATGGTCGAGGCGGCTTTATTTATTAAAGTTGGCTGCAGATAATGATCAAACGCAATGATGCCTTCGTATGTGGTCTGCAGTATCATTTCTTTCTGCAGGTAAAGCTGGGAAATTTCCGCAGGTTCCAGGCCAAACAGCTCTTTCTTAATATGATAAGCAATAAACACGGCTCCAAGAATACTGACCGTCAGCAGAAAACCGAGCAGAATCATAATTTCCAAACGAAATGCATTTATCGTATCATTTACTTCATTTACAAGAAAGCCGACAGATACGACACCAATAATGGCTCCTGCTTCGTCGTAAACCGGGGTTTTCCCGCGGATGGAGGGGCCGAGTGACCCTTCTTCCCGGCTTATATAGCTGTCCCCTTTAAGCAGAGCGCGCTCGTTGTCCGCGCCGATCATCTGCTCTCCTATGCGGGCCGGATCCGGATGGGAGTATCGTATTTCATCGGTGTTACCCACCACAATAAATTCAGCGTCTGTCTGCTCCCGCATCGGATCGACAATCGGCTGAATAACCGTTTCAGGATCTTCGCTGTTAAATGCCTCCTGTATTTCAGGAATATTGGCTACAGTAATCGCTAGATTTAAAGCGTTATCTCCAACTCTTTCTTCAAGAGAATCGGATAGCACGACAAATACAAATACAGCTGCTGTACTGATGCTGATAATTAAAAGCACACTCATTAATAAAATCATTTTGTGCAGAAGCTTTAAAGGAGGCCGCTTGCTTTGGGAGGGCATATGTATCCATCCTATCCTGGGTTACTCTTTCTATTATATAGTTTCCACCAGGCAAAACTAAAGGAGTAAAATAAACAGAATCCGTAACAGAGAATCAGCTGTTGTCCTGCCGGTGCATGCCGCAAGAAAAAGAAACGTTCAGCAACCAGATGCGACCTGCTATACTATATTTAAAATGAATTGATGGAGGAAACCATGAAGATAGGAATAATTGGACTGGGCAGTATTGCGTTAAAAGCGTACCTGCCTAGCATTTCTCAAATGAAACAGATAGATATTCACTTATGTACGAGAAACAAACAGGTTCTTCGGGAAGCGATGGATCGTTTTCATATCAGCAATGGCCATACTTCTATAGAAAAACTGGTAGAACAGAAAATAGAAGCAGCTTTTGTACATTCCTCTACCGATTCTCATGAACATATCATCGATTTCCTGCTGGACCACGGCATTCATGTCTATGTGGACAAGCCGTTAACAAATAACGCTGAAGCAACCAACCGATTGATCGATAAAGCAAACAGCAAAGGGTTATTGCTGATGGTCGGTTTTAACAGGCGGTATGCAAAGGTTTATCAAAACCTTAAAGAAGTGAAAGATCCGACGATGATCCTTATGCAGAAAAATCGTGCGCACCAACTGGATACTATAAGGGAATTTGTACTGGATGACTTTATCCATGTAATTGATACAGTTCTTTTTTTATTCCCGCATGAAATTGAGCAGATTCATGTTTCCGGTAAAGTGAAAGATGGCTGCCTTCATCACGCCACGCTTCAGATAGAGGGCGGAGGCAGTACAGCGATTGCAGTAATGAACAGAGTAAATGGAGCGGCTGAAGAGCGCGCGGAAGCTGCCGGTCCTGCTGAGAAAAGAGTGGCGGAGAATGTACGGGAGCTTTTCGTTTTAAAAGGTAAAAAAATAGAAAAGCAGGAAGAGGATGATTGGGAACCGACATTAACAAAGAGGGGGTTTACCCCTATGATTGAAGACTTCCTGTCAGCTGTGCGGCAGAAAACACTCCCGGCAGAAAACACAAATAACCAGGTTCGGCGTGTGCATGAACTGGCTGAAGAAGTTATTATGAATTTAGAAAATAAGTCGTAAATGATAAGACAAGCAGCCGGGAAGGCGCTTGTCTTTTTTCTATTCTTCCAGCTGATACATAAAAGCGATGGCACCGGGCCCGGTATGCGTGCTGATAACCGGCGTGGTGTCGTCAATAGAAATCATGACTCCTGGGGCCTTTTTATTAATAGCCTGAGCCGTTTTTTCAGCAAGTTCTTTTCCGTCCGCATGAGCAAATCCGGCTTTCTTGACGGAACGTCCTTCTATATCGGAAGCAAACTGCTCAGTGAGAAATCGTATCACCTGGTTGGAATTTCTTACTTTTGTTACTGGAGCGTAGACCCCGTCTTCAAGAACGGCAATTGGTTTTATTTTAAGCAGTGTACCTATTAAACCGCGGCCTTTTCCAATCCGTCCGCCTTTAATTAAATTCTCTAAAGTGTGTACGACCACGAATAATCGGGTGTTTTTTCGAACTTGTTCCAACTTCCGGATGATCTCATCCATCGGCATGTCCCGGTCTGCCATCTCACAGGCTTCTTCTACTTGAAAAGATAACGCTTTCGAAATGAATTTGGAATCTACAATAGTAACTTCCGCCTCTGTCATTTCAGAAGCAGTGTGTGCGGCATTGATCGTACCGCTGAGGCCGCTGGAGGCGTGGATAGATAAGATTTGATACCCCTCTTTGTGAAGTTTGTCGTATACTTCGGCAAACGCTCCCGGAGAAGGCTGGGACGTTTTCGGCAGTTCAGAAGATGCTTTCATTTTTGTAATAAATTCTGTTGGAGTAATGTCTACTCTGTCGAGGAAAGTTTCTTCGCCAATAGAAATCGATAGGGGAACTACTGTTACTCCGTAGGCTTTAATATCTTCTTCTCTCATATCAACAGTTGAATCAGTGACAATTTTTATTTTTTTCATTAATGGACGCCTGCTTTCCTATCATTTGATTAAAATCATGAAAGATCCTATCTTATCAATGTATACAAAGTGAATTAAACGTATCAAACAGGCAGAGAGAAGTCAATGTCAGAACTTTCAAGAATCAATCATATATTGACATTGATAATCATTATCAATTATAGTGTGAGTAGATTATTTAAAGAGGAGAGGGAAACGATGGCTTCTATTCTGCTCGTTTTTGCCAGCTTATCCGGAAATACGGAAGAAATAGCTGATATCATTCAAGCGCAGCTTACGCCCGCTGCGGACGTTACAAGAAAACATATCGATATGGACGACATAAAAGCGGTGGAACTGGAAAATTACGATGGAGTAATATTTGGAACCTATACATGGGGAGATGGAGATCTGCCGTATGAACTGGAAGATTTTTATGACGACATGGATAATATAACCCTGCAGGCAATACCGGCAGCCTGCTTTGGCTCCTGCGATTCCTCCTATCCGGAATACGGGGCAGCTGTAGATACAATCAGCGGAAAGCTTCAGGAAAAAGGAGCACTCCTTGTAGAACCTAACTTAAAAATTGAACTTGATCCGGAGGGAGAAGATATTACCCGCTGTAAGCAGTTTGCGGAGCAGTTTTTGGAAAAATGGAAAATACATCTTCAAAGCGTTTAACAAAAGCAGGTTGTGGGAGGTTCATAGTCCATCAGCCTGCTTTTTTTATTCGTGATTTCAAAAATATTCCTGCCGTGCTAAACTGCTTATGATAAAAGCAAAATAAGATAAAACACGATTGCAGGGAGGATATCAAATGGATAAATCGAGCAAGAATTTTTTATTTACACTGCTTAACACACCCTCTCCTTCCGGGAGCGAAGAAGAAATTCAAAGAATATGGCTGGATTACACAAAGCCTTTTGCCGAGGAGCAGAAAGCAGATGGTGCGGGGAATGCTGTTTCTATTATCAATCCCGCAGGTGCATTGAAAATTATGATTGCCGGTCACTGTGATGAAATTGGGTTTATGGTGAAAGGCATTGAGTCAGATGGTTATATCCGGGTTGAAAAGCTTGGGGGCATCAGCCATAAACCAGCGCTTGGAATGAAAGTGGATATACTTGGGGAAAATGAAACCATTACCGGCGTGTTTGGTGTGAATGCTGAGCACCAGGGCGGCACCGGTGACAGCTTTTCTTTTTCCGACTTGTTCATCGACTGCGGAGCATCCAGCAGAGAAGAAGTGGAAAAGTTTATATCCATCGGAGATACAGCTGTCTACCATCGATCGCCTGAACTGCTTTTTGGAAGTAAAATAAGCGGCAGGGGCCTTGATAATCGAACGGGAGCGTTCATTGCAGCGGAAACCATTAAACGTTTAAAAGGAAAGACATTTCCGGCCAGTGTTACTGCAGTGAGTACTGTTAATGAAGAGACCAATATGGGCGGAGCATACTATGCGGGAGCCGCTGTTCAGCCTGATCTGGCCATCGTCATTGATGTAACATTTGCTTATGATTATCCGGGGTCGAACCGGAATGGACAGCCGGAGGTGAAACTGGGCGGCGGTCCCGTTCTTGCCGTTGGCCCTCCTGTTAATAAAAAAGCTACCCGCCTTTTAAAAGAAACAGCAGAGAAGCTGGACATGAATGTTCAATATGAATTAACCCCGAGACATACCGGGACGGATGCAGATAAAATTCGTTACACGGGCAGCGGCATTGCTACAGTGAATGTCTCCCTTCCGCTTCGGTATATGCACTCACCCGTCGAAACAGCAAGTCTCGAGGACATAGAAAATGTAATCACCCTGCTGGTCACCTATATTGAAGGTTTGGAAGATAATACCCGTTTTCAGCCATTAATACTGGATTGATATGTATACACGGATGCGGTCAAAAATAGTATAATAAACAACATCATGTACAAAGAAAGGATTCTGCAGTTTGATTTCATTAAAGACAAAAAGGGAAATACAATTGATGGAAGACGCCGGCAGGCTGCTGGCAGACTGCCACAAAGAAATAGAACATCGGATAAAGCCGGGGGTGTCCACGAAAGAAATAGACAGGTTTGTAGAAACATATTTAAAAAAACATGGGGCAACACCGGAACAGAAAGGGTATATGGGCTACAAGTACGCTACCTGCGCGAGCATAAACGATGAAATTTGTCACGGCTTTCCGAGGCCTTCTGTGTTAAAAGAAGGCGATATTGTAACGATTGATATGGTCGTGAATCTAAAGGGAGGCCTGGCTGACTCCGCCTGGACGCATAAAGCTGGGAAAGTCTCTGATCAGACGGAGAAACTGCTGGAGGTAACCAAAAAATCTTTGGATTTAGGCATTCAGCAGGCGGTGGACGGAAACAGAATCGGTGATATCGGCCATGCTATCCAAAGCTATGCAGAAAATGAAGGATACTCCGTCGTTAAAGATTTTTCCGGTCACGGCATCGGGCGTACTATTCATGAAGATCCGCAGATTCCCCATTACGGAGAACCCGGAAAAGGACAGCGGTTAAAAAAAGGAATGGCCGTAACAATCGAACCGATGATTAACGAAGGCAGCTGGCACAGCAGGATGGACCGCAACGGCTGGACAGCCCGAACGAAAGATGGAAAGAAATCGGCTCAGTATGAACATACCATCATCATTACAGAGGATGAGCCTATAATATTGACCCGGCAATCATAAAAATATTGTAGGAGGAATAAAGGATGAAACAAGTAAATGAATATATTCAATCCGTTTTTCAGCCAAATGATGATGAATTAACAGAGGTGCTTAAGTCTATCCGGGAAAACAACATGCCGGAAATTTCCGTCAGTCCGAATGTAGGTAAAATATTGACGATGCTTGTTAAGATATCCCGTTCAAAAAATATCCTTGAAATAGGTGCATTGGGCGGATACAGCGGCATCTGTCTTGCCAGGGGATTTGGAAAAGAAGGACATTTAACAAGCCTGGAAGTAAACGAAAATTTCGCACAGGTATCCAAGCAGAATCATATCCGCGCCGGATTTGAAGGACAGACGACGATTATGGTCGGCGAGGCTCTCGATACATTAAAGCATCTAAAAGAAGGCGAGTATTCCTACGATTTTATTTTTATAGATGCCGACAAGAAAAATTACGTCAATTATCTCGACTATGCGGTAGAGCTTGCCAACCCACAGGCATTAATTGTAGCAGACAACGTTCTGGCAGGGGATACCGTATTTAATCCCGATTTGGAAGATAAGCGCTACACTGAATCGATCCGGCAGTTTAATGAAAAGGTGGCGGCCCATCCTCAGCTGGAGTCGACGCTTATCCCGAGCGGAGACGGGATTACTGTATCCAGAGTTGTTAAAAACGAAAACAGGGATTAAGGCTTCCGGTGTCTAACTGATCCGGCACCGGGAATGGTTGATTTAAGGCAGGTGAAAGAATGAGTTATTTAAAAGGAAGAAAAGCAATAATTGCAGCGGTTCTGTCCCTGCTGCTACCAGGGGTGGGACAAATGTATCTGAGGAAGTTTTTCAGTGGGGTTTTGTTTTTAATTGTTTATATTGCATTGTTTACGACCGTCTATGCGCCTTCCATATTTGTTGCAGGCGTAGCGGCTGTCCATGCCTATGCATCAGCTCCTGATGAAAATAATGCAGAAAAAAACAGCAGTGTTCAGTGAACACTGCTGTTTCCTATGCATTGGACTGTTGTTTCACACGAAGTTTTCTGGCTCCATAAAAAGAGCCAAGCAAACCGGCAATGCAGATCAAAGCAATTAGAAGTGAGCCTTCTGCAACAGCAATACCAAGGCTGGCAATGCTGAAAGTAGCGAGAAAGGCAAAGAAAAGAAATACCCATTTTACTGCCGTCATTGTAGTAAACACCACTTTTCACTATTACTTTATTCTACTTAATAGTCTACAATGGAATTAGAGAATTTAAAAGCATGACAGATATTTTCCCTTAATTAAGCAAAAAGTACTCCCAATCAAAAGGGAATGTGCTACAATTGATAGGTTAAGGAATGATAGTATCGGATAGGAGCGGTAAACGAATGGAATTACGTAATGATTTGAGAAATATTGCTATTATAGCTCACGTTGACCATGGTAAAACAACATTGGTGGACGAGCTGTTAAAACAGTCTGGAACGTATCGGGAGAATGAGCATGTCGATGAGCGTGCAATGGACAATAACGACATTGAAAAAGAACGCGGTATTACTATTCTTGCTAAAAACACGGCAGTAAAGTATAAAGACACCCGCATTAATATAATGGATACTCCAGGCCACGCCGATTTCGGCGGAGAAGTCGAACGTATCCTGAAAATGGTGGATGGTGTTCTTCTGGTAGTGGATGCGTATGAAGGATGTATGCCGCAGACCCGCTTTGTTCTTAAGAAGGCACTTGAACAGAAACTTACGCCACTTGTAGTGGTTAACAAGATTGACCGTCCAATGGCACGTCCTAATGAAGTAGTGGACGAGGTACTTGACCTTTTCATCGAGCTTGGCGCTGATGAAGAGCAGATCGAGTTTCCCGTAGTATTTGCTTCTGCTATTAACGGAACAGCAAGCATGGATTCAGATAACCAGGATGGAAAAATGGATATCCTGTTTGATGTTATTCTTGATACTGTACCTGCCCCAATTGATAACAGCAGCGAGCCTGCTCAGTTTCAGGTTACAATGCTTGATTACAATGACTATCTTGGACGTATCGGGATCGGAAGAGTATTCCGTGGAACGATCAAAAATGGAGATCAGGTTTCCTTAATTAAACTGGATGGCACGGTAAGAAACTTTAGAATTACGAAGCTTTTTGGCTTCATGGGATTAAAGCGTATGGAGATCGACGTTGCAACAGCCGGTGACCTGATTGCTATTGCCGGTGTAGAGGATATTATGGTTGGGGAGACAATCTGCCCGGCAGACCATAAAGATCCACTGCCTGCACTTCGTATCGATGAGCCTACTCTTCAAATGACGTTTCTTGTAAACAACAGTCCTTTCGCCGGACGCGAAGGCGACTATGTTACGAGCAGAAAAATTGAAGAGCGTTTGATGACACAACTGGAAACAGATGTCAGTCTCCGCGTAGAGCACACTGATTCTCCGGATGTATGGACCGTTTCCGGGCGCGGTGAGCTTCACTTAAGTATTCTTATTGAAAACCTCCGCCGTGAAGGATTTGAAATTCAGGTATCCAAGCCTCAGGTCATTATCAAAGAAGTAGATGGTGTCGTATCTGAGCCGGTTGAACGGGTACAGGTTGACGTGCCTGAAGATTATACAGGAGCAGTTATGGAATCTCTCGGAGAACGAAAGGGAGAAATGCGCGACATGGTTAACCGTGGAGACGGTCAGGTTCGTATGGAATTTTTCGTTCCTTCCAGAGGTCTTATTGGTTATTCAACAGAATTCATGGCCCAGACAAAAGGTTACGGCATTATTAACCATGTGTTTGACGGCTATCGTCCACTGCACAGCGGACAGGTCGGCGGACGCCGCCAGGGAGTGCTTGTTTCCATGGAAACTGGTAAATGTACTCCGTACGGCATGATGCAGGTGGAAGACCGCGGTACGCTTTTCCTTGAACCCGGAACGGAAATTTACGAAGGTATGATCGTTGGCGAACATACCCGTGATAACGATTTAACTGTTAACATCACAAAGATGAAACAGCAGACAAACGTTCGTTCCGCTAACAAAGACAACACCGTTACGATGAAGCGTCCAAGAATTATGACGCTTGAAGAAGCGTTGGAATACCTTAACGAAGATGAGTATTGTGAAGTAACACCAAAGTCTATTCGTCTCCGGAAGAAAATTCTTGATAAGAGTGCCAGAGAGCGCGATGAAAAGCGAAGCAAGGTATCTAAATAAGTAACACCTCAGCATAAATGGCATCTCATGAGGAGGGAAGCGTAATGAACGGCACCACCAACTCCGAAGATATTGCCGTCACGCAGGACCAGCTGTCATGGACAGCCGGTATGCTCGGCATACATGAATATCCGATTACGGGCTTTTGGCTTTTGTATGCAGCTGTAGTGATTATGTGCATTCTCGTATTTAACATGGGATTTGCACGTAAACTGCCTCTTCTCAAAAACGTTATCGTGTATAGTGCCCTTCTCATAGGTGCCCTTCCTTTAACAATATTTGCTATTGGAATGGCTGTAGTTGAATCGTTATTTGCAGCGGCTGTTGTGCTGGCTGTTTACCGGCTGCGGCTTAAACGCCATAAGCAGGAGCAGAATCAGCAGACGTCTGCATAATAAAAGAAGCTTTCCCTTTTGGGAGAGCTTCTTTTATTTTTATAAAGGTCTGGCTATAAAAAAACACTTCCCGAAGGAAGCGTTTTTGATAAACCATTTTTTTACCATCCATCATCCTGAGTAGGGTCCCGGTATAAATGAAAGTTACCGGTCTGCGCTCTTTCTTCTGTACGTTTGGCAATTCGTGCCTGGCAGGTTTCGCACATATACGTATGAATCGGGCGGTTCCGCAATTTTTTTGCAAGCGGATTTCCATCGTCAAGATCATGAATGTCATCGCAGAGTACACATTTGACTTTCATATCTGAATCCTCCAGTAGGATGAGCAATTTTATCGAGATTGTTTCTATAATAGTATAACATGAAAGAAGGAAGGCTATCACTGATGAACTTCCAAAGAACGACTAGTGAACAGGAAATTAAAGGAGTTTCCGCTCAAAATGTCGTATATGTAAACTAATAGGCATAAGCACCGCCTGTTATGGGAATTAAAAATACATAAGGGGGTTATGGAATGGCAAACCGAATGGAAAAAAACTTAAATGATGAGCTGTTGGCCCTTCTCAAAAAAGAACGGTACATTTCACTAACTACAGTAGACCACGAATCAAATGCGCCGGATGTGAGAGTACTTTCCTGGATATATGCACCGGATAGAGAAACCCTGCGGTTCACTATCGACAACCGTTCCAAGATGATGGATAACATGCATCATAATCCTGGGATTGTTATTACCGTTATAGGAAATGGATCGACGTATGCGATCGCCGGGGAGGTTAAAATACTCAAAGAAGAAATAGAAGATGTGCCTATTAAACTGGCGTTGGCTGAACTCGATATTAATGAGGTAAAGGACATTATGTTTTACGGCGCCAAAATGACATTGGAGCCCCGCTATGAGAAAACCTACGATGCGGAAGCTGCAGCTAAATTGGATAATCAAGTGATGAAGGCCATGAAAACAGTCTAGACGTAAGGGGGCCTCCTCCACAAAAAAAGACATCATTCTATTCATATAGGATAGAACAGATTTTCACTTACATCTGGGGGGAATAACGTTGAAAAAAATATACGTGCTCGATACAAATGTGCTTCTTCAGGACCCTCGTGCTATCTATCAGTTTAAAGAAAATGACGTAGTAATTCCGGCCGTAGTGCTGGAGGAAATTGATTCAAAAAAAAGGTATATGGATGAGATTGGAAGAAATGCCCGCGAAACGGCCAGAATTCTCGATAGTCTAAGAGCCACAGGGAAACTTCATGAAGGAGTCCTGCTCGATTCAGGAGGCTCCGTACGGGTTGAACTGAATCATAAATCCTATCAATACTTGAAAGATATGTTCATAGAAGTAACAAACGATAATCGCATTCTGGCCGTAGCGCATAACCTTCATACGCAGCAAATTGAAGAAAATACAGGAAAAACCGTTATTATCGTAAGTAAGGATGGATTGGTTCGCGTAAAGGCCGATGCTTTAGGTCTTCATGCCGAGGACTTTCTAAGTGACCGTGTAACTGAATTTGATGATATGTATAGAGGAAAGCGGCATATAGCCGTTACAAAAGATCTGATAGATACTTTCTATGCGGAAAATTCACTCCCGCTGGAACAACTGGAAGAAACGGGGATGTATCCGCATGAGTTTGTTGTTCTCCGGGACATTGCAGGCGGATCGTCTTCTGCTTTATGCAAAGTAGATGCTTCTGCCTCTCAGCTGGTTCCTTTTACGAATGAACATGAACATGCCTGGGGAATAAAGCCGCGGAACGTGGAACAAAAGATGGCTCTGGAACTGCTTTTGCGGGACGATATCCCGCTGGTTACCCTGACAGGTAAAGCAGGCACAGGAAAAACGCTCCTGACGCTTGCCTGCGGTTTAATGCTTACGGAAGACTACGGCAGCTATAATAAGCTTCTCGTAGCCAGGCCGGTTGTACCAATGGGGAAAGATATAGGTTATCTGCCCGGCGAAAAAGACGAAAAGCTCAGACCTTGGATGCAGCCTATTTTTGATAACCTGGAATATTTATTCAACGCAAAAAAGCCCGGCGAACTCGATCAGATTCTAGCCGGCATGGGATCGATTGAAGTGGAGGCGTTAACGTATATTAGAGGCCGAAGCATACCCGATCAATTTATTATAATTGACGAAGCACAGAATTTAACAAAACATGAAGTGAAAACGATCCTGACAAGAGTAGGGGAAGGCAGTAAAATTGTACTGATGGGTGATCCAAAACAAATTGATCATCCTTATCTGGATGAATTAAACAACGGGCTAGCCTACGTTGTCGAAGTGTTTAAGAATCAATCAATCAGCGGCCACGTGAAGCTGGAAAAAGGCGAGAGATCAGGACTCGCCCAGCTTGCAGCCGATCTGTTATAATTATACGATCCGGAATCCTGTCACAAAAGTGATGGGATTTTCTTTGTTTTCCCCGCTGCCGTAATAAATATGAACAGGACCGTCTTCTTTAAGGGTGGCACCGTCTTTGGAAAATCCTGCAATGAAGTCTTTTGCCGTATCCAGATCTACAATAAGTTCTGACCCCTGTGAGCGTTCTACGACTACTTTGGAGGCGTCTTCTCCGGGCTCGGCATTCTCGATAAAGGAATAAAAAGGAATCCCAAAACTGCCTTTGATCAACGTTTCTTTTTTGTTACGGACTTCATTTGTCTTGGTACGCTTTGGAATACGTGCCCCTTCTGTCATTTCCCTGTCCCAGTGCTCTGAGGCCGCCCGCGTGTATTCTTCCAAAGATGTATCTGCCTTTTTTTCCTGTTCAAACCAGGTAGTCAGGTCCACCTTTCTATCATCGAAAATCCAGACGGTGGGATCAATAGTGATCGTGTATTTGGTGTTACCGTATATGAAAAGAATAAATTCCATCGTGTAATTCCTCCTTGTATATGCAGTAGTACTATAATATCATAGGAAGGGAAGACTTGGAAAACAAGCAGGATGTTTAGATATGGTGAACTTTTCAATACTTTCTTGCATTTTTCCTATTAAATAGATAAGATAGATTTAATTAGCTTATATTAGGAGGGGTCACCTTGAGCGTAAAGGCAGAAACCGAACATAAAGAAAAAGCATATGCCCTTCTTGTTGCCGATGCAGAAAAAATCAGAAAGCTGATTGAAGTGCAGATGGAAAACTTAACAATGCCTCAATGTCCTCTTTATGAAGAGGTATTGGACACGCAGATGTTTGGTCTTTCCCGTGAGATTGACTTTGCTATCCGCTTGAATCTTATTGAAGATGCAACGGGTAAACATATTCTTTCTGAACTTGAAAGAAAACTTTCCGCGTTCCACGAAGCAACAGTAAACAGTTAAGAACAAGCTGCAGTCCGCAGCTTGTTTTTTTATTTATAAAGTACAAAATTTTTTTGACAAAAAATAAGGACATGGTATGATAAAATATATTTGGAATTGTCAGTAAATATATACAGAAAAAGAATGAAAACCGGGAGGTACGAGATGAGCCAGCTGAATAATATTAAAAAAGTATTAGTTGCGAACCGTGGAGAGATTGCGATTCGGATTTTCAGAGCTTGCACAGAACTACATATCCGCACCGTAGCAATTTATTCCAAGGAAGACACAGGGGCTTTTCATCGATACAAAGCAGATGAAGCATACCTCGTGGGAGCAGGAAAAAAGCCTATTGATGCATATCTTGATATTGAAGATATTATTGCTACGGCGAAAGAAAATAATATTGATGCTATTCACCCCGGCTATGGATTTCTTTCAGAAAATATTGAATTTGCCAGACGGTGTGAAGAAGAGGGCATTATTTTCATAGGTCCGGAAACAAAACATTTAAATATGTTCGGGGACAAAGTAAAAGCCCGGACCACAGCACTCGAGGCAGGTCTGCCTGTTATTCCGGGAAGCGACGGTCCGGTGGAGAGCGTCGAGGAAGTGCGTTCCTTTGCCGAGGCGAATGGATATCCCTTTATTATTAAAGCGTCTCTTGGCGGCGGCGGCCGCGGCATGAGGATTGTCCGGGACGCGGAATCTTTATCCGAGTCGTACGACAGGGCAAAATCAGAAGCTAAATCAGCTTTTGGAAACGATGAAGTATATGTAGAGAAGTTTGTAGAAAGTCCGAAACACATCGAAGTACAGATTCTAGGGGACACCCACGGCAACGTCGTGCATCTGTATGAAAGAGACTGTTCCGTGCAAAGAAGGCACCAGAAGGTAGTGGAAATTGCGCCGAGCGTGTCGCTTGGAGACGAACTCCGCGAGAAGATCTGCGACGCGGCCGTAAAGCTAAGCAAAAAAATTGAGTATGTGAATGCAGGTACGGTTGAATTTCTGGTCGATCCCCACGGAGAATTTTTCTTCATTGAAGTGAATCCGAGAATTCAAGTGGAACACACAATCACGGAAATGATTACCGGCTTTGACATCGTGCAGGCCCAGCTTTATATAGCAGACGGAAAATCCCTGCATGGAAAAGAACTGAATATGCCGGAACAACAAGATATTAAAACATTCGGCTTTGCGATTCAGTCCCGTGTTACCACAGAAGATCCCGCCAACGACTTTATGCCTGATACCGGGAAAATAATGGCCTACCGCTCCAGCGGGGGATTTGGTGTACGACTTGATGCCGGTAACGGCTTTCAAGGGGCCGTAATATCGCCACATTACGATTCTCTGCTCGTGAAAGTTTCCACCTGGTCGTTAACATTTGAAGGAGCGGCGGCAAAAATGCTGCGGAACCTCCGCGAATTCCGGATCCGGGGTATTATTACGAACATTCCTTTTCTGGAAAACCTCGTGCAGCACAGCGGCTTTTTAAGCGGCGATTATAATACTTCCTTTATAGATGAAACGCAGGAGCTGTTCGTCTTTCCAAAACGAAAAGACCGCGGAACAAAAATGCTCACCTTTATTGGAGAGACGATTGTAAACGGCTACCCGGGACTGGAAAAACTGAAAAAGCCTGTATTGGACAAGCCGCCTGTACCGATCATTGAAAAAACGGCAGAACCGTTAAAAGGAACCAAGCAGATTTTAGACGAACGCGGTCCGGAAGGTCTGGCTGACTGGGTCTTGAGCCAAAAGCAGGTACTGTTAACAGATACTACTTTCCGCGATGCCCACCAGTCGCTGCTTGCGACAAGAGTCCGGACGCAGGATTTGAAAAAGATTGCCGCCCCGACTTCTCATATGCTGCCGCAGCTGTTTTCGTCGGAGATGTGGGGAGGCGCGACGTTTGACGTATCGATGCGTTTTCTACACGAAGATCCGTGGGAGCGTCTGATTCTCTTACGTGAGAAAATGCCGAATATTCTGCTGCAGATGCTGCTGCGGGCCTCTAATGCCGTAGGATACAAAAACTATCCGGATAATGTCATTAAAGAATTTGTAGAAAAAAGCGCGGATGCAGGCATTGATGTGTTCCGCATATTTGATTCTTTAAACTGGCTGGAGGGCATGCAGCTGGCGATTGATGAAGTGAGAAACCAGCAGAAAGTGGCAGAGGCTTCTATCTGCTACACAGGCGACATATTAGATGCCGCCCGTACGAAATATGACCTGCAGTATTATAAAGACATGGCGGTGTCCCTCGAGAAGGCAGGCGCCCATATTCTGGGTATTAAAGACATGGCCGGCCTGCTTAAACCGGAAGCAGCCTATCAGCTGGTGACCGAGCTGAAGCAGACCATCTCCATACCGATCCACCTGCATACCCATGACACAAGCGGCAATGGCATCTTTACGTACGCGAAAGCGATAGAAGCAGGAGTCGATATTGTGGATGTTGCCATCAGCTCGATGGCCGGACTAACGTCCCAGCCAAGCATGAACAGCCTGTATTATGCGATTAAAGGCAATGAACGCCAGCCGGATATTGATATAAAAGCGATAGAAGAGCTGAATGAATACTGGGATTATACAAGAAAATACTACCAGGGCTTTGAAAGCGGCATGAACGCCCCTCACACGGAGGTATATGAGCATGAAATGCCAGGCGGCCAGTACAGCAACCTGCAGCAGCAGGCGAAAGCAGTCGGTCTCGGTTCACGCTGGAATGACGTGAAGAAAATGTACCGCCGGGTGAACGACATGTTTGGAGATGTAGTAAAAGTTACTCCTTCTTCAAAAGTAGTCGGCGATATGGCTCTTTATATGGTCCAAAATGATCTGACAGAAGAAGATGTGCTGCAAAAAGGCGGCAGTCTGGATTTTCCTGATTCTGTTGTAGAGCTGTTCCAAGGCTATCTCGGCCAGCCATATCAAGGATTTCCAAAAGACCTGCAGGACGTGATTCTTAAAGGACGGGAAGCCATCACCAACCGTCCCGGGGAAAACATGGATGACGTGGATTTCAAAAGCCTTCAGGAAGAGCTGTATAAAGAAGTAGATCGTCAGATCACAAGTCATGATCTATTGTCTTACGCGCTCTATCCGAAAGTGTATATGGATTTTGAACGTTTCCGTCATCAGTTCGGGGATGTAACGGTGCTGGATACTGCTACCTTCTTCTATGGCCTGCGGCTCGGTGAAGAGATTGAAGTGGAAATTGAGCAGGGAAAAACGTTAATTGTTAAGCTGATATCCATTTCCAAACCACAGGATAATGGCACGAGAATTGTTTATTTTGAACTGAACGGCCAGCCGCGGGAAGTAAATATTAAAGATCAGAACGTGGCAGCATCTGTTGTCGAACGGCCCAAAGTAGATAAAAAGAATGCCAATCAAATAGGGGCTTCTATGCCGGGAACCGTGATTAAGACACTTGTTGTAGATGGAGAAAAAGTTAAAAAGGGCGATCATTTGATGATCACGGAAGCCATGAAAATGGAAACAACCGTACAGGCTCCGTTCGATGGAAAAGTGAAGTCCATTCACGTAGCCGATGGCGATGCAATAGCTACCGGTGACCTGTTAATTGAATTTTCATCCTAACTATAAGAAAACCAGCTGAAGAGGTTATGCCTTCAGCTGGTTTTTTGTTTTTAAAAGCTTATAAAAGAGGGTATAAGAGAAAGGATAAGCAGAGAGGATGATATACACGATGGCAGAAACAGCAGTATTGTGGTTTAGAAGGGATTTACGGCTCACGGACAGCCATGCCATGCATGCGCTCGAGCAGTGGCTGCAGGAAGATGACGCCAGAAAATGGCTCGCCTTTTTTCATATAGAAAAAAAACGGATAGAAGACCCGTGTCCGCATCATGATTATTTTTTTCAAAACCTGGAGGCTTTTTCGGAAGAATGCAGCGAAAAGGATATCCGCCTGTACATAAAAGTTGGAGAAATCGGGCATGTTTTTGAAAGCTTAGGGGAAGCAGAAGAAATCAGTGCGGTATTTTTTAACGAAGATGAAGTGCCGCAGGCGGTCAAAAGAGATGAACAAGCACGCAAGGGGCTTTCTAATGCTGTATTTTATCCTTTTAAAGATGCCCATTTTCACGCTTCAGATGAAGTATTAAAAAAAGATGAAAGCTACTATGAGGTCTTTACGCCTTACTATCGAAATTGGTTTAAAAAGCAAAAAGACAGGCCGTTCCAGGCAGATATGGAGTTTTTAGCATCACGACAAATAAACAAAGCCTTTGCCGATAAACAAGACCAGGAGAGTTTAAAGAATTATAATAAAAAGGCAGAAACAAAATGGGAGAAGGTGCAGGAGCAGGATGCCCTTGATCGTTTAGATGCATTTGCAGATGATCCAGTGGAATATTATGAAAAAGAACGGGACATTCTTGCAGCAGACGGTACGAGCAGACTGTCGGCTTATTTAAAAACCGGCAGAATATCAGTACGTACGATTTATCAAGCACTGCTTCCCAAGCTCGAAGAAGAGGACAAAGGGGCCGGTACTTTCTTAAGTGAACTGGCCTGGAGGGATTTCTATAATATGATTCACGTTTCCCATCCGGATTTAAAAAATAAAGAATTAAAGGAAGCATACCAGTCGCTGAGCTGGGAAAATAATAAAAAAAATCTGGATAAATGGAAGAATGCCGAGACAGGGTACCCTGTAGTGGATGCATGTATGATTCAATTAAATAAAACAGGCTGGATGCATAACCGCGGCAGGATGATAACGGCCTCTTTTCTCGTGAAAGATTTTCTGGAAGACTGGAGAGAAGGGGAGCAGTATTTTGAACGACGTCTCATAGACTACGATCCGTCATCCAATGCCGGAGGATGGCAGTGGGCTGCGTCCACCGGTTCTGATGCGGTGCCGTATTTCAGAGTATTTTCTCCGATACGACAAAGCCAGCGGTTTGACGAAAGAGGAGAATTTATAAAAAAATACCTGCCCGTTTTAAAAGATGTACCCGAACAGTTTATTCATGAGCCTTGGAAGATGAGTGAAGAAGAGCAGGAAAAAGCATCCTGCATCATAGGGAAAGATTATCCTGAGCCGGCAGTTGACCATTCTATTCAGCGGAAACGGGCTATTGCCATGTTCAAAGGAGAGGACGAATAAAGGTGGAAATACGAAAAATGAAGACGGCAGAGCTCGATCAAAACATGAATCTGGGGGAATTTGCCTTTCAATTTGAGCTTTCAGCCGATCAGCGGGAAGACCGCAGAAAAATCATTAAACCGGAAAATACCTGGGTGGCCGTAGAAAACAAAGAAATTGCTTCAAAACTTACTATTATTCCTTCTGATATCTATATTGCCGGACAGATTATGAAGATGGGAGGGATTTCAGGTGTGGCAACCTGGCCTGAAAAACGTCGAGGCGGATTGGTTCGCGAGCTTCTCCGCTCCGCTTTGGAAGATATAAAAGAAAGGGGATGTGAAGTCTCTCTGCTGTATCCTTTCTCTTTTTCTTTTTACCGGAAGTTTGGATGGGAGCTGTTTGCCGATGCAAAAACCTGGACGCTTTCAAGCGCTCAGCTTCCCAAGCCCGTTCCATTGGAAAAAGGCAGCATCTCTAGAGTGAAACAAAGAGCAGTAGCGGTGCTGCAGCCTATTTACGAAAAATGGGCTGTTTCCTATACTGGAGCTGTTATCCGTGATAAACAATGGTGGGATTACATGGTGTTAAAGCGGAAAACGGGAGAGGTTGCCGTATTTAAAAATGAACAGGGCGAAGATAGAGGGTACGTTATTTACAAAGTGAAAGATCAGAAGATGGACGTAAAAGAGTTTATCTGGCTCGATGAAGAAGCACGTACGGCGCTTTGGAGTTTTCTGGCTCAGCACGATTCGATGATTACGGAAGTGGAAATGAAACCAGCTGTAGATGATCCAAGCCGTTTTCTGCTCCCGGATTCGAGGATTACAGAAAAGCGGGAAAGCTACTTTATGGCACGTATTGTAAACATGACTTCTTTTCTGCAGAAGTATCCGCTGCATTTAAAAGAAGGGGAAGAATTAAATTTAAAAATTGAAGATGATTTTTGTGAATGGAATCAAGGATTTTACAGCCTTGAAAATGTAGACGGCAGTATTCACATTCGATTTTTTCCAGGACGATCAGAGCATGAGGGCCTTGAAATGGATATCCAGACGGCCACGGCTGTTTTTATGGGATACATTAGTGCCAGGCAGGCTTGGAAATCCGGAAGAATCCAGGGGATGGAAGAACAGGCTAATCTTCTGCAGGCTGGTGTCAGCACCCTGGAGCCATTTATATACGATTTCTTTTAATAGGTACAAAAGAAGACCAGGGGGGTGACCCCCCTGGTCTTCTCCTTTGTTTATAAAAATAGTTCATATGCAGCCGGCAGCGCAGTTTTTATAACCAACTGTTATTTATAACGTTTATCCACCGGGGGTTTCCGGGTAGCAATCATTGCCATGTAGGCAAGCGTGGTAAATAAAAATGTGACCGTAATCGCATGTGTTAAAGCAGATGCAAGATAGGCATTAACAAATACAATGGAAACGCCGGCAGTAATTTGCAGGACTGTTAAGGCGAATACAAGAATGCTTGCTGTTTTTAAAGCAGTTGAAGAAGCAAAGCGTTTAATAGTCCAGATCATCAGAATCGCGATGAAAATGAATAAAATAGTAGCAAACACCCGATGGGCAAAATGAATACCGATCTGAAAGCCCAATACGCCGCTCACATCCGGAATAATCTGGCTGTTGCAGAGCGGAAAGCCTTCACAGGCGTAAGTGGCATCGGTATGCTTTACATAGGCTCCTGTATAAATAACAGCGTAACAGTAAACGATAACGAAAAGCAGATAATTTCTATATCCTTTACTGACCAGTGGGGCAGGAGCATCTTTATTATTCTCAAAAGCTAAAACGGTAAGAAGAACCACTGTAGCAAAAGAAATAGTGGAAATCCCGAAATGGAGGGCAAGTACAAGGCTTGAATTCCCCCATATGACGGCCCCGGCTCCCATCATTCCCTGGAAGACAATAAAAAGAACAGCCATGAGAGCCATAAACTTGGTCTCTCTTAAATGGGAGAGTTTTTTCCAGGCCCATACAGCCAGAATAATCACAAACAGTCCCATAAGTCCGGACCACAAACGATGGCTGTATTCTATAATCGTTTCCAAAGCAGGAGAATCCGGTATAACTTCTCCAAAGCAGAGCGGCCAGGTAGCTCCACATCCTTCTCCGGAACCTGTTTTTGTTACGAGGGAACCTTGAATAAGTACAATTAACATTCCAATAGAAGTTAAAACACTAAAAATCTTTAAGCCAATATTATTCACTGCTATCCACCTCAGTCCAATCTATGCTGTATAAGTAACGAACCTATTGTAATCGTAGGGATTCTACATATAAAAGTCAATTTAATAGTAATGAACATTTAAAGGCGTTTCGTAAACTTGAATAAATTGTGAATATAAGGAAATAGGTGAAAGCGTGAAGCATTTAAGCTATAATATTATAGTAAGGATGCGGCAGGACCTTGCAATTTCTGGTTCTAACCAGGGTATTTTAATGCTACAATATAAACAGTGAAGCGTACACACAGGGGGATTATTTATAATAGGAGGTGTAATCATGAATAGGACAGGATCATCTGCTGATTCGCTTCATCATCCAGGAGCCTCCGGAGAAAATCGATTCGCTGCGCGCCTATTCTTTTTATTCAGGAGAACAGGGCTTTTATTTTTTGTTATTTTGATAACGTTTACAGTGATGCTGGCCGCAGAACCCTTCTCCAGCTTCCAATGGCAGCAGAATCTGCATTTGTTTATTCTTACCTTTGCTGGAACAGGGCTTCTTTTACAAGGGTGCGTTATGGTGGAAAATAAACTGAAAAAAAGCAGCCGGAACGACGGAGAAAAAAAGGATAAACAAGCGCTTGCTATAGGCCTTCTTGTTATCGCTGTAGGTATCATGCTGCTCTTTTCCATTAGTTTAACGACTGGATTATTTGGAACGTTTGCTGCTTTAGTGTATGTGTTTGGCTATGCGTACTGGCTCAAATATCGGTCAAGCTTCGGAAGCTTTATACAGGCGGGAGTTTTTGCAGTGCTGCCTTTAATCGCCTGGTCAGCAGCAGATGCTTCGCTTCACCCGGCGGCCTGGATTTTAGCGTTTCTATTTTTTATCTGGTACTGTACGTGCTCGCTGGCTCTTTCCGTTATGAAAAAGGAAGAATACATAAAAGCGGGAATTCCCGTACTTTCAGTGATATCTGGAAACAAGACAGCTAAACTTCAAAGTATTTTATACGCAGCAGTTTTTATACTGGGTGCTCTTCTGCTGAGCCAGTATGGAACCGCGTATCTTATTACCGTAATGACCGGGGGAGCCGTCTGGCTCATTTGGCTGGCAGCAGGTTTGAAAGCCCGCTCGGACAAAAAGTGGGCAGCCGGGGCACTTGTCTGCTCCGTCGTATGTTTTTCCATGGTATTAATAACCATGGCGCTTCCTGCTCTATGAATTGCGCCGATCAGGCGTTGATATATTATTAATTAAAGAAAGAGGGGGTTAAATTAGCTATGAACAAGCATACGTTTATGATGCGGCTTCTGCCTTTATCTTTCATACTGCTCTTATTGTCAGGATGTGGTGAAGAACGCCTTACTGCGCTGGACCCATACGGTCCACAGGCAGAATGGATTCTTGATAACCTGATTTTGAGCTTGTATGTTATGGCAGTTGTCATTATTGTTGTATTTGCACTGTACTTTATTGCTGTAGTGAAATTCAGAAGAAAACCGGGTGACGATGAGTACCCTAAACAGGTAGAAGGAAGTAAAACACTAGAGCTAACCTGGACTATTATTCCTATATTTTTATTGGCAATTCTAGCCGTACCGACAATTACAGGTACATATTATTTTGCTGACACAACGCCCCAGGCCTCAGGATCCAGCGGTGAGGGAGAAGGCGAAGGTGTCACGATCGATGTAACAGGTCATCAATACTGGTGGCAGTTTGATTATCAAGAAGGCTTTACCGCAGGGAATGAAGTATATATTCCTGTTGGAGAAAGAGTAGAGTTCACATTAACGGCTGAAGATGTTATCCATTCTTTCTGGGTACCGGCACTTGGTGGGAAAATTGATGCTATTCCGGGAATTGAAAACAGTCTTTGGCTCGAAGCAGATGAGCCTGGTATTTACAAAGGGAAATGCGCAGAACTATGCGGACCTTCCCATGCATTAATGGACTTTAAAGTAGTAGCACTTGAGCGCGATGAATACAACAGCTGGGTAGAAACCATGCAGGCAGAACCTGCTGAACTGGAAGAGGATACTACAGCTGCAGATGGACGACAGGTATTTGAAGACCAGGGCTGTATTGGATGTCATGCTGTAGACGGTCAGGGTTCTGCCCAGGGACCGACGCTGACAAACTTTTCCGACCGGGAGACGATTGCCGGGGTTGTAGAATACAATGAAGAAAATCTTGAAGCGTGGATTCGTGATCCGGAATCCTTTAAGCAGGGTAACAATATGCAGGCATATCCGGACATGGAAGATCAGGATATGGAAGCTCTGCTTGATTACCTTGATACGTTAGAAGTGGAACAGCCGGCTCTGGGAAGACAAATAGAGACGGATGGATCAGATAGAATAGAAGAACCACAAAACGAATAAAGAGTAAAGGAGGGTAAATCCAATGGCGGATTATTCAGCAATTATTAAAGAAAAGAAAGACAAAAGCGTCTTAATGGACTGGCTGACCACAGTAGACCATAAGAAATTAGGCGTTATGTATTTAATAGCGGGTACGTTGTTTTTCCTGAAAGCAGGGTTAATGGCTGTTTTTATGAGAATACAGCTTATGTTTCCGGAAAACAACTTCCTGGACGGGCAGACATTTAATGAATTTATTACAATGCACGGAACCATCATGTTATTCCTTGCAGCAACACCCTTATTATTCGCTTTTATGAACTATGTTATTCCCCTTCAAATAGGAGCGCGTGACGTAGCATTTCCTTTTGTGAATGCGCTCGGTTTTTGGATTTTCTTTTTCGGCGGACTGCTATTAAGCGTCAGCTGGTTTTTCGGAGGAGCTCCGGACGCAGGCTGGACGGCATATGTGCCTCTGTCGGCAGGAGATTACGGACATTTAGGCATGGACTTTTATGTTCTCGGTCTTCAAGTGAGTGGTATTGGTACACTGATCTCTGCTATTAACTTTATTGTAACGATCGTAAATATGCGTGCCCCAGGGATGACAATGATGAGAATGCCGCTTTTCTGCTGGACTTCACTTGTTACTTCCCTACTGATTGTATTCGCTTTTACGCCATTAGCTGCAGGGCTTGCTCTTCTTATGCTTGACCGGCTGTTCGGCGCACAGTTCTTTTCACCGGACAGCGGTGGAAATGCTGTATTATGGCAGCATATTTTCTGGATTTTCGGGCACCCGGAAGTATATATTTTAGTACTGCCGGCCTTTGGAATTATTTCCGAAGTCATCCCGGCCTTCTCAAGAAAACGATTATTTGGTTACACAGCAATGGTATTTGCTACATTAATTATTGCTTTTCTAGGCTTTATGGTTTGGGTTCACCATATGTTTACCGTTGGTATCGGCCCGGTAACAAACTCGGTATTTGCTATTGCCACTATGGCAATAGGAATACCAACAGGCATCAAAATATTCAACTGGCTCTTTACGATGTGGGGCGGTAAGCTGACGTTTAATACAGCGATGCTGTGTGCTTCTTCTTTCGTCCCTACCTTCGTATTGGGCGGTGTAACTGGTGTTATGCTTTCTATGGTTCCAGTTGACTATTTATACCATGACACTTACTTCGTTGTAGCCCACTTCCATTATATTATTGTAGGTGGTATTGTTCTCGGGCTGCTGGCTGGATTGTACTACTGGTATCCAAAAATGTTCGGCCATCATTTAAATGAAAAGCTTGGTATGCTGATGTTCTGGATGTTTTATATCGGTTTTCACATGACATTCTTTGTGCAGCATATTCTGGGCCTTATCGGAATGCCAAGAAGGGTGTACACGTACCTGGAAGGCCAGGGAATGGAAACGATGAACTTAATTTCCTCACTTGGGGCATTTCTAATGTCTGCCGGTATTATCGTACTGGTTATTAACATCGTATATTCTGCTATGACAGCAGAGCGTGTGGTAGTAAGCGACCCGTGGGATGCAAGAACATTGGAATGGACGACTCCAACCCCTGTTCCGGAATATAACTTTGCACAGACGCCGCAGGTACGCTCCCTTGATCCTTTATTTTATGAAAAGATTCATGGAGACGGCAAAATGAAGCCGGCTGAACCATTGTCTGACATTCATATGCCAAATGGTTCAATTCTTCCTTTTATTATTGGAATCGGCATGTTTGTCTGGGGATTCGGCATGATTATGATTAATATGGAAAACGCTATTGTATCTCCATACGCTGTTATTATTCCAGGCTTTCTGCTTACATTCGGGCCGATGCTCGTCCGTTCTATTAAAGAGGACCACGGTTACCACATTACAGCAGAAGAATTGAAAAAGCTGGAAAAGGAGGTAAGTTAACATGGCTGATCACGTAGATATGACGAAAGGCCTTCCTTCCAATCCCGAAAAAGCAACGCTGGAAGGAAGAAATAAATTTTTAGGCTTTTGGATCTTTCTAAGCGGGGAAACGATCATGTTTGCTACCTTCTTTGGGGCTTTTCTCGGCTTAAGAGAAGGAACGGCAGGAGGTCCAACTGCAGAAGAATTATTCCAGCTGCCGCTTGTGTTTATCATGACAATGCTGCTGCTAACGAGTTCGCTTACGAGTGTACTGGCGATGTACGCGATGAAACGCAACAATTTTAAAAGCATGATGATCTGGATGAGTACTACCGTAGTACTCGGTATGGCATTTCTTGGTTTAGAAATCTATGAGTTCGTGGAATATGTACATCACGGGCTGGGTTTTACTACAAGTGCTTTTGGGTCTTCCTTTTATGCTCTAGTCGGTCTTCACGGAGCCCACGTGCTATTCGGACTTGCCTGGATCAGTACGCTGCTTATACGCTACGCCAGAACAGGTATTACCCTAACGAATGCTCCGAAGTTTTATCTGGCCAGTCTATATTGGCACTTTATAGACGTCGTATGGGTGTTTATATTTACCGTCGTTTATCTTATGGGAATAGGGGGAGCTTAATATGGCAAATGAGTTATCCAAACCATTCGAAAAAAGCGCATTGTCAGACGAAGATCTGCACAAGATGAATAAAGAAAAGAAAGTGCAGATTACTTCTTTCGCTTTTATGATTTTTCTAACATTCCTGGCATTTATTGCAGTAGCCACGGAAATGATTGAACCAACCTTTGCTGTTCCGTTTATTCTTGTACTGGCAGGAATTCAATTTTTTCTACAGTTGTTTTACTTCATGCATTTGAAAGACAAAGGCCATGAATGGGCTAACACATTTATTATTACCGGTGTGGTGCTTTCCACTCCAGCCTTGATTGCATTAACGTTTCTTCTGGGTATGACAAAATACTAAAAAGAAACAGCCTTTCGTTGAGAGAGGCTGTTTTTTTGTGTGTTCACTGATTTGTTAGAGATTTGAAACAGGCGGCAGCTACTTTCCTGTATAATGAAGAATAGATAAATAGAGAAATGGGGGAGACGATGAGTAAATCTTCAGATCAACTATCATCACAATCAAAGGGTTCATCAGAAAAAAGCCATGTGGCTATAGTAGTAACGCTTACTATTGTTATTAATGGTCTGGTCACCCTTTTGTTTTTTATGGATGGGCTGGGCGGAGATATAGAAGCTTTCGATTTAACAATCCTGCCAATGATGAATGCTATATTTAACAGCTTCACGACCGTCTTTTTGTTTACAGCATTGTTTTTTATTTTGAAAAAAAACATTACGATGCACAAGCGGTTTATTTATGCCGCGTTTTCTTCCACCGGGCTGTTTCTAGTCACTTATGTTACGTACCACGCTTTGGCGGAATCTACCGAATACGGTGGTACAGGAGCAATAGCCGCTGTATACTACTTTATTTTAATTTCCCATATTATCCTGGCAATTATTATTGTGCCGCTTGCAATATGGACGTTTTTAAAAGGAATCACCTCCCAGGTTGAAAAACACCGGAAAATTGCCAGATGGACAATGCCGCTCTGGCTGTATGTTAGTATAACCGGAGTTATTGTGTATCTCATGATCTCTCCTTATTATTAAAGAATAAGCAAACGGACTGCTCTTGTGAGCAGTCCGTTTTTGTTAAGTTAAATTTTAAAATCGAGTTTGATGAGACCGGCTTCCCGAGCGGATGTAAAAGCAATGACTGCGAGAGGACCTACAATAAAGCCGACGATACCAAGAAGGGAAAGGCCGATATACAAGGATATAAGTGTGGCCAATGGAGAAAGGCCGATGTGATGACCCATCACTTTAGGTTCTACCGTCCGGCGGATGATCAGGAGAATAATTCCTAATACCAGCAGCTGGGTGCCAAGCACCATATCCCCGGATAAATATTGGAAAATCGCCCACGGAGCAAGAATAGCAATAGAGCCAATAATGGGGATGAAATCTATCACCCAAATAATGAGCGCCATAATCAGAGCTACCTCGGGCACAATAAAGTATAAACCGATATAGGTTACAATTACGATAATAAGACTGACCAAAAACTGGGCTTTAAAAAAGCCAATGATTACTTTACCAAGACGAGCCGTCATAAAATGAACTTTTTGAGCGGTTTCTACTTTCATGAAAGAATACATTTTCCTGCTTAGGCGGGGAAGGTCCATCATAAACAAGAACAGTGCAATTAAATACACAATAAATGATACTAGATAGCCAGGGATAGAAGCGACAATACTCGTAACGGTATTTAAAAACTGGCCATCGGTAAAGATGTTACTAACGTTATTAAGCATGTCAGTTACCTGGGCATTTATTACGTTAATTACATCAGGAGGCAGATTCATTTGTACATAGGTGTTTTCAATAGAAGTCTGTATTTCTTTCCAAGAACGGTTTACTTCAGTTATGTAGTCCGGCAGGTTTTCCACAAATAGAATAGCCTGTGTCACAACTTGAGTAATGATTAGATAACCGGCGATGCCGAGAGAAATAAGAAACAAGATAAATACTACCATTACAGCAATGGAACGCCGCCACTTAGCTTTTTCATTTAACAGCCTGACAAGAGGCGAGAGAGCAAGCGCTGTGAGTAATGCGAGAATAATAGGACCGGAAACCGGCAGAATGAAAATTAGAGCAACGATAAGTATAAGTATGGATAAAAAACGAATCATATTTTTTTTCGTAAGGAACGACGACACAGCTATACCCCTTTCAGACATACGGACAAGATAGTATACCAATTAGTATATAGGATTTGAAAGAAGAGAACAAAATATTTATCCCGTGAACATAAAAAAAGAAGCTGGTTTCAGCTTCTTTTTGATTATTTCTTTGCTTTTAGGACATCCCAGACTGCTTTTGTTTTGTCCTGGCATTTTTGAATGATTTTTTCCGGGAATTCTTCATCGTATTCTATTCCGTGTGGATAGTAATGTCTTCCAAAATAGGGTGTTAATATTTCAACAACTGTATCTTCGTCCGGAATATCTCCGTCCACCGCATAAGCCGGGATACGTAAATAGTAAGTCGCATCATCCGTGCGGTCAAAAAATTTATAATCAAATGTTACGCGCTCATAGTCCCATTGACCAGCGTGAATAAATCCTGCGTCTTTAATGATTCTATGTAGCTTACCAAATGTGATTTGAGTGCCCTCAAATTCATAATCTGCAATTTGCATGTGCTGCGCCCCCTATTTATACATATATTCTTATTTTAATATTAAAATAAAGCGTTTGCAATGGGGAGATGGAATTTCATGAGTTAAGCCAGGAAATCAATTACATAAAACGTGCCGGTGCCATAGGCAATAATTTGATCTTTTTCGTCTTTCACAGTGGAAGATAAAAAAAGCGTTTTTGAGCTTTGCGATATCACTTCCGTTCGGCAGTACAAATAGTCTCCTTTTCCGGGTTTTAAGTAGTTCACCTTTATTTCCAGTGTAACAGCCGCCTTTTTTGCAGGAGTGGAGTGGTTGGCAAGGGTTCCCATGCAGGTGTCCATTAACGTAGCGGTTACTCCACCGTGGACAATCTCGAGCGGGTTTTGTATGCCTTTATGAATCGGAATGCGCATTTGATAGCTTCCATCTTCATTCCATTCTCCTTCCGCCTGCAGCCAGCCGCTCACATAAGAAGGATGGTGGCCTTCGTGCGTTTGTTTAAGGCCATTTAGAAACTGCTGCATCACTTCTTTTTCTTCGGCTGTTGCAGACTGTAAAAAATCCTTAATATCTGTTGATAAGGTTTTTGTATCTGTCATATTCGATCCTTTCCTAATGCTTTAATAGTTATATTGTAGCAAGCAAGCTCAAGCATGCCAATTAATTCTTCAAACAAAGGCTTATTCCATGTTATACTCCGGATAGGAGGTGCCATTATGAACAGTACTGCTTATACGTCGACACCAGCTGACATTTTAACAGCATCAGAGGAGCTGACAGCTTTGTTGTTTACCTCTGATATATATATAGCTTACACGACAGCCAAGGCTGAAATGGAAGCCGATAAAGAAGCCCGCAGGCTTATTTCTGAATTCACCGGCTGGAAGGACCGTTACGAGGAAGTCCAGCGTTTTGGAAAGTACCATCCGGATTATAAATTGGTTTCAAAAGAAATCCGGCTGAAAAAGAGGGAGATGGACGTCCATCCAACCGTTACGGCTTTTAAAAAAGCAGAAAAGGATTTAGAAACCCTTTTAAATGATATTTCCGGAGAAATCGCCGGGGCAGTTTCTCCTAATATAAAAGTGCCTACCGGAAACCCATTTTTCGACAATGCTTCCTGCGGCACCGGCGGATGCGGGTCCGGCGGTTCGTGCGGGTGCAGCGCATAGACTATCTGCCTGATTAACGTTCTGTTTTTCATATAAGATCTTTTTCTTTAGTACAGAAATTGCTGCCAAGGAGGAACAGTATGTTTAAAGGGAGTATCGAATACCAGACAGTAGTAAAAGCATCCAGAGCCGACGTCTGGAATTTCTTCCAGGATTCTAAAGCACTGGAAGGACTGACAGATTTTCCGGAAGTTACCGTAGTATCCAATGGAGAGTCGAAAGCCGGAGAGACAGTGGAGATTCAGATAGCAGCCGGCCCGATTAAATGTAATTGGGTGTCCGCTATTACGGACAGCAAACAAGAAGAGTATTTCGTAGATGAAGGAAAAGATATACCGTTTCCTTTAATCAACTGGAAGCATACCCACTCTTTTCAATCGCTGGCTGATGGAGAGCTGACCGGAATTACAGATCACGTGGAGTTCGAAAGTTATGCTCCATCATTATTTATTAAAGCAGGATTATATAACATGTTTAAAGACAGGGAAAAAGCACTGCAGAAACAATTTAAACAATAACGAAAAGAGCCATCCATCTGGACGGCTCTTTTGCTTTATGCTGAATATCTGATTATGCTTATCCTTTTTCAAAGTAACGGTGGATTAAAGCAAGAATGGATCGTCTTGTTAAAATGCCGACAAAAGAATGGTCATGATCTTCAATGCAGACAAAAGGATGATTAATAGAAAGCATCAGCGCTTTTCCAAATGTTTCATCTTTGTGCATACGAGGAACTTTAGCAGACATCACATCTTTTACTTTGTAGTCATGAAGGCGCTCCATTTCGATGCGTTCAATACCCAGGATAGAATCGAGGATGTGCGCTTTGCTGATCTGACCCTGCACCCTGTATGATTTATCAAGCACAGGAATAGCGGTATAACCCGATTTGATTAAAATAAGCAAAGCATGATCCAAAGGGTTTTCAAGCTGTACGTGTGCGACTTTTTCATCTGACACAATAAGCTGTTTTATTTCGTTATCCATGATCTGGCTGTTTTTTAATGTTTGCATGTGTTTCATCACTTTCTTTCTGTAGGCGCTCCCGCGCCGGAAGTTTCAAGTAACACCTCAGCACAAGTGTTGGAGGGTTTATACCTCTTTTATCGTATGCTCAAAAAATAGGAAAGTCAAGAAAATATTGTAAGCGTTACATGAAGCGAAATCGGATGATGCCGCCACTT
The DNA here is from genome assembly GCF_059510535.1 of Sinobaca sp. TMA16-18. Classification (NCBI taxonomy): domain Bacteria; kingdom Bacillati; phylum Bacillota; class Bacilli; order Caryophanales; family Sporolactobacillaceae; genus Sinobaca; species Sinobaca sp. TMA16-18. Next base: position 307,921 of record NZ_JCAKFM010000001.1, on the reverse strand, counting down.
ACATATACCCCTTTACTTTTGTATTTAATCCATAATATGTTTATTTCCGCAGGTTAAAAGCAGCATTTAACTGGCCGCGCAGCATTTTATCACGAAGCTCTGAATTCTTCATTTTCTTTTGTTCCATCCTGCGTATTTCAAACGTCTGCATACCATCTTCCATTTTATCAGCTATGTCAATCAGGCGTTCCACATCGCCAAATGAATATTTTCTTGTACCACCGGACGATCGTTCCGGAAATATCAGCTTTCTTTCTTCGTAATATCTGATTTTTCTCTCCGACAAACCTGTAAGTTCGCTAATGACTCCTATTGTAATGACTTTTTTGTCTTTGTAGTTTGAAGACATCGACAAGCGCCCCTTTTTCTCTATTGTTTCTAACAACATATCATAAAATCTTACATAGTAAATGTACATTGTTAGATTTCCTTACATGATTGAGGTTCTTTTCTGTTGTATATACGCTATACTATAAAGAACATCAGAAAGAAAAAAGTACGTGAAAAAAACCCTGTATACAGCGTCAGCAGGAAGTTCTTCAGGATACATACAATATTCAATGCCATAGGCATAAAGAACCTTTGTAAGAGCGCCTGAGCGCTGTATATCTAGTGTCAGCAGAGTAAATGTCCTTTGTGGCAGGGAGCTATTTATGATAAGCTAATATTTGTGAAATTTTCAGAATTTAGATTAAAGGAAACTATTTATTTGGGAGATGGGAACGAATGAACGTAGCAAAATTTGGGGGATCCTCCTTGGCAGACGCCGGGCAGATCAAAAAAGTAGCATCGATTATTACGGCAGATACAGATAGAAAAATAATTGTCGTTTCCGCGCCAGGAAAAAGAAGCGATGAAGATACAAAAGTAACGGATCTGCTGATTCATTTAGGCGAAACAGCATTGGCTGAAAAAGACACAGCAGAGGCTTTGCATAATGTGGTCGAGCGGTTTCGTTCGATAACAGAAGAGCTGGGGCTTTCCGAAGACATGCTGCAAATCATTGAAAAAGACCTGCAGGAAAGAGTCGACTATAAAAAAGACAATCCGGGCCGGTTTCTTGATCAAATGAAAGCAGCGGGAGAGGACAACAATGCGAAAGTGATTGCCGGCTATCTGCAGAGCCTGGGAATCGTGTCAGAATACATAAATCCGGCAGAAGCCGGTCTCTATGTCAGTGACACCCCTGGAAACGCGCAGGTGCTTCCGGAATCCTACGACAACCTGTACAAGCTGCGGAACCGGAAGGGAATTCTAATATTTCCCGGTTTCTTTGGTTATTCCAAACAAGGCGAGCTGGTTACTTTTTCCAGAGGGGGGTCAGATATTACAGGCTCCATCGTAGCAGCCGGTATTAAAGCGGATTTATACGAAAACTTTACCGATGTGGACAGCGTATTTGCAGCGAATCCAAACGTAGTTAAAGATCCTGTAGCCATTAAAAGAATGACTTATAGAGAAATGCGTGAGCTGTCTTATGCCGGTTTCGCAGTATTTCATGATGAAGCTTTAATTCCTGCATTCCAAAAGTCGATCCCGGTATGTGTGAAAAACACAAACAATCCTAAAACGAGCGGGACGATGATTATTTCGGAAAGAGAGTATGCATTGAATCCCGTTATCGGCATTGCAGCGGATAAAGGCTTCAGCACCTTGTATGTGAGAAAGTATCTAATGAACCGGGAAGTAGGGTTCGGGCGCAGGTTATTATCGATTATCGAAGACGAGGGGATCTCCTACGAGCATATACCTTCCGGGATTGATGATACTTCTGTGATTCTGGACAACAGCCAGCTCACCGATTCTATTGAAGAAAAAATTATCCAGCGCATCACAGAAGAACTCGAAGCAGACGATGTGTATTTTGAAAAAGGTCTGGCTATGATCATGCTTGTTGGAGAAGGCATGCATGAAACAGTTGGTATTGCAGCAAGAGCAACAAAAGCTTTAATGGAGAAACAGATTAATATTGAAATGATTAACCAGGGTTCATCAGAGGTTTCGCTTTCCTTTGGTATTAAAGAAGGACAGGTCGATGATGCAATCAGGGGCCTGTATGAAGAATTTTTCAGCACAAAAGAAGTATTGCAGTAAAAATCAAAAAGACGGAAACCGATAATTATCGGTCCCCGTCTTTTTTTTGTTCCATAATGAGCTGTTTAAGTTCCTGTATTTCTTTTTGCAGTTCCTTTGTCGTTACCTCGGGCCCGTTAGCCGCTTCTTTTTCCATATTATCGGCTTTTTCGACATTACTGACGATTACACCGATGAAAAGGTTAAAGATAATAAATGTACCAATCAGCACGAAGCTTACAAAATAAAACCAGGACATTGGTGCCTGCTCTAAAACAGGGCGCATGACGCCACTGGCCCAGGATTCAAGCGTTACTACCTGGAAAAGCGTTAAAAGAGTCAGCTGCAGGTTGCCAAAGTATTCGGGTTCGATATCCTGATACAGCATCGTTCCGATAACTGCATAAATATAAAAGAAAATACTCATTAGAAACATAATGTTACCGAGCGAAGGGATCGTTAACAGCAGCGCGTCTACGAGTCTCTTTAACGATGGTATAATAGAGATGGCCCGGAGGACACGAAGTACACGCAGAATTCGAAGCACAGTAACAAAATGGGCCCCGGCGAAGATGTGACCGGCAAATACAATCAAAAAATCGAACCAGTTCCATGGATTTTTAAAAAATCGATAAGATGGTTTAAAGGCAATAATCCGAAGAACAATTTCAACAGTGAATATCCAAAGCAGTATCCGGTCCGCTATGTAAAACCAATGTTGATTTTCCTGATAAACAGCTGGATATGTCTCAATGCCTACTAAGGCAGCGTTAATTAAAATAATAACCATAATCGTATTAATAAAAAGCGGACTTTCGACAAGTACAGCTAATTTATCGCGCCATGTCCGTCGTTGTTTTGACTCTTTCATAAACCTAAAACTCCCTTTATTCTCTATTAATGGCTGCTGCTGATTTATTAGCTGGTTGTAATAATGCACACAACTATCTTATTGTACTAAAACACAGATAGCATGGAAAGATTTCTTTCTCGAGCGCCGGGGATTGAGGTACGCTCGACGAGGGTATAGAACATAATAGAAAAAGGGGATGAAAGCAGATGAAAAATAAACAAGTGATTATTATAGGCTCCGGCCTGGCTGCGTGGAGTGCCCATGCCGTTTTGGAGGCTAGAGGTATCAAGACAATGATTCTGGAGAAGAGCAGAGGCGTTGGAGGGCGTATGGCCACCCGTCGGATGGGGGAAGGACGTGCAGACCACGGGGCTCAGTTTATTACAGCCCGCAGCACGGAAATGAAACAGCTCATCCAGGAATGGGAAAGAAACGGCTGGGTGAAAGAATGGAACAAAGGTTTTGCCCGTGCAGAAGACATAGCTGACCGGAAAATAACCGAGAACGGCGGAGACGGGCATCCCCGCTATGCAGGAGTAGATGGAATGTCCCCTTTCGTAAAAAGGCTTTGGAGAGGAAAAAATATACATACATCCCACCTTGTCCGGACCATTAAGCCTGGAAAAGAAGGCTGGATTGTGGAAGGCGAAGCAGGAGAAGATCATTTTTCTTTTTCAGCAGAAGGCGTTCTTGTTACGGCCCCTATGCCGCAGACGCTGGCGCTCTTTCCGGAATTTCCGGGTTCGTCTAAGGATCAGAAAGCGATGGAAGAACTTACTTACGAGAAAAGCGTTGGATTAATGATTGCTTATTCCGGAGAAACAAAGATTCCTGAAGCCGGCGGCATTCAGTGGGAAAAAGGCGACATTGCTTTTGCCGGCTGCAATTATCAAAAAGGTATTTCCAAAGAGAAGCTTCTGACGATTCATGCGAGCGGAGACTGGTCGGGTATCCATTGGGAGGAAGCAGAGGATACATTGAAAAGCGCTCTTCTTCAAAAGATAGACTGGCTGCTGGACGGCGCCGAAATACAAGACGTACAAGTGAAAAAATGGCTCTATGCCAAGCCGAACGTGCTTTTTCCTGAAAGGAGCATCAGCTTTACATCACCGGCACCTGCAGCGTTCGCCGGAGATATTTTCAAAGAAGGCAAAGCAGAAGGCGCTATTTTGTCAGGAAAACATGCAGCTGAACATTTATCTCTTTAAATAATAAGCCCGCTGAAGGCATATCTTCAGCGGGCTTATTGTTTATTTAAGTGGGGTGGTAGCAGGTTTTCCTAATTCTTTGGATCGTTCAATAGCCCGCATGATACTGGCAGTAAAATGTTCCTGGACATGATGCTGCTCGAGTACATCAAAAGCAGCTTCCGTCGTGCCGGCGGGACTCATAATTTCTTTATACAGCTCTTTTGACGTTTTTTCGGTGTGCTGCAGCCGCAGGGCTGCACCGAAAAAGGTTTGTATAATAAGTTCTTTTGCTTCATCTTCATGAAGGCCGGCCTGTCTCCCCGCATTTTCCATTGCTTCGACCATGTAATACAAATAGGCGGGACCGCTGCCGGCAATGCCGGTAACAGCATCCATTTTTTCCTCAGTAAGTTCGGTTACTGTTCCGATAGAACGAAACAGAGCCGCCGCAATCCGTGCGTCTGTTGAAGAAGCATAGGATCCCAGGGAGATCGCGGTCGCAGATGCCCCGACTTTAGCCGATGTGTTTGGCATCGCTCGTATAACCGGCGGGTGAATCGCGAAAAGATTTTCCATATACATAGTAGAAATTCCGGCCATTACAGAGACAATAATTTGTTCGTTTGACAGCTTATGGCGTATGGAGTGAATAGCGTCTTCTGCATGCCTGGGTTTCATTGCGAGAATAATGACCGAGGCTTCTATTGTTTTTGTATCTTTGAGCTGGAAGGAGTGGATACCATATTCTTTTTCCAGACGAAGAAGTTTATCTTTGTCCGAATGGTTGGTGACTGAAATTTGATCGGGCTGTACAAGTTCTTTCCGGATCAGTCCGCCGATAATGGCTTCTGCCATCGCTCCTGCTCCAATGAAAGCAAACGACTGGTTCGTAAGCATAAGCTCCTCCTATTCTTTTATCTGTCCGGTACCTTCGATAATATATTTATAAGACGTGAGCGCTTTAAGTCCCATTGGTCCGCGGGCATGAAGTTTTTGAGTACTGATGCCGATCTCTGCGCCGAAGCCAAATTCAAAACCATCCGTAAATCGCGTGGAAGCGTTATGATAAAGGGCCGCTGCGTCAATACCTGCAAAGAATGCCCGCTTATTTTCTTCGTTTTCCGTAATGATCGACTCGGAATGAGTCGTGCCATACGTTTGAATATGGGAAATTCCTTCTGCTGCACTGTCAATGCATTTCATGGAAACAATATAATCGAGGTACTCTTCAGCCCAGTCAGACTCCTTGGCTGCTTTAATATCGGAATGAAGCGCCTGGATTTTCTCGTCCCCTCGAATTTCAACCCCGGCAAGGAGAAGCTCTTCTATTAATTCACTTCCATTTTCCTGCAGCCATTTTTCATGCACGAGGATGGTTTCGCAGGCGTTGCAGACAGAAGGACGCTGCGTTTTTGCATTAATTGCAATATCGATGGCCATTTTTTTACCGGCTGATTCATCAATAAGAACATGACAGTTCCCAACTCCGGTTTCTAAAACAGGAATGGAAGACTGGTCAACCACAGTTTGAATAAGACCGGCACCGCCACGTGGAATCAGCACATCAAGATACTTATTCATTTTAAACATTTCTGATGCCCCTTCACGTGAAGTGTCTTCTGCCAGTTGAATAGAATCAGGGGAAAGGGAATATTTTTCCATTCCTGCATGGATAGCATCGATAATAGCCTGGTTGGAATGATAGGCCGATGAACTGCCGCGAAGCAGCACGGCATTTCCGGTTTTGACTGCTAAAGCAGTTGCATCGGCTGTTACGTTAGGTCTGGCTTCATAAATAATACCGATAGCACCGAGCGGGACACGTATTTTTTTTATTTCAAGTCCATTGGGACGATCCCAGGCTTCTATTTCTTCTCCAATAGGATCGGGCAGGGCGGCAACATCGCGGAAGCCGTCCGCCATCGTTTTAATGCGTTCCTCTGTTAAACGCAGCCTGTCCAGAAGGGCCTCGGTAAATCCCTTTTCCATTCCAGCTTCTATATCTTTTTGATTCGCTTCCAATATGGTAAGCGTATGTTCTTCCAAAGATAAAGCCAGTTCATTTAATACATTGTTCTTTTGGGCAGCGTTCAGCACGGCGAGCTCTCCGGCTGCCTGTTTTACTTTTTGGCCCTGTTCTGTCATTTTACTCATTTACTTCATCTCCTTCATAGCAACCCAGTCATCACGATGGATGACTTCAGCTTTGATCGTTTTGGTGTAAGCCGCAGCTTCTGAGCTTGATTTTCCTTTAATGTCTGCCAATTCAGCGGAGGACATATTTACCTGTCCTTTACCGATAAGCTTTCCTTTTTCATCCACTACCTGCACGACCGATCCGCTGCCGAACGTGCCTTTAATTAATTTGATGCCGGCAGGGAGAAGGCTTCTGCCATTTTGAAGCAGAGCCCGTTTGGCACCGCCATCGACTACCAGTTCTCCTGAGGGAAGAGAGTGCAGTGCAAGCCATTGCTGCTTTGATTTCAACGTGAACTGCCCGGGATAGCCGATATACGTTCCATTTCCTTTTCCATCGATAATATCCGTAAGTTTATGCGGACCTGATCCAGTGCCAATAAATATGCGCAGCCCCAGCTGCAGAGCCGTTTGGGCAGCGAGAAGTTTTGATTTCATTCCACCGGTGCCAACCAGGCTGCCGCTGCCGCCCGCTCCAATAAGAAGCTCATCTGTGATTTCAGAAAGAAAATGGTATTTTTTGGCCGAAGGATTTTCTTTTGGATGTGAATCATAAAGGCCGTCCACGTCGGTCAGGATAAATAAATCATCAGCCTGGCACAGTCCGCCTACGAGAGCCGACAGCATATCGTTGTCGCCAAACGTAAGCTCATCCACCATAATAGAGTCATTTTCGTTAATAATCGGGAGCACCTGGCGCTGAAGCAGTTCGGAAAGAGTGTTGTACGCATTTTGATACTGCGGCCTGTTGGAGAAATTATCACGTGTCAGCAGCAGCTGCCCGGTTGAAATGCCATACGCATGAAACTCCTTTGTGTATGCTTCCATGAGAAGGCCCTGGCCTACCGCAGCTGCGGCCTGTTTGCCGGCAAGCTTTACGGGGCGGGAGGGGTAGCCGAGCCGGCCGAATCCGGCAGCCACGGCGCCGGATGAAACGAGAATAACCTGATGACCCCGCTCCCGCAGTGCTGCAATAGCTGATACGTGTTCTTTCAGTTTTTTTTCACTCAGCCTGCCATTTGGGGTAGTCAGCGAACTGCTTCCAATTTTTACGACTATCCGTTCCTTTTTCATTTGGGCTCTTCTCTCCATTTCATTTATCTGTTAATACAAAAAAGCCCCCGTCCTAATAAAGGACGGAGACGTATAATCCGCGGTGCCACCTTCGTTGAAAAGCGATAACTACCGCTTTTCCACTTGGAACTTTAACGCAGTTAACGATCAGGCTGTCGGCCTGACAGCTCCAGAGCAGGTTCATAAAAGAGATGTTACAGCGCCTCTCAGCCAGTGAGCGCCATTTTCTGTACGACATCCTGCTTTTATTACTATTCTCCTTCGACACTGTTTCTCTTTTTTTAATTCGGGATGATACAATAGTTGTTCATATTATGTTTCATAGATGCGGAGTTGTCAAGCAAATTAAAGCCCTCCGCGGAAGCCGTGGAAATAAAGATACACAGAAAGAGAGATGAAACGATGACAGCAGAAAAAACAGTAGTAATCACGGGAGCCGGAAGCGGACTCGGACGATGGATCAGTATTGAGAGTGCAAAGCACGGCTATTATCCCATTCTGGTAGGACGATCCGGAGAGAAACTAAGAGCTGTCCAGCGTGAACTGGTGCACCTGGGTGTTTCTTCAGATATAGAAACGGCGGACATTAGAAACCATGAGGATAACAAAAGAGCTGCTGAAGCCATTTTGAATCGAACAAAAAAAATCGATGTACTTATTAATAACGCCGGGTATGGATTTTTTGCGGAAGCTGAAAACCTTTCTTATGATAGTGCCAGGCAAATCATGGAAGTGAACCTGCTCGGTCTAATCGATTGGACAAGCTTGTTTCTGCCGCATTTAAAACAACAGCAGAGTGGACGTATCGTTAATATTGGCTCCATGGCAGGTAAAATAGCAACCCCTAAAGCCTCTGCCTATGCAGCGAGTAAGGCCGGGGTTATTGCTTATTCCAATGCGCTTCGTATGGAGATGAAACCTCACCGTGTATCGGTGATGACGGTGAACACCGGACCGGTCAAAACACCTTTTTCAAATAAAGCGGACCCGACCGGACAGTATGAAAAATCGGTGAGCAGGCTCGCTATTCGTCCTGATAAGCTTGCCCGTACTATTGTAAAAAACCTGAATGGGCGTGCCAGAGAAATAAACCTGCCCGGTTACATGAACAAAGCGGCCCTGCTGTACAGTTTGTTTCCAAAAACGGTAGAACAGCTGGGCAGAAAGCAGTTCATGAAAAAGTAAACGTGGATTTTCTCGTTAGCTGTGTTCTTCTTTATAAAAACGGGAGCCGGTAATCGACTCATAAACATGAATGGCGCTCATCGTAACGGCCATCGTGCTGCCCCCGGGAAAGACGGAATCTCCGCACATCCAGAGACCGGGCAGGTTTGTCCGATGGGAGAGGCTGTTGAAAAGAGCATAGCGGCTCGTCTGCGGAAAACCGCCCACCATGCCATCCGGACGGTGGATATAATGCTCCCACGCATGAGGAGCACCAGGAAGCAGGGAAGACAGAGCATCAGACCAGCCTGTCTGCGATAAAAGAATTTGTTTCAATTCTTCCAGGGTCTGCTGTTTCTGTTCGTCATAGGTGGCTCTGTTTTTCCAGCGTGCAGGATCGGTGTGCGTGGAAATAGTAAAGGTACGTTCCCGTCCCGGAGCCCTCAGGGTGTCTTCTTCTTCAGATAACGATACAAACATGTGCTCTTTTTCAAAAGCATTTTCCGGTCCCCACATTATCTGCTGGAACAACGGGGTACCGGCAGATGCTTCTGTCAGCGTGCCGTACATAGAAAAAGCGCTCCAGATTGGAGTACGGCTTCTTTTCTGCCATTTTCCTCCGAGTGCCGCAAAGTCGGCTTCGCTCATTAACGAAGGAAGCACCTGAACGGGTACATTCAGGACAAGATCCTTCGCTGTAAACAGTCTGCCGCGTTTATCGACTGCTTCCCACAGGCCGTTATTTCTTTGAATCTTTTCGATGGTACGTCTTTTGACGGCCTGGCCGCCGTTTGCTTTGACTGCAGCTGCAAGTGATTCGGCACCTCGGTAAAGCCCGCCTTTCATATAGTGGGCACCTTGATGGTAGATGGCAAGACCATACAGGCCGAGAAGGGCGGCTGCTTTATCAGCGGAAGCCTGCATGCTGTCGAGGAGCTGGCCGTTAATATACTGCATGAACCCATAATGTTTATCAAGCTGATACTGGGCCAGCACTTGTGTTACTGTTTTCCGGTAATATGGAATAAGTACGGCTGCTCTGCCATCAGCGGAAGCGAGCAGCGTTTTCCAATCCTGCCAGTTTTTCGGCGGCATAACCGGTGCTTTTTTTAATAAAGATAAAAATATATCCCCTGTTTTGGCAACAAGCTGGTAGAATTTTTCGATACGGTCACTGATCTCGGGAAAAGTATGGCACAGGTGCTGGATGTGGGTATCCATGTCTGCATGGACTGTAATAGAGAACCCGGCAGAGTGTACATCCATAATAGCAGACAAAGGGGTTTTTTCCGGCTGGGGGAGACCAAGGTGGTTAAAAACACGGTAATGAAGACCATCAGGCTCCTGAAATCCCAGGCCCAGTGTGGCGCCGACCGGATAAATGTAATCTCCTCTTCTGAATTTGCCTGCACTTCCGCCCCATTCATTTGAAGCTTCCAAAAGCGTAACGGATTTACCTGCACGGCTTAGAAGTCCGGCCGCCGTGAGACCGCCAAATCCACCGCCTATAATCAATACATCTGAAGAGTCCATCAGCATATTCCTTTCTTGAAAGCAGCTGGAAAGCGCTGCTTTATTGCTCTTATTGTATACCCATGCTAGACTAAAAAGAAATCCAGTAAAAGGGGAAGACCTTATGTATCCAAAACGAACAGGTATTGCTATATGGCTGAAGTCCACTAAGCATGCTCGACAGCTTCGCCGGTACGGGGTCGTTCACTATGTTTCGAAGTCGATGAACTACGCAATAGTTTACTGTAATGAAACCAGCGTGGAATCGGTTATAGAGGATATAAAAAACCTTCATTTTGTCGAGAAGGCGGAACGATCCATGAAACCATCTGTAGCTACAGAATATAAAAAGAAGACAATCGAAAAAGAGCCGGCACCGGACTATACTATGGGCCTGTAAACAGACTTTTTCCTATACAGCCATGAACCCCCTGACAAAGGGGGTTCATTTTTATGGAGAAGAACGGTATTGGCAGCAATATTGTTTCGATTGCCGGAATATAATATAATGAGCGGGAAAGAAGGAATTCATATGCCAAAATGGAAGAAGAATTTATACATACTTGTTGTGTCGCAGTTTATGGTTATGGCTGCTATGACGATGATTATTCCTTTTCTCCCGCTTTATCTGCAGGAGCTCGGGGTAACCGATCCGCAGTCTATAACCATTTGGGCTGGATTTATATTTGGTATTAACTTCTTAAGTGCGTTTATCGTTTCTCCGTTCTGGGGGAAGCTGGCTGATAAATATGGAAGAAAACCGATGGTGCTGCGTTCGGGAATTGGTATGGCGGTCGTTATGATTTTGACCGGCTTTGCTACGGGGCCGTGGAGCCTTTTGTTTCTAAGACTTCTGAACGGAACCATCTCAGGATTTATTCCTGCTTCGATTGCTTTGGTGTCCACCAACACTCCAAAAGAAAAAGCGGGCTATGCGCTGGGTATTCTTCAATCCGGTGCGGTGGCCGGCGGCATATGCGGTCCGTTGTTCGGCGGACTGCTCGCAGAAGCGTTTGGCTTCCGGACTATTTTTAATATAACAGGTATCGGCCTGGCGCTTGCAGCGCTCACCGTTTGGCTGTTTGTAAAAGAAGAGTTCACGCCGCCCGAAGCTGGAGAAAAAACAAGTACGATGGATGATTTTAAAAAAATAGCAGCGGTTTCTCCGATTGTTCAAATATATATGGTCGTATTTATTATTCAATTTGCGCTGATCGGTGTCAACCCACTCGTTTCTTTATATGTGGAAGATTTAAGCGGCGGGGTGAATAGTGCATTTTATGCAGGTCTGGCTGTGTCTTCTATGGGAATAGCTAATATGGTGGCAGCCCCTATTCTCGGAAAAACAAGTGACAACAAAGGAGCGTATTATACCCTTTTCGTCTGTTTAATCGGTGCCGCTGTCTTTTCGGTGCCGCAGGCCTTTGTGACCAACTTATGGCAGCTGATTGCCATGCGGTTTATGACAGGCCTCTGCCTCGGAGGGCTGCTTCCTGCTGCCAATACTTTAATCAGGCAGCTGGCGCCATCAGGTATGGAAAGCAGAACATACGGATTTTCGAATAGTTTTCTATTTTTAGGTTCTCTGCTTGGGCCGATTATCGGCGGGCTGCTGGCCGCGGTGTACGGCATTCAGGGAGTATTCTTAGTTTCAGCTGTAATGCTTACGATAGCGGTCATTATTATGAAAGTGTATGTTATACCGGGAATTAAAAACAGAAACAAGGACACCGCCGATTAGCAGGTTTACACCCATCTGTGCATGCGGTACTATGTGATCAGTAAACGCCCGTCTTAAAGGAGAGGAAACGTAGTGAGGATAGTAGCAGGCTCTTTTAAAGGAACTATAATTAAAGCGGTGCCCGGTAACAAAACGAGACCTACGGCTGATAAAGTTAAAGAAGCTGTATTTCACCGGCTTGGTCCTTTTTTTGAAGGGGGAGAGGCACTGGATTTATTTGCCGGCACGGGAAGTCTCGGTCTGGAAGCGTTAAGCCGTGGCTTCGATAAAGCAGTATTTATTGATCAGGCCTCCCAGGCCCTTAAAACGATTAAATTGAATATAAATCAATGCCGCTGCGGTGACCGGACGGAAGTATACCGAAATGACGCAGGACGCGGACTTGAAGCGCTGGCACGTCGAAAAAGATCATTTGACGCTGTGTTTTTGGATCCTCCTTATGCAGCAGGGAAAATTCCAGCTCTTCTTGAGAAGCTGAATGATCTTCAGTTAATAAATAAGGGTGGATTTGTTTTATGCGAGCATGCTTCCAAAGAAATCCTGCCGGACCAGACAGGAAACCTGCAGAAACACCGGGAGGATAAGTACGGGGATACGATGATAACAATTTATTATGAAAGCTGATATAATAAAGCGAATCAATAGACCATAGAGAATACTGCAGGTGTTTAACGCAGATATAGAGGGGGAACCGTCATGGCAAGTGTAGCTGTATATCCTGGAAGCTTTGATCCCATTACAAATGGCCATCTGGATATTATTGAAAGAAGCGCCAAAGTGTTTGATCGGGTGATTATATCCGTTTTACATAATAGAAATAAAGTACCGTTGTTTTCTGTGGAAGAACGAGTGGCTATGCTGGAAGATTCGATAAAGCATATCCCAAATACAGAAGTGGATTCATTTAATGGACTGCTGATTGAATATATTAAAGAAAAAAAAGCTCATACCATTGTAAGAGGGCTTCGGGCAGTATCTGATTTTGAATATGAGATGCAGGCAGCGTCGATCAACCGCAAGCTTGCTCCGGACATTGAAACCTTTTTTATGATGACAAATAATCAGTATTCATATCTAAGTTCAAGTATTGTAAAAGAAGTGGCGAAGTATGAAGCAGATGTAGGAGATCTTGTGCCGCCAATGGTGGAAAAAGAACTTAAAAAGAAGTTTTCTGCCTCTACGTAACACACTTTAAGGTTTGGGGCAGAATACCCCAAACTTTTTCTATGTATAAAGAGATGGAGATGAACCAGAGGAGGAAAACGATTGGCAGAACAACAGAAAAAGAAAAGATGGAGCCGCAGCTGGGTTATCTTCGGACTGCTTCTGCTCATACTTATAGTAAATCAAATTCCGCTTCCCTACTATTATTCCCAGCCCGGCGAGGCGAATGCCCTTGAAGATATCATTATGGTAGAGGGCGGCGAAGGGGAGGAAGGGGAATTTTATATTACGACGATCCTCCAGAGAAGAGCGAATATCCCGCTTTATCTATGGGCCCAGGTTTCGCCTTATAGAGAAGTAACACCGACAGATTCTTACTTAATGGATGGTGAAACAGATGATGAGTATTTTCACCGTCAGGAAATGATGATGACAAGCTCACAGGAAGCCTCCAAGCTTGTTGCCTACCGGGAAGCGGGACTCGAGCCTGATATCGAATATGAAGGCATACGCGTCACAGAGGTTATTGAAGGAATGGACGCGGCAGCCCATCTGCAGGAAGGCGATCTTATTACTTCTGTGAACGGTACAGGGGTTAATACATTGGAAGAGCTTAATGCAGAGCTGGAAAATGAAGAAATCGGCACCGAAATAACGGTCGGACTTACGAGAGCGGAAGAAGAAGAAACCGCCTCGGTAGCTATCGACAGATTTCCAGAAGAAATGGACAGCGAAGGAAGAGGCGGCCTTGGTCTATTATTTCCTTATACGCAGCGAAGCATTGAATTTGATCCGGAAGTTGAAATAGAAGCTGGAGCAATCGGTGGTCCTTCAGCAGGACTAATGTTTGCTCTGGAGATATATAATCAACTGACCCTGGATGATCTGACAAAAGGACTAAAGGTGGCAGGTACCGGTACGATTGATGATGAAGGAAACATTGGCCGCATCGGCGGCATTGAACAGAAAGTTGTTGCAGCGGAAGAGTCCGGAGTGGACGTATTCTTTGCCCCGGATGACGATCTGGACTCTCTTTCGAATTACGATCAGGCGGCCGAGACGGCAGCGGATATAGAGGCAGAAATGGAAGTAATCGGTGTAAGAACATTTGAAGAAGCCGCTTCCTATCTGGAAGCTTACACCCCTTCTTAATACAAAAACCTGTACAGGGGTGCTTTCCGCAGGCCATGCCTTAAGATAAAGAGGAAAAAAACGACCTCTTTATCTTCACCTATGGCTGTTCTGCAGGAGTCACCCCTGTGTGTTTTTCTTTTCACCTTTTCAACAAAGTGTTAAAAGAATTCGAGATCGTGTATAGATATACAAGGTGAAATAGTTTCTCGACAATCTGAAAACCGGAAAGCCTTGAGGGCTTTCCGGTTTTTCATAATATAAGGGGGGGCAGAGTGTATTCTTCTTTCCAACGGGCCGTTTTCCAATCGGGAAAAGGCAGGTAATAAGTAGAGGAAGCCCTGTCTTCTAGTAACGCCTGGCCGGTTTTTCTGCGTGGCATTGAGGTCTTCAGTGGGATCGTGAATGATTTTTTCCGCTGCTGCAGATACGCTCGGCCCGCTGAGGTCATCCCAAGCAGTCTCATATACTGAGGCTGCCCATCTGTCATGGCGTCAGTCATTTCCGATTTTGTTACCCCAAGAAGAAACTGAATGGATGCGCGCTGCAGGCGGGTCGTCGTATAGCGTTTTGTTTTAGCGGCAGCCAGCATGGCCGCAAAGCTTTCTTCCCGGGCATGTTTGGCAAGAAGCCGTTCTAGTCCTTCCTCCGCCTCGTACATAGTGCTTAAGTGTTCACGGGAAACCGTCAGAAGCTTTGCCTGCAGAAAAGGAAAGTAGTGCTCCCATTCCACGAAAGGCGCCTGACCCGCGTAGGCTGTAAGCAGCGAAAAGGCGGATGCGGGCATATAAGGTTCAACAGATGAAGCTGTTTGGTCAATAAGTATTCTTCGGATTGCTGTTGCGCTTGCTATGTGTGCTGAAGGAAGTTCCTTGTCATGAAAGGCAGCTCCTGTCCGTTTAATAGTAACCGGTTCAATAGAAGCCCGCAGGCTCTTTACGGCCTGTATGTAATGCAGTCCCAGGCTGTTGTTAGGCTCAGCGATATCGGGAAGGTCTTCAGCCGGAGAGAGAGCTTTAAAAGCAGAAGCGGCAGCCCGTGGATAGCTGTAGCCGAGCTGATTAAAATAGCGTACATGTTTATCATATTCCAGCCGGTGTTCGTCTAAAAAAGAAGCGAGGGAGAGAAAAGGCTCGATGGTACCGGCTTCGCTTCCAAAACAAAGGTAGTCTGTGCCCAGCTGCTTTAGAATGGAGACAGCGCCGCGTGCGAAAACAGAGGCGTGCTGACTGGAGAAGGCATACGGAAGTTCTATTACAATATCCGCGCCTTCGAGAAGAGCCATTTCTGTGCGGATTCGCCGGGGAACAACAGCCGGTTCTCCTCTTTGAAGGAAGTAGCCGCTCATTACAGCTACAACGGTATCGGCTCCCGTGATCCGCCGCGCTTCCTGCAGATGGAAGGCATGGCCATTATGAAACGGATTGTACTCAACAACCACTCCTACTGCTGTCATAATAGACCCCCTTTCAATATTTGGTGCTCATCATATTTTTTTCTTTATTAAGAGACGCCGAAATGGTAAAATAGAGCCACTATTCCTTACATTATAATGTAAAGAAAATATGTTGACAAATATAGTGATGGTGGATATAATTATTTTTGTTGCCTTGAGGTGATGTAAATGAAATGGAGTATACAGCAGCTTTACGCAAAGCGGGTCCGAGGACTCGTTGTTGACGATGAAGTGAATGTAGATGAGTTAAAAGAAAGAGACAGCGAAATCAGGGATATTTCACCTGCGAAAGTAAGCGGGCACGCTGAATTTTCAGCTGATGGACTAGTAACCTTCTTTCTTCGGATATCCGGGGAAATGACGCTGCCCTGCGCAAGATCGCTTGCAGACGTCCGCTATTCATTTGAAACGGAAACAGAAGAGATGTTTCAAATAGACGGTTACAAAGACACAGAAGATGAAGACGTTCGTGAACCGGAAAATGGTTTTGTTGATCTGCTTCCGGCTGTAAAGGAAAGCATTCTGCTTTCTATACCTATCCAGGTTTTTGCTGATGAAGAAGAACAGAAAAAAGGTCCGGCTCCTCTTGAAGGAGAAAACTGGTCTTTGATCTCAGAAAAAGAAGCATCTGAAGAAACGGAAAAAGAAGCAGACACCGTAGACCCTAGATTAAAGGATTTAAGCAAATTCTTTGATAAATAAAGATGAAGCACAAAGATAACCGCATTTTCTTTTGTATTCATAAGAGAAATTTTCATGAATATATGGTAAAATGTTGTGTCTGACTAGAAGTGTAACTTGTATAAGGAGGTGGGTAACATGGCAGTACCATTTAGACGTACTTCTAAAACCCGCAAAAGACAGCGCCGTTCACATTTGAGAATGGAAATTCCGGGTATGGTAAAATGTCCGGATTGTGGTGAAATGAAACTTTCACACCGCATCTGTAAAAATTGCGGTTCTTATAAGGGAGAAACAGTAATCGAAAAAAAATAACCAGAGAAAGCTGCATAGTGGGTATATCCATTATGCAGCTTTTTTTGAATAAAATGATAACGTTTTCATAGAAGGGGAGAGAAAAAATGGAAAAAAAGGTGATAAAATCAAATATAGGCGGGCGTTGCATCATAAAAATTAATCGGCCGGAAGTGCATAATGCTGTAGATTTTGACGTTATGCATCTTTTAAACCGGTATTTGGATGAAGCTGCCGAAGATACAGCGGTTGAGATGCTGGTTCTTACAGGAACGGGGGGAAAAGCGTTTTGTGCAGGAGGGGATTTACGAGCCTTTCAGCATCTACATACAGAAGAAGAAGCGTTTCAAATGCTTAACGGCATGAGCGGTGTTCTTAAAAAAATAGCGGCATTTCCCTATCCGACTGCAGCCTTGTTAAATGGAAATGCATATGGCGGCGGGGCGGAACTTGCCATGGCATGTGATGTAAGAGTAGCAGTTCCTTCCGCATCTTTTGGTTTTACGCAGGGGAAATTTGCGATTACTACAGGATGGGGCGGGGGGGCGCTTCTGCTGAACAAAACTCCTTACGATACCGCCGTGAATGTATTATGTTCCTCAAGAGTATACTCTGCCCGGGACTGGCATGAGATGGGGATAATTACCGAAGTGCAGGAAAGCCCTGAAGCTGGAACTATCCTGGGGTGGCACAACGGGGAAAAAGAAGTTAATAAAGCCTATAAAACATTAGCAAGAAGAATGCTTAATGAAGAAAAATTGTTTGCTATGATGGATGAGGAAGTACGCACCTGCGCCGCTCTATGGGCCGAACCGGCCCATGAGAAAGCAGTCGAGCAGTTTCATTCCAGAAAAAGAATATAAAAAAAGGCCCTTTCCATTTTTGGAAACGGGCCTTCTCATTATTCCTGCGGCTGAACGCCTTCAGGGTACCAGACAAAAGGATTTTCCCCGCGGTCACGATCCGGGTCATACGTAACAGGCTGAAAGCCCATCTTATCCCAAAAGTCATCGGAACGCTGACGTGCATTTGTTTTTACAGGGATGTTAAAACTTTTGGCGTGTTCTACGAGCGCCTGCCCGTATCCTTTGTGTTTATAACCTTCCAGCACTTCGAGTTTCCAAAGCTCTAAATAACCTTTTGGCGGATCAAAGTACTGATCATATTTGCTTTCAATTTTATACAGGCACATTCTGGCAACCAGCCTGTCACCATAATAAATACCGTAAAAAGGAGATTCGCTGTCGTTTTCAATAATGTTTTCCTCGAGCTCTTCTTTCATGGACAGCTCCTGGGCTCCCACTTCTTTAAACTGCTGAAAATCTTCAAGTGTTTTAAAATTTATAAGTAAGCGCTTTACTTTTTCCGTTGCCATAATCATCCTCCTCTGTCTATTCTAATTCTATTGTACTATAAAGGTTCCCATATTTGTGTAATAATAAAAGAAGAAAAAATAGACCGAATAGTAAGAAAAATAAAGAATCAAACTTAGGGGTTAGGCAATGGGAAGGGAGTATGCTAGAATTTATAGGGATTTACAAAATGACTACACGGAGCTTAGCGCAAATAGGAAAAAGCTCCGAAAGAAAGCGTGAAGTATATGCAGATTTTTATAGACGCAATCGTCGGCACTTTGTTGCTTCTCCCTTTTTTAGGATGGTACATACTCTATTTCATACAAGCAAAGATTACGAAGAAAAAAAGAAAATCAATGCGGAGGGCATCGGAGTTTTCCTCTCTGTTTTTTGCCACATCCATTTATTTTTACGCCCAGCTTTTATGGGGGCTGTCTGTATTGTGGATTATATTCCTGGTTGTTCTGGTAATCGGTATCATTGTATTAATACTTCACCGGAAGTATAGATTAGATATGGAATTTCCAAAGATTATGAAAAGCATGATGCGCTTTTCTTTTGCCGTATTTTTTGCGGCATATATCCTGATGCTACTTTATGGATTAATTGATTATTTCTTTATTGCTTAAGAAAGGCAGGCCTCTTATGAATACGACCATCGGAGATGTAGAGTTATCTACATTTAACACAGCTTATAAAAACCTGCATCCGTCTGCTGTTGCTCTGTTTGATTATATTCCGTCCGCAGACGGAATCCAAAAACGGCACACAGCGTTATTGCAAAAATCTTTTGAGAGAGAAGAGCTGGCAGAAGCTCTTTTTTCATTCAACAAAAAGTTTTTATACAATCAAAAAGCATTAGGTGCTATAGAGCGTTTAAAAAACAAAAAAGCTACGGTAGTAGTTGGAGGGCAGCAGGCAGGTCTTCTGACTGGTCCAATGCTTGTTATTTCCAAAGCTTTAAGTATTATTTCGCAGGCGAAAAAGCTGGAACAGGCCACAGGCTCTCCAGTTCTGCCTGTTTTCTGGATAGCCGGGGAAGACCATGACTGGCTTGAGATTAATCATATTTGGGTGCCGGGCGGAAACGGCCCTGTGAAAGTACGGTACAAAGGATATAAAAAAGAGCAGCTTGCAGCTTCCGAACAGCAGCTGCCTTCGCAGGACTTATCTGTATTTATTACGGAAGTGTTCAGGCATTTAGAGGAGACCGAACATTCTGTTTCCCTGCTGAAGACAATAAATTGTCTCGCCGAAAGGTCGGCTTCCGTGTCTCTGTTTTTTGGAGAGTGTATGCGCTGGCTGTTTAAAGATACAGAGCTGATTTTGCTGGATGCGCATGATGAACAGATTAGAGCATTGGAAAAGCAAGTATTTACGAATGTCATAACCAATAATGAAAAAATAAGAAGTGCCCTTAAAGAGGGGGAAGCAAAACGAACAGAAGCTGGTTTCTCTCCGGTGGAAGGTATAAACGCCCAAAGCAGCCACCTGTTTTATCATCTCCCTCAGCGTGATTTGTTATACCCACTGCCCGGTGGAGGCATGGAGACGAAAAGCGGCAGAGTATTCGATACAGATACATTGATGAAAGAAGTGCAGAAAAAACCATTTCCTTTCAGTTCCAACGTAGTGACAAGGCCATTGACCCAGGAGGCGCTTCTGCCTGTGCTTGCTTTTATCGGCGGTCCGGGTGAAGTGAATTATTGGAGCCTGCTGAAGCCGGTTTTTCATGCAATGGACTACGCTATGCCCCCGGTGTTGTTAAGACAGCACTTGACCGTGCTGGATAAACAAACACAGAAACTATTGAAAAACGAAAAAATTCCGGTGGGCAGCGGCGCAGTAAAAGAAATAGCGTGCAGGATAAAAGCTGTCGAAGATTCTCCTGCTTTCCAGGAAGGACGTTCGGCGGCTGAGGCAATGGTGGAAGAAATAAAGCCTATGCATGAACAGCTGGCGCAGAATTGGGAAAAAAAGCGCCCGGCTGAAAAAAGCTTCGCAGAAAACAACTGGCGGCGGATACAAAACGAAATATTCGCTCTCGCCAATCGAATCGATTCCGTAGAAAAAGAGAAAGCGGGCCGGCAGTTGAAAAATTTGAAAGAAGCCCTGCAGGTTCTTCAGCCGAATGGTATCCCTCAGGAAAGGGTGTACTCGATATTCTGGCTGCTTAACCTGTATGGACCGGAAATAGTAAATACGATGTCCGAAGCGCTGGAGACTTCGTTTGCATCGGCCCAGCATTATATCGAACTGTAACCCGCCTAATCATAGGCGGGTTTTTTTGTTGTAGGTATTTTTATTAAAGAAAACATCGAAATTGTAAAAAATTCCAGAAAGTGACCGATAGTAAATAAGTATAAATAATAATAAGGAGACAAACACATGTGGAACAATAGAAAAATCGGATCGAAAATTAACATTATCGTGCTGTCGATTCTGGCGCTGCTTTTTATCGGTCTTGGAAGCGTTGTATACTGGCAGACTTCAGAGAGTATTAAAAAAGCGTCCACAGAGAAAGCGGCGTCGGATCTTCAATTAGGGCGCGAAGCATTAAACGGTGCCTATCCGGGAGAGTGGGCGCTGGTAGATGGTACTCTCGTTAAAGGAGAGACGCCGGTATCCGATGAAATGGTGGATTACATAGGGAATATCACTGAAGGAACAGTGACTATATTTCAAGAGGACACCCGTGCTGCTACCAATGTAATGGTGGATGGAGAGCGGGCAGTCGGCACCCAGGCTTCTCCGGAAGTAATAGAAACTGTAATGAATCAACAGGAAACATACACAGGAGAAGCGGACGTTGCAGGCAATATGTATCAAACGGCATACGAGCCGATTGTTGATGAAAACGGACAAGTGGTGGGTATGTGGTACGTAGGAGCATCACAGGAATTAATCAGTGAAACTGTAACTATTATGATGACAGCCTTCGTACTTATTTTCGTCGTAATGGCCGCGCTGGCAACTTTTTTCGTGTGGTTGTTTACGAAAGGATTGAATAAGCGGCTTCAAACGATGACCAATGCGCTGCAGCGTGCAGGTCAGGGTGACTTTTCCGTTGAGTTGGAGGATCATTCAGGTGATGAAATCGGTCGTCTGGCCAGGGACTATAATGAAATGAAAGAGAAGCTGACAAGGCTTGTCCATCAATTATCAATTTCTTCTGAGCAGGTGGCCGCTTCTTCTGAAGAGCTTACCGCAAGCGCTGAAGAAACGAGTAAAGCGTCCATACAGATATCGGAAAGCATCCAGCAGGTAGCTTCCGGTACAGATCAGCAGACTGCCTCTACGGAGGATGATCTAACCATTTTGCGAAATCTTGCTGAAGGGATGGAAACCTTGACGGTGCAGGTGCATAAGGCAAAAACCGTATCGGAAGACACTTCTTCTAAATCCAATAACGGATTTGATGTGGTGGAACTTGCTACAAGCCAGATGAAAAGCATCCGCAGCACCACAACAGACAGTGCAGCGCATGTTGAAACGCTGGGACAGCAGTCTATGCAGATAGGAAGCATTGTAACGCTTATTAGAGAAGTGGCTGAGCAGACTAACCTGCTGGCATTAAACGCTGCTATCGAAGCGGCAAGGGCAGGGGAGCAGGGAAGAGGATTTGCAGTGGTGGCAGAAGAAGTGAGAAAGCTCGCAGAGGAATCCCAACTTTCTGCAAAACAGATTGAAACCATTGTGTTTGACATAAAAACCGGCATTGAATCAGCAGTTGTGTCAATGAAAGAAGGAGAAAAAGCAGTTGATACAGGAATGGATTATGTCGTAAAAGCAGGACTCTCCTTTAAAGAAATTTCGCAGGGAGTTCACGAAATGGAAGAACAAATGATCCAGGCTTCCGGCAATGTAGAAGATATGGCTGATAAAACAAAAGGGCTGGAACGTTCAATGGCGGAATCTCTTACTGTGTTAAAAGAGGCAACGGGGTATTCGGAAAATGTTGCTGCAGCGGCTGAAGAACAGACAGCCTCCATGCAGGAAGTTTCCAGTGCTTCCGGAAGTTTAGCTGCAACGGCGGAAGAATTACAGCAGTCAATGCAATCTTTTATCCTTAAGTGAACAAAGGTATGGCGGGCCCGCGTCCTTAAAGGATACGCGGGCTTTAATTAGGACTATATTAGATAATTGTGAATTTAAGTAAATTTTTTTGAAGAAATCGTGGTACAAAGTGGTGGAATGTGGTAACTTTAGGATAGACAGTGGAGGAAGAGGGTTGCAGCCATGTTTATGGGAGAGCATCACCACAATATTGATGACAAAGGAAGAATGATTATTCCTTCCCGTTTTAGAGAGTCCCTCGGGAAAACATTTGTTATCACTAGAGGAATGGATGAATGCCTGTTTGTTTACCCCATGGAAGAATGGCAGCTGCTTGAAAAGAAAATGGAAAACCTTCCTTTCACTAAAAAAGATGCAAGAGCTTTTACCAGATTTTTTTTCTCAGGGGCTTCCGAATGTGAATTAGACAAGCAGGGAAGAAGCATGATTCCTGCGACCCTTCGTCAATACGCCGGTTTATCAAAAGAGTGTGTTGTAATTGGTGTCTCAGCAAGAGTGGAGATTTGGAGTAAAGAAAACTGGGAGAGGTATTTTTCCGCTTCGCAGGAATCTTTCTCCGAAATAGCAGAAAATATTGCAGATTTCGACTTTTAAGCCAATGAAGGGAACAATGGAGGTGCCTGAAACGTTTTGAATAATTTCACCCATGAAACAGTCCTTTTAAAAGAAGCCGTGGAAGGACTTGCTGTAAAAAAGAACGGCATCTATGTGGACGCCACCCTTGGTGGAGGCGGACACAGCGAAGAAATAGTCAAACAGCTTGATGGAACAGGACATTTATATGCATTTGACCAGGATGAGCGGGCGATTGCCTCCGCTGAGAAAAGATTAGCTCCATTTAAAGAAAACATGACGATTATCCGGGCAAACTTTGCCTCCATTAAAGAGGAACTGCATCAGCTGGGTGTTTATAAAGTGGATGGAGTACTGTTTGATTTAGGTGTGTCATCGCCGCAGTTTGACGAGGCGGATAGAGGATTCAGCTATCGGTATGACGCACCGCTTGATATGAGAATGGACCAGCGCCAAAGCTTAACGGCATGGCACATAGTGAATGAATGGAGTTTTTCTGACATACAGCGAGTGATTTCCAGGTTTGGAGAAGAAAAATTTGCCAAGCAGATTGCCAGAAAAATTGAAGCGGCACGGGAATCAAAACCAATAGACAGCACATTTGAACTTATCGACATAATTAAAGATGCGATCCCGGCCCCGGCCCGAAGAAAAGGCGGACATCCGGCTAAAAGAACATTTCAGGGTATCCGAATGGCAGTAAATGGCGAACTCGATGTGATGGAAAAAGCGTTAATTGACAGTATTTCCATACTTCGAGAAGGAGGAAGGCTCAGCGTTATTACTTTTCATTCTTTAGAGGACCGTCTTTGTAAGCGGATCATTAAAGAAAAAAGTTCCTATCCCGAACTTCCGCGAGGCCTGCCGGTTATTCCTGAAAGCGCAGAACCCGAGTTGAAAAAAATAACAACAAAACCAATTATTCCAACGGAGCAGGAACAAGAAGCCAATAGAAGATCCCATTCTGCAAAACTAAGAATAGCTGAAAAAAATCAGGAGGTCAGCAATGGATAACTTAGCCAAACAAATTCAGCGGCAGAGACATCAAAAAGTAGAAATACATAAAGAAGCGCATGAACATGTGAAAAAGAGTATTACAAAAGGTGAAAAAATGATTATTAGTACAGCTGCTGTATTAATCATGGCTGCCTGCTTTTTCATTATCTCCAATTTCGCTGCAATTTATGGCCATGAAAGAGAAATATCTTCATTATCCCAGTCGGTCAGTCAACAGTCGGAAGTAAATCAAAGTTT
Source organism: Sinobaca sp. TMA16-18 (assembly GCF_059510535.1). NCBI lineage: Bacteria > Bacillati > Bacillota > Bacilli > Caryophanales > Sporolactobacillaceae > Sinobaca > Sinobaca sp. TMA16-18. Next base: position 284,133 of record NZ_JCAKFM010000001.1, on the reverse strand, counting down.
GGAAGTTGAAATTTCCGAGCTGAGTGCTCCAGACCGGATTATGTATTATGCCAAAGAAGAACTTGGCATGAGCCTTCAGGATGATCAGGTAAAAGTAATTCAAAGCGTCAATCAATAATCGTAAATAGGAGGCTGGCTGCGGGGGGAATCTCCTTCATGCCAGCCTCTTTCGAGGATAAGAACAAAAAAACGGGGTTGCTCCGAAAGGCCCTGAGATCTTACAGGCGGTGAAAAGTGTTATGGCAGCACGAAGAAAAAGCACAATTATGAGAGCACTGATCCTATTAGGCATTGTCAGCTTATTTTTTATGATTTTCACAGCGAGAGTAGTATATGTGCAGGTCGGCAAGGAAGTCAGGGGGCAGGACCTCGAGGAAATGGCAGAATCCAGATGGACGACGACCCAGACGCTTCACGGAGAGCGCGGCACCATCTATGACCGCGGCGGAGAAGCGCTGGCTGAAGAAGTTCAGTCTTTTACAGCTTTTGCTATTCTGGATCAGGATTATGAAGACCATATCGAAGACCCCGCCCAGACTGCCAGAGACTTATCGCCTCTAATTAATATGGAAGAAGAGGAACTGGAGAATCTTCTTTCCCAGGACGATAGATTTCAGGTAGAACTTGGAGCAGGGGCAAAGTATTTAAGTCTTTCAGAAAAAGAAGCAATTGAAGAACTGGATATTAACGGTATTCAATTTACGACAGAGCCGAAACGGTATTATCCGAACCAGACGTTTGCTTCGCACGTGTTAGGATTTACAAACCGGGATATGACAGAATCTCTTATGGGACTCGAACGCGGTCTGAACGATAATCTGGAACCTGAAGATGGAGAGTTGAGTTATGAAAGAAACCGGCAGGGTGTTCCACTTCTTGATCCGAATGAATTAGTAGACGAGCCGGAAGATGGAGAAGATGTCTATCTAACGATTGATTCGAATATCCAGACCGTTTTGGAACAGGCTATGACGGAAGTAGATGAAACATACAACCCCAATAAACTTACGGCGGTTGTAGCGAATGCAAAAACCGGGGAAATACTCGGAATGAGCAATCGGCCAAGCTTTAATCCAAACGAATATGAGTCGATTACGAACTACACCAATTTTGCTGTCTCCGATAGAATTGAGCCTGGTTCAACGATGAAAATGTTTACTTTGGCTGCAGCAATTGAAGAAGGCGTGTACGATGGAGAGGAAGAGTATAAGTCCGGACGCTATGAAATTTTGGACAGCCGGATTTCCGATCATAACAACGGAGAAGGCTGGGGCGAAATTGATTATGATGAAGGCCTGAGGCGTTCATCCAACGTGGCGTTCGCCAAGCTGGTGTTGGAGAAGCTTGGCGCAGATACTTTTTTCTCCTATATTGATGCTTTTGGCTTCAGAGACATTACAGGCATTGATCTTCCAAACGAGGCAAATAGTTCAATAGCAGATTCTGATGATTTAGACGCTGGGGTTTCCGCTTTTGGCCAGGCATCCGCCTACACGCCAATTCAGCTCGTACAGGCAGCTTCAGCAATTGCAAACGACGGGGAAATGATGAAGCCTTATGTTTTGGATCGTATTCATGATGAACAGGAAGATGTAGACACGTACAAAGCGAGCCCCGAATCAGCAGGTAACCCTATCAGTGCTGAAACGGCAAAAGAAGTGAGAGATAAGCTGGAAACAGTTGTCTCAGCAGAAGACGGCACCGGGCGTCCTTATCAAATTGACGGCATTGATGTGGCGGGTAAGACAGGAACGGCTCAAATCAGCAGCGACGATGGATCCGGCTATTTATCCGGTGAAGACGAAAATATATTCTCCTTTATGGGAATGGCCCCTGCAGATGATCCAAGCATTATCGTGTATGTGGCGGTAGACCGTCCGGAACTGGACGGTTCCGAATCCGGTTCTGCTCCGGTGTCACAGATATTTAATCCGGTAATGAAGCAGAGTCTTTCGTACATGAACATCGCTCCTGATAATGATGTTGAAAATGAAGAAGTTTTTGATGAAACAGGGATTGAAACCGTGGATTTCACTGAAATGACGACACAGCAGGCTCAGGATAAAGTAGAGTCTCTTGGTTTAACTCCGGTTGTTGTGGGAGCTGGAAACGACATTGATTCCCAGCTGCCGGAAGCCGGAAGCAATGTTATTGCCGGTGAAAAAGTATTTTTAAGAACAAATGGTGAGGCGGTTATGCCGGATATGACGGGCTGGTCGATAAGAGACGCCAAGCGTTTCAGCGAGCTTCTCGACAAACCGCTGCGTTTTGAAGGATCCGGTTATGTAACCGAACAAAATATTGATCCGGAGGCAGTCGTCCCTGAAAAAGGTGGTATTACGATTACTCTTATGACTCCGGCTGAATTAAGAGAAGAAGAAGCAGCTGCTGCTGAAGAAGAACCTGAAGAAGTTTCAGAAGAAGAATCTGGAGAAGAAACCGCTGAAGAGACAGAAGAAGGTACCAACAGCGATGAAGCAGATGAGGATTCTCCGGAAGAGCAGGAAGAGCTTCAGGAAAACGATGAAGAGACCGTGCCTGAAGAAGCTCCTCTTGAAGAAGAGGCGGCTGACACAGAATAAATGAGGTCTTCGAGCGGAAATGATAAAAACAAGGGTGACAAACTTTTATAGGAAGCTTAAAATGAAAATGGTGAAACGGCCGGGGTATTTCCTTGGCCTGTTCATTTGTCAGCCGGTTTTTACAAACAAAAAACGCAATTCGCAGGAGAGTATAAAATGATAACCCTACATGATTTACTGCCGCCGGTATTGGTTCACGGCGCCCTTCCAACGGAAAATCCCAAGATAACATCCATTCATATGGATTCCAGAGAGGTGGTTTCCGGAGGGGTGTTTTTCTGCATTGAAGGCTATACTGTCGACGGCCACAAATACGCAGAACAGGCTGTAGGCAATGGTGCCTGTGCAGTAATAGCCAAATATCCGCTTGAGCTTTCTGTGCCGGTGCTGGTCGTCCGTGATACACAAAAAACGATGGCGATAGCGGCAAGCCGCTTCTATCAGCATCCAACGAAAGAAATCAGGCTGATTGGAATTACAGGAACCAATGGAAAAACGACTACAAGCCACCTCGTTGAAGCAATTTTAAAAGAAGCTTCTATCCAAACAGGTCTTATCGGAACGATGTATACCAAAATTAATGAAGAGATTTATGAAACGAAAAATACGACACCGGAATCGGTCACGATACAGAAAATATTCCGGGATATGAACGATCAGGACGTCGGCTCCTGCATAATGGAAGTGTCTTCCCATGCTCTGGATTTAGGAAGAGTGCGAGGCTGTGATTTTAACACTGTTGTTTTCACCAATTTGACCCAGGATCATCTTGATTATCACGAGACAATGGATAAATACATGCAGGCTAAAAGCTTATTATTCAGTCAGCTGGGAAATTCCTATGATGGCGAAGAGAAAACAGCAGTCCTGAACGCGGACGATAATGCTTCCGCATTTTTTGAAAGAGTCTGTTCCGCTCCGGTGATTACGTATGGAATAGAACAATCGGCAGACATCCGTGCGGAGAATATCTCCATGTCGCCGACCGGAACGTCCTTTACGATTGTAACCCCATGGGGAGAAGAGCCGCTTTCTCTTTCGATGGCAGGTAAATTCAGTATTTATAACGCACTGGCAGCAGCCGCGGCAGCTCTTGCAGAAGGAATTGCTCTTTCTACTATCGTGTCGGCGCTTGGAAAAGTAAAAGGAGTTGCAGGACGGTTTGAACTAGTAGAGTCAGAGGAAGATTTTGCAGTTATTGTTGATTACGCCCATACGCCGGACAGTTTAAAGAATGTGCTGGAAACGGCACGCGAAATGGCAACCGGCTCTATATACACAGTGGTAGGCTGTGGAGGTAACCGTGATAAGACGAAGCGTCCGGAAATGGCGCATATCGCGGTAACATTATCCGATATGAGTGTGTTTACCGCAGATAATCCAAGAGATGAAAACCTGTCTTCCATCATTGATGACATGACAATGGGTTTGACAAATACAAACTTTACAGTGATTGAAGACCGCAGGGCAGCCATTGAATATGCAGTGGAAAAAGCAGAACCTGGTGATCTTGTATTGATTGCAGGTAAAGGACACGAAACATATCAGATCATAAAAGATCAGGTATTCTCTTTTGATGATAGAAAAGAAGCAGAAACAGCAATAAAAAATAAAACACATAAGTAAAACTGTTTGTTTTTAATAGAAAGGACGTCCAATAATGGCGCTCAATGTAATAATAGCCTGCATTTTGGCTTTCGTATTTATGATTATTCTTACTCCCTTTTTTATACCGGCTTTAAAGAAATTTAAATTCGGGCAGAGTATCAGGGAGGAAGGGCCGGAGTCCCACATGAAAAAAGGCGGTACTCCGACAATGGGCGGCATTGTCATTCTTGTCTCTCTTGTTTTAACAATGATTGTTATGACCATCTGGACCGGTTTTAGTACAGAGCTTTTTCTACTGCTTTTAGTAACCGTTGGATTTGGTACTCTCGGTTTTCTTGATGACTTCATTAAAATTGTAAAAAAACGCAATCTCGGTCTGACTTCTAAACAGAAGCTGGCCGGCCAGGCAGTAATAGCCCTGATTTTTTTCCTCGTTATTTACTCAGGGGATTTCAGTACATCTGTGGCTGTGCCGGCGACAGATTTCAGCGTGGATCTTGGATTTTTATATTTCTTTTTAGTTATTTTTATGCTTGTCGGGGCATCAAACGCCGTAAACTTAACCGATGGACTGGATGGCTTGTTGGCAGGCACAGGAGCCATAGCCTTTCTTGCTTTTGCGATTCTGGCCTGGATTCAGGGTGCATCTGATATCGCTGTCTTCTCTTTTGCTATAGTAGGCGCTTGTTTAGGATTTCTTGTGTTTAACGCCCATCCTGCTAAAGTATTTATGGGAGACACTGGTTCTCTTGCACTCGGTGGAGCGATAGCTGCAATTGCTATTCTGCTCGGTGCTGAACTGATTCTGGTTATTATCGGCGGTGTTTTTGTAATTGAGACACTATCGGTTATTATCCAGGTGGCATCTTTTAAATTAAGAGGCAAGCGTATTTTTAAAATGAGTCCAATCCACCACCATTTTGAACTTTCCGGCTGGTCGGAGTGGAAAGTAGTCACCGTATTCTGGAGTGCAGGACTTGTTCTCGCAGTAGCAGGAATAATAATTGAGGTGCTGATATAATGGAGCAATCCCTGTATAACAATAAACATATATTAATTGTGGGCCTTGCTAAAAGCGGGATGTCCGCCGCAAGGCTGCTTCATCGTCTTGGCGCTCACGTAACAGTGAACAATGGGGCTTCTTCTGAAGGAACTGCAGAAGAAAAAGAGTTAACCCAATTAGATATCCCGCTTCACAGCGGCGGGCATCCATTGTCTTTGTTGGAAGAAAAAGTTGATATGGTCGTAAAAAACCCCGGCATCCGCTATGATCTGCCGCTGCTTGAAAAGGCAGCGGAGATGAATATTCCAGTTATTACAGAAATGGAAATAGCGGGCCATTTATGTAAGGGTACGATGATAGCCATTACCGGTTCCAACGGAAAAACAACCACTTCAAGTCTCCTTCATGCTCTGCTCGAAGAAGGTGGAAAAACCTCCTATCTGGCCGGAAACATTGGTACAGTAGCCTGTGAAGTAGCAGAAAAAGTAAAACAGGATGAGTTTATGGTGACGGAGGTTTCAAGTTTTCAATTAAAAGGAAGTCCCTCCTTTAAGCCTGCTATTGGTATAATATTAAATATTTTTGACGCTCACCTGGATTATCATGGCTCGAAAGAAGATTATGTAGAGTCTAAAGGAAAGGTATTTGCCAACCTTACAAAGGAAGACTACGCTTTATACAATGCGGATGATGCCGAAGTAACGGCGCTCGCTGAACAGTCGAATGGCCGGCTTTTTCCTTTCTCTACAGCAAAGCTGCTAACAGAGGGAGCCTGCATTAAAGACGGGTGGATGATGTTTAACAACGAGCCCGTTATGGAAATGAGCAGGGCTTCTCTGCCGGGCAGACACAATCATGAAAACATGCTTGCCGCCGCCGCGGCTGCAATGCTGAGCGGTGTCAGCGGTGAAGCAGTGAAGAACGTATTAACTACATTCCAGGGTATCAAGCACAGGCTTCAATACGTAGGAGATGTGAATAGCGTTCGCGTGTACAATGATTCAAAAGCGACTAATATTCTATCGACCCAAAAAGCCATTGAAGCTTTTTCAGACCCGGTCGTTCTGATTGCAGGAGGGTTGGATAGAGGAAATGAGTTTGACAGCCTCGAATCCGCCTTTACCGGCCTGAAAGCGGTAGTAGCCTATGGTGAAACAAAATACAAACTGGCGGATACCGCAGAAAAAGCGGGATTAAATATAGTGAAAATTGTAGATACCCTCGAGGAAGCAACCGCCGCGGCCGCAGATATTGCAGAGCCGGGAGAAGTTCTTCTTCTTTCTCCGGCGTGTGCAAGCTGGGACCAGTTTAAAACGTTTGAACAAAGAGGCGACCTTTTTATCCAGGAAATAAATAAACAAAAAAAGCAGTAATATGTTTTTCGACACCGGAAAAGCAAAAAGGAGTATTTGAATGAAAATAGTAATAACCGGAGGCGGGACCGGAGGCCATATTTATCCGGCACTGGCCCTTGTAAAGGAAATAAAAAGAATAGCGCCTGAGAGTGAATTTTTGTACATTGGTACAGAAAAGGGTCTGGAAAGCGATATCGTACCGCGGGAAGGTATTCCATTTCAAACGATCGAAATAACCGGATTCAAACGGAAGCTTTCCTTCGATAATGCAAAAACGCTCTGGCGGTTTGTTAACGGGACATCCAAAGCGAAAAAAATGATTAAAGAATTTCAGGCAGATATTGTAATCGGTACCGGCGGATATGTAGCCGGCCCGGTAGTATATGCGGGTGCGAAGCTGAATATTCCGTGTATCATCCATGAACAAAACAGCGTTCCGGGATTAACCAATAAATTTTTAAGCAGATATGCTGAAAAAGTTGGAATTGCTTTTCAGGAAGCAGCTTCATTTTTCCCTGCCAACAAGGTGGAATTTGTCGGCAATCCACGGGCGTCTGAAGTGGCAAACCATTCTCCGGTTAATCCTCTGGCTTCGATGGGACTCAAGCCGGACCGTAAAACCGTATTGATCGTAGGCGGCAGCAGAGGCGCAAAGCCGATCAATGAAGCATTTCTTGGTTCATTAAAGGAAACCGCCGGGCAGGAGTGGCAGTATTTATATGTAACCGGCTCCGTTCATTACGATAATGTGATGGAAAAGGTAAAAGAGGCCGGCAGTCCGGAAAATGTTTCCATCCAGCCTTTTCTCCATAACATGCCCGACGTTCTTCACCACATTGACCTGATTGTAACGAGAGCAGGAGCTACGACGATCGCAGAGATTACAGCGCTTGGCATTCCTGCTGTTTTAATACCAAGTCCATATGTCACGAATAATCATCAGGAAAAAAATGCGCTGGCTCTTGAAATAAATGGAGCGGCCATTCTCCGCAAAGAAAAAGATGTAACGAGTGAAGTGCTCATGCAGGATATTCAATCCATACTGGCAGAGGACAGCAAATGGCAGGAAATGAAAGAGGCATCACTCAGTCTCGGTGTACCGGATGCTTCCAGCCGCCTCTACAAAGTAATGGTCTCATTAATAAAGTCAAATGCATAAAGGAGGGAGCATTTTCATGACAGCAGTACTGCAGCGTCTTAAAGATAAACAGGTAGGATATGTTGCTGAAGCCGAACCATTATCCAAACACACCACCTGGAAAATCGGCGGACCGGCTGATTTGTTTATAGAACCGGATTCGGTAGAAGGCCTGGTAGCAGCTTTGGAAGAAATTAAAGAACAACAGCTTCCTTGGCGTGCTATTGGAAGAGGGTCCAACCTTTTGGTGGACGATAAAGGAATTGAAGGGGCCGTCATCAAACTTGGCAATCGATTGAGCGGGATGGAGCTGGATGAAGAAAACGGAGTTCTTACAGTCGATGCCGGCTATTCATTAATTAAGCTGGCCACCATTATAAGCAAAAAAGGATACTCCGGGTTTGAATTTGCAGGCGGCATTCCAGGCACAATCGGAGGAGCCGTCTTTATGAACGCTGGTGCACACGGCACGGAAATAGCGGATGTGCTGGTGAAAGCGAGAATACTGTATCCTGATGGCAGATTGGAATGGATCGCTAAGGAAGACATGGGATTTTCTTATCGGACATCAAGACTCCAGAAGGAAAAAGGAATCTGCGTGCAGGCAGTTTTTCAGCTGAAAACAGGAAAAAAAGAAGATATTGTAGCAGAGATGCAAAAGCATAAGAGCTACCGCAGAGAGACGCAGCCGTGGAATATGCCTTGTGCGGGAAGTGTCTTCCGTAATCCTCTCCCGCACCATGCCGGACAGCTGGTCGAATCTTCCGGTCTTAAAGGATATTCTCATGGTGGAGCGCAGATTTCCGAGCTTCATGGTAATTTTATCGTTAATACCGGAGAGGCAAAAGCAGAAGATGTGCTGGCCATTGTGGAACATGTGAAGCATACAGTTTGGGAAAAGTACCAGGTCGTAATGAATACGGAAGTAGAAATTGTGAAAAGGCGCGAGTAATGCGTTTTTTCACGATTTCTTTACATAGTATCCGGGGCAGGATTGGAGGATGAAAAAGGTGTCTGATAAGAAAGTAGTGCCGATTGAAGAACGGATTCCCACCCTACAGGAACAGCGAAGAAAGCGTTCGAATAGGCGTTTTATAATATACCTTACCATCTTTTTGATCTTAATTGGTCTGGTGATCTATTTCCAGTCTCCACTAAGCAATGTACGTGCAATAGAAGTGGAAGGAAATCAGATTGCAGAGGAAAATGCCATCGTTGAAACGAGCAGCATCGTGCAGGGGGAAAATATCTGGGCTATTGACCGCGGAGAAGCCGAAGCGCAGATAGAAGAGCTTGAAGAGGTTCAGGAAGCGTCAATCAGCCGTTCTCTTCCCGGAAGAGTAGTTATCGATATTACCGAACAGGAACGAGTCGGCTATATCGCTTCAGAAGGGATATATATTCCCGTGTTAACGACTGGTGCCGTGCTGCGTGATAAACCTTCCGAGCAGATCCCAAGCGATGCCCCGCTCCTGCAGGGGTTTTCCAATGAAAAAAAACTGGAAAATTTCTCAGCAGAGCTGAGCAATGCAGGAGATGGTATTAGAAACAGTATTTCCGAAGTGATTTTTTCACCGACAGAAGAAGATCCCAACGAACTGAGACTTTACATGAATGATGGCCTTGAAGTAGAAAGTACCATTCCTGGATTTGCTGAACATATGGCCTCCTATCCTTCGGTGTCTGCAGAAGTTGACCGGAGCATACCGGGAATTCTGCATATGAAAATGACGCCGTATTTTGAAAGCGATGAAGAAGCTGTGGAAGAAGAAGAATCAGATGAGCTTCCGGAGGAAGAAGGCGGAAATGAAGGAGCGCCGGAGGAAGCGGCGGCAGAGGAAGCAGGAGAAGCGGCGGAGTCCTCTGAAGAAGATGGGACAGAGGATGCTCCGGCAGAAGAGTCTGAAGCTGATGAAGATTCGGTGGAAGAAACCGAAGAATCAACTGAAGAGGCCGGGGATATTTCGGAAACGGAGCCTGAAAATGAAGAAACAGCGCCCGTTAATGAGGAATAACAGTGAATTTAATTCAACGTGCTCTTTTCTGCGGAGCATAATTCATGTAAACTAGACGTTATAGTGTAAATTACCTTTTCATTTTATATTAAAAAGTGATCTCATTAAAAAAAGTAAATAATTTTCTGTTAAGATACCACAACAGCGTGTTGCTCATGTAATATAAATAGAGTAAACAACTCGGAATCTAAAACAGAGACTTGGGTGTTAGCATAGGAGGTGCCGACTAGTGAATAATGAAGATATTTATGTAAGTTTAGATATTGGTACATCTGCCGTTAAAGTGATTATTGGGGAGATGTCAGGCAAATCTTTACAGGTGATTGGCGTAGGAACCGCACCTTCAAGAGGAATGAAAAGAGGAGCTATCGTCGATATAGATGAAACAGTTCATTCTATTAGAGAAGCAATTCAAAAAGCCGAACGTATGGTAGGCCTTTCTATTACCCGCGTTATTCTCGGAGTGAACGGCAATCATATTGAAATGAAACCATGCAGCGGAGTAGTGGCTGTATCAAGTTCTGACCGTGAAATCCGCGATGAGGACATTGACCGGGTGATGGATGCGGCCCAGGTGCTCTCCATTCCACCGGAAAGAGAAATTGTAGATACGATCCCGACACAATTTATTGTAGACGGACTGGAAGGGATAACCGACCCGCGCGGCATGATGGGTGTCCGCCTGGAAGTGGAAGCCACGCTGATTACCGGTGCAAAAACAACATTACATAACCTGCTGCGTTGTGTAGAAAAAGCCGGACTGGAAATCGAGGCACTCTGCCTTCAGCCTTTGGCAGCCGGTGATTTTGCACTTTCTAAAGATGAAAAAACGCTCGGTGTGGCAATGGTCGATATTGGAGGCGGTTCTACAACGATTTCCGTTTTCAAAGATGGTATGATGCAGGCACTTCGTGTGCTGTCTATCGGCGGAGACCATATTACAAACGATATTTCTGTTGGACTGCGTACAACTTCAGAAGAAGCTGAGCGCATAAAGAGACATCACGGCTATGCATTTATTGATGATGCTTCCGAAGATGTAACCTTCAGCATGAATACAATGGGAAATGATCATTCAGAAGATTATTCCCAGTATGAGATTGCCCAGATTATCGAACCAAGACTCGAAGAGATTTTTGAGCTGGTGCATGAAGAAATTTACCGGATGGGTTATTCTGATCTGCCCGGCGGCTATATCTTTACAGGCGGTTCTGTTATGATACCTGGAACGCTTGATCTGGCAGAAGATGTGCTGCGTCAAAACGTGCGCATGACCGTGCCGGATTACATCGGCGTCAGGGAGCCTATTTATACAACTGCGATCGGACTTATTGAATTTGCCCATGAACATGTTAAAATTCAAGATAAGGAAATGGCGGTTACGTCTGCTTCGGAAGAACAGTCTTTTCAGGCTGCCCCTCTTCCACCGGCAGAAACAAAGCCCAAGAAAGACCGTAAAGAAACCAGGGAACAGCGCGAAAAAGAAAATCAATCTAATCAGTCTGATCAGCCTACCGTAAAAAGCAAAATGAAGAACTTTTTCAAAGTGTTTTTTGAATAAAATAAAAGGTCAGAATTGATAAACTAGGAGGATCATTGATGTTAGAATTTGAAATGGATATGGACCAGCTCGCACAGATTAAAGTCATCGGAGTAGGGGGCGGCGGTTCCAATGCGGTTAACCGCATGATTGAAAACGGCCTTCAGGGGGTAGAATTTATTTCTGTTAACACAGACGCCCAGGCCCTTCAGCTATCCCAGGCAGAAACAAAGCTTCAGCTCGGCGGAAAGCTTACCCGCGGGCTTGGCGCAGGGGCTAATCCTGAAATCGGTAAAAAAGCTGCTGAAGAAAGCAAAGAGCAGATCGAAGAAGCGCTTATGGGCGCCGATATGGTATTTATTACTGCAGGTATGGGAGGCGGAACCGGAACTGGTGCTGCTCCGGTTATCGCAGAAATCGCCAAAGAAATTGGCGCTCTTACAGTAGGTGTAGTAACAAGACCGTTTACGTTTGAAGGCAGAAAGCGTTCAAGCCAGGCGGCAAATGGTATTATTTCTTTAAAAGAAAAAGTCGATACATTGATTGTGATTCCAAACGATCGTCTGCTTGAAATTGTAGACAAAAGCACTCCAATGCTTGAAGCATTCCAGGAAGCAGATAACGTTCTCCGCCAGGGTGTTCAGGGTATCTCCGACTTGATCGCAGTACCGGGACTTATCAACCTCGACTTCGCCGATGTAAAAACCATCATGAGTGAAAAAGGTTCTGCTCTTATGGGTATTGGTATTGCCACCGGCGAAAACAGAGCAGCAGAGGCGGCTAAAAAAGCCATTTCCAGCCCACTGCTGGAAACCTCTGTAAATGGGGCGCAGGGCGTCCTGATGAACATTACGGGCGGCGCGAACTTAAGCCTGTTTGAAGTTCATGAAGCAGCAGAGATTGTCTCTGAAGCCTCTGACCTTGAAGTGAACATGATCTTCGGTTCGGTTATTAACGAAAACCTTCAGGACGAAATAGTCGTTACGGTTATTGCTACCGGTTTTGAAGACAACGAAGATAAAAGAGCAAGAGTGAACCCAAGAGGTCAGGCTCAGCAGCAGAGTGCTTCTCCTAGAAGAAGCCAGCAATACAGCCAGCCGGCTTCTGCAAGAAGCCGTCAGACTCCGCCGCCAATCGCCGGACGTGAAGACGAATATGCAGAGCAGCCAAGAGAAAGAGAATCCCACTCTCCGGCTGAAGAAGAATCAGATGCGCTTGATATCCCGGCATTCCTTAGAAACCGCCGTAAGAAAAAATAAATTCTAAAGCCGGACGTGTTCAACGCGTCCGGCTTTTTTCAAGAAAGGCCCATTGGGAGGGAATATGATACATGCTAAACAGCAGGGAACCTTTTGAGCAGACAGCGGATCCGTTTTTGATGCTTGCATCCCCTTCGTTTTCTGCAGAAAAAGGTGTAACAGCAGGGTTTACAGTTAGATCCGGCGGGCACAGCCCGGCTCCTTTTTGCAGCAATAATATGGCGTTCCATGTAGGCGATGATACGGATAATGTAATCAAAAACCGGGAGAAGCTTGCAGCAGCTGCAGGCCGCCCGCTTTCCACGTGGACGGCTGCAGAGCAGGTCCATAAAGCAGATATAATCTATGCTGCAAAGCAGGATGCCGGAAAAGGTGCCTGGACGAGAGAGAGCCGGGTAGGTGAAGCGGACGGAATGTATACAAAGTCTGCCGATGTAACGCTTGTCAGCTTTTATGCCGACTGCGTTCCGCTCTATTTTCATGCGCCGGATAAAGGATTAGTCGGTCTGGCCCATGCTGGATGGAAAGGAACGGCTTTAGATATTGGGTCCCGCATGGTCGACACATGGAAAAAAACAGAGAACGTGGACCCAAAAGAAATATATGCAGTGATCGGTCCATGTATTTCAGCGCAGCATTATGAAGTGGACAGCACCGTTATAAACGCAATGAAACAGGTGCTGGACCCTTCTGCACCAGAGCCGTGGACAAAGAACAGCGGAGGCGGATATCAGCTGGACATGAAAGCGGTGAACCGTCAGCTGTTGGAGCAGGCCGGTCTACCTGCAGCACAGATAGAGGTTACTTCCTACTGTTCCTACGAGCATGAACAATTATTTTTTTCACATCGCCGGGACCAGGGAAAAAGCGGCCGGATGATGAGCTTTATTGGAAAGAGTGAAGACTAGAAAGGAGCCCGCACGTTGGGAGATGTAGAGAAAAATCTAGCAGCCATCAAACAAACGATTAAACAAGCATGCAGTAAGGCCGGGAGGAATGAAGATGAGGTCCATATTATTGCTGTGACAAAATATGTATCGCTGGAAACGGCTGAAAATGCAATAAAAGCAGGAATTTCCCATCTTGGCGAGAATAGAGTAGAAGGAGCACTGGATAAATGGGAAAAACTTCAAGATAAAGCCTCATTCCATTTTATCGGGCAGCTTCAATCCAAAAAAGCCAAAAAAATTATTGGCAAATATGAATATATTCACTCTTTGGATCGTATATCTTTAGCAGAGGAGCTGGAAAAAAGGCTGGAAGACGGAAATAAAGTAAAATGCTTTGTGCAGGTAAATGTATCTGGTGAGACGTCAAAGGCGGGACTGGACGCTGCAGAAGTGATTCCGTTTATTCAGGAACTGAAAGCCTTCTCCTCTATTGAAGTAGTAGGACTGATGACAATGGCACCGTTCGAAGAAGACCCGGAAAAAACGAGAGCCTGGTTCCGTGAGCTGAGGATGCTCAGAGACCGTGTGCAGGAACTCGGCCAGCCGAATGCCCCTTGTAATGAGTTGTCGATGGGAATGTCCAATGATTATGCTGTTGCAATCGAAGAAGGCGCGACGTATATTAGACTTGGAACAAGTCTGGTAGGTAACGAAACGAACGCCTGATAGGCATGATACTATGAATGGCAGGAGGAAAAACGATGGGTTTCAAAAAAAACTTTAAGCGTTTTTTTGAATTGGAAGATGGCACGGTCGAAGACAGGGATCCGATGATTAAATATGAAGAGGACCCGGTTCCGGAAGCAGTACCGCCTGCTAAAGAAAAGTCAAATGTCGTCAGTCTTCAGAGTCTTCAGCAGTCTGCGAAAATGATACTCATTGAGCCAAGAACCTATGAAGAAGCCCAGGACATTGCGGATCATTTAAAAAATAGAAAATCGGTTATTATCAATGTGCAGCGCCTTCAGCACGATCAGGCGAAGCGAATTGTTGATTTTCTCAGCGGCACTGTTTATGCTATAGGCGGAGATATTCAAAAAGTCGGTGAAAATATATTTTTATGTACGCCGGACAATATAGATGTTTCCGGTGCTATTTCAGAAGCACTGTATGAACACGATCAGAAACAACCTTAAAGGAGAGAAAAAATGGCGCAAATTGGAGCAATTTTAGCTGCAGGAATGCAGATTTATTCATTTATCGTACTCGCTTATATTCTTATGTCCTGGTTCCCGAATGCCCGGGAAACATCAATCGGACAGATGATCGGATCCATTGTAGAGCCATTTCTGGAGCCGTTCCGCCGCGTGATTCCACCGCTTGGCATGTTTGATATTTCTCCACTTGTTGCATTGCTTGTACTAAACATGGCAAGCCGCGGCGTTGCTGCGCTATTTATGTAAAAGGAGCAGCTATGGACTATACTGAACACTTTCGAAAAGAAGAACACCCATTCATCGAACAAGTACGGGATTGGAAGCAGGCAGTTGAAACGTATTATGAAACCAAACTCACTGATTTTCTCGATCCCAGGGAACAGGATCTGCTTTCGATGATTATTGGAAAAGATGAAACGGTACGTTATCAGTTTCATGGAGGAGCGAAAGGCGCTGAACGAAAAAGAGCCTGTATTTATCCTTTCTATGAAGAGATTACAGAAGACTCATTTAATCTGGCTTTGTATGAACTTTCTTATCCTGCCAAATTTGTGACCCTCCGTCACCCTGATATCCTGGGAACGCTGACGGGTCTGGGCATTAAAAGAGAAAAGTATGGAGATATTATTGCCGGGGA
Organism: Sinobaca sp. TMA16-18; assembly: GCF_059510535.1. Classification (NCBI taxonomy): domain Bacteria; kingdom Bacillati; phylum Bacillota; class Bacilli; order Caryophanales; family Sporolactobacillaceae; genus Sinobaca; species Sinobaca sp. TMA16-18. Next base: position 268,889 of record NZ_JCAKFM010000001.1, on the reverse strand, counting down.
AGGCTTTTTTCATTGTATTGTCAGTGAAGAGGTCGGCATATATATGGAAATGAATCTTACTAAAGCCGGCAATGCGCCGGTGCAGCTTGAAAAGAAACCAATGCATGATGCGTTGGAGGCAGAGGAAAGCTGGGAAGAAGTAAGTTCTACTATTACTTCTTTCCGGCTTGACGTTCTTATTGCAGAGATGTACAGCGTTTCAAGAAGCAAAGCTCTTCCTTACATTGAAAAGGAAAAAGTGAAAGTGAACTGGAAAACAATCACCCAGCCGGCCTATCAGGTCGCTCCCGGCGATTATATTTCGGTCAGGGGAATGGGACGTCGTAAAATTTTAAGTGACGAAGGATTAACGAAAAAAGGACGCTACCGCTTGCGGTACGGAAAAAAGAAAGACCAATAAACAACAGCAGAGGTGAAGCCAGTGCCTATTACTCCTTTAGATATCCATAATAAAGAATTTACCAAAGGTTTTCGTGGTTACGATGAAGATGAAGTTAATGAATTTTTAGACCAGGTTATTAAAGATTTTGAAGCGGCGATCCGCGAAAAAGATGAATGGCAGACAAAAGCTAAAGATCTTGAAGAGCGGGTGGAGCATTTTTCCGCTATTGAAGATACGCTGAATAAATCGATTATGGTGTCTCAGGAAACAGCGGAAGAAGTAAGAAAAAGTTCCAATAAAGAATCCGACCTGATTATTCAGGAAGCGGAAAAAAACGCCGACCGCCTGATTAATGACGCCCTAAACCGTACGAAAAAGATGGAACTGGAAATGCAGGAGTTAAAAAAGCAGGCCAGCGTCTATCGGATGAGGTTTAAAATGCTGGTCGAAGCCCAGATGAATCTCTTACATAGCGAAGAATGGGAAGACATCACAAATGAATCGCCTGCAGCCGGGACGGAGTGAAATATTGACTAACCGTATTTTCTGAATTATACTTTTTACACAACATATAAAAAAACGAAGACAGGGACATACTTTATTGTACGCCGTCTGAACAGCGAGCTGTGACATGGTGGGAGCACAGTACAACGGCAGATAAAGACATCACCCTGTAGTTCCGATACTGAAATATAGTAGGTACCGGCGGTTGTTTACCGTTATACAAACCCAAAGTGGCTGTGTGTGCAGCTATTAGGGTGGTACCGCGAGCCTTCTCGTCCCTATCGGATCGAGAGGGCTTTTTTGTATGCGTAAAGGAAGTATTTGTAAAACAAAACGACTGAAAAAAACTGCACAATTAAATGAATGGGGGAAAAATGAAATGAGTTACAAAGAAACACTGCTCATGCCGAAAACGGATTTTCCGATGCGCGGCAACCTGCCGAACCGGGAACCGGAAAGACAAAAAGAATGGGAAAGCGAAAACATGTACCAAAAAGTGCAGGAACGCACAGCCGGACGTCCGCTGTTTGTTCTGCATGACGGCCCTCCATACGCTAATGGGGATATCCATATGGGGCACGCTTTAAATAAAGTATTAAAAGATTTTATCGTCCGTTATAAATCGATGTCCGGGTTTCATGCACCTTACGTGCCAGGCTGGGATACCCACGGCCTTCCTATTGAGACAGCGCTGACAAAAAATAAAAAAGTGAACCGAAAAAAAATGTCAGTGGCTGAATTCCGCCAGGCCTGCGAAGAGTATGCATTAAAGCAGGTGGACCGTCAGCGTGAACAGTTTAAAAGACTCGGTGTCCGCGGAGACTGGGATAATCCGTATATCACTCTTACAAATGATTATGAAGCCCAGCAGATTAAAGTATTTGGAGAAATGGCCAAGCGCGGCTATATCTATAAAGGCAAAAAGCCGGTCTACTGGTCGCCTTCTTCCGAATCAGCTCTGGCAGAAGCGGAAATTGAGTATCATGATAAAAAATCACCTTCTATCTACGTGACATTTGACGTAAAAGACGGTAAAAATGTTTTGGATGGGGATGAGAAATTTCTTATCTGGACAACAACTCCATGGACGATCCCGGCTAACCTGGCGATCGCTCTTCATCCAGAGCTGACGTATGCAACGGTAAAACAAAACGGTACAAAATATATTGTAGCGGAAGGTCTGTTGGAGCAGCTAAAGACCGAGCTGGAATGGGATGAAGCGGAAACACTTCGCACCTTTAAAGGGGAAGAACTGGAGCACGTGATGACGAGCCACCCTATCTATGGCAGGGATTCTCTCGTTATTTTAGGGGATCACGTTACCTTGGATGCCGGTACAGGCTGTGTTCACACAGCACCCGGCCACGGGGAAGATGACTATATTGTAGGCCAGCAGTATGGCCTGGAAGTGCTCTGTCCTGTTGACGATAAAGGGTATTTCACGGAAGAAGCACCTGGTTTTGAAGGCCTGTTTTATGATGAGGCAAACAAACAGATTACCCAGAAGCTTGATGAATTAAATGCCCTGGAAAAACTGAATTTTGTAAAGCACTCCTATCCTCATGACTGGCGCACGAAAAAACCGGTTATTTTCCGGGCGACTTCCCAGTGGTTTGCGTCTATCAAGGATTTCAGAGAGCAGCTGCTCGAAGAAGTAAAAAGTGTAACGTGGCTTCCGGAATGGGGAGAAACAAGATTATTTAATATGGTTCGTGACCGCGGAGACTGGTGTATTTCCAGGCAGCGGGCATGGGGCGTGCCGATTCCTGTATTTTACGGAGAAGACGGCGTGGAAATTGTAACAGATGAAACGATCTCGCACGTATCGGATTTATTTAGACAGCACGGTTCCAACATCTGGTTTGAATGGGATACAAAAGACCTTCTTCCGGAAGGGTATGAGTCTGACCAGAGCCCTAACGGAGTGTTCACTAGAGAAACAGATATTATGGACGTATGGTTTGACAGCGGTTCTTCCCACCAGGCAGTGCTGGAGGAACGAGAAGAGCTTCAGCGCCCTGCTGATGTTTACATCGAAGGTTCCGACCAGTACAGAGGGTGGTTTAACTCGTCGCTTTCCACCAGCGTTGCCGTAACTGGGAAATCCCCGTATAAGGCAGTAATCAGCCACGGGTTTGCGCTGGACGGCAAGGGCCACAAAATGAGCAAATCCATTGGAAACACCGTTATTCCTAATGATGTAATGAAACAGCTGGGAGCAGACATTCTTCGTCTATGGGTATCAAGCGTAGACTATCAGGCGGACGTTCGTATTTCCGATGATATTCTAAAGCAGGTAGCCGAAGTGTACCGTAAAATCAGAAACACTTTCCGCTTTATGCTCGGTAACTTAAACGACTTTAACCCTGCAGTGGACAGGGTCGCGGTAGAGGAGCTTCCTGAACTGGATCTGTTCATGCACGTGAAGCTTCAGGACCTGATTAAGAAAGTGACGAAAGGCTATGAAGAATATCAATTTGCAGCCGTCTATCATGCCATTCATAACTACTGCACGGTAGAGCTGAGCTCTTTTTATATGGACAGTGCCAAAGACACTTTATATATTGAAGCGGCAGACAGCAAAAAGCGCCGGGCGATTCAAACGGTTATTTATGACACACTTCTCGCCCTTACCCGGCTTGCAGCTCCAATTATCCCGCATACGGCGGAAGAAGCATGGACCTATATTCCGGACACTTCAGCAGAAAGCGTGCATTTAACGGATATGCCAGAAGCTGTTAATACAGACAGCTATCAGGATTTAAAGAAAAAATGGAGTACGATCATGGATGTCCGTGATGACGTGTTAAAAACGCTGGAGCAGGCACGAGGCGAAAAGCTGATTGGCAAATCATTAACAGCAGCCATTCAACTATATCCCGTACCGGAGCTGAAAACGCTTCTGGAAGATACCGAAGACCTGGAAAAACTATTCATCGTATCCAAAGTTGATATTGAAGGCAGCAAAGAAGAAGCGCCGCCGGAAGCAGACGTGTATCCATCCATTGCCATTACGGTTCAGGCAGCAGATGGAGAAACATGCGGCCGCTGCTGGACGGTTTCAGAAACAGTAGGAGAAGATAAAGATCACCCTACGCTTTGCAGCAAGTGCAGCAGTATCGTTAAAGAACATTATTCAGAAGTATAATAAAAAGGGCTTTTCTCCTTAGGGAGGGAAGCCCTTTTAAGATACGGCCTGCCGATGCTTCTTTTCTAACGGGCGCCGGTATGCTAAAATGCATAAGTACGTACAACTTAAGATGAGCCGGAGGAAAATAGATGATGATATTTTATTATTTGCTGGCCCTGTTTATCATTGCTTTGGACCAGCTGACAAAATATGCAGTCGTTATTTATATGGATATAGGAGAAAGCATTGAGCTGATCCCGGATTTTTTATACCTTACTTCCCACCGGAATGAAGGGGCCGCCTTTGGTATTCTTCAAGGGCAGATGTGGTTCTTTTATATTATTACCGTGGTCGTAGTCGCAGCGATTATTTATCATCTGCATAAATACGGGAAAACAAGTCTTATGATTGGCCTGCCGCTGGTCTTCATACTGGGCGGGGCGCTCGGTAATTTTATTGACCGGGTGCTGTTTGGTGCAGTCGTGGACTTTGTGGACACGTATTTCTGGGGATACAGCTATCCTATCTTTAACGTAGCGGATTCTGCTTTAGTCGTAGGCGTAGGTTTATTAATTATAAAAATGATGAGTGACGAATGGAAAGAAAAGAGGAAAAGCAAACATGGAAGTAATGCAGTGGATCACAACAACAGATGAAGAAGGATCAAGAATCGATCAGTTTGTAACCAAGCAAGGGGAGGACTGGTCCCGGTCTATGGTACAGCAGTGGATTAAAGAAGGCCAGGTGCTCGTTAATAACAAAACGGTGAAAAGCAATTACAAACTAAACGCAGAAGACGAAGTCGAGGTCAGCGTGCCGGAAGCCGTTGAACCGGATATTCTGCCGGAGAATATTCCGCTTCAGGTTGTTTATGAAGATGCGGATGTTATCGTTATTAACAAAGAACGGGGGATTGTCGTTCACCCTGCACCGGGACATTACAGTGGAACGCTGGTCAATGCTCTTATGTATCATTGTAATGATCTATCCGGCATCAACGGAGAGAAGCGTCCGGGCATTGTCCACCGTATTGATAAAGACACAACCGGCCTGTTGGTAGCGGCCAAGCACGATAAAGCACATGAGCAGCTGAGCCGCCAGCTTCAGGATAAATCAATGAAGCGCGAGTATGCAGCGATTGTACACGGCGTGGTGGAACATGATAAGGGAACCATTGACGCACCGATCGGGCGCGACGAAAGAGACCGCCAGAAAATGAAAGTAACCCAGCGCAATGCGAAAGATGCGGTTACGCATTTTGACGTGCTTGAGCGCTTTGCTCATTATACGTATATTCATTGTGAACTGGAAACAGGAAGAACCCATCAAATCCGTGTCCATATGAAATATATTAACCACGTGATTGCGGGAGATCCGAAGTACGGTAAGAAAAACACGCTGCCGATTGATGGACAGGCTCTTCATGCCCATACGCTCTCCTTTATCCATCCTATGACCCAGGAGCGGATGACATTTAAAGCACCACTTCCAGAAGAAATGGAGTCTCTGCTGGAAAGTCTTCGAAAAATAACTTGACCCGGACAGCCGCTGTTTGTCATAATAGCAACAGATCAACAATCGAATAGTTATTCCTTTAACGACAGTCCCGTGAGGCTGAGAAGGACTTTGCCCTGCATAACAGCTTTCCTGTGAGAAGTCTGTTTTGTTATGACGCAGTAAATCCATCCTCTCATCCCACCGGACGAGGGGATTTTTTGTACGCTGTAAAGTGGAAGATAACAGGAGGTGCAGGCAGTGGAAACGACAGAGCGGGTGCTATTGGATGAACAAGCCGTAAGAAGAGCGTTAACACGGATTTCACATGAAATGATTGAAAAAAATAAAGGAATGGATGAATGCATTCTTGTCGGCATCAAGACGCGAGGCGCTCATATTGCAAACCGCATTGCTGAGCAGATCGAAAAAATCGAAGGCCGGCCGGTAGCGGTGGGAGAAGTGGATATAACGCTGTACAGAGACGATCTCAGCCACCGGAGCCAAAATGAGGAACCAGAACTTAAAGGGACCTCTATTCCGCACACTGTTAAAGATAAGCGGGTCATCCTGGTTGATGACGTTTTGTATACCGGAAGAACCGTTAGAGCAGCGATGGATGCCGTTATGGACATTGGGCGTCCTTCTCTTATCCAACTTGCTGTCCTGATTGACCGGGGACATCGTGAGCTTCCGCTCCGTCCTGATTATATCGGAAAAAATGTGCCTACTTCCAAAGATGAAATTATTGCTGTAAAGCTTAAAGAAAGTGACCAGGCAGACGAAGTAAGCATTCGCCATCAAACTTCATAAAGTACTCTTTAAATCAGTCCAGTGAGACAGGTAAGAGGCGATTGGAACGAAGCAGGCCCGATAAGGAAGCCTGCTTGCTCCTGCGCACCTCTTTGTCTGACGATAAAGAGGTTTTTTGTATAAATTAAATCAAAGCGGGGGTAACCACCATGAATAACGATGTGAAATTAGATGTACAGGAAAAACCAAAATGGAATCAGTGGCTGATACTCAGCATGCAGCATTTGTTTGCGATGTTCGGCGCGACCGTGCTTGTGCCGATTCTCACCGGACTCAGTCCATCGGTTGCTTTAGTATCAAGCGGACTCGGCACGCTTGCCTATCTTGTTATTACAAAAGGCCAGGTGCCGGCCTACCTTGGCTCCTCTTTCGCCTTTATTATGCCGGTCATTGCAGCGATGGCGATCGGAGGGCCGGAGGGCGTGATGATTGGAACCTTTACCGCCGGCATCATATACGGCATTACCGCCCTCATCATTCAGCGTACCGGAGTAAACTGGCTCATGAATGTACTGCCGCCGATTGTTGTCGGTCCGGTCATTATCGTTATCGGACTTGGGCTGGCCGGCACTGCAATTGATATGGCGATGAACTATGACGAAGCATCTGGTTCATATATTAATCCGGCTCTGCATTTTTCGGTAGCGCTCGCTACGTTGTTTATTACAATCATTGCTTCCGTATTCTTCAAAGGGTTTCTGAATTTGATTCCGATTTTGCTCGGAATTACGGGTGGATACCTGGTAGCAGTTGCAGCAGGGCTTGTGTCCTTTCAAAGCGTTCTTGATGCCCCCTGGCTGCATGTGCCCGACTTCGTCATCCCATTTGCAACATTTACCCCGCAGTGGTCGTGGACGATCGTGCTGATTATGGCGCCGATCGCCGTCGTTACGCTGGCAGAGCATATAGGAGACCAGATGGTGCTTAGTAAAGTAGTAGGCCGCAATTTTATCAAAAAACCCGGCCTGCACCGTTCGATTATGGGGGACGGTGCTGCGACGATCGTTGCTTCGCTCCTCGGGGGCCCGCCCAACACGACGTACGGAGAAAATATAGGCGTACTCGCGATTACAAGAGTATTCAGCGTATATGTCATCGGAGGAGCAGCGCTTATGGCGATAGCCTTTGGATTTGTAGGGAAAGTAGAAGCACTGATCGCTACAATTCCCGGGGCTGTTATGGGAGGCGTCTCTATCCTATTATTTGGAATTATCGCCTCCTCGGGCCTGCGGATGCTGATTGACAATCAAATTAATTTTGGCATCAAGCGTAATTTAATTATCGCTTCCGTTATTTTAGTAACCGGAATCGGCGGAGCATTCATTGAAGTAGGCGACCAGCTGGAAATCGCCGGCATGGCGTTTGCGACCTTTATCGGTATTCTGCTGAATGCAGTACTTCCTGGAAAAGAGCATGGGTTTGGAAACAGGGCAATGTTTAAGTCTCTTGATAAAGCAGCCAATGAAGACGACGCGGCCTGACCAACTGGATTCTGCGTTTCGATATGAATAGGAGGACTGGTGATGAAGAGTATGGCGGAAGAACAAAAAAGCACAGCAAAATCCGGGAAACAGGGACATTTTTTAACCCTTGATGAGTGCAGCATAGAGGAAATTGAAGCTCTTCTCCAACGAGCACAGGCTTTTGCCGAAGGGGAAAGATGGGAGCCTGAAGGAAAAGTGTTTGCAGTCAATCTTTTTTTCGAGCCGAGCACAAGAACAAAAATCAGTTTTGAAGCAGCAGAAAAAAGACTCGGGCTCGATGTCCTGCAGTTTGATGCAGATACATCAAGTGTTAAAAAAGGAGAAACGCTCTACGATACGGTACGAACGCTGGAAAGCATCGGAGCGGATGTAGCAGTGATCCGCCACAGCAAAGAACGCTATTTCGACGAACTGAGAGAACAGATTGGAATTCCGATTATCAATGGCGGCGATGGCTGCGGTCATCACCCGACCCAGTCAATGCTTGACCTGCTCACGATTAAACAGGAATTTGGATCGTTTACCGGCCTGAATGTTGTGATCGCAGGGGACATCCGCCACAGCCGGGTCGCCCGTTCCAATATAGAGGTGTTGGAGCGTCTTGGTGCGAATGTATACGTAAGCGGGCCGGAAGAATGGATGGATAAAGAAATGATCCGCCGTTTTCTTCCGATAGAAGATGCAGTGGAACAGGCAGATGTAATGATGATGCTTCGTATTCAGCATGAAAGGCACACTGTGAAAATGGTGGCAGGCGCATCGGAGTATCACCATTTATACGGCCTGACACCGGAGCGGGAAGCGAGAATGAAGCCAAACAGTATCATTATGCATCCCGCTCCGATTAACCGAAATGTGGAAATTGCAGACGAACTGGTGGAGTGCAGACGCTCTCGTATTTTTAAACAAATGACTAACGGCGTGTACTCCAGAATGGCTGTGCTGGAAAAAGCCCTTACTACGCAGAAGGAGAGATCAATATGAATGGATGGATAACAAACGCTAAGGTAATGGATGAAACAGGAGAGCTTCATACAAAAGATGTACTAATTAAAGATAAAAAGATTGCCGCAATTGGCAGCAGGCCGGAGGCAGAAGAAGCGGTGGTTGATGCAAAAGGAGCCTTTCTTTCCGCCGGCCTCGTAGATGTCCACGTTCACTTGAGAGAACCAGGTGGGGAAAAGAAGGAAACGATTGAAACAGGAACAAAAGCGGCCGCAAAAGGCGGATTCACCACGGTATGCCCCATGCCCAACACCAGGCCGGTACCGGACTCCGCTGAACATATGGATGCCCTCCAGCAAAAAATCGCTGAAACAGCGGTAGTGCGTGTGCTGCCATATGCTTCGATCACGATACGGGAGCTCGGGAAAGATATCGTTGATATGAAAGATCTTAAAAGCCGCGGAGCGTTTGCCTTCACGGATGACGGAGTCGGCGTACAGGACGCCTCGGTTATGCTTGACGCAATGAAACAGGCAGCGGCTTTAAACATGCCGGTTGTGGCCCACTGTGAAGAAAATACATTAATCAACAAAGGCAGCGTACATGAAGGAATATTTTCAGAAAAACACAGCCTGCGGGGCATTCCATCGGTATGCGAATCCGTACATATTGCAAGAGACGTGCTGCTGGCAGAAGCTGCAGGAGCCCATTATCATGTCTGTCATGTAAGCACTAAAGAATCCGTCCGGGTGATTCGTGACGCCAAGCGCGCCGGCATTCACGTAACGGCCGAAGTAACGCCGCATCACCTGATTTTGTGCGAGGATGACATTCCTTCTGTGGATGCCCAGTACAAGATGAATCCACCGCTGCGCGGCAAAGAGGACCGTGACGCACTGATCGAAGGACTGCTTGATGGCACCATTGATTGTATTGCAACCGATCATGCCCCACATACAGAAGAGGACAAAAACCAGCCCTTGGAAAAAGCACCATTTGGAATTACGGGAGCGGAAACCGCCTTTCCCCTGTTGTATACGTACCTGGTGAAAAAAGGAACGCTGACTTTTAAGCAGCTGGTGGACGGCTTAACGAAAGACCCGGCCGGAGTGTTCGGGCTGGAGTCCGGCATACTTGCACAGGGGGCAGCCGCAGATCTTACTTTGATTGACCTGGAAAAAGAAGACAAGATCCGCCCGGAAACATTTGTCTCCAAAGGAAAGAATACACCGTTCAAAGAGTGGAAGGCGAGCGGCTGGCCGATATGGACCATGGTAGATGGAACCGTAGTATATCAAAAAGAAGGAGTGTTCCAGTAGGATGAAAAGAAAACTAATCTTAGAAGACGGCACGGTATTTACCGGCCATGCAATAGGAAGCACAAAAGAAACGACCGGAGAAGTTGTGTTTAATACGAGTATGACAGGGTATCAGGAAATCCTCTCCGATCCTTCCTACTGCGATCAGATTATTACTTTAACCTATCCGCTTATCGGAAACTACGGAACAAACCGCGACGATTTTGAAACGCTGCTTCCGTCAGCGGGCGGCCTTATTGTAAAAGAATCAGCCATCCATCCAAGCAACTTCCGCAATATCGGGACGTTGGATGACTGGTTGAAAGAACATGATATTCCAGGTCTCACAGGAATTGACACAAGAATGCTCACCCGCCTTATCCGGGACCGCGGCACGATGCACGGCAGGCTGGCTGCCGAAACAGCGGATGAACAGTCGATTATTGACTCCCTGCAGTCGTTCGTACCATCAAAAGATAAAGTGGCAAAGGTTTCTACAAAAAACGCCTACCACGCACCGGGAGCAGGGCGCCGGGTTGTATTAATGGATTACGGTGCCAAACACGGCATTGCGAGAAATCTGATTAAACGAAACTGCGATGTGTTTGTACTGCCTTACAATGCGACGGCTGAAGAAATTCTAAAACTGGATCCTGACGGCGTTATGCTGAGCAATGGCCCGGGAGATCCGGAAGATGTTCCGGAAGCGGTACAGACTGTGAAGAACCTTCTCGGCAGGGTGCCGGTCTTCGGCATTTGTTTAGGCCATCAGCTGCTGAGCCTGGCGGGGGGCGCGACCTCCTCCAAATTGAAATTCGGCCACCGCGGCGCGAACCATCCGGTAAAAAACATTCGTACCGGCAAAGTTGATATCACTTCTCAAAACCACGGGTATACGATTGACCGGGATTCACTAATGGGAACGGATTTAATGCTGACGCACGTTAACGTCAATGACAATACGGTAGAAGGCGTCGCCCATGAATATTATCCGGCATTCAGCGTGCAGTACCACCCGGAAGCATGTCCGGGACCGAATGATTCCAATGAACTGTTCGATCAATTTATGAGCATGATAGACAAACATAAAAAAGCATCTACAGCCGTTTAAGAGAAGGGGAGACTATAATGCCGAAAAGAACAGATATTCATAGAATTTTAGTGATTGGATCAGGACCGATTGTCATTGGACAGGCAGCTGAATTTGATTATGCAGGGACACAGGCCTGCCAGGCACTGCAGGAGGAAGGATACGAAGTTATTCTAATAAACTCCAATCCGGCAACGATTATGACAGACACGAATATGGCAGACCGGGTGTACATCGAACCGATTACGCTCGAGTTTGTGAGCCGGATTATCCGCAAAGAACAGCCGGATGCCCTCCTGCCGACACTTGGAGGACAAACTGGATTAAACATGGCAATGGAGCTTCACCGCGAAGGCATTCTGGAGCGCTACAATGTAGAACTGCTCGGGACAAAGCTTGATTCCATTGAAAAAGCTGAAGACCGGGACGAATTCCGGAATCTGATGTATGAATTAAATGAGCCGGTGCCGGAAAGCCGCATCGTAAATAAACTCGAAGAGGCCCAGGCTTTTGTAGAAGAAATCGGATTTCCAATTATCGTACGTCCAGCCTACACGCTTGGCGGCACAGGAGGCGGACTGGTTGATAACGAGGCAGAGCTGATTGAAATCGTTACATCCGGCCTGAAATACAGCCCGGTTACCCAGTGCCTGATTGAAAAAAGCATCGCCGGCTGGAAAGAAGTAGAATACGAAGTAATGCGCGATAAAGACGACCAGGCCATTATTGTGTGTAACATGGAAAATATTGATCCCGTCGGCGTGCACACCGGAGACTCGATTGTGACAGCTCCGAGCCAGACGCTTTCCGATCGCGAGTACCAGATGCTGCGCGAGTCCTCCTTGAAAATCATCCGGGCCCTCAAAATTGAAGGAGGGTGCAACGTTCAGTTTGCACTGGCAACCGACAGCTTTGACTACAATATTATCGAAGTGAATCCAAGGGTAAGCCGATCCTCGGCACTTGCTTCAAAAGCGACCGGGTATCCGATCGCCAAGCTGGCAGCCAAAATTGCAGTTGGCTATCATCTGGATGAATTAATCAATCCGATCACTGGTAAAACGTATGCCAGCTTTGAACCAGCGCTTGATTATATCGTAACGAAAATACCAAGATGGCCTTTTGATAAATTTGAAGCGGCCAACCGCCGTCTCGGCACGCAGATGAAAGCAACCGGCGAAGTGATGGCAATTGGACGTTCGTTTGAAGAGTCCATTATGAAAGGGATCCGCTCACTCGAGCTTGGGAAAAATCATTTGTATGATGACACGCATAAACACTTGAGCGATGACGAAGTGGAAAGCCAGCTTCGATACGCGGAAGACGAGCGTTTATTCATTATCGGGGAAGCCCTCCGCCGCGGCTGGTCGTCGGAACGAATTCATGAAATCACAAAAATTGATATGTTCTTTATTGAAAAGTTTCTCGGTATCGCCCGGGTGGGGGAAATGCTGCAGGGTAACACCGGAGATTTTGATATTTTAAAGATGGCTAAAGAAACAGGCATCGTTGATGAAGTAGTCGCACAGAGCTGGGGCTGGACTGTCGATGAAGTCGAAACATTCCGCCGTCAGGAAGGGCTGGTGCCGGTCTATAAAATGGTCGACACGTGTGCAGCTGAGTTTGAATCGGCTACTCCGTACTATTATTCTTCCTACGAACAGGAAAATGAAAGCATTCGAACAGACAAGCCCTCTGTGCTCGTGCTGGGCTCGGGACCTATTCGAATCGGCCAGGGTATTGAGTTTGATTACGCCACGGTACACACCGTCTGGGCGATTCAGCAGGCAGGCTATGAGGCGATCATTATGAACAATAACCCGGAAACGGTTTCCACGGACTTCAGCATCTCCGATAAATTGTATTTCGAGCCGCTGACAATTGAAGATGTCATGCACGTGATCGACCTGGAGCAGCCGATGGGCGTGATCGTGCAGTTCGGCGGCCAGACCGCCATTAACCTGGCAGAAGACCTGGACCGCAAAGGAGTAAGAATCCTTGGAACATCGATGGAGGATATGGACCGGTCGGAAGACCGCGATAAATTTGAAGCTGCCTTAAGAAAGCTTGAAATCCCAATGCCGCTGGGACAGACAGCTGTCTCGTCAGAAGATGCAGTAAGAACAGCTTCAGAAATTGGTTACCCTGTTCTTGTCCGGCCTTCTTATGTTCTCGGCGGACGGGCCATGGAAATTATTGAAAAAGAAGAAGAACTGCTTTCGTATATGAAACGGTCGGTGAAAGTAAATGAGAAGCACCCTGTGTTAATTGACCGTTACATGGTTGGAAAAGAAATTGAAGTGGATGCGATCTCCGACGGGGAGACCGTGGTCGTTCCGGGAATTATGGAACATATCGAACGGGCGGGAGTACACTCCGGTGACTCTATCGCCGTCTATCCGCCTCAGTCGCTCTCCGAGTCCATAAAAGAGAAGCTTATCGAACGTACGATAGCGATCGGAAAAGGGCTTGGCATTATCGGACTGCTGAACATCCAATTTGTTATCCACGAAGACGAAGTGTACGTATTGGAAGTTAATCCGAGAGCAAGCCGGACGCTGCCTTTCCTAAGTAAAATTACAGGGGTTCCGATTGCAGCGGCAGCAACAAACGTTATGCTGGGCACTTCTTTGAAAGAGCAGGGCTATAAAGAAGGCGTGCTTCCGGAAAAGGACGAAGTGTTTGTAAAAGTGCCGGTGTTCTCTTTTGCCAAGCTGCGCCGGGTGGATATTACGCTCGGTCCGGAAATGAAGTCAACCGGAGAAGTAATGGGACGTGACGTCACGCTTGAGAAAGCCTTGTACAAAGGACTTATTGCCTCCGGCATGAACATACCGGAGCACGGCTCGGTGTTGTTTACGATTGCAGATGACCGTAAGGCGGAAGCACTCTCGCTCGCTCACCGTTTCCATAAAATCGGCTACACGCTGATGGCAACAGCCGGAACGGCAGAAATGCTTCATAAAGAGCACATTCCTGTTAAAACGGTCAGCAAGGTAGAAGAAGCATCACCAAATATTCTTGATGTGATCCGTGAAGGCCGGGCCCAGTTCGTTATTAACACGATGGATAAAGGCAAACAGGCGGCTAAAGACGGATTCCGCATCCGCCGGGAGGCCGTTGAAAACGAAGTCGTCTGTATGACATCGCTTGATACAGCAGGCGCTCTTCTATCGGTACTGGAAATGATTACCTTCTCGGCAGAAGCTATGCCTGCCATGATAGAAACAAAGGCACCGGCCCCAGAGGTGAGCCATAAATGATCAAAGAAAATATGCGGGTCGAATCCCAGCAGGAAATTGCCCCGGCTATTTACGAAATAACACTTTCCGGCGAGCTGGTGACCCACATCAGCGCTCCCGGGCAGTTTCTTCATATTAAACCGGCACCTGGAACTGAGTTTACGCTGCGACGGCCTTTAAGCATCAGCCACGTAAACGAAGCCGACAAAACGCTGACGGTTATTTACCGCGCAGATGGACAGGGAACAAAACGAATTTCAGAAAGACGGCCGGGAGATGAAATAAATGTGTTCGGTCCACTTGGCAATGGCTTTTCCACGAGCGGAATCCAGCCGGGCGATAAGGTGCTGATCGTAGGAGGCGGGGTCGGCATCCCCCCTCTGTACGGCCTTGCAAAAGAGATTTTAAAAAAAGGCGCTTCCGTTACTACGGTGCTTGGGTTTGCAGATAAATCCGCCGTATTTTATAAAGACGTGTTTGAAGCACAGGGCCGGTTGTTTATCAGCACGATGGACGGCAGTGAAGGAACAAAAGGTGTTGTCACGGATGTGATCCGCGAGCAGGGTCTGAGCTTTGATTACTTGTTTGCATGCGGGCCGAATCCGATGCTGCGCGCGTTAAATAAAGACTATTCCAAAGCCCGTGGATCGGTGTCGCTGGAAGAGCGGATGGGCTGCGGTATTGGTGCCTGTTTTGCCTGTGTGTGTCATCCAACGGATGACCCGACTGGAACCGGCTACCGTAAAATATGCAGCGACGGCCCGGTATTTAACTGGGGAGAGGTGATCATATGAACCGAACAGCTGTCAATCTTCCAGGACTGCCGATGAAAAATCCAATCATGCCGGCTTCCGGGTGCTTTGGATTTGGACGGGAATTTGCCAAGCTTTATGACTTAAACAAGCTCGGTGCCATTGCCATTAAAGCGACTACCCGGGAATCCCGCTTTGGAAATGAAACCCCGCGGGTGGCGGAAACGTCTGCCGGGATGCTGAATGCAATCGGCCTGCAGAATCCGGGAATGGAAAAAGTCACGGCAGAAGAAATCGACTGGCTGACAAGCCGGTATGAGACGCCGCTTCTCGCTAACATTGCGGGATCGACGATGGAAGATTACGAAGCCGTAGCGGCGCACCTGTCCGAAAACAACAAAGTATCTGCGTTCGAACTGAACATTTCCTGCCCGAACGTAAAAGAAGGCGGAATTGCATTCGGTACAGATCCAAAACTGGCCTATGAGCTGACAAAACGAGTGAAAGCTCTCTCTTCGGTGCCTCTTTATGTAAAGCTTTCGCCGAACGTAACCAATATTAAAGAAATTGCAGACGCGGTGGAGACGGCGGGAGCAGACGGACTCAGTATGATCAATACGCTCTCCGGTATGAAACTCGATGTGAAAACAGGGCGTCCCGTACTAGCCAACCAAATTGGGGGGCTGTCCGGTCCGGCCATTAAACCGGTAGCGGTAAAAATGGTCTATGAGGTACGCCAGCAGACCAATCTTCCGATTATCGGAATGGGAGGGGTAACCACACTGGATGATATTATTGAGTTTTTTATGGCAGGAGCGGATGCAATCGCTGTGGGCACAGCCAATTTCACCAATCCGTTTGCCTGCCCGGAGCTGATTGATGAGTTTGAAATGTGGATGGAACAGAAAGGCTACAGCAGTCCGGCCGACATCCGAAAAGGGGTGGAGGCATTATCATGATAAACCAGCCAATCGTAGCCGTCGATGTTGAAAATGCGGATAAAGCGGGAGAGCTTCTGGCAAAGCTTCCTCAGGAGCCGTTATTTTTAAAAGTAGGCATGGAGTTGTTTTATCAGGCCGGCCCGGCGTTTGTAAAAGAGTTAAAAAAACAGGGCCACCGTATTTTTCTTGATTTAAAGCTGCACGATATTCCCCACACCGTAGAAAAAGCGGCTTTGCAAATTGCTGCGCTTGATGTAGATTTGTTTACGGTGCATGCCGCCGGCGGGCAGGCGATGATAGAGGCTGCCGTCCGAGGGGCTGAAAAAGGGACCCGGGAAGGAACTGCCCCTCCTGTTTGCCTGGCGGTTACACAGCTGACCAGCACAACAGAGAAGGTTATGCACGAGGAGCTTCTTATTAGAGGGTCCCTGGCAGACGCAGTTCGTCATTTTTCCAGACTTGCGGCGGATGCCGGTGCCGGCGGAGTCATCTGCTCTGCATGGGAAGCGGCTGTCGTCCGCCGGGAGCAGTTTCCGGACTTTATGGCGGTTACGCCTGGTATCCGTATGAAAGATGATGACACCGGGGACCAGAAACGGGTGGCTGATCCAGCCCGGGCAAGAGAGATAGGAAGCAGCGCGATTGTCGTCGGCCGAAGCATTACCGGTGCTGCTGATCCAGCCGCAGCTTATCATACAATTGAGAAAGCTTGGAGGAATGCCTGATGGAACATGAAATTGCAAAAGAATTATTAAAAATACAAGCAGTCTCCTTAAGTCCGGCCGCTCCTTACACCTGGTCTTCCGGAATGAAATCACCGATTTACTGCGATAACAGACTGACTTTATCATATCCTTCACTGCGCACAGCCATAGCAGAAGGGCTGGCAGAGAAAATAACGGCTCATTTCCCGGAAGCAGAAGTGCTGGCGGGTACTGCTACAGCCGGTATTGCCCATGCCGCGCTTACTGCAGATAAAATGGAGCTTCCTATGGTCTATGTACGCAGCTCTTCAAAGTCACACGGCAAAGGCAATCAAATTGAAGGGCAGATTAAAAAAGGACAGAAAGTAGTCATTGTGGAAGACCTGATTTCTACAGGGAAAAGTATTATTGAAGTCCAGCGGGCTCTTGAATCGGCAGGTGCGGTTGTTCTTGGGGCAGCAGCGATCTTTACATACGGCCTTCAAAAAGGAACAAGCCAGCTCCAGGAAGCAGGCCTTTCGGTAGAAGTGCTGACTGGATTTGATGCACTGGTGGAAGCGGCAGAAAAAGAAAACTACATTGAAGCCTCTGATATGGAGCGACTGAAAAAATGGAAACAGAATCCAGAGTCGGAAGACTGGATGAATGCATAATTTATTTACTGCAAAAAAAAGAGGAAGCCCAGTCGATGCTGGCTTCCTCTTTTTTTAGCTTTCCTGTTTGGATGGATTATCCCGGTGCTGCTTCTCGTTTTCACGAAGCTGGAGCACCAGTTCTTCCGTTGGGGTAACAAACAGGGTGGACTGGTTGTCATAGGTTACAAAACCTGGTTTAGCTCCGCTTGGTTTTTTCACATGCCGGATCAGCGTGTAGTCGACCGGTACGGAGCCGGATTCGCGTGCTTTGGAATAAAAGGCAGCAATAGAAGCGGCTTCTTTGAGCGTCTGTTCGGAAAAGTCCTCTGCCTGAATCACTACATGGGACCCGGGAATATCTTTTGTATGGAGCCATGTATGGGAGGCGCGGGAGAGTCTATTCGTTAAATATTCGTTTTGTTTGTTATTTTTGCCGACAAAAATCAAGGTGCCGTCTGTGGAAAGATATTTCTCAATAACCGGTGCAGCAGGTTTTTTGCGCTTCTGGCCTTTTTTCATCTTTCGTTTCATATAGCCCTGTTCCGCAAGTTCTTCGCGGATATCTTCAATATCTCCAGGAGAAGCGGATGCAAGCTGCTGGAGAATTTGATCCAGGTAGTTCATTTCCCGTTTGGCATCCCTGATCTGTCGTTTTACAAAGCTCAGCGACGTTTTCGCTTTGTTGTAGCGCTTGAAATATTTCTGCGCGTTTTCAGAAGGCGACAGTCTTGGGTCCAGAGTCAAAGTAAGAGAAGCACCATCCGGATCATAGTAGTCCATTACTTCAATTTCCTTTTCGCCTCCTTTAATCAGGTGAAGGTGAGCCGTCAGCAGTTCGCCGTATTTTTGGTAGTCCAGCGAATTTTCCGATTGCTGCAGCGTTTTTTCGAGTTTTTTTATTTTTTTCTTATTTTTCTGCCATTCGTTCTGCAGAAACCTCTGCATATCATGGGACTGCTGTTTCACACGGTCCCGTTCTGCTTTTCCGGTATGAAAGCGTTCGAGCAGTTCACTTGTTGAAGCAAACCTCGTAACGTCCCCTTTTAAATGGTCAAGAGGAAGGACAGAATAATATTCCTTACCGCCGGCAACAATCATCTGCGGCTGAAAGCGCAGATGGGAAACGTCGTCCATCATCCGGACAAAGGTGTCTGCCACCTGGGAAACAGAACCAAGGCCTGCCTGGTGGATCACTTCTTTTGTTACCTGCGGGGAAATGCCGGTATACGCCTGGAGAAGCTGCTTATCAAGGCGTCCCTGATTGGAGTCGAGGTGCCGGAGCACATCATCCCGGTCCGCTGCGAGCGGGTCGGCTTTTTCCTGGGAAGGAGGTTCTATATAAGGGCGTCCCGGGAGAATCGTACGATAGCTGTTTACTGAAGGCGGAAGGTGCTTCAAACTGTCGAGAATCAGATTGGACCCGGCATCCAGCAGAATGATATTGCTGTGTTTGCCCATTATCTCCACAATCAGCTTTTTTTCCTGCTTTTCTCCTATTTCGTCTTTTCCTTCGATATAGAGAGTAATAATCCGTTCCATTCCATGCTGTTCTATCCGACGGATAAATCCGCCTTCAAGGTGCTTTCTTAAGAGCACACAGAACATCGGCGGCTCAGGCGCATTTTCATAGCGCTGGGAAGTGAAGTGAAGCCTTGCAAAATTGGGATTTGAAGATAAAAAAAGCTGATGATTTACGCGCTCGGCACGAATCGTCATGCTGATATCCATTTTATACGGCTGTTTAATTTTAGAAATACGACCGTTCAGGACGGTGTCGTTTAATTCTGCTGTAATGGCTCTTGCCATAATTCCGTCAAAGCTCATCTTACCTACATCCTTTCATCTTTTACAGTATATCACGCACGTGGAACCGGAAGATACCGGCAGGACCGGTGGAGCTGTTCGTTTTTAATGGAAATAAGCTTTATTATTTCCCTTAGTTGTTAGGAATGATAAAATTAGGTAGAATATATGAGCGGATGTGATAAAAATGGCTGTAAGCATGACAGGGTTTGGAACGTCAGCAGTATCTATTGGAGACGCCACCATACATATTGAAATAAAAACAGTGAACCACCGTTACAGTGATACTGTGCTCCGTATGCCCGGCGTCTTTCATTCGGCGGAGCACGTAGTCCGGAAACATATAGCCGCAGGCATCAGCCGGGGCAAGGTCGACGTGTTTATGTCGATTGAAGGAATTCTTCCCTCCGCCAAAAAAGTCTTCGTAGACTGGGGACTTTTAGCTGATTATCTCAGTGTTGCCGAAAAAATGGACCGGATGGAAATGTTTAGGCCGGCGCTGTCAGCAGAATCGTTTATCCTGCATTCGGATGTAGTGCATGTGACGGAAAATCCACAGCTTGGCGAAGCGTGGCAGGAAGCCCTTCTTTCCGGGGTTCAGCAGGCGCTTGATGCCGTTGTGCTGATGAGAACACATGAAGGCCATGCGCTCACGCAGGATCTTCAGGACCGGCTTTACCTGCTTGAAGATTTTACAAAGCAGCTTGAGGAAAGAGTGCCGGCTATCGTGGAAGGATACCGTTCCAGGCTGGAGCAGCGTTTAAAGGAAGTCGATACCTCCCACCTTCCCCATGAGGACCATCTGTACCGGGAAGTGATCCTGTTCGCTGAGAAAATCAGCATAGCGGAAGAGATCACCAGGCTGTACGCCCATATTAAGCAGTTTACCTACATTTTAAATGAGCAGACGGCGGTGGGAAGAAAGCTTGACTTTCTGCTGCAGGAAATGAACAGGGAAATGAACACAATCGGCTCCAAAGCAAGCGATGCCCCATCAAGCCACATTGTGGTGGAGATGAAGAGTGAGCTTGAAAAAATGAGAGAACAAGTTCAAAATATAGAGTAGATATCGAACGCATTTTCGTCTATACTCAAACAAGCAGGAAAGAGCACGGTTGACCAGAATAGGGGGGTAACACATTGAGCATAAAACTAATAAATATAGGTTTTGGCAATATTGTTTCAGCAAATAGAATTATATCCATCGTAAGCCCTGAATCGGCACCGATTAAACGAATCATTCAGGAAGCGCGCGACCGGAGCATGCTGATTGATGCTACGTACGGCAGAAGAACAAGAGCGGTCATTATTACAGACAGCGATCACGTTATTTTGTCAGCCGTACAGCCTGAAACGGTTGCACAGAGGCTTCACACGAAAGAAGAACTCTCCGAAGATTAATTTTTGAACAGAAGGAAGGACGTTGTGTACTATGAAAGACGATAAGGGGCTGCTCATCGTATTATCGGGCCCGGCCGGTGTAGGCAAAGGCACGGTCTGCAGCGCTTTGAGAAAAAAAGACAGCAGCATTGAATATTCTGTGTCCGCTACAACAAGAAAGCCGCGTGAAGGAGAAATAGATGGCGTAAACTATTTCTTTAAGACCCATGAGGCTTTTGAAGAGATGATAGCGCAGGATAAGCTGCTGGAGCATGCCAAATACGTAGATAACTATTATGGTACACCGATTGATTACGTACTGGATACGATTGAAGAAGGACGCGACGTCATTCTTGAAATTGAAGTCCAGGGCGCAAAGAAAGTAAGGGAAAAACATCCGGAAGGGATATTTATTTTCCTGATTCCGCCGAGTCTGGCTGAACTTCGTGATAGAATTACAAAGCGGGGGACGGAAACCGCGGATATTATCAACAAGCGCATGGATATCGCGAAAGAGGAAATCGAGATGATGGACTATTACGATTATGTCGTGCAAAATGATGAAGTAGAGAAAGCAGTTGAACGTGTGCAGTCGATTGTCACTGCGGAGCACTGCAGAAAAGAACGCCTTATAGACAAATACAAAAAAGCAGTGGAGGTCGAATAATATGTTATACCCATCAATTGATACACTTATGACTCATATTAATTCAAAATATACGCTATGCACTATCTCAGCAAGACGGGCAAGAGAACTTCTGGAACTTGAAGAAGCGGTGCCGATGATTGATAACATCAAGTCTGCGAAGTACGTAGGCGTGGCTCTGGAAGAAATTGAACGTGGAAAGCTGGACTATACAGCTTCGGACGATCCTTCCAAACAGCAGCAGGATAAGTAAAACACAGCGGCCTTCTTCACAGGGGGCGGCTTTTTTTTTCAAATGGATGAACGGCAGGAGGAAAACCAGATGCAGGGAAAAAATATAGTACTGGCAGTAAGCGGTGG
Organism: Sinobaca sp. TMA16-18; assembly: GCF_059510535.1. NCBI lineage: Bacteria > Bacillati > Bacillota > Bacilli > Caryophanales > Sporolactobacillaceae > Sinobaca > Sinobaca sp. TMA16-18. Next base: position 247,286 of record NZ_JCAKFM010000001.1, on the reverse strand, counting down.
AATTGCTGTTTTCAAAGCAGCCGCCCTGGCCAGCAGGCTTAAGCAGAGCGGGGCTCATGTGAAAGTGATGATGACCGGCCACGCCCAGGAATTTGTTACGCCGCTGACGTTTCAGGCGTTAACGAGAGAGCGGGTCTATACCGATACGTTTGCTGAAAAAGAACCGGAAGTGGTCGCCCATATCGATATCGCCGACTGGGCGGATATTTTTATTGTGGCACCGGCAACATCCAATATTTTAGGGAAGCTTGCCAATGGAATCGCGGACGACATGGTCACGACCACCGCGCTCGCTACGAAAGCTTCCATGTATGCAGTGCCGGCGATGAACGTAAACATGTACAATCATCCCGCAGTACAGCGCAGCATGAATCAGCTGAAGCAGGACGGCTATCGTTTTGTCGAGCCGGGTGAAGGTTATCTTGCCTGCGGCTGGATCGGCAAAGGACGCATGGCGGAGCCAGAAGATATTATTGCGTTTTTAACCTATCAGGAAAAAAACAAACAAACGCTCTCCGGACGGCGTGTACTTGTAACAGCGGGACCAACGCATGAGTACATTGATCCCGTGCGTGTCCTGACGAACCCGTCCAGCGGTAAAATGGGGTTTGCGTTTGCAAAAGCCGCCGCAGACATGGGAGCAGACGTAACGCTGGTCGCAGGCCCGGTTAAGCTGGATACACCGCCGGGAGTCAAGCGGATGGATGTAACGTCTGCCGCAGATATGCACCGTGAGGTGATGGCAGCAGCCGGCAGTCAGGATATTATTGTGAAGGCGGCCGCTGTCAGTGACTATCGTGCAAAAGAACGGCTGGCCCATAAAGAAAAGAAAACAGCGGGCAGCCATCAGATAGAAATGGAACGCACGGCAGATATTCTGCAGGAATTAGGAAAGCTTGCCGTAAAACCGTATCTTATTGGTTTTGCAGCAGAGTCGGAAAATATCGAATCCTATGCGCAGGAAAAATTGAACCGGAAAAACGTAAATATGATTGTGGCCAACAATATCGCTTCCGCCGGTACCGGATTTAATACGGACACAAATGAAGTATTTGTTGTACAACAAGAAAAACCGACCGTGCACCTGCCGCTGCAGAGCAAACAGGCGATAGCTGAAACCATTCTTTCGATGGCGGTTGATCAGTTAGAGGATGCGGATAAGAAATGATCGCTAAAGTGATTGTGGATGTGCCTACCGGCCAGACGAACAGATTGTACGATTATAAGATTCCGGAGGGAATGGAGGAATTTATCCAGCCCGGAATGAGAGTGAACGTGCCTTTCGGACCCCGCCAGATTCAGGGGTTTGTAACGCAGACCACAGACGCTACGGAAGTAAAAAGGATTAAAGAAATCACCTCTCTGCTTGATCCCTCGCCGGTATTAAGCAGAGAGCTTCTCCAGCTGGGCCAATGGATTGCAGAAGAAACGGTGTGCTTTTTAATTACCGCCTATCAGTCGATGGTTCCTTCGGCAATCCGCGCCAAGCCGAAAAAAAGACTGTTTCTCGCTGAAGATCCTGAAAACGTACCTGCTGAAATTGCAGCCGTGTTTGCCGGAAAAACGATGGTGGACTGGGAAGCTTTTCCGGCAGAAAAGCAGGTAATGAAGCTGTTAAATGAAGAAATTCTGGCAGGGCGAGTTATCGTTGATTATCTGCTGAAGAACCGGACCGAAAAAAAGATGCAGACAGTATTGTCTTTAACGAAGGAATATCAGGCAGTCGGAGCCGAACATAATCTGTCCGCGGGCGCCAAAAAGCAGCAGCAGATCGTTGAGTGGATGCAGCAGAAGCTCGGGGATAAAGAAATTGCCCAGCCGGAGCTGCTCGTCAATACCGGTGCCGGGCGCCAGGCGGTACGCGCTTTAGTCGATAAAGGACTGCTCGTTGAAAAGAAGACAGAGTTTTACAGGGATCCGTTTAAAGATAAAACGTTTCAACAGTCCAAGGCGCTTCCGTTAATGGAAGAACAACAGGCGGCGGTAGACAGTATTCTCGGCAGTCTCCATGCCGGCCGGACAGACTCCTACCTGCTGCACGGCGTTACAGGCAGTGGAAAGACGGAAGTGTATCTGCAGGCTATTGATGAGGTTATTTCGCAGGGAAAAGAAGCCATTGTCCTTGTGCCGGAAATATCATTGACCCCACAGATGGTTAATCGATTTAAAGGAAGATTCGGATCCGAAGTGGCCGTGCTGCATAGTGCGCTTTCCGCCGGAGAAAAATATGACGAGTGGCGGAAGATTCATAGAAAAGAAGTGAAGGTGGCAGTCGGCGCCAGATCGGCTGTGTTTGCCCCATTTGAAAACCTGGGATTAATTGTGATGGATGAAGAGCATGAAGGAAGCTACAAGCAGGAAGACCATCCGCGCTATCATGCCAAACATGTTGCCATCTGGCGGGCGGAACACCATCACTGCCCAGTCGTATTCGGAAGCGCGACACCGAGCCTTGAATCCTACGTGCGTGCTGAAAAAGGTGTCTATACGCTGCTCGAGCTTCCGCAGCGTGTGAACCGCAAAGCAATGCCGGAAGTGACCATTAAAGATATGCGAGAAGAGCTCCGGCAGGGAAACCGCTCCGTTTTTTCCACGCTTCTGCTCGATAAACTAAAAGAGCGGCTGGAGAAAAAGGAACAGAGCGTCCTGTTTTTAAACCGGCGCGGCCATTCGACATTTGTTATGTGCCGGGACTGCGGGTTTACGCCTTCCTGCCCGCACTGTGAAATTACGCTCACTTATCATCATACGAACCGACGCTTGAAATGCCATTACTGCGGGCACGAGGAGCAGATGCTGCATACATGCCCTTCCTGCCAAAGCAGCCAGATTCGTTTTTTCGGTACGGGAACCCAGAAGGTGGAAGAAGAGCTGACGAGGCTTCTGCCGGAAGCACGCATCATCCGGATGGATATGGATACGACGAGCCGGAAAGGATCGCACGAGAAACTGCTTGATGCGTTTGGAAACGGGGAAGCGGATATTCTGCTTGGTACGCAGATGATCGCAAAAGGACTCGATTTCCCGAGAATCACGCTGGCAGGAATACTGGCCGCAGATACGATGCTTCACCTTCCTGATTTCCGAGCAGCGGAACGAACGTTTCAGCTTCTGACACAGGTCAGCGGACGGGCCGGAAGGGATAAGCTGAAAGGTGAAGTAGTGGTGCAGTCGTACACGCCTGAGCATTACAGCATTCAGCATGCCAAAACCCATAATTACAAAGCGTTCTATCAGGAAGAGATGCTGCAGCGCAGGCGCGGCGGCTATCCGCCGTTTTATTATTTAACGATGGTGAACGTAGCACATGAAGATTTAGCCGAAGTGATGAAAATATCCGATAAAATTACCGGGTATATCCGCAGTTCCCTTTCCGAAAAAGCAGTAGTACTCGGTCCTACGGTTTCTCCTATTGCAAGGATTAAAGATAGATATCGGTATCAATGCATGATAAAATATAAAAATGAACCCGAGCTTACGAAAGTGCTTCAGTCTGTAGCGGAGCGCTACAATCAGGACATTGCAAAAGGGAAGCTTCAGCTTTCCATGGATATGCACCCTTATATGTTTATGTAAATAGAGCCCCGCGGACCATCGTGACAAATGGAGAGCGGGGTTGTTTGTTTGTTACAAGTACTCATCGTAATTAGAAAGGAAGACACAGCTGATGAAGATCGTTTTTATGGGAACACCCGATTTTTCCGTGCCGGTTCTGCAGGGACTGCTGGAAGAAGGGTACATGATCACCGCTGTGGTTACACAGCCGGATCGCCCGAAAGGAAGAAAAAAAGTTCTTGCGCCGCCGCCGGTAAAAGTAGAAGCGCTAAAGCAGGGACTGAAAGTGCTGCAGCCGGAAAAGCTGAAAGGAAGCCCGGAGTTAAAAGAAATTATTTCCCTTCAACCGGATCTGATTGTTACTGCGGCTTATGGACAAATCCTGCCAAAAGAGCTGCTTGATACACCGGCTCTTGGAGCAGTTAATGTTCATGCATCTCTGCTTCCAAAATACAGAGGAGGCGCGCCGATTCACCAGGCGGTTATGGACGGGGAAGAGAAAACGGGCGTAACGATTATGTACATGGTGCCAAAGCTTGATGCCGGAGATATGCTGACTCAAGTGGAAGTGGCAATCCAGGAAGACGATACGACCGGCACGATGCATGACAAATTAAGTGAAGCCGGGGCCCGGCTGCTGCTGGAAACCATTCCGCTTTTGGAGGCAGGAAAAGCTGTTCCCCGCAAGCAGAATGAAGCAGAAGCAACGTTTGCCTCCAATATTACAAGAGACCAGGAAAAAATAGACTGGAACAGGACCGCCCGGGAAATCCACAATCAAGTGCGGGGTCTGTTTCCATGGCCGATTGCTTACACAATGTATGAAGATAAGTTATATAAAATCAGAAAAACCATCCGCCTGAATGAGAAGCACGAAGGAAAACCCGGAGAAATTGCAGCTGTTAAGGAAGATGCACTCTGGATTACAGCAGGCGATGGCCTGCTTCTTGCGGTGACGGAACTTCAGCCATCCGGAAAGAAAAAAATGGCAGTAGAAGAACTGCTGAGAGGCAGGCATCCATTTGCAGAGGGGAAGCGTTTCACGAGTGAAGACTAAACAGCCGAATGACGTCAGAAGCATTGCCGTTTCTTTAATAGAGAGAGTGGAAAAGGAGGGCGCATACAGCCATTTAGTGCTTGATGCGGCCATTAAAGACCGGCTCGTGCCGGAGCGTGATACCGCGCTTCTTACCGAGCTTGTCTACGGAACGATCAAACGAAGGAATACATTAGACTACTGTCTGAATGCCCATGTAAAAAAAGGGGTAGGCTCCTTACAGACGTGGGTTGCGTCGCTGTTGAGAATGTCGCTGTATCAAATGATTTATCTGGATCGGGTGCCGGAAAGAGCTGTTTTGTATGAAGCCGTCCGCATTGCCAAAGAAAAAGGACATGAAGGCATCGGCAGTCTCGTGAACGCCGTGCTCCGTTCCTATCAAAGAGCCGGTTTTCCTGAACTCCCGGAGCAAATGAACCGGCTCGAAAAGCTGTCGATAGAATACAGCCACCCGCTGTGGCTGCTCAAAGAGTGGGAAGCAGCCTACGGCAAAGAGAATACCGAGGCAATGGCGGCGCAGAATCTGGTGCCCCCGCGCACGAACATCCGGATAAACCGTATGAAAGGTTCCAGAGAAGACGTGATGGACAAGCTGGAGCGTGAAGGCTGTGAAACCGAACCCGGCTCTTTATCCGAAGACGCACTTGTCGTGCTGTCTGGAAATGTGCTGATGACCAAAGCATACAACGAAGGTTTTTTTACCATACAGGATGAAAGCTCTATGCTTGTTGCCAGAGCACTTGACGTCTCACCGGGCATGACGGTGCTCGACGCGTGTGCGGCTCCTGGCGGAAAAACCACTCACATTGCTGAACGGATGGAAAATCAGGGAACGGTGCACGCCTTTGATCTTCATCAGAAAAAGCTGAGGCATATTGAGGAACAGGCAGACAGACTCGGTCTGTCGATTATTACCACAAAAAAGCTGGATGCCAGAAATATTCTTACCGAGGCAGAAGAGCAGCAGTATGACCGGATTTTAATAGACGCGCCGTGCAGCGGCATGGGCGTTATCCGCAGAAAACCGGAATTAAAATGGAACAAACAGCCGGATGACTTAAACTCCCTGCCTTCGATACAATATGATATATTAACAGAAGCAGCTAAAACCTTGAAAATAGGCGGCAGGATCGTGTATAGTACATGCACAGTGCGTCCGGAGGAAAACGAACAGGTAGTGGAGGCATTTTTAGAAGCCCATCCTTCCTTTGTTCGGGATGATTCCATGAAAAGGCGCTTCACTCAGGACACGGAAAGCGGAAGTGATTGGACGATTCTTCCGCATGATTACGAGACGGACGGTTTTTACATTGCGGCACTTGAAAGAAAAGGGTAAGAAAGAGGGATTTTAAATGCAGGAATTAAAAAAAGAAGTACAAGCGGAAATCGCAGGGAAAAAAGGTTCTATCTACACGCTCCAATTCGATGCTTTAAAAGCATGGCTCCAAGAAGAAGGAGAGCCGTCCTTCCGGGCGGACCAGATTTTTTACTGGCTTTATGATAAACGGGTGGAGCAGTTTGATGAAATGACGAACCTCTCCAAGCCGCTTAGAGAGAAACTAAGCAGTACGTTTTCGATTACCCCGCTGAAAGAAGTGGCTAAGCAGGAATCAGTAGACGGAACGGTTAAACTGTTGTTTGAACTTGAAGACGGCAACACGATCGAAACGGTTGTTATGAAGCATGGCTATGGCAACAGCGTATGTGTGACCAGCCAGGTAGGCTGCAGACTGGGCTGTACGTTCTGTGCCTCCACGCTCGGCGGCTTAAAGCGTAATCTGGAAGCCGGAGAAATCACGGCCCAGGTGCTCGCTTCCCAGCGTGCGCTTGATGAAAAAGGCGAGCGGGTCAGCTCTGTCGTTGTTATGGGAATTGGAGAACCATTTGATAACTATAATGAACTGATTGGCTTTTTAAAGGTTATTAATCATGACAAAGGCTTAAACATTGGTGCCCGTCATATAACGGTTTCCACAAGTGGTGTCGTACCAAAGATTTATGATTTTGCGGATGAAAAACTGCAGATTAACTTCGCGGTTTCCCTGCATGCACCGACTACAGAAATAAGAAGCCGCCTGATGCCGGTAAACCGTGCGTGGCCGCTTGATAAATTAATGGAATCTATTAAGTACTATCAGGAGACGACCAATCGCCGGGTCACGTTTGAATACGGCCTGTTTGGCGGCGTCAACGATCAGGTGGAACATGCAAAACAGCTTGCAGAACTGATAAAAGGCCTTAAATGCCACGTGAACTTAATACCGGTTAACTACGTGCCGGAGCGGGATTACGTACGGACAAAGCGTGAAGACATTTTTGCCTTTGAGAAAACACTCAAAGAAGAAGGAGTCAATGTAACAATCCGCCGTGAGCAGGGCCATGATATTGATGCAGCATGCGGTCAGCTCCGTGCGAATGAAGGAAAAAAGAAGTGAGGTGAACCGCTCCCTTGAAGCAGGCGTATAAAACCATTACCGGCAGAGTGAGAAGACACAATGAAGATGCCGCAGGTATTTTTGAAAACCAAAGCGGCGAGTATTTGGCAGTCGTTTGTGATGGAATGGGCGGACACCAGGCAGGAGACACAGCAAGTGCAGCCGCTCTGGACATACTAAAACGGGAGTGGGAGAATGAACCGCTCCCGCTGTTTCCTGAAGAAGCCAGAGCCTGGCTTGTGAACCGTATGGAGAAAGTAAATACGGCTATCTTTGAACTGTCCCGGCAGAGTACCTATCTGCAGGGCATGGGAACAACCGCCGTGGCTGCAATATGCACCCCGGGGTTTATAGCAATCGGCCATGTGGGAGACAGCCGCGCCTATTTATTTGATGAGCACGGCGTATACCAGAAAACCCAGGATCACTCACTTGTGAATGAACTTCGCCTGAGGGGTGAACTGACGGAAAAAGAAGCCGAAAACCATCCGCGAAAAAATGTGCTTACCCGTGCACTCGGCACAGAAAAAACCGTTAAATGTGATGCTTCGGTCATAGAATGGGATAAAGGGGAAGGCGTCTTTTTATGTTCAGACGGCCTTTCCAATAAAGTAACAAGCCTGGAAATCGCTGACTTTCTGCAGAATAAAGATTCTGTAGAAGAGGCGGTGGAAGGGATTGTACATAAAGCAAACGACCGGGGCGGAGAAGACAATATTACGATTGCTGCTGTTATTAATTCCTTTTCTATGGAAAGGAGGACCCAGTGATGAACCTGATCGGCAAACGAATGAATGACCGTTATGAAATCATCAGCCTTATCGGCGTCGGCGGAATGGCCCATGTGTATAAAGCCAATGACATCATCCTGGAACGGTTTGTCGCTGTTAAAATCCTTCAGCCCCAGTATAACGCAGACAATGACTTTATCAGACGCTTCCACCGGGAAGCACAGGCCGCGACGAGCCTGCATCACCCCCATATTGTGAATATTTATGATGTAGGCGAAGACGAGGATACCTATTATATCGTGATGGAATACGTAGAGGGCATGACTCTGAAAGAAAAGATGATACAAGAAGGACCGCTGCCAATAGACGAGGCCGTAGAGATTATGAAGCAGGTCCTGGGCGCCATTGAGCAGGCCCATGCCAATAGAGTGGTGCACAGAGACCTGAAGCCGCAGAACATATTAATGAAAGGCCATACTGCTAAAGTAGCTGACTTCGGGATTGCCCGGGCGGCATCTTCAGCTACAATTACCCACACCAATTCTGTACTTGGCTCCGTCCATTATTTATCACCGGAGCAGGCAAAAGGAAGCGTCATCACCCACCGTGCGGATATATACTCCCTCGGCATTCTTTTGTTTGAAATGGTTACGGGAGGGCTTCCATTTAAAGCGGAGTCGGCCGTAAGCATTGCGCTCATGCACATTCAGGAAAGTATACCGATGCCTTCAGACAGCCGGAGGGGTCTGCCGCAGAGTATAGAAAATATTATCCTGCGGGCGGTGGAAAAAGATCCGGATGACCGGTACCAGACGGCCTTTTCCATGAAAGCAGACCTGCAGACGTCGCTCCAGGAAGCCAGGAAAAACGAAGCGCCGTATATCGGATTTTATCAGACGCTGGCAATGGCTTCTGTGTATACTGGTCCTGCTGCGGAAAATGAAGAAACCAAAATACTGCCGGTTCAGGCTGTGACAGGTCCAAGAGAAGACAGCGGCGGACGCAAAAAAAGCCCGCCTAAAAAAACCAGCTGGTTTTTTTCTTTTCTCATTGTGGCGCTCCTGGTGTTTGCATCGATTATTGCCGCGTTTACGTTTGTTCCTGAAATACTAAGCGTAGAAGATGTTGATGTTCCCGAGTTGGAGGGACTGCACGCTGAGGAAGCGCTGGAGCGGCTTGATAATACAGGCCTTGCTGCAGTGCCGGAAGAAGTTGCAATTGAAGATAGAGCCAGCGGAGAAACGACCGGTCAGCAGCCAACAGCAGGCTCTTCTGTGAAAAAACATTCGGAAGTAACGATTTACATTAATGATCTTTCCACAATGGAAATGGCTGAAGACAGCAGCACCAGGCAGGAAAGCGGCTGGGCCTCTATTTGGACAGAGCTTTTGCTGCCGGGCATTGTGCAGGCAGAAGATTAAGAGGAGGAAGCATGCGAGAAGGACTTATTATAAAAGCACTCAGTGGGTTTTATTATGTAAAAAATGAGGACGGCGTGTTTCAATGCAGGGGCAGAGGATTATTTCGAAAGCAGAAAATCTCGCCTCTTGTAGGAGACCGGGTGGAGTTTGATGCCGATAATGACAAAGAAGGCTACGTTCAGGAAATTAAAGAACGCAAAAATGAGCTCGTTCGTCCATCGGTTGCAAATATCGATCAGGGAATACTCGTTTTTTCAGCAGTCGAGCCTGTATTTTCGACTATGCTGCTGGATCGCTTTCTCGTCCATTTGGAAGCCCACGATATAGAGCCCGTTATCGTAGTGACTAAAAAAGATCTGGCCTCTCCAACCGAACAGGAAAAAATAGAAAAATTTGCTGATATGTACCGCAATATCGGGTATCCGGTATATTTTCTGAGCGTCCAGACACCGGAGAGCCTCGAACAAATTTCTCATTTGTTTGCGGGCAAACTTTCCATCTTTGCAGGCCAGTCAGGAGTCGGCAAGTCTACGCTGCTTAATTATTTAAACCCGAAGCTTCAGCTGGAAACAGGTGTCATATCCGATCATTTAAAGCGCGGCAAGCATACGACACGTCACGTGGAGCTCGTGGAAGTATTTGATGGACTGGTAGCAGATACGCCGGGGTTCAGTTCTCTGGAGTTTACCGGCCTGCTTAAAGAAAACGTGGACATCTATTTTCCGGAAATGGCAGAACGGCTGCCGGACTGCAAGTTCAGGGGCTGTACGCATGTGAAAGAACCAGGCTGCGCGGTGACAGCTGCCTGGAAAGAAGGCGATATCGCCGATCATCGTTACCAGCACTACTTGCAATTTTATAAAGAAATCTCAGACATCCGGAGGTACTAAAACAATGACAAAAATAGCACCGTCTATTCTAGCCGCAGATTTTGCACGTTTGAAAGAAGAAATTGAAGAAGTGGATAAAGGAGGGGCGGAATATATTCATATCGATGTAATGGATGGGCACTTTGTACCAAATATTACTATCGGCCCGCTGATCGTAGAAGCTGTCCGCCCCCATACAAATAAAGTACTTGATGTCCACTTAATGATTGCGCAGCCGGACCAGTACATTGAAGCATTTGCCAGGGCGGGAGCCGATATTATTTCTGTCCACGTAGAAGCCTGTCCGCACCTGCACCGTACGATCGAGCTGATTAAGCAATCCGGTAAGAAAGCCGGCGTCGTATTAAATCCGGCCACCCCGGTCCAAAGTATCCTGCCGATTTTAAAAGAAGTGGACCTTGTATTGTTTATGACAGTCAATCCCGGTTTCGGCGGTCAGGCTTTTATTCCGGAAGTAATGGATAAAGTAAGAGAGCTCCGCAGTATTATTGATGAAAAAGAATATAAGGCGGAGATCGAAATTGACGGCGGCGTAAATGAAAAAACTGCAAAGCTCTGTGTAGAAGCGGGAGCCGATGTGCTTGTGGCAGGATCAGCCATCTATAATCAAAAAGACCGTGCCCGAGCAATAGCAGCTATCCGCGGCTAGTATTTCATAATAATATTATGTAAACAAAAAACGAACCAAAAAGAACAGCGGCTGTTAGGCCGCTGTTCTTTTTAATGCGCAGGCAATATATGATTATACGCGCTGCACTTTGCCGGATTTAAGAGCACGAGCAGAAACGTATACACGTTTTGGTTTGCCATCTACTAGGATTCTAACTTTCTGAACGTTAGCATTCCAGCGTCTTTTCGTAGCATTATTAGCGTGGGAACGGTTGTGGCCGGATTTAGGACCTTTACCGGTAATAAAACATTTGCGAGCCATGAAACGCACCTCCTTTATGTTTCTCTGTACCAATTAATTCATACTAAATGATTTTAGCACAACCCTTTCCGCAATGCAATCCTTGTTAAGAAAAGATCTTGACAAGCATTGCAGTGAACAACAAGTGCCGGCTATTTTACAGCTGTGTTCTATAAATATACGGCATCGTTTGTCCAACGCTTTCAAAAACCGCGGGCCTATAGTAAACTAAAAGGCAGAATGTTTAATAGACGGAGGAGGAATATGTATGGCAATAGAAGTTTCATCAACGCATGGAAAAATTGAAATCTCGGATGATGCAATATCCACTGCCGCCGGCGGAGCTGCTGTTGACTGCTACGGTATTGTAGGCATGGCTTCCCAAAAGCATTTTAAAGACGGCATTTCCGATCTGCTCAAAAAAGAAAATGTAGAAAAAGGAATTGTTCTGCGAAGAGAAAAAGAAGAAGTACATATTGATATGTACATTATAGTAAGCTATGGCATTAAAATATCCGAAGTGGCCTCCAATGTACAAAGTGCTGTGAAATACCAGGTCAAGCATATGCTCGGATTAGATGTGAAAGCTGTTAACGTATATGTACAGGGTGTTAGAGTGATTGATGCGTAATAGAAATGAGGAGGAAGCAGCGTGTTGGAAAATGAGTTAAAAGCTTCAAAACTTGCGGACATGCTTGGAGAAGGAGCAGCAATGCTTCACAAGCATGCCCAGGAAGTAGATGCATTAAATGTGTTTCCGGTTCCTGACGGTGATACAGGAAAAAACATGAACCTTACGATATCTTCCGGAATGAAGGAAGTACTGGCATCAGACAACAGTGAATCCGCCGGGAAAACCGCGAAAGCATTTTCCAAAGGCCTGCTTATGGGAGCCAGAGGGAATTCAGGTGTTATCTTATCTCAGCTTTTCCGGGGGTTCAGTCAAGTTCTTGATAAAGAAACGACCGTAACAGCTCAGAAGCTCGCTGCTGCATTTAATGAAGGGGTCCATACCGCCTACAAGGCTGTTATGAAGCCGGTGGAAGGCACTATTCTGACGGTAGCCAGAGAAGGTGCAGCTTATGCCCAATCCCGTCTGGAGGAGAGCACAACGCCGGTAGAATACTTTCGTCACTTAGTGGAAGGTTCGGAGCAGTCACTGGCGGGAACGCCTGAACTGCTTCCCATTTTAAAAGAAGTAGGGGTAGTTGATTCAGGAGGCCAGGGACTCGTTTATATTTATACAGGTATGTACAATGTACTAGCCGGTCTGGCATCGACAGATTCGAGGGAAACGGTGCCTTCTTTGGATGACCTCGTGAAGCTGGAGCATCACCAGCAGGCGCAGACTCAGCTTTCCACCGAGGACATGGAATATGGCTACTGTACGGAAGTCATGATCTGTTTTGAAGAAGATAAATTAAAGAAAATCCCATATGACGAAACAGCCTTCAGGGAAGAACTCTCTGAATGGGGGGATTCTTTATTAGTCGTGCACGATGAGGAGCTGCTGAAGATACATATTCATGCAGAGTATCCGGGTGAAGTAATCAATAAAGCCCAGCGGTATGGCTCCCTGCGTCATATCAAAGCAGAGAACATGCGCGAGCAGCACCAGGCTATCGTAGAAAAAGATGCCGGGCGTAAAACGCAGCCGGTCAGGCCGAAAAGCCGCTACGGGGTAGTAGCTGTATCCGCAGGCCCGGGAATGGACGAGTTGTTTCAAGGCATGGGGGCCCACGAGATTATCAGCGGCGGGCAGACAATGAATCCAAGTACGGAAGATTTTCTCCAGGCGATAGAACGGGTCAATGCCGAGCACGTTTTTCTGCTTCCTAACAACGGCAACATTATTATGGCAGCCGGCCAGGCTGCAGAAGTATCTGAAAAGCAGGCCACGGTCATTGAAACAAAAACGATACCGGAAGGACTAAGCGCGCTTTTGGCTCTAGATGAGTCGAAGGATGCTTCTGTAAACAGCCGGGCTATGACCGAGGCTAAAAGCCATGTAAAAAGCGGAGAAGTTACTTTCTCCGTTCGGGATACGGTTATCAATGGCCGAACGATCGCAAAAGATGACTATATGGGTATTTGCGGGAAGAATATTATCAGCGCAGGATCCGATATAAAAACAGTCACAAATGAGCTTCTTGCCAGCATGATTGATGAGGAGACAGAAATCGTTACCATCATTGAGGGAGAAGACAGCGATGAAGCGACATCGGATGCTGTCCAGGCTTTTATTGAAACGCATTACGAAGAAGCAGAAGTGGAACGCCACCGCGGCGGACAGCCGCTTTATCCTTATATAATTTCTGTCGAGTAGAAAATATATCCAAACAGCAGCAAATGAAAGCCTTTTTGTTAAAGAAAAGGCTTTTTTGCTGTGAGCGTGGTTTCTCCTGTAAAACAGAGGATAGAGAGTGCTATAATAAAGGCGAACGTACATTTCCACTTTTACTTTTCCGCAGTCCTGGAAAAGCAGGGAGGCTGACTAATGAATATGCAAATTCATTTATTATATAAAAATAAAAAAGGCTGTACCTCCAACCAAAAAGAAAGCGGGTGGGTACAATGAGCACGATTCATTTAAATGATCCGGTCGCTGTACTGCATGGAGTCGGGAAAGAAAAAGAGCTGGAACTCCAGCAGATCGGCATTCATACTGTACAGCAGCTGATTGAGCACTTTCCATATAGATACGAAAACCATGAAATTGTTCCGATTCACGAACTCGAGCATGACCAGAAAGCCACCATTACCGGGATGGTGCAGGGAGAACCGCTGCTTCGTTATTTCGGCAGGAAAAAATCAAGACTGACGGTTCGTCTCGTGTGCGACGGTATCCTCGTGACGGCCACTTTTTTTAACCGCGCCTTTTTAAAAAATAAAATCAAACAAGGAGAAGCGGTGACCCTCACAGGAAAATGGGACAAGCACAGGCTCACAATGACTGTTCAGGGGTTTCAGGAAGGGGAACCGGATCCTTCCAAAAGCCTGGCCCCGGTGTACTCCATCGGCGGCAACCTTTCCATGTTTCAGCTGAAAAAGTTCATTCAGACAGCGCTGAAAGAGTACAACAGCGGGATAACAGAAGTACTGCCGGAAGCCTATTTAAAAAAGTACAAGCTGCCCGGAAAACAGAGCGCCTACTGGAGCATCCATCAGCCGGGAAGCCATGAAGAATTAAAGCATGCCAGGCGCCGAATTGTATACGAGGAGCTGCTGTTATTTCAGCTTGGGATGCAGGCATTAAAGCGCTCCAAACGGATGGCAGCCCAGGGAAATAAATTAAGCTACGATAAGCAGCAGTTAAAAGAGTTTATTCAAACGATCCCGTTTTCTTTAACGGGCGCCCAGAAAAGATCCGTAAATGAGATCGTTACCGATATGCTTCAGCCGGGAAGAATGAACCGGCTTCTGCAGGGAGACGTAGGGTCCGGAAAAACAGTGGTAGCTCTTATTGTTATGTATGCCCAGTATTTGGGAGGGAATCAGTCCGCGTTAATGGTGCCGACTGAAATCCTTGCTGAACAGCATTTTCAATCGCTGCAGCCTTTTTTTGAACATACCGGAGTAAAGGTCGGTCTTTTAACAGGGTCTGTTAAAGGAAAGAAAAGGGAGGCAGTATATGAGGCCATTCAAACCGGCGGTGTTGATATTGTCGTAGGTACGCATGCGTTAATTCAGGAAGGAGTGGAATTCCAGAAGCTCGGACTTGTGATTACTGATGAGCAGCATCGGTTTGGGGTAAACCAGAGGCGGACGCTGCAGAATAAAGGCGAAAAGCCGGATGTTCTTTTTATGACAGCGACGCCTATCCCGCGGACTATGGCTATTTCCGTATTCGGCGATATGGATGTATCCGTCATTGATGAGATGCCGGCGGGCAGAAAGCCGATCCAGACGTTTTCAGCGAAACACACGATGCTTGAACGGGTCCTCGGCTTTATGAAAAAAGAATTGGACCAAGGGAGACAGGGATACGTAATCTGCCCGCTGATCGAGGAATCGGAAATGCTCGATGTGCAGAATGCGATTGACGTGCATGCCCAACTTAGTGCCTACTACACAAATTACGAAGTAGGGTTAATGCACGGCCGCCTGTCAGCAGATGAAAAAGAAGCCGTGATGGCTGCCTTTGCCGACGGGCAGGTGTCGGTTCTCGTCTCAACGACGGTAGTCGAAGTCGGCGTAAACGTGCCGAATGCTTCGGTGATGGTCATATATGATGCAGACCGGTTCGGGCTCGCCCAGCTCCATCAGCTGAGAGGAAGAGTCGGACGTGGAGAGGACCAGTCCTACTGTATCCTTCTGGCCGATCCCAAATCAGAAACAGGCAAAGAAAGAATGCGTATTATGGAAGACACCAACGATGGGTTTATCGTCTCAGAGAAAGACCTGGAGCTGAGAGGTCCCGGCGATTTTCTCGGCAGCAAACAAAGCGGCCTTCCTTATTTTAAACTAGCCGATGTTGTTCTGGATTACCGTGCGCTGGAAACCGCCAGACAGGATGCCCAGGACCTGATTAACAGCTCTGCGTTCTGGGAAGAAAAAGAATACAGTCCACTTCGTGATTATCTTCACAACCGGGGCGCCTTAAGAGGTGAAAAGCTCGACTGACGGTTGCAAAAACAAACCTGGAATTATATACTACCTTTATTACCTAGTCATAACATTGGATGGTGTCCTGATGAAATACACTAAAAAGCAGCGCCAGGAAAAATTAAAAAATAAAATTGTAGAAGATCCATTTATCACGGATGAAGACCTGGCTGACTTTTTCAGCGTCAGCGTCCAGACGATCCGCCTGGACCGTCTGGCCTTATCGATCCCTGAACTAAGGGAGCGTATTAAGCATGTCGCCCGTGAGCATTTAGATGATATTAAAGCACTGCCCGAAGAAGAAGTAATTGGGGAAATTATCGACCTTCAGCTTGATAAGGAAGCTATTTCTCTTCTTGATATAGGAAAAGAGCATGTGTTTTCGCGAACCGGCATTGCGCGCGGCCATTATTTATTCGCCCAGGCAAACTCGCTGGCGGTTGCCATTATTGACGAGGAAATGGCACTGACAGCTAAAGCCTCTGTCCTTTTTCACCGCCGGGTAAAAGAGGGAGAACGTGTTATCGCAAAAGCCGAAGTGAAAGGCACAAAAGATGGAAAAACCATTGTACACGTAGTAAGCAATGTGAAAGAAGAAATGGTATTTTATGGAGAATTTTCCATGTACCGTTCAGGAAAATAAATTAATTAAAGGAGCCGGTACAATGAGAATTGCTATTGATGTGATGGGAGGCGACCATGCGCCGAAAGCGCAGATTGCCGGGGCCATGGCAGCCGTCCGCTCTTTTAAGGATATAGAGTTCACTCTCATTGGAGACGAAACAGAGATTTTGAAACATCTATCCGATAAAAAGCAGATGACGATTTTACATACAACAGAAATGATTGACGACAACGATACCCCTACAAAAGCAGTCCGGAAAAAGAAAGATTCGTCGATGGTGCTTGCGGTCCGCGAAGTGAAAGAAGGACGGGCAGATGCATGCATTTCGTCAGGAAATACCGGTGCGCTGATGACGGCAGGCCTGCTTCATATTGGTCGGATTCCCGGAATTGAGAGACCGTCTTTGGCGCCAATGCTACCAACGATCAGCGGCGAAGGCTTCCTGCTTTTGGATGTTGGGGCAAACATGGATGCAAAAGCCTCCCATCTGCTGCAAAACGCCATTATGGGAAGTATCTATATGGAAAAAGTTAAAAAAATGGACCGGCCGAGAGTCGGCCTTGTTAATGTGGGCACGGAGGAAGGCAAAGGGAACGAGCTTACCAAGCAGGCCCACCAGCTCTTATCAACTGCTCCGATCAATTACATCGGAAGCGTGGAAACAAGAGGACTTCTTGAAGGCGGCTGTGATGTAGTAGTTTGTGACGGCTTTTCCGGAAATCTGCTGTTAAAGTCTATAGAAGGTACGGCAAAAACGATTTTTAACCTTCTGAAACAGGAGATGAACTCCAGCTTAAAAAACAAACTGGCAGCTGGTGTGTTAAAGAGCAGCTTTAAAGGTATCGGAGAAAAAATGAATTACGTTCATTACGGCGGGGCGGCGCTGTTTGGTTTAAAAGCACCCGTCATTAAAGCGCACGGTTCTTCGGACCATATTGCCATTTTTCATGCGATACGACAGGCAAGGCAGATGGTAGAAGAAAGTGTAACAACGGTCATTCAGAAAGAAGTCCAGCAGCAACAGGAGGAATCACAATGAAAAAAACAGCCTTTTTATTTCCAGGCCAGGGATCCCAGTATATAGGGATGGGAAAAGAATTGTACGATAGCTCCACAGATGCTAAAAACCTGCTCAATCGGGCGGATGAAGTGCTCGGCTACTCGCTGACAAATTTAATGTTTAACGGACCGGAAGAAGAACTAAAGCAGACGCAGAATGCCCAGCCGGCTCTTTTGGCAGCAAGCATTATTGCATGGAAAGAGCTGGACAAACTAGGAGTGACTGCTGACTTTACCGCGGGACACAGCCTGGGGGAATATTCAGCAGCAGTAGCATCCGGCGTTCTTTCTTTTGAAGATGCCGTACAGGCTGTGCACCAGCGCGGTCTTTTCATGGAAGCGGCCGTGCCGGAAGGAAAAGGCGCGATGGCTGCAGTGATGGGAATGGAACGGGAGGCGCTGGAAGCAGTGACCCGCTCTGTTACGGTAGGAAATGTACAGCTGGCCAATATTAATGCTCCCGGACAAATTGTTATTTCAGGTGATAAAGAAGCCGTTGATCAAGCAGGAGAAGCCGCTAGAGAGCAGGGAGCCAAGAAGGTTATTCCTCTTTCCGTCAGCGGACCGTTTCATTCAAAAGGAATGGAGCCGGCAAAAGAAAAGCTAGCAGACGTTCTGGCTGCGATTGCATTCACCGATGCAGCCACTCCCCTTGTATCCAACGTAACGGCTGAACCTGTTACAGATAAAGAACGAATAAAATCCCAGCTGATTGAACAGGTCACCTCTCCCGTACTTTGGGAAGATTCGATGAACAAACTGATCGAAGAAGGCGCCGTGACGTTTATTGAAATTGGACCTGGCAAAGTGCTGAGCGGCCTGATGCGCAGAATTCAGCGCCGCGGCCTCGACGTTATGGCAGCAGAAGATACGGACACGATAAATAAAGCAGCAGATTCATGGAAAGGAGAGGTATAATGCTAAAAGGCCAGTCCGCCCTTGTAACCGGAGGGTCCAGAGGAATTGGAAAAGCAATTGCGATTGAACTTGCCAAGCAAGGTGTTAATGTAGCAGTAAACTATTCAGGAAACAGGGAAAAAGCAGAAGAGGTGGCCAATTCGTGCCGGAAGTATCAGGTGGAAGCGTTCACCTGGAAAGCAGATATTTCCAAAGAAGACGAAGTAAAAACCATGCTTAAGGAAGTAACTTCGGCTTTTGGAGGGCTCGATATTCTCGTCAACAATGCAGGTATTACCAGAGACAATCTGATGATGCGGATGAAAGAAGACGATTGGGACGACGTGATGAATATTAATCTGAAGGGCGTCTTTTTCTGTTCTAAAGCTGCCGCGCGTACGATGTCGAAGCAGCGCAGCGGAAAGATTATTAATATCGCCTCTGTCGTAGGTATTACCGGAAATCCGGGACAGGCGAATTATACGGCTGCAAAAGCAGGAGTGATTGGACTGACTAAAACCATGGCAAAAGAATTTGCTTCACGTAATATCCAGGTAAATGCTGTAGCGCCGGGCTTTATTGCAACGGATATGACCGAACAAATGTCAGAGGAAGCACGTGATGCTGTTCTGGCACAAATCCCCGCGTCCCATCTTGGGAAGCCGGATGATGTGGCACATGCTGTAACGTTTCTGGCGTCCAGTCAGGCAGGCTATATTACCGGACAGACAATTAACGTCGATGGCGGCATGGTAATGTAAGGTTTCTATCCGCCCTTGCAGAAAAAGGGTGGTTTTTTCAGGGGACATCTTCTATAATGTCTAATAGTGTGTGAGAATGATATATTCTCTCGAGGAGGTGAAAAGCATGGCAGATGTAGAAGAACGCGTAAAAGGTATTGTAGTGGAACGCCTTGGGGTAGAGGAAACAGAAGTAACCAGAGAAGCTAGATTCAAAGAAGATTTAGGCGCTGACTCATTGGATGTAGTCGAGCTTGTAATGGAACTTGAAGATGAGTTTGACCTGGAAATTTCTGATGAAGATGCAGAAAAAATTGTTACTGTGGCTGATGTAGTAGATTACATACAGGCTCAGCAATAACATCCCTGATGATTATCCTTTTTATTAATAAAAGGTATTTGGTATGATATATATGAATAAGCCAAGTTCTTTTAGGAACTTGGCTGTTTCTATATAAGCCTGGAGAAAATGAAAAGGAAACATAGCTGCTTATCGGGCGCTGATGTTTCGCAGAGGAGAAAAGAGTGATGCCAAAAGATATGTCACATTCATCAAGCCAAAAACCGCCGGTATCAAAAAAAAGAAAAAAAACGGGGGCAAAAATGGTGTTTCCTCCTGAACAAAAGCAGCGCATTAGAGAGAAAATGACGCAGCTTGGATTTACATTTAAGACAGAACATTTGTTATTTCAAGCTTTTACGCATTCATCCTATGTGAATGAGCATCGGATCCGGTCTGTACAGGATAATGAAAGACTGGAATTTTTAGGAGATGCAGTAGTCGAACTGGCTGTTTCCCGGTATTTATTTACCCACTTCCCGGATATGAGCGAAGGGGAAATGACGAAGCTCAGAGCGGCAGCTGTTTGTGAACCGTCCTTATCGAAGCTTGCAAAAGAACAGGGATTCGGCGAACTTGTCTTCATCGGAAAAGGAGAAGAAATGACGGGAGGACGACTCCGCCCGGCACTGCTTGCCGATGTGTACGAATCGTTTCTAGGTGCTTTGTATCTCGATCAGGGAATGGAACAGGCTCAGTTATTTCTAAACGAGTCGATGTTTACAAAGCTGAAAAACGGTGCTTTTTCGCATATGATGGATTTTAAAAGCCAGCTTCAGGAAACGATTCAAAAAGAAAACGGGGGCACCCTTCTTTATGAAATTCAGGATGAACGAGGACCTGCCCACAGCCGGGAATTTTTTGCCGTGCTTAAACTCGATAATACGGTACTTGGTGAAGGCACCGGCCGCTCTAAAAAAGAAGCAGAGCAGCAGGCAGCTGAAAATGCCCTGAAATACCTGGAGCAGAACCACGGCAGCGGCTCCAAGTAAAAAAAGACCGCCACTCTTTCCCGGGAAAGAGTGGCGGTCTTCTATTCAGGCAGCTTATCTGCTTTTAGTCAATTTTCCAAGTTCGGATACGATAGCGTCCATTTCACTTACGCTGATCTTGCTTTTAGTGCTTACCATATCGTACAGTTCTTTGATTTCATCATAACGGTTCAGATCAAAGTTTTCAGCGTCAAGTGCTGCCGGGTTTACAATTTGAAGCTTCATTCTCATAACGTCCATCATTTCATGAACATTTTCTGTCGTTGGTTCTTGTAAACTCACACTATCTCCTCCAGATTGTTCGATAATTATTTATTGTAGGGGTTTTTCCCAAAAAGAGCAAAGGTAAATTACAGGATGAATGCTTCTGAACCCTGAAAGAATATGATAAAATAAAGTGTTGCAGTGAAATATCAGCGCAGACTCTGGACAAAAATCCAAAACGTGCCGGCTGAAATAAAATACGAAATAATAGAGGGGGAATTGGATGTTCCTCAAACGATTGGAAATTCAAGGATTTAAATCCTTTGCTGAAGAGATGGACATAGAATTCACACCGGGAATGACAACCGTAGTTGGTCCCAATGGAAGTGGAAAAAGCAATATTGCAGATGGGATACGCTGGGTGCTCGGCGAGCAGTCGCCCCGGTCTTTACGTGGTGCAAAGATGGAAGATGTTATTTTTGCAGGAAGCGATACGAGAGCTCCGCTGAATATGGCTGAAGTAACGCTTGTACTCGACAATGAGCAGGAAGAGCTTGGAATGGAATGGGGAGAGATCAGCATTACACGAAAGCTTTACCGCTCCGGGGAAAGTGAATACTTAATGAACCGGCAGCCCTGCCGGCGCAGGGATATTGTTGATTTGTTTATGGACTCCGGAATGGGAAGAGAAGCTTTTTCCATTATCGGGCAGGGCAGAGTGGAAGAAGTGCTCTCGAGCCGACCAGAAGACAGGCGCTCCATATTTGAAGAAGCAGCCGGTGTTCTTAAATACAAACAAAGAAAACAACAGGCAGGCCGGAAGCTCGAGGACACAGTGGAAAACCTGCAGAGAGTCGAAGATATTCTGCATGAACTTGAAAGCCAGATCGAGCCATTGAAAGAACAGGCATCGCTGGCAAAAGAATACTTGGAAAAATCTGAAGAACTCGAGCAGCAGGAAGCCGCTCTTACAGTTTATGAAATAGAAGAACGGCATGCAAAATGGGAAACACAGGTTGCTAAAGCCGAAGAATTAGAAAAAAAATATAAACAAACGGAAAAAGAATGGACCGGTCTGCAGGAAGAACGCGAGCGGTTAACAAGCAGGATGAAAAAACATGCCATTGACCTGGAAGAAAACCAGCAAAAATATATGATGCTCCGGGAGCAGCTGGAAAAAGAAGAAGGAAGACGCCTGCTGTTTCAGGAAAAAGAAAAAAATATCGAAGAAAAAAAAGCGGAGCTGCAGCAAAGAATAGAACAGCTGCATGGACAGTCTGACTCCACCCGAAAAGACTGGGAAGCGAGAAAAGAAGAGCTGGAGCAGCTCAAAGCTAAAGAAGAGCAGGTAAAAGAGTCCTTGTCGCTCATTCAAAAGCAGCTTGCCGAAAATATGAATTCTCTGCAGCCGCAGATAGAAGACATGAAATCGGATTATATCGAAAAGCTCAATGCCCGTGCAGCGATCCGTAATGAAGAAAAATACCTTCAGGATCAACAGGCGGGAATGCGCCGTAAAGCCGGGTCCGCTGATGCCGAAAATGAAGCTTTTCTAAACGAGCGCAAAGAAGCCGAAGCCGTATTTGCAGAAAAGCAGAAAGAAAGCAGCGAATGGAGCAGCCAGGATCTGGCCTGCAAAGAAGCCGAAGAACAGGCCGAAAAAAACAGCCGGCTGATAAGCGCTGAGGCATCGGAAAAAGAAAAGCAGATGTACAAAGCCTACCGCTACCTGGATGAGGCTAAATCGAGGCTTTCGCTGTTAAAAGAAATGGAAACCGATTATTCTGGTTTTAATCAAGGTGTAAAAGAAATATTACAAGCGCGCAGTGCAAAGCTCAAAGGCATTATCGGAGCCGTGGCGGAACTGATAACAGTGCCGGAGAAATATGTAACGGCCGTGGAAACTGCTCTTGGCGCTGCCATGCAGCATATTGTCGTAGAAGAGGAAGCAGACGCACGTGCGGCGATTGCCCATTTGAAGCAGCAGAAAAAAGGAAGAGCAACCTTTCTTCCGATCACCTCCATCCGCCGAAAAGAAGTACCGGCAAATACAAAAAAACAACTTGAGCAAATGACCGGCTACGAAGGAGTGGCAGCGGAGCATATTGCGGCAGATGATACCTACCACGCGATCGTCCATTCCCTTCTCGGTCATGTAATTTTAGCGGCAGATCTGGAAGCGGCCAATCAAATGGCGAGACAGTCCGGATTCCGTGTGCGAATCGTCACGTTGGAAGGCGATGTAGTGAATCCGGGCGGTTCAATGACCGGCGGGGCTCTGCAGCGTCAGGGCTCGGCTCTGCTCGGCAGAAAACAGGAAAGAATCAAGCTGGAAGAATCGTTAAAAGACATGCAGAAAAAGACCGTGCAGCTTGAAAAAGAAGCAGAGCAGGCAAAACAGGAAGCTGCAAAACAATATGAAGACTGGCAGGTTGCAAAATCAAAACGGGAACAAGCCCGCTTAAAAGCGGAAGAGGCAAGAGGACTTGCCCATGAAGCAAAAACAAAGCTGGACAGCGTCACTTCAAGGCTCTCTCATTATGACCGGGAAGCTCTTTCCCTGCAGGCGGAGCTGAACCGTATTCAGGAACGAGAAGCGCTGCTCCAGGAAAATAAAGAATCAGTGCAGGCGGCAGTTGAAAAGCTGGATGAAGATATTTCAGCAGCCGAACAGAAAGAAAAAGCCAGGACAGCTGCAGTAAGCGAAGCGAAAGAAAAAGAAACAGCCTGGAAAATGGAATGGTCGGCGCTGCACGAAACGGTCGTTAACCAGGAACGAGAAGTTGCCCGCCTTCAAAAAGAACATGAACAAAGAAAAACAGAGCTTCAACGCGCGGAAGAGGACCTGGAGTATTTTACAAATGATATTGTATCCATGCAGGGCGGCGAAAAACAGCTGCAGTCCGACATAAAGCAGGTAAAAGAAGCCATTGAAGAGCTTTCTGCAAAAATAGAAGCCGGTCGAATCGACCAGCAGCGCAGATCGGAAAAAAGTGAAGAGATCGAACAAACGCAGATAAGACTCCAAAAAAAGCAGACAGAAGAACAGAACAGCCACCATGAAGCAAAAGTACAGGTCAACCGTCTGGATGCCGAACTGGAAACAAGGCTTCAGTTCATTCAGGATCATCTGTCAATGAGCTTTGAGCGGGCAAAAGACACGTATACATTAGAAGGCGAGCCGGAAGCGGTCCGTGACCGGATTCACCTGCTCAAGCTCGATATTGACGAGCTAGGAACGGTGAACCTTGGTGCTGTGGAAGAGTACGAAAGAGTGTACGAACGATTTACCTTCCTTTCCGCCCAGAAGCAGGATTTGACCGGAGCCAAAGAATCCCTCGATGAAGTAATGGAAGAAATGGATGAAGAAGTAACCCGCAGGTTCAGCGAAACGTTTACAGCTATAAAAAAAGAATTCCACCAGATTTATGCGGAATTGTTTGGAGGCGGGGAAGCCGATCTGTACCTGACCAATCCGGACGAGCTGTTGACGACGGGAGTAGATATCATGGCACGGCCGCCGGGCAAAAAAAGGCAGCATTTATCCCTGCTGTCCGGAGGCGAAAAGGCACTGACCGCTATTGCGCTGCTGTTTGCAATTGTAAAGGTTAAACCGGCACCTTTCTGTGTGCTCGATGAAGTAGAAGCAGCTCTTGATGAAGCGAATGTAACGAGATTTGCCAAATACCTCCGGACGTTCAGCGAAACGACTCAGTTTATTGTAATCAGCCACCGTAAAGGAACAATGGAAGAAGCAGATGTGCTGTACGGGGTGACGATGCAGGAGTCCGGCGTTTCGAGAATGGTTTCTGTGAAGCTCGAAGAAGCTATGAAAGCAACAGTATAAGACAAACGAGGAGGAAGACGATGAGCTTTTTTGATAAATTAAAAGATAAATTTACCAATCAGTCAGACGGCGTGACGTCTAAATTTAAAGACGGCCTAAGCAAGACAAGAGATAATTTCACCGGGCGCATGAACGAACTATTTGCCCAGTACCGCACCGTGGATGAAGACTTTTTTGAAGAGCTGGAAGAGATTTTGATTGGAGCCGACGTAGGCGTAACAACCGTAATGGAGCTGGTCGAAGAGCTGGAACACGAAGCGCGCATCCAGAACATTACCGATACGAGGAAGCTGGCGCCGGTTATCAGCGAGAAACTGGCAGCAAAGCTGGAAAAGCGGGAAGACGATACCCGGCTTAACGTCCAGGAAGAGGGACTCACTGTCTTTTTATTTGTAGGCGTGAACGGAGTAGGCAAAACGACAACAATCGGGAAAGTCGCCCATTCCTTTAAACAGGAAGGAAAAAAAGTAATGCTTGCTGCAGGCGATACATTTCGTGCCGGAGCGATTGAGCAGCTTGAAGTTTGGGGAGAGCGGGTCGGTGTTGATGTCGTAAAGCAGCAGGCAGGATCTGATCCTGCAGCTGTAATGTATGATGCGATCCAGTCCGCGCGTTCAAAAAACGCGGACATTCTGCTCTGTGACACCGCGGGGCGTCTGCAGAACAAAGTAAACCTGATGAATGAGCTGGAAAAAGTAAAACGCGTGATCAGCAAAGAAATTCCGGATGCACCGCACGAAGTGCTGCTCGTGCTGGATGCAACGACAGGCCAGAACGCGCTGAGCCAGGTGAAAACATTCAAGCAGGCAACAAATATCAGCGGTATTGTGCTGACGAAACTGGACGGAACGGCAAAAGGCGGTATTGTCCTGGCTATTCGAAACGAGCTCGATGTGCCGGTGAAACTAATCGGCCTGGGAGAAAAAGTGGAGGACCTGCAGCCATTTGATGCCGAGCAGTTTGTATACGGGCTTTTCAAGGAGCTCGTTGAAGCATAGACTGTTAAGTTTTTAACTTGACGGAATATATTTGATGCGTTAAAATAAAATCGTCCTTTCCATCCAAAAGCTTAAAGTAATAGATATTTTGCAGAAGAAGGTGGAGACCATGTTAGAAAAAACGGTCCGAATTAATGCCCTGTTTGATTTTTACCAGCTTCTTTTAACCGACAAACAACAAAAATATGTAGAACTTTACTTTTTAGATGACTACTCACTAGGTGAAATTGCAGAGTGGTTCAAAGTGAGCCGCCAGGCTGTTTTTGATAATATCAAGCGCACAGAGGCAATGCTTGAAGAATACGAACAGAAGCTTGGTTTATACAGTAAGTATATAGCAAGGTCTGAACTGTATGAAAAGATCAAAACAGACAGCGCCCGCGTACTGCAGTATGTAGAACAGCTGGAAACAATGGAAGAGGGGGGAATAAGCGAATGGCATTTGAAGGATTAGCTGAACGACTCCAGGGAACCTTTGACAAAATAAAAAGCCGCGGCGTCGTCACGGAAGCAGATGTAAAAGAAATGATGCGCGAAGTAAGGCTTGCGCTGCTTGAAGCCGACGTTAACTTTAAAGTTGTTAAAAAGTTTGTCAACGACGTTAAAGAGCGGGCAACGGGCCAGGAAGTAATGAAAAGCCTGACACCCGGCCAGCAGGTTATTAAAGTAGTTAACGAAGAGCTGACCAACCTGATGGGAAAAGAACAGAGCAAAATTGCAGTTTCCTCCAAGTCACCGACCGTTGTTATGATGGTCGGCCTGCAGGGTGCAGGTAAGACAACGACGACGGCAAAGCTTGCTCAGTTTCTCCGTAAAAAAAATAATCGTAATCCGCTTATGGCAGCGGCCGACGTATATCGTCCGGCCGCCATTAAACAGCTGGAAACGCTAGGCACCCAGCTGAGCATGCCTGTGTTTTCCATGGGAGACCAGATAAGCCCGGTGGAAATTGCGAAACGATCTGTAGAACAGGCAAAAGAAGATCATCAGGATTATGTGCTGATTGATACAGCCGGCCGTCTGCATTTGGATGAAACGCTGATGGATGAGCTGGTTAATATTAAAGAAGCAGTAAATCCCGATGAAATTCTGCTCGTAGTTGACGCGATGACGGGTCAGGATGCAGTCAATGTGGCAGAAAGTTTCAATGAGCAGCTCGGTATTACGGGAGTGGTGCTGACAAAACTGGATGGCGATACACGTGGAGGCGCGGCAATATCGGTTAAGGCTGTTACAGATAAACCGATCAAGTTCGCCGGTACCGGTGAGAAAATCGATGCGCTTGAAGCGTTTCATCCGGAACGGATGGCTTCGCGGATTCTAGGAATGGGAGACGTGTTGTCACTTATTGAAAAAGCGGAGTTCTCGGTGGACGAGGAAAAAGCCAAGGAAATGGAACGAAAGATGCGCACGGCTGATCTGACGTTCGATGATTTCCTGGAACAGCTCGAACAGGTTAGAGGCATGGGGCCGCTCGATGAATTGTTAAACATGATTCCCGGCGCCGGAAAAATGAAAGGCCTTAAAAACGCCCAGGTCGATGAGAGCCAGATCGGCCGTGTGGAAGCCATTGTGCGTTCGATGACCAAAAAAGAAAAATCAGAGCCTTCCATAATCAACGCAAGCCGGAAACGGCGTATTGCAAAAGGCAGCGGTACGACAATTCAGGATGTGAACCGCCTGCTTAAACAGTTCGAAGATATGAAGAAAATGATGAAGCAGATGAGCACAATGAACAAAGGAAAGAAAAAAGGAAAAGGCAATATGTCCTTCCCATTTATGTAGTGAAAAGGAAAACCCCTTTACAGCGTTACAATTTTTTATTATAATAAGCAAATGTGCGAAAATAATCTAGGAGGTGCCTATATATGGCAGTTAAAATCAGACTTAAAAGAATGGGTTCAAAAAAGAGACCTTTTTACCGTGTAGTAGTGGCGGATTCCCGCGCTCCTCGTGATGGACGTTTTATTGAAGAAATCGGAACGTACAATCCTTTGGAGAAGCCGGCAGCTGTAAAGCTTGACGAAGACAAAGCTCTTGCATGGATGCAGGATGGTGCAAAACCTTCTGACACAGTAAGAAACTTGTTCTCCCGTGAAGGCCTTATGCAAAAGCTTCATGAAGCAAAAAACGAAGCAAAAAAAGCGAAATAGTTTATGAAGGCAGAAAGGCGGTAACAGGATGAAAGAACTTGTGGAAACAATTGCGCGAGCTTTAGTTGACCACCCTGAACATGTAACTGTGAGCGAAGAGCAGCAGCGCCAGACCAGAGTGATTACCCTGTCTGTACACAAAGAAGATATGGGGAAAGTAATCGGAAAGCAAGGCAAAGTAGCTACCGCGATCAGGTCTGTCGTGTATGCTGCAGCGTCGCAGCAGCATCAGCATGTCCGTCTCGAAATTGCGGATTAAACGAAACGACTGGAAAAGGGCGGGGGAGACTCCGCTCTTTTTTTGTATTTACATAGAAACAAAAGGAAAAAACCTATATAATTTTAATAGAAGAGGTGAGCTAATGAATATAATAAAAAAAGTAACAGTCAAACACGTTTTAACAGAATCTCTGCGGGAAAAAATGCTTGCGGATTTTGGAAAGCAGAAAAAAAAGCTTCAGACAGAAATTGAACAGCTGCGTTTTCAGCTGCAGAAATATAAAAAATCAAACGGCCAGGCCAACCAGCAGGCGGTAGGACGCCTCGGCCAGGAAGCGAAAAAGCGGGAAGACAAAAATGATAAACTCGATAAACAGATCACAAGGCTTAAAGATCTGGCAGTTGGTACAGAGATATCTTTCGGCCAGGTGGACCAGGTGAAGGATGTTCAGGTTGGAGATGCATGGATCGGCGGAAGCCGGGAGGAAATCATTGTAAAAGACCAGCGTGTGATCGAGATTAGAGCAGTGGAGGCAGAAGATACGAATGGAATGGTTTAATGTAGGCAGAATTGTTAATACACATGGCGTAAGAGGCGAAGTACGGGTGATCCCGGTAACTGATTTTGAAGAAGAGCGGTTTCGTACCGGCAATGTGCTTTACGTCGGCGACCGCCCCCTTACTATTAAAGCAGTGCGGCCCCATAAACAGTTTCAGCTGTTAACGTTTGAAGAAATCACTTCCCTGGACCAGGCCCGGGAAATAAAAGACACCGTGCTCAAAATTCCGGAAACCGAACGCGGAGAGCTGGAAGATGGAGAGTTTTACTACAGCGATATTATTGGATGCGGCGTCTGGAGTGATGAGGGGGATTATTTAGGAAAAATTAAAGAAATTCTCTCTCCAGGTGCAAATGACGTCTGGGTCATATCTGCCGGCCAGAATAAGAAGGACATTCTGCTTCCGTATATTGACGATGTAGTCAAAAAAATAGACATCGAATCGAAACGAATTGATGTTCATGTGATAGAGGGGCTGCTTTCCTGATGCGGATCGATTTTCTTACATTATTTCCGGAAATGTTCGAAGGCGTGCTGCATTCTTCCATGCTTAAAAAAGCACAGGAAAAAAACGCCGTTCAGTATGTTCTTCATAATTTCCGGGAGTACACAGAGAATAAACACAATCGCGTAGATGACTATCCATATGGAGGAGGAGCGGGAATGGTACTTGCCGCCCAGCCTGTCTACGATGCTCTGGAGGCTGTTAAAGAGGCGGCCGGGGACACAAAGCCGCGGATTGTTCTCTTATGTCCGCAGGGAGCCCGCTACACCCAGGAAAAAGCAAGAGAGCTTGCCGGGGAGCAGCACTTGATTCTCGTATGCGGACATTATGAAGGCTATGACGAGCGTATTCGGGAACATATGGTGACCGACGAAATCTCGATCGGAGATTTCGTCCTGACGGGAGGAGAACTGGGAGCTATGGTCATTGCAGACAGCGTAACCCGCCTGCTTCCTGAAGTATTAGGCAACGAGGAATCGGCACAAAAAGATTCGTTTGAAGAAAACAGGCTGGAACATCCCCACTATACGAGACCGGCGGAATTCAGGGGCTGGAAGGTCCCGGATGTACTGTTGTCCGGCCATCATAAAAATATTGAAGCGTGGCGCCGGGAAGAATCATTAAAGCGCACGCAGGAGCGGCGCCCGGATTTACTGGACGGTAAAATGGACTGCGAAAATAATAAAAAATAGCATTGAAGTGAAGCTTTCGCTGTGCTATGATGTAATTTGTGGCGAAAGCCGATTGAATACGATGTTCCGCTGCCGTTGAACGGGCAAGAGCATGGGGAAAAGGAGGCGAATACAAATGCAAGAACTTATTCGCGAAATTACAAAAGACCAAATTAAAACGGATTTACCAGAATTTCGTGCGGGTGATACGGTTGTCGTACACGTGAAAGTAGTTGAGGGAACGCGTGAGCGTATCCAGCTGTTTGAAGGTGTCGTTATCAAAAGACGCGGCGGCGGAATCAGCGAAACATTTACAGTTCGTAAGATTTCTTACGGCACTGGTGTAGAGCGTACATTCCCAGTCCATTCACCACGTATTGATAAGATTGAGCGTAAACGCCGTGGTAAGGTTCGTCAAGCGAAACTATTCTACTTGCGCAAACTACGCGGAAAAGCAGCCCGTATTAAAGAAATTCGTTAATAGGATGCATGTAAAGACTGCAGCGGTATACCGCTGCAGTCTTTTTTCCAATAGGCACATATACATAGAAAACCAAATGTAAGTTAAAGAGAGTAGGAATAGAGATGCATATTCAATGGTATCCCGGCCATATGGCGAAAGCGAAACGAGAAGTAACCGAACAACTGAAAAAAGTAGATATTATTATAGAACTGGCTGATGCGAGAATCCCATTTTCATCAAGAAACCCGATGCTGGATTCGATCACGCAGCATAAACCACGGCTTATTATTTTAACGAAAAGCGATAAGGCAGATCCCGTATTGACATCAAAATGGACGGATCTGTGGAAAAATGACCATACCGAAGTGCTGTCGATGAATGCGCTGGAACAGCGGGGAGTAAAAGAATTAACCAATGCCGCTCAGCGTCTGGCGGCGCCTATGTTTGAAAAAATGAGAAAAAAGGGAATCCGTCCCCGTGCAATCCGGGCAATGATTATCGGCATCCCTAATGTCGGGAAGTCAACGTTAATTAACAGGCTCGTGGGAAGAAAGACGGCGAAAACAGGCGACCGCCCTGGTGTTACGAAAGCACAGCAGTGGCTCAAAGTAGGCAGTGACCTGGAACTGCTTGATACCCCCGGTATCCTCTGGCCTAAATTTGATGACCAACGTGTCGGGTATCATTTGGCTGCGACAGGCGCCATTAAAGATGAACTGCTGGATTTTCAGGATATTGCCCTATTTATTATTAAAGAATTAAGAGCAAAGTACCCGGATGCCCTTCAGAGACGCTACAACCTTACAGAAGAGCTTCCTGAGGAAAATACGGAGCTGTTTGAAATGATCGGCCGAAAGCGCGGCTGTCTGCTTCAGGGAGGCTTTGTAGACTATGATAAGGCTGCAGAGCTGATTATTAACGACCTGCGCAAAGACAAACTGGGCGCGATTACGCTGGAGCATCCGGAAGACCTTCCCGAGGCGTAAATAAAAGTTAAAGTTATAAAGCCGGAGCCGATATAAGGAGTAGAAGATGACAGAATCCACGATAGCCCAGATAAAAACATTACTGAAAACAAACAATGCGACAAGCGAACAGCTGGAGACCTGGAAGCACGATAAACGAGCGGGTGTCCAGCATGCATTGAAAAGCTATGAAAAAAAGCAGCAGCTCATGGAAAAAGAGCGGCAGATGTATACAGATATGAGTCAATTCGAAAAAGAATACTATCAGCAGGGCATCCGATTTATTGCCGGAGTGGATGAAGTTGGCAGAGGGCCGCTGGCCGGACCGGTTACGGCAGCCGCAGTAATCCTTCCGGAAACATTAGTTATTCCGGGTCTTACGGATTCTAAAAAATTGTCAGAGGCTAAACGAAATTATTATAGTGAGATAATAAAAGAGGAAGCGATTGCTTACTGTATCCGGCACGTGGGAGCTGCGGATATTGATAAATATAATATATATCAGGCTTCCAAAATGGCGATGACGTGGGCGGTCGAAGGACTCGATGTCAAAGCGGAAGCACTGCTTGTTGATGCGATGGAGCTGCCGGTTTCACTGCCGCAGAGGTCTTTAATCAAAGGGGACTCGAGAAGCGTATCGATTGCGGCGGCTTCCGTTATTGCCAAAGTAGAACGGGACGGGGCCATGAAAAAAATGGCAGAAGCCTATCCGGGCTATTTTTTTGAAGACCATAAGGGATACGGGACAAAGGCTCATTTAGAAGCATTAAAAGCACATGGACTGACAAGGCACCACAGAAAAAGTTTTAAACCGGTCAGCGATTTATTATAAAAAGGGGAGGGCAGGAATGGCATGGTTGTACAACATATTACAGGCAGCAGTTTCCAAAGCCGGCCTGCCGCCACAGGTCTCCCCTCTCTGCAGAAAGGGGACTTGTTTCAAGCGAAAGCGGCAAAGCTTCTTCCCAATCAGCAGGTGATTCTTCAAATTGGAAAAAATAGTATATCGGGAAAGTTATCCGCGCCTTTGAATGTAAATGTAAATTACTTGTTTCGTGTAGAAAACAATCAAGAAACACTGCATTTGAAAGTGATCGGTCCCCTGCCTGCCGAAGGCCGCGGGAAAACCCCGGAGGTGATGACGCCGCTTCTCCAGAAAGCAGGCATGACCGGTCCGAAAACAACGCAGATGCTCGTGCAGTCCCTTTTGCAAAAAAATATCCCCTTTTCCCAGGCGTTTGTCGAACAAAGCACCCGGCTTTTAAAAGAAACCGGTGGAGCAGCTGCGGACAAAAGCGTAGAAGCGTTGACCGCCATGGCCGCTAAAAAAATTATGCCGGACAGGTCGCTTCTGGCTGCCGCACTCAGCCCGAAGAATACGGCGTCCGTTTTCCGTGATACACAGCAGGCCATGCAGAACATACAAAACCAGGCGGCTCCAGACAGTCGGCCTGCCGGGGCTCTTCAGCAGCAGCTTAAAGAGGTCGAAGCCCTGCTTCAGGTAAATAAAAACCAGACCCCTGTTTCTCCCGGACTTCTCGATGCAGCAAAAGCGGTCCTTTCGAAAGAATCCGACGCAGCCCTTAAAGCAGGCGCTTTTTCTCTGCTTGTGAAAGCAGGAGCCGCTGCTCCGGGACAGACACCGGCAGGATGGACGGCTGCTTTATATCGGGCAGCGGTGCCCGAATCTTCCGCTCCGGCCCAGTCTCCCGCCATGCAGCAGCAGTTTTTACATACATTTTTAAAATCGCTCGAATCCCTGCCCGCGGAAGCGCAGGCGGCACGGGCCGGAAGGTTGTTTTCGGCTGTTACGTCCAGTGAAGCCAGGCCCCTGCAGACCCTTATTCAACCGGGAAGTCCTGCCCTGCAGCCGGTAGAACAAGAAGCAATGGCGCGGCTGTTTCATGCAAAAGCGTCAGCGGATACGTTTTGGAATCCGTCGTTTGATTCGCTTTCCAAACAGTGGCTGCAGCTGCAGCAGAAGCTGGGATTATTTCACGAATCTGTACTAACCCATACTTCTGCCCAATCCCGGGAAGGGGCTGCAGAAGGGGAAGCAAAGCAGTGGCTGCTGCAGGCCCAGGCCGAGCTGAGTTCTTCAGGCAGACAGCAGCTGGATCCTCTGCTTGGACGGATTACTTCCCAGCAGCTTCAGGCATTGGAACAACCCGGCATTCTTCAGCAGCTGCAGACACAGATTCCTTTATTTCTCGGAACTTTTGCGGCTGATTTAACTATTGACTGGGAAGCCAAAAAAACACCGGAAGGCAAACTCGATCCCGATCACTGCCGGATGCTGTTACACGTAACCTTAGAAAGACTCGGGGAAACGGCGGCGGATATTACGATTCAAAACCGAAAACTGCAGCTGACGATTTTTAACGGGCAGGCGAAGCCGGAAGGTCTGTTTGAGATGCTTAAACCTTTTCTGGAAACAGAGCTTAATAATATGGACTATGAGCTGTATGCGATAAGCTGGAAGCAGACTGAAGAAATAAAAAAACAAATCCAGCCTTCTGTTATGCGGCTTGATAATAAAGGGGTGGATGTTAGAGTATGAACAGCAGAAAACCGGAAGCAAAGAAAATGGCAGCCGCTTTAAAATATGATCCGGCTCTTTGGCAGTCCCCTGTTATAAAAGCAAAAGGAAAGGGGCAGACCGCGGAAGAAATTCTGGCGCTTGCCCATGCTAATGGCATTCCGATCCAAAAAGATCCGATGCTCGTTGAAATGCTGGCGCAGCTGGAGATCAATCAGACCATCCCGGGAGAGCTGTATGAAGTGGTTGCTGAGGTGTTTTCTTTTCTATACCGCCTGGACCGGCAGTCCTATACAAAAAAATGAATAAACATTCATAAAAAGAAAATAAATAAAGTTTTGACGAATTGTTGAATTTATTGCGTTTTTTTTATACGATAATACATGTGTGCGAGATATTGTTTGTATAATTCAATGTTTCCGCCCAGTCCTTGCCCACAGGATAAATGAATGTGGTACTTCGTACAGAATCGTTAAGGAGGATGGAGAATACATGAATATTCATGAGTATCAGGGAAAAGATCTCCTCAGAAAATACGGCGTCGCTGTACCTAACGGAAAAGTGGCTTTCTCAGTGGAAGAAGCTGTAGAAGCTGCAAAAGAATTAGGAACAGAAGTCAGCGTAGTGAAAGCCCAGATTCATGCGGGCGGCAGAGGAAAAGCTGGTGGAGTAAAAGTAGCAAAAAACCTGGATGAGGTTCGTGAATACGCGAATGAAATTCTTGGTAAAACACTTGTTACGCATCAGACGGGACCAGAAGGCAAAGAAGTAAAGCGCTTACTTATTGAAGAAGGCTGCGATATTAAAAAAGAATACTATGTAGGCCTTGTGCTTGACCGTGAAACGTCTAAAGTTGTCATGATGGCTTCTGAAGAAGGCGGAACGGAAATTGAAGAGGTGGCAGAAAAAACACCTGAGAAAATTTTCAAGGAATATATTGATCCTGCTGTCGGCATGCAGGCTTTTCAGGCACGCCGTTTAGCTTTTAATATTAACATTCCTAAAGAGCAGCTTGGACAGGCAGTTAAATTCATGCTCGGCCTGTATCAGGTATTTGTTGAAAAAGACTGCTCGATTGCTGAAATCAACCCTCTTGTTACCACAGGAGACGGCGGCGTCATGGCACTTGATGCAAAGCTGAACTTTGATTCCAATGCGTTATACCGTCAAAAGGATATCGTGGAATACAGAGACCTTGATGAAGAGGATTTAAAAGAAATCGAAGCATCCAAGCACGATTTAAGCTACATTGCGCTTGATGGAAACATCGGATGCATGGTAAACGGAGCCGGTCTTGCTATGGCTACAATGGATATCATCAAGCACTATCACGGTGATCCCGCCAACTTCCTTGACGTTGGGGGCGGTGCGACTGCTGAAAAAGTAACAGAAGCCTTTAAAATCATCCTTTCCGATGAGCAGGTAAAAGGTATTTATGTAAACATTTTCGGCGGCATCATGAAGTGTGACATCATTGCAGATGGTGTTGTGGAAGCAACTAAACAGATTGGACTTGAAATCCCGCTCGTTGTCCGCCTTGAAGGTACAAACGTAGAACGTGGAAAAGAAATTCTTAAAGAATCAGGTCTTAATATTACCGCGGCTGACTCCATGGCTGATGGCGCACAAAAAATTGTATCTCTAGTAAAATAGAAAGGCGGGTCAATAATCATGAGTATTTTTATCAATAAAGATACAAAGGTAATTGTTCAGGGTATTACAGGCGCAACCGGCTTGTTTCATACCAAACAGGCTGTTGAATATGGCACGCAGATCGTAGGCGGTGTAACCCCTAAAAAAGGCGGTACAGAAGTAGAAGGCATCCCTGTTTTTGATACAGTGACAGATGCTGTTAATGCTACAGGTGCTACTGCATCCGTAATATATGTTCCACCAGCTTTCGCAGCAGACGCCATTATGGAAGCTGTCGATGCAGAACTTGATCTGGCTATCTGCATCACAGAAGGCATTCCTGTATTGGATATGACGAAAGTGAGACGTTACATGGAAGGCAAAAAAACCCGTCTCGTCGGGCCTAACTGCCCGGGTGTTATCACACCTGATGAATGTAAGATTGGTATTATGCCGGGCTACATTCATAAAAAAGGCCATGTAGGTGTTGTTTCCAGATCCGGCACCTTGACGTATGAAGCGGTTCATCAGCTTTCTACAGCAGGTGTAGGACAGTCAACTGCCGTAGGAATCGGCGGCGACCCTGTTAACGGTACGGACTTCATTGATGTTCTTAATGCGTTTAACCAAGATGATGATACAGAGGCTGTCATCATGATCGGCGAGATCGGCGGAACTGCAGAAGAAGAAGCTGCAGAGTGGATCAAAGCGAACATGAAAAAGCCTGTTGTTGGATTTATCGGCGGTGCAACAGCCCCTCCAGGCAAAAGAATGGGCCACGCAGGCGCTATTATTTCCGGAGGAAAAGGAACAGCTGAAGAAAAAATCAAAACACTTGAAGCATGCGGTGTCAGTGTAGCGGCAACGCCGTCTGATATGGGCGATACGCTTCTAAAAGCACTTAAAGAAAACAATTTGTATGATAAGTGTCTGACTCATGAATCTACAGCAAAATAAATAAAAAAAGCGGCGCTGTTTCGACAGCGCCGCCTTATTCATTATTATTCCCCGCTCGGCCACTCCCCGATAAGAAAGGAACAACCCATGACATTAACTCCTTCCGAACGACTGCTTCATTTGCATGCGGCTCCATTTATGACGTGGCACAGGCTGCGTACTTTATATTACATAGATTCATCGTTTTCGTCGGTTTATACATTCAGTCCCACCCGTCTGCAGGAAACGCTCAAGCTCTCCAGCGCACAGGCCGCGGGTCTTTTTAAGTATTTTCAGGACACAGAGCCTCACCAAATGGCAGCCTATTACGAGTCATGTAACATTCAAACTATAACCTGTCTCGATCCAACCTATCCGGAACGCCTGCTATCAATATACGATCCTCCCTGGGTGCTGTACTTTTTAGGGGACAAAGAGCTGTTTTATTCGCCTAAAATGCTGGCAATTGTTGGGTCGCGTACCCCGACGGCTTATGGGAAAGAAGTTATTTCAACGTTTATGCCCGAATTGACCAGAGACAACATCACCGTTATCAGCGGTCTCGCAGCAGGAGTCGACGGTGCTGCTCATAAAGCGTGCATCGCAAACGGCGGCCGGACAATAGCCGTTCTCGGTTCCGGATTTGAGCACATTTATCCGAAACAGCACGTTGAGCTTGCCAGGCTGATAAAAAACAGGCATTTACTTGTGAGCGAATATCCTCCGGCGGTTTCTCCGCAGAAATGGCAGTTTCCGATGAGAAACCGGATTATCAGCGCATTATCGGATGCAGTGTTTGTGGTGGAAGCAAAAGAAAGAAGCGGATCCCTAATCACTGCTTATCAGGGTCTTGAACAGGGAAAGGATATTAAAGCACTTCCTGGTTCGATTTTGTCAAAAGAAAGTGCAGGCACGAATCAGCTGATCGCAGAGGGCGCGGAACCGGTCCTGAAATATGAGGATTTAACAGCTTCCGGCTGGAAGTAATCCCAGCTGTAAATGTAAATAGCTAGACAGCTTTTAATAACTGTGCAAAAATGATGATACTTTGTAATCCTTCACTATATTAAATAGAAGAAAAACGATTTTTTTAAAAGATGTTTGACAAAGATATCTAAAGTGTTTGATAATGGTGAAGATTTTAAAAGGGAAAAGGGGGAGGAAACTCCAACTATGGCAGATTATCTAGTAATCGTTGAATCTCCCGCTAAAGCGAAAACAATCGGGAAATATCTTGGCAAAAAATATACGGTGAAAGCTTCGATGGGGCACATTCGGGATCTTCCGAAAAGTCAAATGGGAGTAGATACAGAAAACCGCTATGAGCCCAAGTATATAACGATACGCGGGAAAGGGCCTGTGTTAAAAGAATTAAAAACAGCCGCAAAGAAGGTTAAAAAAGTGTATCTCGCAGCTGACCCCGACAGAGAAGGGGAAGCGATCGCGTGGCATTTAGCGCACAGCTTGAACATTGATGAAACCTCACCTTGCCGGGTTGTTTTTAACGAAATAACAAAAACGGCCATTAAAGATGCATTTAAAGACCCAAAACCAATTAACATGGATTTAGTGGATGCGCAGCAGGCAAGACGAATTCTTGATCGACTGGTCGGGTACAATATTAGTCCCCTGTTATGGAAAAAAGTAAAAAAAGGACTCAGTGCCGGACGTGTGCAGTCCATTGCCGTCAAAATGATTATTGATAGAGAAAAAGAAATTCAGGCGTTCATTCCGGAAGAATACTGGAGTATTGAAGGAACATTCAGCACAGGAGAAGAATCTTTTGATGCCAAGTTCCATCAGCTGGATGGTAATAAAGCAACCCTTCAGACGCAGGAAGACGTTAATGAAGTAACCGGCCGGATGAAGGGCGATAATTTTACGATCCAGAAAGTAACCAAAAAGGAAAGAAAACGAAATCCCGTTCAGCCTTTTACGACTTCTTCCCTGCAGCAGGAAGCCGCAAGAAAACTTAACTTCCGTGCAAAGAAGACCATGATGATTGCCCAGCAGCTCTATGAGGGAATCGACTTGGGGAAAAAAGAAGGAACGGTTGGTTTAATTACCTATATGAGAACGGATTCAACAAGAGTTTCCGACACTGCCAAAACAGAAGTGAAGTCGTTTATTGAAGAAAAATACGGCGAGGAATACACCCGGAAAGATACGCCGCAGCCGGCGAAAAAGAAAAACAACACACAGGACGCCCATGAGGCCGTCCGTCCAACTTCTGTCACGTACGAACCTAAAAATGTAAAACCAAACTTATCAAGAGACCAGTACCGCTTGTATAAACTAATCTGGGAGCGTCTTGTAGCAAGTGAGATGGCCCCCGCTGTGATGGATACCATGAGTGTGGATCTGGAAAACAACGGCGTAATGTTTAGAGCGACTGGTTCCAAAATTAAGTTTGCCGGTTTTATGAAGGTGTATGTTGAAGGCAGAGACGATGGCAAAAAAGAAGAAGACCGGCTGCTTCCGGACTTAAAAGAAGGCCAGGAAGTACAAAAAGTCGAAATAGAAGAAAATCAGCATTTTACGCAGCCGCCTCCACGCTATACGGAAGCAAGGCTCGTAAAAACAATGGAAGAATTGGGGATAGGCCGTCCGTCCACCTATGCGCCGACCCTGGATACGATCCAGCGCAGAAATTACGTTTCCCTGCAGGACAAGCGTTTCGTTCCTACAGAACTGGGAGAAATTGTCCTGGAGCTCGTAGTGGAGTTTTTCCCAGAAATTCTGGACGTTGCTTTTACTGCCAAAATGGAAAGTGACCTGGATTTTGTGGAAGAGGGCAGTGAAAATTGGATCGAAATTATTGATGCCTTTTACCAGGGATTCGATAAGCGCTTAAAAGTAGCTGAGGAAGAAATGCGTGAAGTAGAGATAAAAGACGAACCGGCAGGTGAAGACTGCGAACTCTGCGGAAACGCGATGGTATACAAAATGGGCCGCTACGGAAAATTTATGGCCTGTTCCAATTTCCCGGACTGCCGTAATACGAAAGCAATCGTTAAAGACATCGGCGTAAAATGCCCTACGTGTAAAACAGGAAATGTGGTTGAAAGAAAAAGTAAAAAACAGCGTACATTTTATGGGTGCGACCGCTACCCTGAATGTGAATTTGTATCGTGGGACAAGCCGATTTCAAGAGAGTGCC
Organism: Sinobaca sp. TMA16-18; assembly: GCF_059510535.1. Classification (NCBI taxonomy): domain Bacteria; kingdom Bacillati; phylum Bacillota; class Bacilli; order Caryophanales; family Sporolactobacillaceae; genus Sinobaca; species Sinobaca sp. TMA16-18. The sequence goes on along the minus strand of NZ_JCAKFM010000001.1, from coordinate 208,177 downwards.
CGAAAGGCGATCATCTGCTTGTTGAAAAGAAAACGAAAAAAGGGGTACATGTTGAATGTACCGTATGTGATTATAAAGAAGAGCCGAACTAAATCATGAAGCAGAACCACACAAGAGCAGACACCCCTTTGAAAAAAGGGGTTTTGCTATGCAGTATGTACAATGGAAGAAACACGTCGATAGTAAAAAAATGAAACGAAGAAAGGAATGGGGCGTATGAATAAAGAGCATACAGTTACGGTAATAGGGGCAGGCCTGGCAGGAAGTGAAGCAGCCTGGCAGCTGGCTAATAGAGGCATAAACGTGAAATTATATGAAATGAGACCGGTTAAACAGACGCCGGCTCACCATACAGACAAATTTGCCGAACTGGTCTGCAGCAACTCCCTGCGCGGAAACAGCCTGGCCAACGCGGTAGGCGTACTGAAAGAAGAAATGAGACAGCTTGATTCGGTTATTATTAAAGCAGCGGACTACTGCGCCGTTCCGGCAGGAGGAGCCCTTGCGGTTGACCGCCATGAATTTGCAGCTAAAGTTACGGAACTTGTCAAAGAGCACGAGCTCGTTGAAGTCCACCATGAAGAAATTACGGAAATTCCCGATGGACCTGTCATTATTGCCACAGGACCGCTCACTACCGAGAAACTGTCAAAGCAGATTCAGGAGTTAAGCGGACAGGAGCATTTGTATTTTTATGATGCAGCCGCTCCTATTATTGAAACAGACAGTATCGACATGAACAAAGCGTATTTGAAATCCCGCTACGATAAAGGGGAAGCGGCCTACATTAACTGTCCGATGACAGAAGAAGAATTCGAACGGTTTCACAAGGCACTCACCGAAGCAGAAACCGTTCCTTTAAAAGAGTTTGAAAAAGAAATTTTCTTTGAAGGATGCATGCCGGTGGAAGTGATGGCAAACCGCGGCAAAAAAACGCTTTTGTTTGGCCCGATGAAACCGGTAGGGCTTGAGCATCCGGAGACAGGGAAACGTCCGTATGCGGTTGTGCAGCTGCGCCAGGACAATCAGTCGGGTACACTTTATAACATTGTAGGCTTTCAAACCCATTTAAAGTGGGGGCCGCAAAAAGAAGTCCTGCGCCTTATACCGGGTCTTGAAAATGCAGAAGTAGTGCGCTATGGCGTAATGCACCGTAATACGTTTATTAATTCACCAAATCTAATGGAACCGACGTACCAGACGAAAGCAAGAAAAGACTTGTTTTTTGCCGGTCAGATTACAGGCGTAGAAGGATATGTGGAATCTGCAGCGGCAGGACTGGTGGCCGGTAGAAACGCAGCTCATTTAGTCAAAGGCGAAGAACCGGAAGTTCTTCCTCATGAAACGGTCATTGGCGCACTGGCTCATTATATTACGACCGCAGATCCGAAGAATTTCCAGCCGATGAATGCCAACTTTGGCCTGTTATCCCCGCTGGAGCCAAGAATCCGTAAAAAACAGGAACGAAATGAAAAGCTGGCTGATCGGGCATTGGAATCCATTCAGAATTTTATGAAAAAATAATATATTGGGTTGCGGTTACATTCTCTCCTGTGATAAGATTTAATAGCTTTTGTCAATGAGGTGACGTGAATGCAGGAATCAGCATTACACCAAGAGGTTCAATCATTTATTCGCTATTTGCAAATAGAAAAAAATGCTTCTTCTTTGACGATCAAAGCGTATAAAGAAGATATTGCGGCTTTTTTTGCATTTTTGCAGCAGGAAGGCCTTCATTATGGCGACCAGATAGATACAGCTGTTGTGAGGCAGTATTATACGCATTTGTTTTCCAAAAATTATGAAAGAGCAACGCTCGCCCGCAAAATTTCCGCTCTCCGGACATTTTATAAATATTTAAAACGTGAAGAAAAAGTAGCGGTTAACCCTTTTCAGGCAGCAGTGCTGCCAAAAAAACAGCAGAAACTGCCGCGGTTTTTGTACACAAAAGAACTGGAAAAGCTGTTTCAGTCTTTTGATACATCCAAACCTGCCGGACAAAGGGATCTGGCCTTGTTTGAACTGCTTTATTCGACGGGAATGCGTATCAGCGAGTGCACATCACTAACGGAAGCGGATGTGGATAATGCGACGCAGATGATCCTGGTGGAAGGAAAAGGCCAGAAGCAGCGCTATATACCTGTCGGCTCTTTTGCTCTTGAGGCAGTTACCAGTTACCGGGAGCAGGGCAGAAAACTGCTCGCCGCTAAAAACAACGGGGAAGATCAGGCTTTGTTCTTAAATAATAGAGGAAAAGCTTTAACAGATAGAGGCTGTCGTTACATTGTGGAGAAAAGGGTAAAAGACGTCTCAAATACTTTAAAGCTCTCTCCCCATGACCTCAGACATACATTTGCCACCCATATGCTTGATAATGGAGCAGACTTGAGAAGTGTACAGGATCTGCTTGGTCACGAACATTTATCCACCACGCAGATATATACACATGTGACGAAAGACCGTTTAAAACAGGTGTATGACAAAGCTCATCCCAGAGCGGAGAAAAGAGAGGACTGACTTATGGATCAATCTTTTCATGCAACAACTATTTTTGCAGTCAGGCATAACGGCCGCAGTGCGATGGCCGGTGACGGCCAGGTAACGTTCGGACAGGCAGTGGTCATGAAACATACGGCTAAAAAAGTAAGAAAAATTTATAACGGCCAGGTACTGGCAGGTTTTGCAGGCTCCGTTGCAGATGCATTTACTTTGTTTGATATGTTCGAAGGAAAACTCGAACAGTGGAAAGGCAACCTGCAGCGTGCAGCGGTGGAAGTTGCAAAAGAGTGGCGCAGCGATAAGGCGCTTAGAAGACTGGAAGCCATGCTGATTGTAATGGATAAAGATACGCTGCTTCTTGTAGCCGGCACCGGCGAAGTCATTGAACCGGATGACGATATGATTGCTATCGGCTCGGGCGGAAATTACGCCCTTGCAGCCGGGCGCGCCCTAAAAAATTATGCTCCGAATATGGAAGCAAAGGCTATTGCAGAGGCGGCTCTCCGGACAGCTGGAGAAATCTGCGTCTTCACAAATGACCAGCTGACAATGGAAGAAATTCACGAAGCATCTGAATAATAATGAGTTAAGGCTGGAAGGGAGAACAGAGCATGAGCATATCGCTTACCCCCAAAGAAATAGTTGAAAAACTGGATCAATATATCGTAGGACAGCACTCTGCCAAACGCTCCGTAGCGGTAGCGCTTCGTAACCGTTATCGCAGAAGCAGGCTGACTGAATCCGTCCAGGAGGAAATCACTCCAAAAAACATTCTTATGATCGGCCCCACCGGCGTTGGTAAAACCGAAATTGCCCGCAGGCTTGCTAAATTGGCCGGAGCACCGTTTGCAAAGGTGGAAGCAACAAAATTTACAGAAGTAGGCTATGTCGGCCGTGATGTGGAATCAATGATCCGTGATCTGGTGGAAACATCAGTAAGGCTTGTAAAAGAAGAAAAGATGACGAGTGTTCAGGGAGAAGCAGAGCGCGAGGCAAACAAAAGGCTCGTTAAGCTGCTCGTGCCCGAGAAAAAGAAAAACAACTCCTCTGTAAAAAACCCATTTGAAATGTTCTTTCAGCAGCAGAATGGAGAGGAGGAGGAAGAACCGGAGCAGGAAGATCAGACAATTGCGCAGCAGAGACGACAGACAGAGCATAAGCTGCGCATGGGAGAACTTGAAGACCATATCGTTGCAGTGGAAGTAGAGCAGCAGTCTTCTTCCATGGCAGATATGTTCCAGGGTGCCGGTATGGATCAAATGGGAATGAACATGCAGGAAATGATGAGCAGCATGCTTCCGAAGAAAAAGACCTCACGCAAGCTGACTGTAAGAGATGCGAGAAAAGTAATAACGGAGCAGGAAGCCCAAAAGCTTGTAGATATGGATGAAATAGGCCAGGATGCTGTATTTAAAGCAGAACAGCTCGGCATTATTTTTATAGATGAAATAGATAAAGTAGCAGGCAAGCAGCAGAGCAGCAGTGCAGATGTATCACGGGAAGGCGTGCAGCGTGATATTCTTCCCATTGTAGAAGGATCAACCGTCACGACGAAATACGGCCCTGTAAAGACCGACCACATTCTATTTATTGCAGCCGGAGCCTTTCATATGTCGAAGCCTTCCGACTTAATTCCGGAGCTCCAGGGGCGCTTTCCTATCCGTGTGGAGCTGGACAGCTTAAATATAGAAGACTTTATTAAAATTTTAAAAGAACCCGATCACGCGTTGTTGAAACAGTACCAGGCACTGCTTGCAACAGAAGGCATCAATGTGGAGTTCACCGATGCGGCCATCAGAAAGATCGCAGAGCTTGCCCTGGAAGTAAACCAGCAGACTGAAGATATAGGTGCAAGAAGGCTTCATACGCTTCTGGAGCGGCTTCTGGAGGACCTTTCCTTTGAAGCCTCGAGTATTACAATGGACAAAATAACAATAACCCCGGAATATGTAGAAGAAAAATTGGACTCAATAGCTAAAGATAGAGATATGAGCCGATATATTTTATAGGGGACAAGGAGGATGCATCAATGGATTTACTAACGAAAACCAGAAAAATTAATGAGATGCTTCAAAAAACAACAGGAGACCATGTGAATTTTAAGGATATGGCAGAGACGCTTCAGGAAGTTATCGGGGCCAACGTATTTGTAGTCAGCCGCCGCGGAAAGCTGCTCGGTTTTTCTATTAAGCAGGAAATTGAAAACGAAAGAATGAAAAAAATGCTTGAAGAAAGACAATTTCCGGAAGAATACACCACCGGCCTTTTCAAACTCGAAGAAACGTCCCCGAACCTTGATGTAGACAGTGAATACACGGCTTTTCCAGTTGAAAACAAGGAATTATTTAAATCGGGACTTACCACTGTCGTGCCAATCAGCGGCGGCGGCCAGCGTCTTGGCACACTTGTACTGGCAAGACTGAATGAGTCATTTAATGATGATGACCTGATTCTGGCTGAATACGGCGCAACCGTTGTAGGCATGGAAATTCTTCATGAAAAAACACAGGAAATCGAAGAAGAGGCAAGAAGCAAAGCGGTCGTACAAATGGCTATCAGCTCTTTGTCTTACAGTGAATTAGAAGCTGTTGAGCATATCTTTGAAGAATTGGACGGCAAAGAAGGACTGCTTGTTGCAAGTAAAATTGCAGACCGCGTCGGTATTACAAGATCGGTTATCGTTAACGCACTAAGAAAGCTGGAAAGTGCGGGAGTTATTGAATCAAGGTCGCTTGGCATGAAAGGTACGTATATTAAAGTGCTTAATGATAAATTTCTAATAGAATTAGACAAAATTAAATCCAGTAACTAAACGTTACCCCCTCCTCAACCAGGCGGGGCTTTTTTTTATGCCAAAATAGCAGTGCTTCTAAAAAACGTAGTACTAAAGGGTGGTAAATAGGACTATATATTTAAACTGGGTATTTATTAGCGACTTTATAAATAACTAAAACTCTATTAGACAAACGTCCTATTTTTTTATACAATTTGAATAGTTATCCTAGTTAAATGTAATTATTTGGAATAAATACTGTCAAAATGTCTTGATATAAAAGTTTGTTAATAACAATAAAAAAGGAGGAATGAGTATGGGATTGTTTGATTCCACCACAATTCAACAGCTGGAAAGAGGATTATCAGGAGCTGCCAATGAGCAGAAAGCTATTTCGCAAAACATAGCAAATGCTGATACACCGGGATATAAAGAGAGAAGAGCCTCATTTAAACAAAGCCTGGAACAAGCTTCTGCCGAGCAGGGTCTTCAGGCTCATAAAACAAATGCCAAACATATAAACTTTAGTAATGGGGATAAAGATTCATACATAAACGAAAAGACCCAGGAAATGTATCATGCTAATGGGAATGGTGTGGATATTGATAAAGAAATGTCCGAGCTTGCTAAAAATCAGCTTTACTTTAATGCTGTGACAGATCGTCTCAGCGGAAAATACAGCAGTTTGAAAACAGCTGTACGGGGAGGATCCTGATAAATGGGATTATTTGATGGTATTAATGCATCAGCAAGTGCATTGACGGCTCAGCGGCTGCGCATGGATGTTACTTCTGCCAACGTAGCAAACGCGGATTCCACGCGGGGCAGGCTGGTGGACGGAGAGTGGGAACCTTATAGAAGAAAAATGGTTGCTTTTGAGCCGCAGGAAAATTTTTCTTCCCACCTGTCACAGGCGATGAAAGAGGGCGGCACGGATCAGGGCGGTGTCAACGTGCGAACGATTCAGGATGACACGACGCCTTTCCGTGAAGTGTATCAGCCTGAGCATCCTGAGGCTGACGAAGAAGGATATGTGCAGCTGCCAAACGTTGACCCATTAAAAGAGATGGTAAACATGATGGGGGCCACAAGATCATATGAAGCCAACGTTACAGCAATGAATGCGACAAAAAATATGATGCTCAAAGCACTTGAAATTGGAAGAAACTAATAGAAACGAGGCAGAAAAATGAATATAGAATCCGTTATGCCTAATAGTGCCTCTGGTGCGCTGCAGCAAAAGCCGGCTGAAAATACTCCGGCGGAAGCGATGAATTCATTTAAAGACGTATTAAACGACGCCGTATCAAATGTAAATAAAGCGTCCCTGCATTCAGATGAAATGACAACAAAACTTGCAACAGGAGAAACAGACAATCTGCACGAGGTCATGGTGGCCGCAGAGAAATCAAGTGTGATGCTGCAAACGACAGTTGAAGTAAGAAACAAAGTAATTGAAGCTTATCAAGAAATTATGCGCATGCAGGTATAAGAAAGCAGGGCGAGAGCTGGGGGAGCTATGAAAGAACAATTTTCAACATTAAGAGCGAGATGGAAAGAGTACTGGTCTGCTAAAACAAAAAAGCAACGGGTAGTATTAATAAGCGGCCTTCTTGCTATTATTCTATTTTTCTTTTTGCTGCTTTTCTTCACGATGAGAACCAATTACGTTACGTTGTATACGGATCTCCCAGCCGCTGAAGCAGGGCAGATAAAAGAAAGCCTGGACGCCAAAGGCGTAAAGTCCGAGATTACAAACGATGGAACCAGCATAAGCGTGCCTAAAGAACAGGCGGATGCGCTTAAAGTAGAACTCGCCTCGGAAGGGATTCCGGAAAGCGGCGCGATCGATTATACCTTCATTGAAGACCAGATGGGCTTTGGTATGACAGATAATGAATTTTCCGTCATGGAACGGGCTGCTATGCAGACAGAGCTTCAGGGACTCATTCAAAACATAAACGGCGTGGAAGCGGCGAGCGTGATGATCACGCTGCCGGAAGAGTCAACCTGGCTTGCCGATGAAGCCGGAACAGCCACGGCTTCTATTGTTGTGGAAATGGGAACGGCAACGCTTGAAGAAGCAGAAATCAAAGCACTTTATCACCTGGTCTCCAAAAGTGTACCGAACCTCCCCGTGGAAAATGTAGTCATTATGAACCAAAATTCAGAGCAGTTTGATTATGACGGCGGCGGTTCCGGAGGAACAATGAGTGCCTTTGAAGAACAAAACGAGATCCAGAAGCAAATTGAAAAGGATCTTCAGCAGCAGCTGCACCAGATGCTGGGTACGATGATGGGAAATGATAAAGTGGTCGTTTCCGTGACCACCGATATTGACTTCACCCAGGAAAACCGGGAAGAAGCACTCGTAGAACCTGTTGATGAAGAAAATATGGAAGGGCTGGAAGTAAGTGCAGAACGAATCACCGAGACGTTTGAAGGCGCCGATCTTGAAGAAGGCGGCGTCGTTGGAGCCGGTGAAGAAGACATTGCTAATTATCCTGCAGGAGCTTTCGGCGCAGCCGGAGATTCCGAACGCACGGAAGAAAGAATTAATACAGAAGTAAACCGGATTCATAAAGAAATTGCAGAAAGTCCTTATAAAATAAGGGATCTGGGGATACAGGTAATGGTGGAACCGCCGGATCCGGAAGATCCCAACTCGCTGCCGGCTGAAAGCATAGCCGATATTGAGGATATTCTTACAACCGCCGTAAGTACGAGCATCGATGAAGAATTCCTGAATGAAGAAAATGCCGGAGATGTTGAAGACAAAATCTTTGTGTCTTCCCAGGTATTTAATGGAAAAGCAGAAGTAGAAGAAGCTGGAAACGGCCTGCCATGGTGGGTTTATGTAGTAGGAGGGGTTCTTGCTGCCGCAGTCGTTGTTCTTGTCATTATTCTCGTCCGCCGCAGAAAAGTGGAAGAAGAAGAGGAAGCAGACATTGATGAACTGGAAGCGGCCGCAGGACCTGAAGCTGTTCTGCCGCTTGAAGAACCACAGGAGTCGCCGGAGAAGGCTAAAAGAAAACAGCTGGAAAAGCTCGCTAAAGAAAACCCGGATGAATTCACAAAGTTATTAAGAACGTGGCTTTCTGATGATTAAAAGAGAGGAGGCAGTGCAGTGGTGAAAACAAAAGACAAATTAAACGGCCGGCAAAAAGCGGCCATTCTTCTTATCTCTATGGGACCGGATGTCAGTGCCGGCGTGTATAAGCACTTAACAGAACAGGAAATAGAAAAATTAACGCTTGAAATTGCGAACGTGCGCCGGGTGGAAAATGATGTGAAAGATACCATAATGGACGAATTCCATCACATTGCCATGGCCCAGGAGTACATTACGCAGGGTGGTATCGGATACGCCAAAAATGTTCTTGAAAAAGCACTTGGAGAAGATCACGCGATGAAGATGATTGAAAGGCTTACTTCGACACTGCACGTCAAACCATTTGACTTCGCCAGAAAAGCAGATGCGGGCCAGATTCTTAACTTTATTCAAAATGAACACCCCCAGACCATTGCGCTCATTCTTTCTTATCTTCAGTCCGAGCAGGCCGGGCAGGTTTTATCGGCACTGCCCGAAAAACTGCAGGCAGATGTAGCAAAACGTATTGCGACAATGGACAGTACATCCCCTGAGATTGTCAGCCAAGTGGAACACATTCTGGAACAGAAGCTTTCTGCGACCGTAACGCAGGACTATACGGAAGCCGGCGGCATTGAGTCAGTGGTGGAAGTATTAAACAGCGTAGACAGGGCAACCGAACGAACGATACTGGAAGCACTGGAAGCAGAAGATTCTGAACTGGCTGAAGAAATTAAAAAACGGATGTTTGTATTCGAAGATATAGTAACGCTTGATAAACGTTCCATCCAGCGTGTAATAAGGGATGTAGAAAATGAAGACCTGCAGCTCAGCCTGAAAGTTGCAAGCGAAGAAGTAAAGGCGATTATATTTCAGAACATGTCAGATCGTATGGCAGACTCCTTTAAAGAAGAAATGGAATTTATGGGCCCTGTTCGTGTGAAAAGCGTGGAAGAAGCGCAGACGCGTATTGTTAATACGGTACGCCGCCTGGAAGAAAGTGGAGAGATTGTTATTACAAGAGGGGGAGGAGACGATATCGTTGTCTAGAGTGATTAAAGAAACACACGCGCTTTATGAGACATCTGAACGATCTATCGCTATTCACGCCTCTTTTATCCCTGAGAAACAAGTAGAACAGGGCTCGGCGATGCCGGACATTCACCGGAAAAGACTACGCGCGCGCCAGGTAGAAGCGGACGCCCGCGCCAAACTGGAACAGGCAGAGCGGGAACTCGAGGAGGTACGTTTTCAGATAAGCCGGGAAGAAGAGGATTCTAAAGCCAGAATCCAGCAGGCATTTGAAGAAGCGAAACAGGCCGGTACGGCAGAAGGCTTTGCAGAAGGCTACGAAGCTGGAAAAAAAAGCTGGAACGAAGAGATAGAAAAAGCAGAGCGTGTTGTTCATTCCTCCCGTCAGGAGAAAGAAGCCTATCTGGAAGCGTCGGAAGGGACGATCCTTACACTTGCCATGGCCGTAGCGGAACGGATGCTCGGCCGCTCTATTCTGCAGGAGGAAACGCTGTGGGTGGACCTGGTAAAGCAGGCGCTCGTGGAAGTAAAAGAGGAAAAAGAAATAACCATTTATGTAGCGCCTGATCAATATGATATTACGATCAGCCGCAAAGAAGAAATAGAAACTCTGCTTTATCAAAACCAGCAGCTCTGGATTGTACCGAGCCACCAACTTGAACAGAATCAATGTTCCATCGAAACGCCATTTGGAAGAGTAAATGCCTCTGTTGATACGCAGCTTGCCGAAATAAAACAGCAGCTGGAGCAGCTTCTGGCAGAAGGGGCTGCTGATGAAAGCCATTCAACTGCTTCCTAGCATCGAAAAGATCAACCCATACCTCCGTTATGGAAAAGTCACGAAAGTTGTCGGTTTAACGATTGAATCAAAAGGACCAAAAACATCGATAGGTGATCTCTGCTACATTCATCATGCTGATCATTCAACACCGATTACAGCAGAGGTGGTCGGATTTAAAGAAGAAAACGTGCTGTTGATGCCTTTGAAAAAAGGAACAGATATCAGTCCGGGAAGCCTCGTGGAAACGACGCGCAAACCGCTGCAGATATTAGCAGGACAGGGCCTTGTAGGCAGAGTGATTGACGGAATGGGTCAGCCCATGGACGGCAGGCCGCTTCCGTCAGGCCTGATGAAAGTAAATACGTCAAAAGAACCACCGAATCCCTTGTCGAGGCCCAGAATTACAGCACCAATGTCGCTTGGCATTAAAGTAATAGACGGGCTGCTGACAGTAGGGGAAGGACAGCGCGTAGGAATATTTGCAGGAAGCGGAGTCGGGAAGAGCACGCTCCTTTCCATGATTACGCGTTATTCGGAAGCCGATATTAATGTTATTGCGCTTATAGGAGAACGCGGACGCGAAGTGAAGGATTTTATTGAAAGAGATCTTGGAGAAGAAGGAATGAAGAAATCGATTGTCGTAGCTGCTACTTCTGACCAAACGGCTTTGATGAGAATAAAAGGGGCGATGACCGCCACGGCTGTTGCTGAATATTTCAGGGATCAAGGAAAAAAGGTAAATTTAATGATGGATTCGGTGACCCGTTTTGCAATGGCTCAGCGGGAAATAGGGCTCGCCGTAGGAGAACCGCCGACAACAAAGGGCTATACGCCTTCTGTATTCGCTATGCTGCCAAGTTTATTGGAACGGTCCGGGACAAGCAGAGAAGGATCGATTACCGCCTTTTACACCGTTTTGGTTGATGGAGACGATTTTAATGAACCTATTGCAGATGCAGTACGAGGTATACTGGACGGTCACTTTGTACTCGACCGCAGCCTTGCTGATAAAGCCCACTATCCATCCATCAATGTATTAAAAAGTGTCAGCCGGGTGATGAATGAGGTCGTTTCGCCCAGTCATGCAAAAGCTGCCAGGAAACTAAGAGAAATGCTGGCAACCTACACAGAAGCAGAAGATTTAATTCAAATTGGTGCCTACAAAAGAGGTTCTTCGCAGAAAATTGATGAAGCTGTTGCCATGAGAGAGCAAACATTAAAGTTTGTTCAGCAGGGGGAAACAGAACGTTTCAGCCTATTGGATGCAGAAGAGCAGTTATTAAAAGACTTTGGTGAAGGAGAGCAGCAATGAGTAAAACAAGAGATGTCTTTGAAAAAATGCTGAAGTGGCATGAGCAGGAAAAGCAGGCAAAAACAAAAGAATATCAGCAGGCGCTTACTTTTTTTGAAGAAACAGCTACAAAATTGTACGATCTTCTCCGAAAGAAAGAAGAGCAGGAAGGAAAAGATACGGAAGCGCTGAGAGCGGGAGTGCCGGTCCGCCACCTACAACATCATGGAAAAATAATGAAGTTTATGCATCAGGATATACATACACTCACGTTGGAAACAAACAAAGCGCGGTTTAAAATGGATACTGCCAAAGATGAACTGGCTGCGTCATTTCAGGAGTTCAAGAAATATGAAAAGCTGCTGGAAAAAAAGAAAGAAGAGGAAACGAAGCTTATAAAACAAGCCGATGCAAAATTAATGGATGAACTTTCTGCACGGGCCTTTGCTTTTAATGGGAGTTAACCCATGGCTAAAAATAAAAAACCACCCGTGGAAGAAAAAGAGAAAGAAAAAAAAGGCGGCATGCTGCAATGGTTCATACTGATTGTACTCGTGCCGGTTACCTTTGCAATCATTATCGGCGTCGTGATTTTATCAATGATGGGTGTTCCTCTTGCGGATATGGGTAAAAATGCCGCTGCCGGGATACCTGGGATTTCCACACTGATAGAAAATGAGCCGGAAGAAACGGCTGGAGGTTCGCCGGAAGATGCAGAGACGATCGCAGCGCTGGAAGAAGAAATACAATCGATGGAACAGCAGCTGATTGAAAAAGACGATGAACTCATTTCCCTGCAGGAAGAAGCGGAGGCCGCAGGAGAAGAAACGGATGCAGAAGAGGAAGAAATGGAAGCAAACCCTGAACTCGCTGAACTGGCTTCGATGTATGAAGAAATGTCCGCCAAAAATGCAGCAGCGATTTTAAATGAAATGGAAGATGCTCAAGTGATTCGTCATATGCAGGAAATGAATACAGAAAACCGCTCCGCTATATTAGAAAAAATGGAAGTGGAAAAAGCAGCAATAATCATGGGCGCCTTTGAAGAGCCGGCTGCAGAAACCGGATGACCATCATCGGCTCCCGGGAAAGGAGGTGAAATAGTGCAGGCGATTCAACAATTGCTCAACAATCCTGCTGTTAAATCAACAGGGCTCCCGCTGCAGCCGAAAGGAACCGGTACAGGTTTCATGGAAATGCTGGGAAAAGCGGGGAAAAATTATAATGAACTGCAGACAGCTGATCAGGATAATGTAAAAGAAGAATCAAAAAACAACACCGAAGAAGCGGAAGCGTCGTTGGAAAACATTCTGGATAAGCTCAAAGAGGTGTTCGCATCAAATCCGGAAGCATCTGTTTCTTCATCTGCGGCTTTGGAACTGCAGGCACGCCTGGAAGAACTTTCGTCTCCTCACTCCGGCATGTCAGATAAAGAGCGTATGGAGGAAATAAATACCCTTTTTCAGACATATGATGCCGAGCTTCTTGAAAACGAGCTCCATGTGTTCTTTGAACACAAGGAAATGCAGATGGAATTAACAGAGGTGGAGTGGGAGAAAGCTGAAGCTGAAGCTTTTCAGAAACAAGAAGCACATATAGAAGCAGCGGCAAGAACGCTGGAGCTTAATAAACGAGCTAAAGAAGAACTGGTTGTCTCAGCTGTGACAGCTCTTATTACTCTAAATAACGCCACAGAAAAAACTGCTTCTCTTTCAAAAGAAGACCTTTTGAAGCAGATGAATGTTCTGCAGCTAAAGATAGAAGCAGCGGCTGCCGGAAGTGAAGCAACAGCTGAGCACGATGGCCGGAAGATGCTGGAATATATATCTACAAAAGTGCCTCTGCTTAAAGAGCAGCCTGGGGTAAAAGAAGCCGTTTCAAATTTGGAGAAAGCAGTGCAATCCGGCACTGAACCTTCTGTTATAAAAAAAGCATTATCCGTTCTGGCTTCAGCATTGGACACATTAAAAGCATCTTTAAGTGATACACCGGCAAAGGAGTTTGGCAGCCCTGCTCTACAGGGGCTGTCCAGAAATATCGCAGCACGACCGCCTGAATGGTTGAAAACAACGCCGACAGGCAGCTCTTTTATACCTGCAGAAGAAAAGCAGACGGATACAGTAAAAGTACCGCCACTGTTCCTGAAAGATCAGGGGACGGCAGGCAATAGAAAAACGACAGAAGGTTATAAAGTGATTACAGATCCTGTCCGATTCGTACAGCTTTTATCCGATAAAAACGGAAGTGCCTCCACCCAGCCTGGAAAGCTGGAAGGAATACAGGTTGAAATGAGCACTATCCCGGTGTCGAGAATGGAAATGGGCACGGAACTAAATCAGCTTTTGGCAAAACCTGTATTGGAAACGGGGCCGCTTCCTCAGGTGCAGCAGGCGTTAATCCAGCTTGGGGAAGCAAAAACCGCTCATGGACGCCAACAGGAATTTATTAAACAGTTTCAAGACATATTGAATAGATCCTCTCTTCAGGCATTTAAGAACGGTACCCAGCAGCTTACTCTCATATTAAGACCTGCCCATTTGGGACGTATTGATATGAAAATCAGTTTAAAAGACGGCCTGATGACAGCTCAGCTTACTGCTTCTTCCAAAGGAGCAAGAGAAGTAATGGAACAGAACCTTCCTTCGTTAAGACAGAGCTTCGCCTCCCAGCAGCTGCAGGTGGAACGCATTGAAATCACCGAGCAGCAGGAGAGCCTCTTAAAAGAAAAAGAGGAACAGCAGGAACAGAGACGACGGATAATGGAACAGGCCGAGCCTGAATCTGATCTTGAAGAAGCGGCTTTTTCGGATGTTCTGGAAAACATAATCTTTAACGAGAAAGTGTAGGGATAAAATGAATAATGTAGACATGAATCATCTGCTTCCTCAGGACAATAAAGTGGCAGTTAAAAATGCAAAAGACGGTGCGCTTGGTAAAGACGAATTTTTGAAAATACTCATCGCCCAGCTGCAGAATCAGGATCCAATGAATCCAATGGAAGACAAAGAATTTATTGCGCAGATGGCTTCTTTTTCATCGCTCGAGCAAATGACAAACATGAATCAGTCACTGCAGAAGTTTACAGAGGCACAGGAAAGCGGATCGCTTGTACAGCACAGTCAGCTGATTAACAAAGAAATAACCTGGCAGTCTAAAGGAGACGAAGTAAACGGTTTTGCGGAAACGAAAGATCATCAAAACACGGTAACATCCGTTCAAAAAGACAGCAAAGGTTCCATCCGTTACCTGCTTGACAATAACAGCTGGATTGACAGTTCCCAGCTTGTACAGGTAAGAGCAGACAAAGAAACGGAAGAATCCCCAACTTTATAGAGAGGATCCTATCATATGATTCAGGATATTGGAAAGCAGAGCTGGAACCGGCTTCCGCATCCGGCAGGAGCGGCCGGGCAGTCCACGGACAAAGTGCGTACAGCTTCATTTGCTGATCTGCTCCACTCCCAGCAGGCAGAACCTCTGAAAATCAGTCGTCATGCTGAGAAAAGAATAATGGAGCGGGACGTGAGGGTATCAGATGGCGAATGGAAGGCAATAGAAGAAAAAATGCCGGAAGCCAAGCGGCAGGGCGTTAAAGATTCTGTCGTGTGGACAAGTCGGGCAGCGCTCGTCGTAAGCGCTGAAAACCATACCGTTATTACGGCTATGACTCATAAAGAAGCAAGCAATCACGTGTTCACCAATATTAACGGCACAATGTTCGTTAATGATGAAGCCTGACCTTACGAGGAAGCTTCAAGCATCAGGCCGACGCTTCTGATGCTCCCAAACTAAAACAAAAAAACCAGGAGGAATTATTATGATTAAATCCATGTATTCAAGTATTGCAGGTATGAAGAACTTTCAACAGAAGCTGGACGTAACGAGTAACAACATTGCCAACGTCAACACGTTTGGGTTCAAAAAAGGCAGAGCGACATTTCAGGATATGGTCAGCCAGCAGATGGGAGCAGCACAGGGCGCAGGAAACGGCCAGGGCGGGATTAACGGTAAACAGGTAGGTTCCGGTTCGAAAGTGGGAAGCATTGATACGGTTCATACGCAGGGAAGCCTGCAGAATACAGGGCGCCAGCTTGATCTCGGTATTTCCGGAGAAGGATTTTTCCAGGTGAACAACGGGCAGGAAGATTTGTATACTAGATCAGGTAACTTCTATCTGGACGAAGGCGGCACGATTGTAAACGCCGAGGGCATGATTCTTCAGGCTGAAGGAGGCGGACCGATTAATATTCCTGCGGATGCCCAGAGCTTCAGCATCAGCACAAATGGAACAGTAAATATTACAAATGCCGGCGGCCAGCAGGAAGAAGTCGGGCAAATAGCGCTTACTACGTTCAATAACCCGGAAGGCTTGGAAAAAGCCGGGGGCAGTACGTATAGAGCAACTGATAACTCCGGAGCAGGAGCCCAGGATATTCCTGGAGCAGACGGCAGAGGGGACCTTATTTCCGGCACGCTTGAAATGTCCAACGTGGACCTGGCAGATGAATTTACCGAAATGATCGTAGCACAGCGTGGTTTCCAGGCAAATACACGTGGTATTACTACAGCAGATGAGATACTGCAGGAACTGATGAGCCTGAAGCGTTAATTCTAAGAAAAGGAGAGCAGGCCGGATCAATCAGGTTTTCGGCCTGTTATATTACATATGATCACATTAACCAGGTTAACCGGCGACACGTTTTTATTAAACGTGCCCTTTATTGAACAGATTGAAGCCCGGCCCGACACAACGATTACGTTGTGGAGCGGGAAGAAAATTTTTGTGAAAGAGTCCCTGACAGAGGTGAAACTGCTCTGCGAAGAAGCATACCGTAAGATTGGCCTGGTGGGATCGATTATAAACCCGGAAAGGGAGAGCTAAGTGAAGAACAAAAAAGTGATGGGAATGCTGCTGATTTTTATAGTGACCGTTGGAGTGATTGGGGCTGGAGCGTTTTACTTTATAGATAATATGAGTTCAACAGCGGAAGCAGATGAGACCGAAGCAGAAGCCCTGTCTGCAGAAGAAATGGCGGAGAATTCCTGGGAATTGGAAGAATTAACAACAAACCTTGCGGATGATCATTTTATTAAAGCCTCTTTTAAAATTCAGCTGGACTCAGAAAAAGGCAGAGAAGAGCTGGAAAAAAGAGACTATCAAGTAAAAAATGCGATCATTATGGATTTATCCTCGCGTTCTGCAGAATCCCTGCAGACGACGGACGGACTTAAAGAAATGGAGCAGGCGCTTCAGGAAACCATTAACAAAGAAATGACAAAAGGCAAAGTGGTCAAAGTATACATCACCCAGCGCTTAATTCAATAGAAATAAAAGGAGGGGAGCAAGTGGCTGATGTATTATCCCAGGGAGAGATAGATGCCCTGATGTCTGCCCTTTCCACAGGAGAAATGAGTGCAGATCAACTAAAGCAGGAAGAACACGATAAAAAAGTGCGCACGTATGATTTTAAGCGGGCCCTTCGATTTTCTAAAGATCAAATACGAAGTCTTTCCAGGATTCATGAAAACTTTGCCCGGCTGCTGACGACGACTCTGTCCGCCCAGCTGCGGACGTTCGTTCAGATTTCTGTTTCTACGGTAGACCAGCTGCCCTACGATGAATTTATTATTTCCATACCGAAAATGACATTGTTGAACGTATTTGAAGCCCGGCCCATGGAAGGCCGTCTGCTGATGGAAGTCAATCCCAACATTGCCTATGCTATGATGGACCGCCTGCTCGGCGGACGCGGCAGCAGTGTGAACAAAATCGATAACCTCACTGAAATTGAAACGATCATAATGACGAGGCTTTTTCAGACAATGCTCGATTCATTTCAAGGGGCATGGGAGTCGGTTATGGAAATTGACCCGGTAGCAGAAGAAATGGAAGTAAATCCACAGTTTCTGCAGATGGTATCTCCTAATGAAACCGTCGTTGTGATTTCATTGTCAACGACGATAGGGGAAACAACAGGCATGATTAATATCTGTCTGCCCCACGTAGTCATGGAAGAAATACTTCCCGATATTTCCGGGCATTACTGGATGCAGACAGCTAAAAAAGAGACTAATCAAGATGAATACCTTAAGCTCTCCAATCAAATAAAAACAGCTCCGCTCAGCCTTCAGGCGGTACTCGGTCATTCGAGTATTACGATTGAAGAATTTCTACAGCTGTATGAAGGAGATGTTATTGAGCTTGACCAGAAGATTACGGATCCGCTCACTGTATTAACAGAAGGTGTACCAAAATATAAAGCCCAGCCGGGACGGCGCGGAAAGAAGCTGGCCGTGCAGATTATAGAAGACATAAAGGAGGACAAAAATGAGTGATGAGATGCTTTCCCAGGACGAAATTAATAAACTGCTGAAACGTGTGGCAGAAGAAGAGAGCAGCAGCGAAGAAGAAGAGCAGGAAACGCTGCAGCTGGATTCTATTGAAAAAGATGCGCTCGGGGAAATTGGAAATATTTCTTTTGGCAGTGCGGCGACCGCCCTATCAACATTGTTAAATCAAAAAGTGGAGATTACTACACCGGAAATTTCTGTCATTGACAGCTTGGAGCTGAATGAAGAATTTCCGGTTCCGCACGTCGCGGTAAACGTGGATTATACAGTAGGCTTTGAAGGCACCAACTTATTAGTCATTAATTCAACAGATGCAGCAATTATTGCAGACCTGATGATGGGCAACGACGGGACGTCTCCAGAAGCGATATTAAGTGACATGTATTTGAGTGCCATGCAGGAAGCGATGAATCAAATGATGGGTTCGGCCTCTACTTCGATGTCGACTATTTTTAATAAAAAAGTAGACATTTCCCCACCCGGCATTGAAGTCATGGACGTAGGAAATCAAAAAGGCACAAGTCATATTCCGACAGATAAAAAATTAGTGAAAATTGCTTTTAATATGAAAATCGGTACGTTGATAGATTCATATTTAATGCAGATTGTAACGATCCCATTTGCCAAGAAAATGGTGGAAGAATTGATGGGAAGCCCTGAAGACGATAAAACGGTGGAAGAGCAGGTCCCGGAAAGCAAGGCACCGCCTGCTGCCCCTGTGAGGGAGAACACGTCCAGACCTGTTTCTGAGCCAAAAGCACAGCCGGTTTCCAACCGGGTTGAAAATGCAGCCTTTTCTTCATTTGAAGAAATAGAGCGCGACACATCGGAGCCGAAGAATCTTGATATGCTTCTGGATATTCCACTCGAGGTTACCGTAGAGCTCGGGCGGACCAAAAAGTCGATCAAAGATATTCTCCATTTTTCGCAGGGGTCTATTATAGAACTGGATAAGCTGGCCGGAGAACCGGTGGATATTTTAGTGAACCAAAAACTGGTGGCACGTGGAGAAGTAGTTGTGATTGATGAAAATTTCGGCGTGCGTGTAACAGATATTGCAAGCCGGGAAGACCGTATCCGTCATATTCAATAAAATAGTTACCTGTCAGTGCGCGTTATCTCTATATAGAGATAACGTGTTTTTGGTATGGAGAAAAGCCGGGAATTTAAACTAGTTCTTTATCCCCTCCACAGAGAAACATCTTTTGGGGGATTTTAAACAGCCGTTCTAGTGCATGATGTGTGCAAGCCCCACTGGGGTAGTTATATAAAGAACTATAAAATTAAACTGGGCATTTATTACTAACATATTCAAAAACAAAAAGACTGTTAGACAAACGTCCTAAATTTTTGTACAATTTTATTAGTTGTCCTGATACTTTGTCATAAAATGGAATAAAAATTGTTAAAAAGTCATAAATAACCCGTAAAAAGAAGGAGGTTTTAAAAAATAGAGGAGCCTTCGACCCAAATATAAAAAATATTTGGATATAAATGCCTATGCTGTGAATCTGAGTCCACATGTTCTATTTGCAGCCATTCTGCATAACACACAAAACCTGCACACTATTTTACATACATAAAGATAAGAGGCGAAGCAATGATTAAAAAAACATGCAGCGTATGGCTTGTCGTTCTACTGTTTTTTCTTGGGATGGCCACAGTTGTTCAGGCGGAGGAAAATCGAACGTTAGACGATGCGCTTGAAGAAGGAACACCGCCGGCTGAAGAAACGGATGCTGCAGAAGAGGAAATTGCTCTTGTAGAAGAAAGAAGCGCGGTTATGATCTTCGGTCAGATGATTCTGGCACTGGCTGCTGTTATTACAATTATGTACCTGCTGCTGAAGTTCATTAATAAACGAACAAAAAAATACTCTGCCACCCAGACGATGCAGAATCTCGGCGGCGTTCCTCTCGGCCAGAACAAATCCGTTCAGCTTGTGAAAGTAGGGGACAGACTTCTAGTCGTCGGAGTCGGAGAATCCATTCAGCTTTTAAAAGAAATAGAAGATGAAGAAGAGAAAGAAAACTTATTGGAACAGCCGGATCCCGAACCATCCTTTTTCTTCAAGAAGAAAAATAACAAGGAAGACCATGAAGGCTTTCAATTTAAATCCATTTTGGATAAAAGACTGGAAGAAATAGAAAAAAACCGTAAGCCGGGAAGCGGAAGGGACGAAGGCTCATGATACTGATGTTTCCAAGTATTGATTTTGGTGCCTTTACAAGTGATGACCCGGAAAACATGGCAACGACGCTGCAGCTTGTAGCGCTTATGACGGTCTTATCTTTAGCACCCGCTATTCTTATTCTAATGACGAGCTTTACCCGAATTGTGATTGTACTCAGCTTTGTACGAATGGGACTGGCTACCCAGCAGATGCCGCCGAACCAGGTTCTTATCAGCCTGGCATTATTTATGACTTTCTTCATCATGGCCCCGGTGTTCTCGGATATAAACGAATCAGCGCTGACGCCGATGCTGGATGGGGAAATGACCCAGGAAGAAGCCTTTACTGAAGGAACGGAACCGTTAAAAGAATTCATGTCCCAGCATACAAGGGAAAAAGACCTGGCATTGTTTATGGGATATGCCGGACTGGAACGGCCGGAAACGCTTGAAGATGTTCCTCTGTCGGCTCTGATTCCCGCTTTTGCAATCAGTGAGCTGAAAACAGCATTCCAGATAGGGTTTCTTATATTTATCCCGTTTTTAGTTATCGATATGATTGTCGCGAGTATTCTCATGTCCATGGGTATGATGATGCTGCCGCCGGTTATGATTTCCCTGCCGTTTAAAATTCTGTTGTTTGTGCTCGTGGATGGCTGGTATTTAATTGTAGAATCGCTTTTATTAAGTTATTAGAGGGTGGAACGTTATGACGCCGGAGACGGTCATTAATATAGCAGAAAGCGGTGTCTGGATGGTATTCATTATTGCCGGTCCGCTGTTGGTTGTGGCTTTAGTTCTTGGATTTGGTGTAGCAATTTTTCAGGCTACGACACAGATCCAGGAACAGACGCTGGCATTTATACCGAAGATTTTTGGAGTACTGATCTGCCTGATATTGTTCGGGCCGTGGATGCTTTCCCAGATGGTGCATTTTACGTACCAGCTGCTTAGTAATTTAAACGACTTTATTGGATAGGGAGAACTATATGGAATGGATAGAGCAGCTGCCTGCATACTTATTGGTCCTGGCCAGAGTCCTGGCTTTTTTTACAACGATGCCTCTATTCTCTTATCGGAATGTTCCTTCCTACTTTAAAGTTGGACTGGGTATTTTCTTTGCTTTTTTTATCTTGTTCAGCATCGACGCGCCGGTAATGGAAGTAGACAGTACCTTCATACTTATTCTGTTTAAGGAGATACTCGTAGGCTTGAGTATCGGTCTGCTGGCGGGCATGCTTTTATACGCTGTTCAGACGGCAGGAATGTTTCTGGACACGTCACTTGGGTTTTTAATGGCCAATGTGATTGATCCGCAGACCGGCGCCCAGACGCCGCTGACAGGAGGGTATCTTTATACGTTTACGCTTCTGTTGCTTCTTGCACTCGACGGCCATCATATGATGCTCGATGGGATGTTTTACAGCTATAACTTTATTCCGATGGAGCAGGTGACACTTCCTTTCGGGGATGAAGAAGTCGTGCGGCATGTGGCGAAATCATTTGCGCTGATGTTTATGATCGCCTTCCAAATGGCGTTTCCTGTCATGGGGGCACTTTTTTTAGTGGATATAGCGCTGGGCATGATGGCGCGGGCAGTTCCGCAGATGAACGTATTTGTTGTAGGACTGCCGCTTAAAATATTTGCAGGGATGCCGCTTCTGGCTATCGGCCTGCCCAGCTTTTACTTAGTAGTGGAAAATCTTTTTGACCACACATATGAGGCGATGCGTGTGTTAATGACTTTGCTGGGGAGTGCATAATATGAAACTTCGTCTGGATCTGCAGTTTTTTTCGGGAGAAAAAACGGAAAAAGCTACCCCGAAGAAAAAAGAAGAGTCAAGAAACAAAGGTCAGGTGGCCAAAAGTAATGATGTTAATACGGCGCTCATGATGCTCGGTTTTTTCCTGTTTTTGTTCTTTTATGCCGGAACGGTAGGAGAATACCTTATGGACATGATGCGCCACGTTTTTACAGAATACCTGCTTCGGGACATTACAATTGCAAGCGTAGAGGACATCATGTTTGAAATGACGGTGGAATCGTCCATCGTGCTGCTGCCGTTGATGGCCGTGGCGGTCATGATCGGCACCGCCGCCGCTGCGATGCAGGTCGGGCTGAAGTATACACCGGAAGCGATAAAAATGAAGCTGGAGAAAATTGATCCGCTGAAAGGCTTCAAACGGATATTTTCCGCCCGGGCAATAGTTGAACTGTTCAAGTCCCTGTTTAAGATTACGCTCGTTGGGGCCGTCGTGTTTACTATCATTTATATTCACCTGGACGAGCTGCTGATGATGTACCAAAAGCATCCGCTGGACGGGTTTTACTTAATAGCCAGGCTCACCGGCCTGATTGGGGTCGCAAGTGCCATTCTGCTCGTTATTCTGTCAGTACCGGACTATATATACCAGCGTTATGATCACGAAAAACAGATGAGAATGTCCAAGCACGATGTAAAAGAAGAACACAAAAAGATGGAAGGGGATCCGCGCATTAAGTCGAAAAGGCGCCAAAAGCAGATGGACATGGCGATGAACCGGATGATGCAGGAAGTACCGAAAGCGGATGTTGTTATCACAAACCCGACCCACTTTGCGATTGTGCTCAAATATGAAGAAGGCTCGATGGCAGCTCCGATAATTACAGCTAAGGGAGCAGATTTTGTCGCTAAAAAGATTAAAGAGCTGGCCCGTGACAACCATATTCCAACGGTGGAAAATAAACCGCTCGCCCGGGCATTGTTCAGCCAGGCAGAAATCGGGGACGAAGTACCGGAAGATTTATTCAAAGCCGTGGCGGAAGTGCTCGCGTATATTTACCGGCTCAAACACAAAATATAAAAGGAAAGGAGGAAGTAAATGAAGATTAGAGAGTTTTCCGTATTGTTCGGCGTCATCATGATTGTTGTCATGCTGATTATTCCTCTTCCTACCCTGATATTGGATTTATTGATCATTTTAAATATTTCCCTGGCCCTTCTCATTATTCTTGTTGCAATGAATACAAAAGAGCCTCTGGAATTTTCTATATTTCCTACCCTTCTTTTGCTCGTCACGTTATTCAGGCTGGGACTGAACGTTTCCACCACCCGTTCAATACTTAGCAATGCCGACGCCGGCAACGTTATTGAAACATTTGGAAACTTCGTAATATCCGGAAGTGCGTTGGTCGGATTTGTAGTATTTCTTATTTTGATTATCATTCAGTTTGTCGTAATCGTAAAAGGGGCCGAGCGGGTCTCCGAAGTAGGTGCGAGATTTACGCTTGATGCGATGCCGGGTAAGCAGATGAGTATTGATGCCGATTTAAATGCAGGCATGATTTCCGATCTGGAAGCCAAGCAGCGCCGCGAAAAAATTGAACGTGAAGCCGACTTCTACGGATCCATGGACGGGGCGAGTAAATTTGTAAAAGGGGATGCCATTGCAGGTATTGTCATCGTCATCATTAATATGATCTTTGGTATCGTGATCGGCATGACCGAGCACAGTATGGATGTGGGTACCGCAGCGAATACGTTTACGCTTCTTACCGTAGGAGACGGGCTTGTCAGTCAAATACCCGCCCTGCTTATCTCGACGGCCACCGGTATTATCGTTACGAGAGCCGTATCAGAAGGGAATCTTGGATCCGACGTTACCCGTCAGCTGCTTGCTTTTCCTACGATGCTCTATATTGCAGCGGCCTCCATTTTTTCCCTGGGAGTATTTACGCCAATTAATTTCTTTTTAACGTTTTCCATTGCTTCGCTGCTCTTTGTGTTAGCCTGGTTTGCCAATAAGACGCTTAAATCGGAAGCTCTCGAAGCAGAAGAGGCGGCGGCCGCAGGCCAGAAGGAAGAGGAAGTGGACATGAAATCTCCGGAAAATGTGGTTCATTTACTTACGGTTGATCCGATTGAATTTGAGTTTGGGTACGGACTGATTCCATTGGCCGACACGAACCAGGGAGGCGACCTGCTTGACCGGATTGTAATGATCCGCCGCCAGCTGGCGCTTGAAATGGGAATGATTGTGCCGGTTATCCGTATTAGGGACAATATCCAGCTGCAGCCCAACGAATACGTAATAAAAATGAAAGGCAATGAAGTAGCGGGAGGAGAAATGCTTCTCGACCATTACCTGGCAATGAGTCCTGGAATTGAAGACCCTGCCGTGCAGGGAATTGACACGGTGGAGCCTGCATTCGGCCTGGCGGCGCTCTGGATAACCGAGGATATGAAAGACACAGCGGAAGGTTCCGGCTACACAGTTGTTGATCCGCCTTCAGTTGTATCCACTCATTTAACAGAAGTCGTAAAGGCGCACGCCCATGAACTGCTTGGACGTGAAGAAACGAAACAATTAGTGGACCATTTAAAAGAAACCTACCCAACGCTCGTGGAAGAAGTAACGCCTTCTCCGCTCCAGCTTGGGGAAATTCAAAAAGTCCTTTCCAATCTGCTGAAAGAAAAGATATCAATTCGCAACCTGCCGACTATCTTTGAGATTCTCGCCGAATACGGGCAGATGACAAAAGATATGGACCTCATTACAGAATACGTGCGGCAGGGCCTCTCCAGGCAGATAACCAAACAGTTTGCCCAGGAAGGAAGCGCCATGCAGGTAATTACAATCAGCGGGGGCATTGAAAAACAGATTGCGGACAATATTCAGCAGACCGAACACGGAAATTATCTGGCAATGGATCCGGCAGTAAGCCAGCAGATATTAGAATCTATCAGCCGGGAAACAGAACGGGCGGCAGCGGGGGGCCACCAGACCGTGCTGCTTTGTTCTCCGGCGGTTCGTATGCACCTGCGCCAGCTGATTGAGCGCTACCTGCCCCAGGTACCGGTTCTTTCCTACAATGAATTGGAACCAAGCCAGGAAGTCCAAAGTATTGGCATCGTTCAACTATAGAAAAAAGGGGGCCGTTCATTGATCAATGTACTGGTAGTAGATGATTCAGCTTTTATGAGAAAAATGCTTTCAGAATTTATAAACAGCCAGACGGACATGACAACAAAAGCGGTCGCAAGGAATGGGAGCGATGCTTTGGAAAAAGTCGCTTCCGGTCAATATGATGTCATGACCCTTGATGTGGAAATGCCGGTGATGACAGGAATAGATGTATTAAAAAAACTTCCATCGGAGCAGCCTGCAGTCATTATGGTGAGTTCAAAGACGCAGCGCGGATCCGATATGGCCGTTCAGGCATTTGAACTGGGGGCGGTAGAAGTCGTCGCAAAGCCCTCGGGGTCCATATCACTGGATATAGAAAAAATAAAAGAAGAATTTCTGTCCAAAGTAAGAATAGCGGCTGCGGCAGGAGCAGGGAAGCGGCTGCAAAACAGAAAGAGTTTCCGTGCAGCAGTTCCGCTGCCATCCGTCGCGCCTAAACGATTGATTGCTTCAGGTTCGAGAAGCGTACTGGCAATCGGCACATCCACGGGGGGGCCGAAAGCTCTTCAGACGGTTGTACCGGCGCTGCCGGCCTCTCTTGGCGCTCCGGTCTTTATTGTTCAGCATATGCCGCCATCTTTTACAGAATCGCTTGCTAAACGGCTCAATCAGCTTTCTGCTCTGCAGGTAAAAGAAGCCGTACATAATGAAACCGCAGAAAACGGCGTGGTTTATATTGCGCCGGGAGGCAGGCAGATGCGTGTAGGAAGAAAAGAAGGAAGGTTGTTTCTTTCGGTTACAGACGAAGAAGCTAACGAAGGACACCGTCCTTCTGTAGATGTTCTTTTTAAATCTTTGGCCGCGTTAAATCATGTATCTGTTAGTGCGGCGGTACTTACCGGAATGGGGAAAGATGGAATGGAGGGCGTAAAGCGCCTGCTTGAAAACAACACCGGCCGGATTGCCGCTGAATCAGAGGAGACTGCCGTTATCTACGGTATGCCAAAAGCAGCGGCACAGCTGGATGGGGTGGAGAGTCTGCCGCTCGAGCACATATCAGCGTTTCTTACACGTTCAGCCGCCCATTAAGGGTTACTACAGAAAGGATGCAGAGAATGAACCAGTTACTGGATGAGAAATTTGCGGACATGCTCAAAGAAGCGGCCAATATTGGTTCCGGCCACGCTGTAAGATCGTTGTCGATTCTGCTTGGAGAACCAGTTACAATGCAGCCGGTCCATTTGAAAGTGGTTTCTTTTCAGGAGCTTATGTCTGAGTACGGAGAGAAAGAAGAAGTGATGGCTGCTTCTCTGCTTCCTTTTTACGGCGATATGGCGGGCATTGTGTATCTGCTTTTTTCACAGGAAGATATTAATGCGTTAGCCGGTTCACTCATAGGACGGCCGGTAACAATGAAAGAACTAAAAACAGATCCGTACCTGCATTCAATGCTGATGGAGCTTGGTAATATTTTGTCGGGAGCGTATATTTCCGCTATTGCCGATTTCACCTCTTTAAACATGCAGACCGCTTCGCCATCTGCCGCAGTCGATATGGCTGTATCCTTATGGAATGAAGGATTGAGCTACATGCAGGAAGCCCGGAACGAGGTGCTGTTTCTGGAATCAGAATGGAAAAGCGCATCTATTCCCGGCGGATCGGCTTCAGGACGGTTTTTATTCCTTCCGGATGCCGCTTCCTACCAAGTACTGCTGCGCAGGCTGGAGGAGAAACTATATGAATAACATTTCAACACCGTTTTATATCCGTGTTGGCATGTCCGATTGGAAAGCATCAGCAGATAAAGAACTGCTCCGCACATCGGGACTTGGTTCCTGCATCGGTGTTGTCATTTACTCTCCTTCCGAGCCGCTGGCAGTGATGGCCCATATTCTTCTGCCCGGCTGCCCGGAGGAGCAGTGGGAGAACAAACAGCTCAGAACGAAATTTGCGGATACTTCTATAGAAGATATTGTTTATTTTTTCAGGCAGCACCATATTTCCCCCCGGAAACTGGCCGCAAAAATGGCAGGAGGAGCGCAGATGTTTGCCATATCTCCTGCCAAAGAAAACAAAAGTATCGGTTTCCGCAATGCAGAAGCGGTGAAAGAAGCGCTGCAGCAATACTCTGTCCCTCTGCTTGCTGAAGATACCGGCGGGGATAAAGGAAGAACGATAACATTTGATCCGGTCTCGGCCGGCCTGTACATACGAAAAGCCTACGGAGAAGAAAAAGTAATTTAAAACAATAAAAAAGGGGGAACTACAATGGCAAGAACAACCTTTCATGAACATCAGGAACTTTGGGAAAAGTGGATCGAGCATAAAGACATGGATGCCTGCAATCAGCTCATGCACGAATACCAGCCGCTCGTTCATTACCACGTTCAGCGGATCGGCGCCGGTCTGCCAAAAAGTGTACGGCGGGATGATCTGTGGAGCCACGCGATGGCAGGTCTCTATGATGCAATGAAAAAGTTCGACTTCAGCCGCGATTTGAAATTTGACACCTACGCGTCTTTTCGTATTAAAGGCTCTATTCTGGACGGTCTCCGGCAGCAGGATTGGATGCCGAGATCCTTAAGGGAAAAATCAAAAAAACTGGAAGAGACGACGGAGATGCTTGAGCAGAAACACGGCAGATACGTGACCGAAGAAGAAGTCGCCCAGCAGATGAATGTAACAACGGCGGAAGTTCGTAAAGTAAGCGCAGAAAGCTTTTTTGCGAACGTTCTTTCTATGGATGAAGAGAGTGCAGAGGGGGATAAGTCAGAAACTTTTAAAGTCGCGATACGTGACGAGAAAACCCTCAGCCCGGAAGATGTAATGATGAAGGATGCTTCCATCCAGGAGCTTGCCGAAGTCATTCAGTCTCTCACCGATAAAGAAAAAATGGTCGTCGGCCTTTTTTACACAGAAGAGATGACGCTCACTGAAATCGGGGAAATTATGAGCCTGTCCACGTCCCGGATTTCCCAGATCCATTCCAAAGCTCTTTTCAAATTAAAGCAGGCGCTGGAAAAAAGAAAACTGCAGAACAACGGATGAACACCGGCTTTACTGCTGCGGGCCAAATAAATAATTTACAAATAAATAAAGTCCATTATCTTGATTTGCCTATACGCATATGATATATTAATTGACGGTGTTAAATACACACGCTCGGCTGATCTGCAACAAGGTGGCTGCATATTGCAGCTCAATTGCAGAGAAGATGCAGGCGGAGGAAAAAACCTAAGGAGGAATAAATCATGGCAGTTATTTCCATGAAACAATTACTAGAA
The DNA here is from genome assembly GCF_059510535.1 of Sinobaca sp. TMA16-18. Taxonomy (NCBI): domain Bacteria; kingdom Bacillati; phylum Bacillota; class Bacilli; order Caryophanales; family Sporolactobacillaceae; genus Sinobaca; species Sinobaca sp. TMA16-18. Next base: position 180,016 of record NZ_JCAKFM010000001.1, on the reverse strand, counting down.
GCAGGGGTACACTTCGGTCATCAGACTAGACGCTGGAACCCAAAAATGAGCCGTTACATTTTCACTGAAAGAAATGGTATCTATATCATCGACCTTCAGAAGACGGTTAAAAAAGTAGAAGAAGCATACAACTACGTACGCGACATTGCTGCAGACGGAGGAAAAATTCTTTTCGTTGGAACGAAAAAGCAGGCACAGGATTCCGTCCGTGACGAAGCTATTCGTTCAGGCCAGTTTTATATCAATCAGCGCTGGCTCGGAGGAACTCTTACAAACTTTGCAACGATCCGTAAGCGTATTGCCCGCCTAAAAGAAATCGAAAAAATGCAGGAAAATGGAACATTCGAAGTCCTGCCTAAAAAAGAAGTAATGCTGCTAGTTAAAGAAATGGACCGTTTGGAAAAATTTCTTGGTGGAATTAAAGAAATGAAGAAGCTGCCTGCAGCCATCTTTATTATTGACCCGCGCAAGGAAAGAATTGCTGTTGCAGAAGCGCACAAGCTTAACATTCCAATCGTTTCTATTGTAGATACAAACTGCGACCCGGATGAAATTGACAAAGTAATTCCTGGTAACGATGACGCGATCCGCGCTGTACGCCTTTTGACTTCAAAAATGGCAGATGCTGTTATTGAAGCAAACAGAGCACAGGAGCAGGCTGAACTGGAGAAAGAAACAGAAGAAGAAGCTGTTGAAAATCAGGAAACAATTTCATAATCACAGCATTATAACAACGAGTGCTGTACACAAAAGGGTGGTATAAGGGGATTGCCCTTTATCATCCTTTTGTTATAGAAAAGAAACAGGCATTTATTCAGAGGAGGAATATAACAATGGCAATTACAGCTGGTATGGTAAAAGAGCTCCGCGCAAAAACAGGAGCCGGAATGATGGACTGCAAAAAGGCACTTACAGAAACAGACGGAGACATGGATCAGGCAGTTGATTATCTTCGCGAAAAAGGTATTTCCAAAGCGGCAAAGAAAGCAGACCGTGTAGCAGCAGAAGGACTTTCCTCAGTACTGATCGAAGGAAACAAAGCTGTTATTCTTGAAATCAATGCAGAAACAGACTTCGTTGCTAAAAACGAAAACTTCCAGAATCTAGTAAAAGACGTAGCGTCCTATCTTCTTTCCGAAGAGCCGGCAGACGTTGATACGGCGCTTGCTGCTGCTTTCAAAGAAGGAGTAACGCTTCAGGATTACCTGAATGACCAAATCGCAAAGATCGGTGAAAAGATTTCTCTCCGCCGTTTTGAAATTGTGAAGAAGAGCGATAACGACTCTTTCGGATCTTACCTTCATATGGGAGGACGCATCGGCGTGCTTACGCTTCTTGAAGGAACAACAGATGATCAGGCAGCTAAAGATGTAGCCATGCACATTGCCGCTATCAACCCAAGCTATACGTCCCGTGATCAGGTACCGCAGGAAGAAGCGGATCGTGAAAGAGAAGTTCTTAAGCAGCAGGCTCTTAACGAAGGCAAGCCGGAAAACATCGTTGAAAAAATGGTTGAAGGCCGCATTAACAAATATTTCGAGCAGATCTGCCTGCTGGATCAGGAATTCGTAAAGGATCCGGATCAGAAAGTCGGCAAGTTTGTAAAAAGCTTCGGTGCTGAAGTAAAAGGCTTCGTACGCTATGAAGTTGGAGAAGGCATGGAAAAACGTGAAGATAACTTTGCTGAAGAAGTTATGTCCCAAGTGAAAAAATAATGGTGCAAGCGGGTATGCTCCCTGGATATATCCAGTGGGGCAGGCCCTCTTTCCATGTTATAGAAGAATTGCACAATAATGCCTGACAATCGGGGGTAAATGATGGAAAAGTATAATAGAGTTGTACTGAAATTAAGCGGTGAAGCTCTTGCAGGAAAATTAGGGTATGGAATTGACCCGGAGGTTATCCAGTCGATAGCCATGCAGATCAAAGAGATTGTTGTTTATGATATAGAAATAGCTATCGTAGTCGGCGGCGGTAATATCTGGCGCGGGATGGCAGGAAGCGCTAAAGGAATGGACCGTGCCACAGCTGATTATATGGGAATGCTTGCTACCGTTATGAACTCGCTGGCCCTTCAGGACAGCCTGGAAGACAACGGCGTTCAGTCCAGAGTACAGACCTCAATCGAAATGAGACAGGTGGCTGAACCATACATAAGACGCAAAGCGATCCGTCATTTAGAGAAAAAACGTGTTGTTATTTTTGCAGCAGGTACCGGAAATCCTTATTTCTCTACGGATACAACAGCTGCTCTTCGCGCTGCTGAAATCGAAGCGGAAGTGATTCTTATGGCTAAAAATAAAGTAGACGGCGTATATGACGCAGATCCGTTTATTTATCCGGAAGCGAAAAAGTATCAGGAGCTTACCTACCTTGATCTGTTAAATGGCAACCTTGGCGTTATGGATTCGACAGCTTCTACGCTGTGTATGGACAATGATATACCACTTCTGGTATTTTCTATTATGGAAGAGGGCAATATTAAAAAAGCTGTATTAAAAGAAAAAATTGGTACAGTAATCAGGGGGAAATAAACATGGCAGAGAACGCAAAACAAGAAGCATCCGCGAAAATGAAAAAGTCGATCGAATCCTTTCACCGGGAGCTTGCAACACTAAGAGCGGGAAGAGCAAACCCTTCTATGCTTGATAAGGTTATCGTCAGCTACTACGGAGCAGAAACGCCGCTTAACCAGCTGGCTTCTATTTCTGTCCCGGAAGCACGCCTGCTTGTCGTAGCGCCTTATGATAAATCTTCCATCAACGATATGGAAAAAGGAATCCAAAAAGCAAACCTCGGCCTTACGCCAAGCAACGACGGCGAAGTGATTCGTATTGCCATTCCTGCTCTTACAGAAGAACGCCGTAAAGATTTATCCAAACTAATCGGAAAATACGCAGAAGAGGCTAAGGTGGCTATCCGTAACCTCCGCCGCGATGCAAATGATTCTCTTAAAAAGCAGCAGAAAGATGGAGATATTACAGAAGACGATCTCCGTCGCCAGCAGGATGACATTCAAAAGGTAACAGACCAGCACATTGCTGAAATTGATAAAGCAGCAGCGGATAAAGAAAAAGAAATTATGGAAGTTTAACGGTTCAGTAGATACAATAGAAAGAATGTAAAACCCTCTTCTTGCAGGAGGGTTTTTCCTTTTATAAAGCGAAGTAAAGAAAAGGGACGATGTCTTCGGAGGAAAAGTTTCCCTCATCTCTTGTGTTTGAGAGCACTAATGCTTTAAGATGAAAAAGGACTGCATAACTCTGCCGGCATAGAAGACAGGCAGAAAAAATAATAGGTTACATATTAAAAGAAGGCTGGTGCCCCAACCATGATTGATAGATTTTTAAAAAATCCAGAAGAACGCTCGCATCAAAAGGCCGACGCTGCTAAATCAGGGAATATACCGGCTCACGTTGCTATCATAATGGATGGAAATGGGCGCTGGGCTAAGGAAAGAGGCATGCCTCGCGTAGCTGGACACCGGGAAGGCATGAAAACCATTAATCGTATTGTCGAAAAAGCCCATCTAATGGGGATAAAATACATTACCTTGTACGCTTTTTCAACTGAAAATTGGAAGCGTCCGAAATCAGAAGTGGAGTTTTTGATGAGGATGCCGGAGAAGTTTATTACAAAGGAACTACCGGCACTTATGAAAAACAATGTCAAAGTACAAATGATGGGAAGTACAGAGCTGCTCCCGGCCCATACGCTGAAAGCTGTAAAAAAAGCGATCGATGATACAGCTGCCAATACAGGTATTGTCATGAATATCGCGATGAATTACGGTGGACGGGATGAATTGGTACGAGCTGTAAAAGCGCTTGGAGAAGAAGTGCAGAACGGCTCCATCCGTGCAGAAGATATAGCAGAAAAAGATATTAATGCCAGACTTTTCAGCAGTGATCTGCCGGATCCGGATCTGCTTATCCGCACGAGCGGAGAAATCCGCCTGAGCAACTTTATGCTGTGGCAGCTTGCCTACAGCGAGTTTTGGTTTACAGATGTTCTCTGGCCGGACTTTAATGGGGAGCACCTCGAAGAGGCTATTAAGGTGTTTCAGGAAAGGAAGCGGCGGTACGGGGGCGTTTAGATGGGGGAGACACGATGAGACAACGAATAGTAACAGCAGTAATTGGAGGCATTATTCTACTTGGCGCTGTTATTGCAGGCGGAGTGTTTTTTACTGCCTTTGTAGCACTTATCGCTTCAGCTGCGATGTATGAGCTGATTCGAATGAAACATATTAAAGCCAGATCTTTTATGGGTCTGGTCAGTATGCTGTTTATGTGGACACTCCTCATTCCCGCAGAGTGGCTGGACGTTGTCTTTTTAGATCACGTATCCAAATCAGAACTCTTCTTCGTTATGGTATTGTTTCTGCTCGCATGGACTGTAGTAACCAAAAATTCCTTTACGTTTGACGAAGCTGGTTTTGTGATTTTGTCAGCGGTATACGTCGGTTATGGATTTTATCACCTGATTATTACCCGTCATATAGACGACATCGGGCTGCTTGTTGTATTTTTCACCCTATTTATTATTTGGGCCACCGATTCCGGTGCTTACTTTATCGGGCGGAAATGGGGAAAGCATAAGCTGTGGCCGGACATCAGCCCCAAAAAAACAATTGAAGGATTTATAGGAGGAATTGGTGCCGCGCTTATCGTAGGGTGGGTATTTCACATGTTCTTTCCTATCTACTCTTCCGCATGGATTGTCACGGCATTTATTTTAACCGCGTCTGTTTTTGGACAGCTCGGGGATCTGGTGGAATCGGCACTGAAACGTCATTACGCCGTGAAAGATTCTGGAACGCTTCTGCCGGGACACGGTGGTGTGCTGGACCGCTTTGACAGCTTGATTTTTGTCATGCCGCTGCTGCACTTTTTCTATTTTTTATCGTAGGTTGTACATACTACAGACAGGCTGATCAATAAAGGAGACTATTATGAAAAAAATCTCACTGCTTGGGTCCACTGGATCTATCGGTACGCAAACGTTGGACGTTATAAAAGGCCATCCAGAAGAATTTTCGCTCGTGGCAATGACAGCCGGCAAAAATATCACTCTTGCGGCAGAACAGATAGCACTATTTAAGCCGTCGCTTGTTAGCGTAGCGCGAAAAGAAGATGCAGAGTGGCTGCAAAAAGAATTCCCGAAGGTGCGCATTCTTTTTGGCAGAGACGGATTAATTGAAGCCGCTTCCTGCAGCGAAGCGGATTTTCTCATGAACGCAGTCATGGGGAGTGTCGGGCTCGAGCCGACACTTGCAGCAATTAAAGCAGGAAAAGACATCGGGATTGCCAATAAAGAAACGCTCGTGACAGCTGGACATATTGTGACACAGGCAGCGAAAGAGCATCAGGTTCTTCTCCTGCCGGTCGACAGCGAACACTCGGCTATTTATCAATGTCTGCTGGGCAATCGAAGAGAAGACGTAGACCGTTTAATTATTACAGCTTCCGGGGGGAGTTTTCGTGATTTAAATCGGGACCAGCTGCATAATGTAACAAAAGAGGATGCGTTGAATCATCCCAATTGGTCAATGGGTGCCAAGATTACGATCGATTCAGCCACCATGATGAACAAAGGGTTTGAAGTCATAGAAGCCCACTGGCTTTTTGATATGCCGTATGAAGATATTGAAGTCGTTATCCACCGGGAAAGTATCGTGCATTCCCTCGTGGAATACAAGGATAAAAGTGTGATAGCCCACCTTGGATCCCCTGATATGAAAGTTCCTATTCAGTTTGCCCTGTCCCAGCCTAAAAGGCTTGAATTAAAAGATACAAACAGGTTAAACTTATGGGAAGCAGGAGCGCTTCATTTTTCAAAGCCCGATTTTGACCGGTACCGCTGTCTGCAGTATGCTTATGATGCAGGGAAAACCGGAGGTACCATGACAACTGTTTTAAACGCGGCAAATGAAATTGCGGTGGCCGAATTTCTGGCAGGCCGGATCTCATTTACAGCAATCGAAGACTATATAGAAAAAGCAATGCATCGGCACTCGTCCCAGCGTGCTCCTGATTTACAGACCATTCTTGAAGTGGATAAAGAAACAAGGGAATATGTGGCCTCTTTAATAGGGTAAAGGTGGGAAAAAATTGGATACATTAATTGCAATAATTATTATTTTTGGAGTGCTGGTGGCAGTCCATGAATGGGGGCATCTTTACTTTGCCAAAAAAGCCGGTATTTTATGCCGGGAATTTGCAATAGGCTTCGGCCCGAAAATATTTTCAACAAAGCGTAACGAAACACTGTATACAGTCAGGCTGCTTCCGCTTGGAGGCTATGTGCGCATGGCCGGTGAAGAACCGGAGCAGGTGCAGATTAAGCCTGGATATGAAGTAGGGCTGGTCTGGAATGACGCCGGCAAAGTTAAAGAAATCATCGTTAACAATAAATCAAAGCATCCTGAAGCAAAAGTAGTGTCTGTCGAGCGTATAGACCTGGATAAACAGTTGTTTATAGAAGCCTACACAGATGACGAAGAAGAGCTGCAGCGTTTTGAGGTAGATGATGCCTGCAATATGATCGTAGATGAAAAGCCGGAACAGATTGCCCCGTACCACAGACAGTTCGGCTCCAAAAAGCCGGGTCCCAAGTTTCTTACCATATTTGCTGGACCTGCGATGAACTTTATTTTAGCCTTTGTGCTGTTTATGACGTTTGCGCTTATAAACGGCGTGCCGACTGAAGAAGCTTCCATGGGAGAACTCGTTGATGGAAGTCCCGCAGAGGAAGCCGGACTGGTAGAAGGCGATGAAGTAAACGCCGTGGACGGCCAGCAGGTCGACACATGGCAGGAAATGACGGCAGTCATTCAGCAGAATCCAGGCGAGGCTGTTCCATTTGAGATCGTACGTGACGGACAAGAACAGACCATCACGGTGGAACCGGACAGCGTGTATGATGAAATGGCAGAACAGGAAATCGGTCAGATCGGCGTCAACGCGCCGGCTCCTGAACATTCTTTCCTTGGCTCGATAGAATACGGTGCAACTAGCGTATACAACGTAGCCACACTGATTTTTCAGGTGCTGAGCACAATCTTAACCGGACAATTTTCACTTGATGATCTGGCCGGCCCTGTAGGTATCTATAACGCCACAGGCGAGGTTGCCTCACTCGGTATTCTTGTGCTCGTTCAGTGGGCGGCGATGCTGAGTGTAAACCTCGGTATTGTCAATCTACTGCCGCTTCCGGCATTGGATGGTGGAAGGCTGATCTTTATCGGGCTGGAAGCGATCCGCCGTAAGCCGATCGATCCGCAGAAAGAAGGCCTGGTCCACTTACTCGGATTTGCGCTGTTAATTCTGCTGATGCTTGCTGTGACGTGGAATGATATAAACCGTTTCTTTTTATAATAATGCTGCAAGGCTTCAGTGCCCGAGCTTTCTCGATGGAGATAACGACTCAAAAGGTAAGCCTTTTGTCGGGAGCGGGTACTGGTGCCTTTGTTTTATCCAAAAACGATACCGGCAGAACAACATCTGTCTGTTTAACTTGAAGAAAGAGGGTTCCTACTACTATGAGACAACAATCATTTTTCAGCCCCACAATGCGGGATGTACCGCAGGGAGCAGATATAACAAGCCATCAGCTGATGCTGCGGGCCGGTCTTATCCGCCAGACGGCTTCCGGCATATACAGCTACCTTCCGCTTGGTTACAAAGTACTTAGAAAAATTGAAAATATCGTAAGAGAAGAAATGAACAATGCCGGCGCACAGGAAATTCTAATGCCGGCTGTGCAGCCCGCAGAAATATGGGAAGAGTCAGGACGGATCGATGATTACGGACCGGAACTGATGCGCTTAAAAGACCGCCATAACCGCGATTTTGTTCTTGGTGCTACGCATGAAGAAGTGATTACCTCACTCGTGCGCGATGAGTTGAATTCCTATAAAAAACTGCCGGTGAACCTGTACCAGATTCAAAACAAGTACCGGGATGAAAGAAGGCCGCGTTTTGGCGTCCTGCGCTCCCGTGAGTTTTTGATGAAAGACGCGTATTCTTTTGACAGCAGTGAAGAAGGACTTGAAGAGAGCTATTGGAATATGTTTCGTGCCTATCAATCGGTGTTTAAGCGCTGCGGCCTTGACTTCCGTGCGGTGGAAGCAGATGCCGGCGCGATTGGCGGCAAAGGCGGCACCCATGAATTTATGGCTCTTTCCGACGTTGGCGAAGATACAATTGCTTATTCGGACGCCTCGGATTTTGCAGCAAATATCGAAGTGGCAAAGATTGCCGACGGCTATGAAAAGCCGGCAAAGCCGGAAGCTTCGATGGCGCCGGTTGATACACCGGAAATGAAAACGATTGACGAGCTGATGAAAGGTCTTTCATTAGAAAGCACTTCCATCATTAAATCTGTCCTATTCATGACGGAAGAAGAGCCTGTGCTTGTGCTGGTCAGGGGAGATCACGAAGTAAATGAGATTAAAGTAGCCAACCTGCTGGATACCTCAGAAGTCAGACTGGCAGAAGATGCCGAAGTTGAGCAGGTGATGGGATGCAGAACAGGCTTTATCGGCCCGGTCCGTGCCCCGGAAAACGTAAAGATCCTGGCTGATTTTGCTGTGCGCGGCATAGCGGAAGCGGTAACCGGAGCAAATGAAGCAGATAAACACTTTATGAGCGTGCATCCGGACCGTGATTTTAAAGTCAGCTCTTATGAAGATCTGCGCTTTATTAAAGAAGGAGATCCTGCTCCGGACGGAAAAGGAACGATCCGTTTTGCTAAAGGGATTGAAGTCGGCCAGGTATTTAAACTGGGAACCAAATATTCCAAAGCATTAAAAGCGGACTTCCTGGATGAACGGGGAAAAGCCCAGCCTTTAATTATGGGATGCTACGGAATTGGAGTAAGCCGGACAATTGCTGCAATTATCGAACAGCACCATGATGAATCGGGTATTATCTGGCCGAAGAATGTGGCTCCATTTGATGTGCACCTGCTTGCCCTGAACGTAAAACAGGAAGACCAGGCCGCACTCGGAGAGTCCGTGTACAAGGAGCTCCGCGAAGCTGGCTTTGATGTGTTATACGATGACCGCAAAGAACGCGCGGGCGTAAAGTTTAAAGACGCTGATTTATACGGTATTCCGGTTAGAATAGCCTGCGGTAAAAAAGCAGCTGAAGGCATTATTGAAGTGAAACTAAGAGAAGGCGGAGAAGCAGTAGAAGTGGCGGCATCCGGCCTTATGAACTATTTAAACGAACACGCATAATCAAAGAATCACGCTATTATCCCATGGGCCTTTGTTAGAAATGACACTTTCTAATCGAAGAAAACCATGGGATAATTTTATGAAGAAAGTAATGAAAAGGGGTGCTCTGCAGTGAGTTCAGACAACCGTATCAGAGAAGAAAGATTCCAGCTGCTGATGGAGCAGCTGGATGTCCCCTCTGACATAAAAGAAAGATATCTGCAGGAGGGGCGGATAGAGAAGCTTGAGATCAGCAAGCAGGAGAAAAAATGGCATTTTTATTTCTACCTTCCTGTGCCGCTTCCCTATGACATATTCGAACTAATTGAAACGAAAATGAATGCAGCATTTACTCATGTAGCATCCACTGCTTTTTCGATTCAATATAAAGAAGAACAGCCATTTGACCGCCTGCCTTCCTATTGGCCGGCCGTAATTAACCGAATCGATGGCATGGCTCCTCATTTACGCCAGCGCTTGAACGGCGGCAGTCCGGTGATTGAAAACAACACCATTACGCTTGCCTGTAAAAATGAAGCGGAAGCGTCCATGATGGAGCGTAAGCTCTCGGATTCCCTTCAGGAAATTATGCCGGGGCTTGGATTTGGCAAGTGCATAGTTAAAGGAGAAGTCAAGAATTCAGAGGAAGAACGGGAAGCATTTGAGGAAAAAAAGAAAGAAGAAGATCACTCCAAAGTAGTAGAAGCCATGATGGAGCGTAAAAAACAAGAAGACCGTTCTAAAAAAGCCGGCGATTCCGGTTCACTGCGTATCGGCTATCCTATTAAAGAAGAGCCCGTGCCGATTGAAACAATCCAGGATGAAGAACGACGGATTGCGATTCAGGGGTATATTTTCGAAGCGGAAACAAGGGAGCTGCGGAGCGGACGGACGCTTTTAACATTTAAAATTACCGATTATACCGATTCCATCAGCGTGAAAATGTTTTCCAGAGACAAAGAGGATCTGCCGATGTACATGGCTCTCAAAAAAGGAATGTGGGTAAAAGTAAGAGGCGGCGTGCAGAACGATACATTTGTACGCGACCTTGTAATGATCGGAAACGATGTCACACAGATTCAGCCGGCAGTAAGAACGGATAAAGCAGATCCTGAAGAAACAAGAGTCGAGCTTCATGCCCACACCAATATGAGCCAGATGGATGCGACAACTACGGCCTCCGCCTATGTAGCAAAAGCAGCCGAATGGGGACATAAGGCTGTGGCTATTACGGATCACGGTGTAGCTCAGTCCTTTCCGGATGCCTACAACGCTTCGAAAAAACATGGTGTTAAAATTCTTTACGGACTCGAAGCCAACCTGGTGGATGACGGAGTGCCCATTGCGTACAACGAAGCAGACCGGGATCTGGCTTCCGGCACGTATATCGTGTTTGACGTTGAAACCACAGGGCTCAGCGTTGTATACGACACGATTATTGAACTGGCTGCCGTGAAAATTATTGACGGAGAAATTGTCGACCGGTTTGAGCGCTTTGCCAACCCGCACCAGAAGCTCTCCGACACGATTATTGATTTAACCGGTATTACAGACGATATGCTTGAAGGCGCACCGGAATTAAGGGACGTGCTTACGGATTTTGAAACATTCATGGGGGACAATATTCTTGTTGCCCATAATGCAAGCTTTGATATGGGATTTTTAAATGAAGGCTACCGGAAAATGGAGCAGGGCAAAGTAGGAAACCCTGTAATAGATACACTGGAGCTGGGACGTTTTTTATACCCGCATTTGAAAAATCACCGTCTGAACTCATTATGTAAGGCATTCGATATTGAATTAGTCAGCCATCACCGGGCGATTTATGATGCGGAAGCCACGGGGTATCTGTTGTGGAAAATGCTCAAAGATGCCATGAATAAAGACATTGCCAACCATAATCAGCTGAACCAGAACATGGGCCAGGGTGACTTTTACCGGCTTCGTCCTTCGCACTGCACGCTGATTGCCCAGACCCAGGAAGGGCTGAAAAATCTCTATACGCTCATTTCCAAGTCCCATCTGGAGTATTTCTTCCGCAACCCGCGGATTCCAAGATCGGTCCTGGAGAAGCACCGGACCGGGCTGATTGTCGGTTCCGGCTGTGACAAAGGGGAAGTATTTGAAACGATGATGCAGAAGTCGGCGGAAGAAGCGAAAGCGGCCGCAGAATTTTATGATTATCTTGAAATACAGCCGCCCGGAAACTACGCGCACCTCGTGGAAAAAGAGCTGCTGAAAGACCAGAATGCGATCTATGACATCACCAAAAAAATAGCCGCTCTCGGTGAAGAACTAGGGAAGCCTGTTATTGCTACGGGAAATGCCCATTATATTGAGCCGGAAGACAGCGTGTACCGGAAAATACTTGTAGCCTCCCAGGGAGGTGCGAATCCTTTGAACCGCCAGACGCTGCCTGCCGTGCATTTCCGGACGACCGATGAAATGCTGGAGGAGTTTTCGTTTCTTGGGGAAGACCTGGCAAAGAAAGTAGTCGTGACGGAATCAAGAGCCCTTGCCGATTCAGTGGAGGAAATCCATCCGATTCCCGACAAGCTGTATACGCCGACGATTGAAGGCTCGGATAAAGAAATCAGGGATATGTGCTATACGAAAGCATCGGAGCTTTACGGCTCGCCGCTTCCTGAAATTGTCGAAAGCAGATTGGAAAAAGAGTTGGCCAGTATTATCGGGCACGGGTTTGATGTTATTTATCTTATCTCCCAGAAGCTTGTTAAAAAATCACTGGATGACGGTTACCTCGTCGGTTCCAGAGGATCGGTCGGCTCTTCGTTTGTAGCCACGATGACCGAAATCACGGAAGTGAATCCGCTGCCGCCCCACTATGTATGTCCATCCTGCAAGCATTCTTATTTCTTTAACGACGGCTCCGTGATGTCGGGCTATGACCTGCCTGACAAAGCGTGTGAAAAGTGCGGGAGCACGTACATTAAAGAAGGGCAGGATATTCCCTTTGAAACGTTTCTGGGATTTAAAGGGGATAAGGTTCCTGATATTGACTTGAATTTCTCCGGTGACTATCAACCGAGAGCCCACCACTACACGAAAGAACTCTTCGGCGAAAAGAATGTCTACCGGGCGGGAACGATAGGAACCGTTGCTGATAAGACGGCCTACGGGTATGTAAAAGGCTACCAAAGCGATCATGACATGCACCTGCGCGGAGCGGAAATTGACCGGCTTGTGTCCGGATGCACCGGTGTCAAGCGGACAACAGGCCAGCACCCGGGAGGTATTATTGTTGTACCAGAGGAATATGATATTCACGATTTCAGCCCGGTGCAGTTTCCAGCGGATGATAAAACGTCGGAGTGGCGCACGACTCACTTTGACTTCCATTCTATTCATGATAATCTGCTGAAACTTGATATTCTGGGACACGATGACCCTACTGTGATCCGTATGCTCCAGGATCTAAGCGGTATTGATCCGAAGACGATTCCGGTGGATGACAAAGAAGTAATGAAAATATTCAGTTCGCCGGAAGTTCTCGGCGTGACACCGGAGCAGATTATGTGTAAAACCGGCACCTATGGCATTCCTGAATTCGGTACAAGGTTCGTCCGGCAGATGCTTGAGGAAACGAACCCAACCACGTTTTCAGAGCTGCTGCAGATTTCCGGACTTTCCCACGGCGCGGACGTGTGGCTAGGAAATGCACAGGAACTGATTCAAAGCGGCACGTGCCAGCTAAAAGATGTAATCGGCTGTCGTGATGATATTATGGTTTACCTGATTTACAAAGGGGTGGACGATGCCCTGGCATTTAAAATTATGGAGTTTGTCCGTAAAGGAAAAGGCCTCCAGGAAGAATGGGTCGAGGAAATGAAAAAGCATGGCGTGCCGGACTGGTATGTGGAATCATGCTTGAAAATTAAATATATGTTCCCGAAAGCCCACGCTTCTGCTTATGTATTGATGGCTGTACGGATAGCTTATTTTAAAGTGCATCACCCAATGTTTTTCTATGCTGCTTATTTCACTGTCCGGGCCGATGACTTTGATTTGAATACGATGATCAAAGGCGGTACGTCCATTAAAAGCCGGATTCAGGAAATACAGGCAAAGGGGTTTGATGCCACGCCAAAAGAAAAAAACATCGTCACCGTGCTCGAACTTGCCCTTGAGATGGTGGAACGGGGTTATTCCTTCCAGAAAGCCGACCTCTACCGCTCCAAGGCATCAGAGTTTATCGTGGAAGGAGATACGCTGATTCCTCCGTTCAACGCATTGGACGGCGTCGGCACAAACGCCGCTGCCAGCATTGTAAAAGCGAGAGAAGGCGGTGAATTCCTTTCCAAGGAAGACCTGCAGCAGCGCAGTAAAGCAACCAAGACGGTGATTGAAAATCTCGATCTGCACGGCTGCCTCCAGGGGCTTCCGGATTCCAACCAGCTGTCTTTATTTTAAAAACAAGCCTGAACGAACAACAGCCGGGTGATAAAACGAACAATAGAAGCTTGTAAGTCGCATGAAAACAAGCTTTGGTTGCATTTCCGGCTGTTTTATGGTAATCTTTTATTCGAAAGCAATGGATATGAAGCGTCGGGAGAAGAGTGGGTAAATACCCACTCTTTCGTTTGTAAAAAAGGGTATTTTGCACTTATTTCATACATGAACAGGCGTAGCGTAAAATAAACAGCTTATCATATAAATCAAGGAGGATGGTTATGAGCGAGCGGGTCAAAGATACCGCCAAACGACTTGTTCAGCCCATCTTGGAAGATTTAGGGCTAGAACTAGTTGAAGTGGAATATAAAAAAGAAGGAAAAAATTGGTTTCTGCGTGTGTATATAGATAGTCCAAAAGGAATAGCTATTGAAGACTGTGGGACCGTAAGTGAAAAACTGAGTGAAAAACTTGATGAACAGGATCCAGTAAACGAAAATTATTACCTTGAAGTATCTTCGCCGGGTGCCGAGCGTCCGCTTAAATCGGAAGAAGATATTAAGCGTGCAGTAGGGAAGTATATTAACATTACGACCTACAAGCCTTTAAATGGTGATAAAGTCTTCGAAGGAACGCTTCTCTCTTTTCAGGATGGCATTCTTGAAATCAGCCAGAAAGAAAAGCAGAAGAAAGTCCGAATGGAAGTTCCTTATAAAAAAGTAGCAAAAGCAAGACTGGCCATCGAATTTTAAGAGGTACCGATAACAAGGGGGAGGATAATTCGTGAATACAGATTTTATGGATGCACTAAATTCACTGGAAAAAGATAAAGGTATTGAAAAAGAAATCATTCTGGAAGCGATTGAAGCTGCATTAATTTCAGCGTATAAGCGTAACTTTAACCAGGCCCAGAATGTACGGGTGGATGTAAGCCGTGATAACGGAAGCATCCGCGTGTTCGCAAGAAAAGAAATAGTCGAAGAGGTATTTGATCCAAGACTGGAGATTTCGCTTGCAGAGGCCCGGGAAATGTACTCGGAATATGAGCTGGACGACGTCGTAGAACTTGAAGTGACACCAAAAAACTTCGGTCGTATCGCGGCGCAGACAGCAAAACAGGTCGTGACCCAGCGGGTACGTGAGGCAGAAAGAAGCATTATTTATTCTGATTTCATCGACCGTGAAGAAGACATCATGACAGGTATCGTTCAGCGTCAGGATCACCGGTTTATTTACGTGGATCTTGGAAAAGTAGAGGCGCTTCTTCCCCAGGGAGAGCAGATGCCCAATGAAAATTATAAGCACAACGACCGGATTAAAGCATATATTACGAAAGTGGAAAAAACGACAAAAGGTCCGCAGATCGTTATTTCCAGAACCCATCCCGGTTTGTTAAAAAGACTATTTGAATTAGAAGTGCCGGAAATATATGATGGTACTGTAGAGATCATTTCGGTTGCACGAGAAGCTGGAGACCGTTCGAAAATATCGGTTCATGCAGAAGACCCGGAAGTAGATCCGGTAGGTTCCTGTGTCGGCCAGCGCGGCCAGCGTGTGCAGGCTATTGTTGATGAATTAAAAGGCGAAAAAATTGATATTGTCGAATGGTCCACGGATCCATTTGAATATGTAGCAAACGCCTTGAGTCCTTCTAAAGTTCTTGATGTGCAGGTGGATGATGATAACAAAAGCACGCTCGTTATTGTGCCTGATTATCAATTATCGCTTGCGATCGGCAAAAGAGGACAGAACGCCCGTCTTGCTGCAAAGCTGACTGGATGGAAAATAGATATTAAAAGCCAGACAGAAGCAGAAGAGCTCGGCCTTTACACCCCGAAAGAAGAAACAGCAGAAGAAGCCTGGGACGACAGCTTCGAAGAGTCATGACAGCACGTTAAAAGGAGCGAGAAGAGTTGAAACGCAAACCTCCTATTAGAAAATGCATCGTAAGCGGAGAATCCGGCACAAAAAAAGAGCTCGTCCGCATTGTGCGTGATAAAGAAGGCTGGGTAAGTGTTGATTTCAGCGGCAAAAAAAACGGCCGCGGCGCTTATTTGACGAATGAGGAATCCGTGTTTATGGAAGCAAAGAAACGCGATGCTGTCTCCCGTCACCTGAAAGTCTCTCTTACGCCGGATGACTATGACCGCTTACTGCAGGAAAGAAACAAAGGGAAAAAAGTATGAATGATAAATTTTATTCACTGCTCGGACTTGCTGCGAGAGCCGGGAAAGTAAAAACCGGTGACACAGCTGTCTTAAAAGATATCCGCAGCCAAACGCTCCGGCTTGTCATTGTAGCCGGAGATGCGTCGGAAAACACGCAGAAGAAATTCAACGACAAATCCAGCTATTATCGTGTGCCGTACAGAATTGCCGGAACCCGCGAAACACTGGGACATGCGCTCGGCAAAGGGGAACGGGTAACCGTAGGGATTACCGATGAAGGATTCGCGAAAAAGCTAATCTCATTGCTGGATAATTAGAAGGTGGAGGTTAGGCTTATGAGCAAAATGAGGGTGTACGAATATGCCAAGCAGGTGGACAAGTCCAGTAAAGACATTGTCCAGGCTCTTAAAAGCAAAGGCGTAGAAGTTACTAACCATATGTCGATTATTAGCGATGAGGATATTAAAAAAATCCAGGCACCGGCAAAGCCGGCTGCAGAAGCCCCAAAAGCTTCTACTAATAAAAAAACAGAAAATGAGGGAAAGAAAAATACAAATATGAATAATACTAAAAATAACTCGAAACCAAATAACCGAGGCAACCAATCCAATCCACGAGGCAGAGGAAAAAGAAGAGGCAGCTCCCGTCAGCAGAGCAAGTCGCCACACCAGATTCTGGCTCTTCCTAAAAAAATTACGTTTATCGAATCTTTAACGGTAGGAGAACTGGCTGAAAAACTGCACCGGGACTCTTCCGAAGTCATTAAAAAACTGATGAAGCTTGGTGTAATGGCAACAAAAAACGAATCGCTTGATAAAGAAACAATTGAAATGATCACCGCTGATTACGGCGTGGAAGCGGAAGAAGAAGAAGTAATCGACAAGCTTGACATTGATATTTATACCGACGAAAACGACAGCGAAGAAAACCGCACAGAACGTCCGCCGGTAGTCACTATCATGGGTCACGTCGACCACGGTAAAACAACGCTTCTTGACTCGATCCGCCATACTAAAGTAACAGCCGGCGAAGCAGGCGGCATTACGCAGCATATCGGTGCCTACCAGATCGAAGAAAACAACAAAAAAATTACGTTCCTTGATACCCCTGGTCACGCCGCTTTTACTACAATGAGAGCGCGCGGGGCGCAGGTAACAGATATCACTATTCTTGTCGTTGCCGCAGATGACGGTGTTATGCCGCAGACAAAAGAGGCGATTGCCCACGCGAAAGCTGCGGGAGTGCCGATTATTGTAGCGGTAAACAAAATGGATAAAGAAGGAGCCAACCCGGATCGCGTCATGCAGGAACTGACAGAATTTGAACTGGTTCCGGAAGCATGGGGCGGCGAAACAATCTTTGTTAACGTCTCCGCGATTAAAGGCGAAGGCATTAACGAGCTCGTGGAAATGATCCTTCTTGTAGCAGAAGTAGAAGAGTATAAAGCGAACCCGGATAAACGCGCAACGGGTACGGTTATCGAAGCAGAACTTGATAAAGGAAAAGGACCGGTTGCCACCCTTCTTGTTCAGGATGGAACGATGCACGTCGGCGATCCAATCGTAGTAGGAAACACATTCGGTCGAATCCGCGCTATGGTCAATGACATCGGCCGCCGCGTTAAATCAGCAGCGCCATCCACACCGGTTGAAATCACGGGTCTAAGTGACGTACCGCAGGCAGGCGATCAGTTTGTTGTATTCGAAGACGAGAAAAAAGCCCGCAGCGTTGGGGAACAAAGAGCTGCCAGAGCAAAAGACGAAGAGCGTAACTTAACGAACCGCGTCAGCATTGATGATCTGTTCAGCCAGATTCAGGACGGCAACATGAAAGAGATCAATGTTATTGTGAAAGCAGACGTACAGGGTTCTGTAGAAGCAGTAAAAGGCTCGTTGGAGAAAATTGACGTAGAAGGCGTGAAGATTAATATTATTCATGCTGGAGCAGGTGCCATCGCAGAATCAGACGTTATTTTAGCCTCCGCTTCGAATGCTATTATTATCGGATTTAACGTGCGTCCTGACGTAAATGCCAAGCGTACGGCTGATGTAGAAAAAGTAGACATCCGCCAGCACCGTGTCATTTATGATGCGATCGAAGAAATTGAAGCGGCAATGAAAGGCATGCTTGACCCGATATTCGAAGAAAAAGTTATCGGTCAGGTGGAAATCCGCCAGCTCTTTAAAGTTTCAAAAATCGGTACAATTGCAGGAAGCTATGTAACCGAAGGTAAAATTACAAGAGATTCTACAGTCCGTCTTATCCGTGACGGCATTGTTATCTATGAAGGTGCGATTAACGCATTGAAACGTTTTAAAGATGATGCAAAAGAAGTAAGTGCCGGCTATGAGTGCGGTGTTACATTAACTAAGTTTAATGATCTTCGAGAAGGCGACGTTATTGAAGCGTATGTCATGGAAGAAATTAAACGCACATGATCGGAGCCGTTCATTTTGAATGCCTGATACACAGCGCTTATTCCTTAAAGGATAAGCGCTCTGTGCTTTTGCGGCTGAAAAATAAAATCCGGAAGCACTGCAATGTATCCATTGCGGAAATGGACTATCATGACACATGGAACCTCGCAGCCCTCTCTGCTGTTACCGTAGCCAACTCAAAAAAAGCAGCCGAAAAAGAGCTGGCACACGTTTTAGAATGGGCAGACAGGGAAATGGAGATAGAACGAACAATCACTACGTATGAGTGGCTGTAAGAAGGAGGAAGAACGATGAGTAATATTCGTGCCAATCGGGTCGGGGAGCAGATGAAAAAAGAATTAGCTTCCATGTTTACGAGAGACCTTAAAGACCCAAGAATTGAATTTATTACAGTAACCGGTGTGGACGTGACCGGAGACCTGCAGCAGGCTAAAGTGTTTATTACCGTACTCGGTGACGATGAAAAGAAAAATGACGCACTTCAGGCTTTGACGAAAGCAAAAGGATACATCCGCAGCGAAATCGGCAAGCGGATCCAGCTTCGCAAAACACCGGAGATTATGTTTGAATTTGATGAATCGATCGATTACGGAAATAGAATTGAATCCCTTCTTAAGGAAATCCATCACGAAGAGGATAAATAGAAGATATAAATAGGAAAGAACTGTCCATAAGAAGGATTATTTTCTCAAGAAAATAGAACTTCATTTATGGACAGTTCTTTTTGTTTTACGCTAGTATAGATAAGAAGAGCGAATTGATAATAGATAAGAGGGGCCGTCATTATGAGTATAGAAGGTATTATTCCCGTTTGGAAACCCGCAGGCATCACGTCACATGACTGCGTATATAAGATGAGAAAAATCGCACGCACCAAAAAGGTCGGCCATACCGGCACACTGGATCCAGCGGTAGAAGGCGTGCTGCCGATCTGTATCGAACGTGCGACGAAAATCTCCGATTACATGATGGACCTTCCTAAAAGCTACCGGTGTGTGATGTCACTTGGAAGCAGCACTACAACCGAAGACGCGGAAGGCGAGCTCGTCGAGACGCTCGACCCGGGCGAAGTATCACAACGGGATATCGAAGACACGCTAAAGCAGTTTACCGGGGAGCTGGTGCAGATTCCGCCTATGTATTCAGCGGTAAAAGTGAATGGCAGAAAGTTGTATGAGTATGCCCGCGAAGGAAAAACCGTAGAGAGACCTTCCAAAAATGTAACGATTTATTCCATTACGCTGAACAAAGACAGCCTGTCTTATGATAACGGCGCATTTACATTTGAATGCGACATTGTCTGCAGTAAAGGTACCTACATACGGACGCTGGCTGTTGATATAGGCCGGGCTCTTTCTGTGCCCGCGCATATGAAAAACCTTGTACGCACAGGATCAGGGCCCTTTAGGGAACAGGACAGCTGGACGCTGGAGGAGCTGGCACAGCTGCAGGAGGAACACATGCTTGAAAAGGCTGTTATTCCCATCACCAAAGCACTGGCCCATATTGACAGGCGGGAGGCGGCTGAGGAGGAGCTGGCGCTGATTAAAAACGGGGCTGTACTTCCTTATCAGGAAGACATGCCTTCCCCTTTTATATTTATGACCGGTTCTATACCGCTGGCTGTATACGAAAGACATCCTTCAAAACCGGATAAAATAAAGCCAAAAACTATGCTCTACATCGAAGCCAGATCATAGCAGAAACCGAGGCGATTGGAAAGGTGAGACGATGAAAACTATTTATGTATATCACGACAATATACCAAAGGCCGATGATTTTCCGCCTTTAGTAATGGCCTTGGGTTATTTTGACGGGGTTCACCGCGGCCATCAGGAGGTCATCCGCACGGCAGGAGAAATAGCGGCAAAAAAACAGGCCAAACTTGCAGTAATGACGTTCAGTCCCCACCCTAAAACGGTGCTGTCCCCGGATTATTCCGAGGAAACGATGCGCTACATTACTCCGCTTCCGGTTAAAGAAGAACAAATGAAGAAGCTGGACGTTGACTACCTGTTTGTGGTCCACTTTGACCAGCAGTTTGCAGAGCTGGAGCCTCAGGAATTTGTGGACGCTTATTTAATTGGATCGCGAACGGTCCATGTCGTGGCAGGTTTCGATTTTTCCTACGGCCGGCTCGGGAAAGGCACGATGGAAACACTCCCTTTTCATGCCCGGGGCAAGCTGGACTACACGACGGTAGGAAAAAAAGAATGGGAAAACGAAAAAATCAGTTCTACATTAATCAAACAGTGTATTTTAGACGGGGATGTGGAAAAAGCCTCCGTGCTGCTCGGAAGATTATATGCTGTGAGCGGACTGGTCGTTAAAGGCGAGCAGCGGGGACGTACGATCGGCTTTCCAACCGCCAATGTACTGATAAAAGACCCATATATGGTTCCGGAAACCGGGGTTTATGCCGTATGGTTTACAGTGCAGGGCAGACGCTGGAAAGGGGTCTGTAATATCGGCTACAAGCCTACTTTCCATGATATAAAAGCAGAACGGCCGGAAGTGGAAGTGCACGTATTTGAGATGAATGAGTCCATTTACGGGAAAAAAGTGGAGGTGGAATGGGTCCAGCGCCTGCGCGGGGAAAAGAAATTTTCTTCGGTGGACGACCTTATCGCTCAGCTGCACCTCGACAAAAAGCAGGCGGAAGAAGTACTTGCAGCCGGAGAGCCGCAGAGCCGGTTGGAGGAATTGTGAAAAGTAAGAGGAATGCCTTGCTTTTTCTATGAAAAAAGCGTATTCTATTGAATGTAATCAAGCCGTTGCTTGGCATGCACGTTCCTCCGACGTCCTGCTAGGGAATTGGCGTTAACTAATTGAAGGAGGTGCTTTGGATGGCTTTAACATTAGAAAGAAAAACTGAAATTGTTGAGCAGTACAAAACGCACGAAAATGATACGGGTTCACCAGAAGTACAGGTAGCAATTTTAACGGAGCAGATCAACACACTTAACGAACATTTGCGTACACACAAGAAAGATCACCACTCACGCCGCGGTTTGTTAAAAATGGTTGGTAAGCGTCGTAACCTGCTTACGTACCTTCGTAACAAAGATATTACGCGTTACCGTGAACTAATCAAAAGTCTTGGATTGCGTAGATAAATGTAAGAGAAGCGGGAGGGCAACTCCCGCTTTTTTTGCCATTTTTAAGAAATTATTACAGCCTGCGGGCTGAACTATATAATTGTTTTACATGAACATATGTACGAAGGCAGCACTCTGGCAGTGCGCACTATAGAAACAGGAGGATACCCTATTGAGCACAGAACAAGAAAGCAAATCGTTTAGTATAGATTGGGCAGGACGGGAATTAACGATTGAAACAGGGAAATATGCAAAGCAGGCCAACGGAGCGGTAATGGTTCGTTACGGCGATACGGTTGTACTGTCTACGGCTACAGCATCGAAAGAACCGAAAGATCTACCGTTCTTCCCACTGACGGTAAACTATGAAGAGCGTCTTTACGCCGCCGGTAAAATTCCGGGCGGGTTTATTAAACGCGAAGGACGTCCAAGCGAGAACGCTATTTTAACGAGCCGCTTAATTGACCGTCCGATCCGTCCATTGTTTCCGGATGGCTTTCGTAATGATCTTCAGGTTATCAGCATTGTAATGAGCATCGATAAAGACTGCTCGCCGGAAATGGCCGCTATGATCGGTTCTTCAATGGCGCTGAGCGTGTCTGACATTCCTTTTGGCGGGCCGATTGCAGGCGTCCGTGTAGGACGTGTGAACGAAGAATTTGTCATAAATCCTACAATGAAGCAGCTTGAGGAAAGTGACATTGACCTTACGGTTGCCGGTACGAAGAATGCAATTAACATGGTAGAAGCAGGAGCAAAGCAGGTTACAGAAGATGTGATGCTTGAAGCGATTATGTTCGGCCATGAAGAAATTAAAAAGCTGGTCACGTTCCAGGAAAAAATCGTTTCTGAAATGAACGTGAAAAAGCGCGACATTCCATTACGCACGCCTGACGAAGCGCTGACTGTACGAGTGAAAGAAACAGCAGGCACGGACCTGCGCGAGGCTGTAATGGTTAGAGAAAAGCAGGCCCGCGATGTAGCAACTAAAGAAGTATCCGACCGGATTCTTGAATCCTTTACTGAAGAAGAGCATGGTGAAGTCAAAGAAATCATTCAGGGACTTGTAAAAAAAGAGTTCAGAAAATTAATCACAAAAGATAAAATCCGTCCGGACGGCCGGACGTCGGATGAAATCCGTCCATTGACATCAGAAGTTAAGCTGTTATCAAGAACGCACGGTTCCGGTCTGTTCACACGCGGCCAGACACAGGCGCTAAGCGTATGTACACTGGGGCCGCTCGGTGATGTTCAGATTCTGGACGGTATCGGTGAAGAAGAATCCAAGCGCTTTATGCATCACTATAACTTTCCTTCGTTCAGCGTAGGGGAAACAGGCCCGATCCGCGGACCAGGCAGAAGAGAAATCGGCCACGGCGCCCTTGGTGAGAGAGCGCTGGAAGCTATAATTCCGGACGAAAAAGATTTTCCATATACGATTCGTCTTGTGTCTGAAGTGCTCGAATCCAACGGTTCGACTTCACAGGCAAGTATCTGCGCAAGCGCCCTTGCCATGATGGATGCAGGTGTTCCTATTAAAGCACCGGTAGCCGGTATTGCCATGGGTCTTGTAAAAGAAGACGAAGATGTTACAGTACTCACAGATATCCAGGGAATGGAAGATGCTCTCGGCGATATGGACTTTAAAGTAGCAGGCTCTGAAAAAGGCGTTACAGCACTGCAGATGGATATTAAAATTGACGGTATTGACCGTGAAATATTGAAATTTGCACTAGAGCAGGCAAGACAGGCAAGACTGCACGTACTGGACAATATGCTTTCCGCTATCGGCGGATCAAGAGAAGAGCTGTCCACCTATGCACCGAAAATCCTGACCCTTCATATTAAACCGGAAAAAATCCGCGACGTTATTGGACCGAGTGGAAAAACGATCAACCAGATTATTGACGACACCGGCGTGAAAATTGATATTGAGCAGGATGGAACCGTCTATATTTCTTCTACGGATTCCAGTGCCAATGCCGCCGCAAAAAAACGAATCGAAGATCTTGTGCGTGAAGTACAGGTCGGTGAAACGTACCTTGGTAAAGTAAAACGCATTGAAAAGTTCGGTGCCTTTGTTGAACTGTTCAAAGGAAAAGACGGTCTGGTTCACATTTCACAGCTTGCTGAAGAACGCGTGAATAAAGTGGAAGACATTGTTAAGCTCGATGACGAGATTATGGTTAAAGTTACAGAAATTGATAACCAGGGCCGCGTTAACTTATCGAGAAAAGTATTGTTAAAAGAAGAAAGCAGCAATAAATAAGAAAATAAAATCGGATTCCGGCTGGATATACCAATTGAATAGGCACGAATCCGAAAAGCTTGGCTTAGGCCAAGTTTTTCTTATATATGAGGATAAAAGAGGCAAAAAGGAGGAAGCTGTTGATAAACAAAAAAGAACTGGACAACGGAGTGCGTGTTGTAACCGAACATATCCCTTTTGTACGCTCCATCACGATCGGTATTTGGGTCGGCACCGGCTCCCGTTATGAAAAAGCAGAAGAAAATGGAATTTCACACTTTCTGGAACACATGTTTTTTAAGGGAACCAATACAAGAACACCCGCGGATATCGCGGAAAACTTCGACCGAATCGGCGGCCAGGTGAATGCGTTCACGGCAAAAGAATATACATGCTTTTATGCCAAAGTACTTGATGACCACGCCGGGCAGGCACTGGATATTCTCTCCGATATGTTTTTTCATTCAACTTTTGACGAAGAAGAACTGGAAAAAGAGCGAAGTGTTATTTTTGAAGAAATAAAAATGGTTGATGATACACCCGATGATATCGTACACGACTATTTAGAAGCAGTTTCCTACGGAGCCCACTCGCTGGGACGCCCGATCCTGGGCACTACGGATACGGTCGGTTCGTTTACTTCCGAATCGCTGAAAGCCTATATGGACAAGTATTATACAGGCAGCAATATCGTCATTTCAGTAGCTGGAAATACGAACGAAGTGCTTCTGGAAAAAGTAGAAGAAACGTTTTCCGCTCTAAGCCGCCGGGGATCTGAGAATAAATCGGAGAGCCCTGTATTTCTGCCGGGGGAAAGTGTGCATACCAAACCGGCAGAACAAGCCCACCTCTGTCTGGGATTTCCGGGCCTGGAGGCAGGACACGATGATTCGTTTGCACTCGTCCTGTTAAATAATGCCCTCGGAGGAAGCATGAGCAGCAGGCTTTTTCAGGAAATTAGGGAAAAGCGCGGACTTGCCTACTCCGTGTACTCCTATCAATCCGCCTATCGTGACAGCGGTATGCTGACTATATATGGAGGCACAGGATCGGAGCACCTGGATGAAATGTTTGATTCTATGCAGGCTGTTATTAAAGAGCTGGCCCAAAATGGAATCAGCCGGAAAGAATGGGAGAACGGTAAAGAACAGCTTAAAGGAAGTTTAATGCTTGGATTGGAGAGCACGAGCAGCCGTATGAACCGCAACGGCCGCAATGAACTTCTGCTCGGCTACCACCAAAGTCTGGATGATATTGTAGAAAAAATAGAAGCGATTACGCTTGAGGATACAGCACGTACCGCGGACGCACTTTTAGGACAGGATTATTCCATTTCGCTTATCAGCCCTGAAGGCAGCCTGCCGGAAAATCATCTGAAAAAAACAGAAATTTCCCGCCGTTAGGCATTTCCACTGAAATATCTGCAGGCGGCTCGGGATCATTTATGTTAATATAGGTAGAGATAAAATGAATTTGTTATTTTGAAAGGGAGTATAACTCAATGTCAAATGAAACAGGATTCACGGTAGCAGTAGTAGGAGCAACAGGAGCGGTTGGTCAGCAGATGCTGAAAACGCTCGCAGATAAGAATTTTCCCATTAAGGAATTAAAGCTTCTTTCCTCAAGCAGGTCAGCAGGCAAAAAAGTAGACTTTCAAGGAACCGAATATACGCTGGAGGAAGCAAAGCCGGAATCATTCGAAGGCGTTCAGATTGCCCTGTTCTCTGCAGGAGGTTCAGTATCAAAAGAATTAGCTCCGGAAGCAGTAAAACGCGGAGCCATCTGTATCGACAACACTAGCGCATACCGGATGGATAAAGATGTTCCGCTTGTTGTTCCGGAAGTGAACGAAGCCGATCTTCATAACCATAACGGCATTATTGCAAACCCGAACTGTTCAACGATTCAAATGGTTGTCGCTCTAGAGCCCATCCGTAAAAAGCATGGTCTGAAAAAAGTGATCGTTTCTACGTATCAGGCTGTTTCAGGCGCCGGCTGGGCCGCTGTAGAAGAAATGAAAAATCAGTCCCGGGATGTTTTGGACGGAAAAGATGCCGATCCGGAAATTCTTCCTGTCGGCGGAGACAAAAAACATTTTCCGATTGCTTTTAATGCGATCCCGCAGATTGATAAGTTTCAGGACAACGGCTATACCTTTGAAGAGATCAAAATGATGAATGAAACAAAAAAGATTCTGCATCAGGACGAGCTTGAAGTAGCTGCAACCTGCGTGCGCCTTCCGGTTGAAACCGGTCATTCTGAATCAGTATATATTGAAACAGAAAACGGAAATCCAGGCGTGGAAGAGTTAAAGGCGCTTCTCAAAGATTCTGCAGGAATTACACTTAAAGATGATCCTGCCAACCAGGAGTATCCAATGGCACTTGACAGTGTCGGTCTGCCGGACGTATTTGTCGGCCGCATCAGAAAAGACCTGGATCGTGCAAACGCTTATCATTTCTGGGTTGTTTCTGACAACCTTTTAAAAGGAGCTGCCTACAACTCCGTACAGATTGCAGAAAGCTTACTCAAACTTGGGCTTGTAAAGCCATCGTAAAATGATGAACGAGGTGCAGCATGAAAGTTATTGTACAAAAATTCGGTGGAACATCCGTTAAAGATGAAGCAACTAGAGAGCTTGCGGCCGCTCATGTAGCACGTGCGGTAGAAGAGGGGTATAAAGTCGTTGCCGTCGTTTCGGCAATGGGACGGCAGGGAGACCCTTATGCGACCGATACACTGCTTGGGCTGTTGAACCAGAACGGTTCCCAGATCAGCACAAGGGAAAAAGATATGCTTGTAAGTGTAGGAGAGACGATTTCTTCGGTTATTTTTACGGAGCTGCTGCAGTCCAAAAAGCTAAAAGCTTCTGCTATGACCGGCGCACAAGCTGGTTTCCGCACAGATGGACAGTACGGGGCAGCCCGTATTGTCGATATGCAGACGGAGGCACTTGTTAAGCGTCTCGAAGAAACAGATGTCGTCGTAGTCGCCGGTTTTCAAGGGGTATCCGGAGACGGCGAGCTTACTACGCTCGGCCGCGGAGGCAGCGATACGTCCGCGACAGCGATCGGCGCAGCGCTCCAGGCAGAGTACGTAGATATTTTTACAGATGTAGAAGGCATTATGACGGCGGATCCCCGTGTCGTGGAGGAGGCGGAAATTCTTCCGTCCGCTACGTATCAGGAGATATGCAATATGGCTTATCAGGGAGCCAAAGTCATCCACCCCCGTGCTGTGGAAATTGCGATGCAGGGAAAAGTACCAATCCGCATCCGTTCAACGGCATCCGATGCACCAGGAACACTTATATCAGCGATTATCGGCGGTACGGCAGGGTCTGACCGTGTTGAGCGCCAGGTAACAGGGATTGCCCATATTTCCGGCGTCACACAGGTTACCGTGGAGCATGCAGAAGGTGTGGCGCAGCAGGCAGCTGTATTCAAAGAACTGGCTGAAAATGATATATCGGTCGACTTTATTACGATTCAGCCGCAGCGCCTCATCTTTACGGTACCTGATGATAGAAGCCCGGAAGTGAAGATTCTGCTTGATACAAAGCAGCTGGAAGGCACCTTTATTCATAACTGCGCCAAAATATCCGCAGTAGGTGCCGGCATGACGGGGGTGCCGGGCGTGGTGTCCAAAATCGTCGGCGCACTGGCAGAAAAAGAAATATCTATTCTGCAGTCGGCGGATTCGCATACAACGATTTGGACGCTCGTTCACGGGGAAGATATGAATAAAGCCGTACTGGCGCTTCATCAGATGTTTGAATTAGGCCGGCGGGTGAAACAGTAATACAATACAGCATTCTCCATTTTCCTATATGAAAAAAACAAAGTAAAAAGGAAAGGGGGAGGGAGAGCTTGGAATTTGGCCGAATATTGACCGCCATGGTTACTCCCTTCGACAACGAGGGGAAGATTGACTGGCAGGGTGTAGAAAAAGTAGTGGAGCATTTGATTCTGACCGGAAGTGAAGGGTTGGTTATCGCCGGAACGACCGGCGAATCACCGACGCTTACGACCGATGAAAAGTTAAAGCTATTCCAGCGCACAGCTGAAATCAGCGGACGACGCGTGCCGGTTATCGCAGGTACGGGTACAAATGATACCGGGTATTCCACCGCGCTGACGGAAAAAGCCTCGAAACTCGGTATTGATGGAATTATGGCGGTCACGCCATACTATAATAAACCGAGCCAGGAAGGTATGTATGAACATTTTAAAGCGATCGCGTCAGCGACGACCCTTCCTGTCATGGTGTATAACATACCGGGCCGCTGCATCATCAATCTGCAGGCGGAAACGATGATTAAACTCGCGGGCATTCCAAACATTACGTCCGTAAAAGAAGCAAGCGGAAGCCTGGATCAGATTTCGCATATTATTGCTTCAACTCCGGAGAACTTCGCTGTGTACAGCGGGGATGATTCGATGACGCTTCCGATCATGAGTGTAGGCGGATACGGTGTTGTATCGGTTGCGGCTCATATTGCAGGGCACGAGCTCAGAGAAATGGTCCAGGCCTTCTCTGAAGGGTCTGTGGAGCACGCCTCGGCAATTCACCGGTCGCTGCTTCCGAAAATGAAAGCTTGCTTTATTGCCCCGAACCCGGCGCCTGTTAAAGCAATGCTCGAACAGCAGGGAATTATCTCGCGCGATACGAGACTGCCGATGCTGCCGCTGACAGATGCAGAAATTAAACAATTGGAGCAATGGTTCAGCCTGGCCTGATGGCCGGGCTTTTCTTTTTATGAGAGCCGGCTGTTATAACTTGAATACATAAAGAAATGGAACAGAGCCCCTTTTCCGATAGTAAAGAGACCTTGTATTCTTATTTCGACTTGCGTTATACTACAATCAAGTGCTGGACCGGGTATGCAAAGTAAATAGATGACTGCTTCGATCACACTACTACAGAAGAATATAGACTATATAGGAGGAAACACATTGTCAAATCAAAATACAGACAGCATTCGTATTTTTGCCTTGGGCGGCGTAGGCGAAATTGGTAAAAATATGTATGTTGTGGAAACAGAAGAAGATATTCTTATTATTGAAGCGGGGTTAATGTTTCCGGAAGATGATATGCTCGGCGTAGACATCGTTATTCCGGATATCTCGTATCTCGTGCAGAATAAAGAAAAAATCCGCGGGATTATCGTGACACACGGGCACGAAGACCATATAGGAGCTCTTCCTTATATTCTGCGTAAAATTAATGCGCCTGTTTATGGAACAAAGCTTACTATTGCTATCGTGGAAGACCATATTAAAGAAAATGGACTCCGCAAGAAAACGGATCTCCGCTCGTTTGATCCGAAATCACGCCTCACAATTGGCAGTTTGCCTGTAAGCTTTTTCAGAACGACGCACAGCCTGCCGGATTCTATCGGCGTATGCATCGACACCCCGCAGGGTTTGATTGTGCACACCGGTGATTTCAAATTCGACCAGACGCCGATCGACGGCCAGCTCACTGAAATAGGCAAGTTGACCAACTACGGCAAAAAAGGCGTACTCTGCCTGCTTTCGGATAGTATTAATGCCGAAGTGCCGGGAACGACTCCATCCGAAGCAGTGGCCGGTGAGCAGATGATGGATGCCTTTATTGAAACAAAAGGCCGCATTGTCGTTACGACGTTTGCTTCCAACATTCACCGTATTCAGCAGGTTATTAATGCGTCGGAAAAAGAAGGCCGTAAAATTGCGGTAGTCGGGCACAGTATGCTCAAAGCAATCGAAATTTCGCATAAACTCGGCTATCTTCAGCGCCACGAGGATACGTTTATTGAAGCGAACGAAGTGGAAAGCTATGCGCCTCATCAAATAACGATTTTGTGTGCCGGAAGCCAGGGAGAACCAATGTCTGCACTGACCCGTCTTGTAAAAGGCGCAAACCGTCAGCTGTCCATTCAGGAAGGCGATAAAGTCCTGATTGCAGCCAATCCTATCCCCGGCCATGAAAAAACGGTCAGCCGTACGATTGATGCGATCTACCAAGTAGGCGCGGAAGTGGTCTACGGAAAAAACAGCATTCACACGTCCGGCCATGCCAGCCAGCAGGAATTAATGACCATGCTTAATATCGTCAAGCCGAAGTATTTCATTCCGATTCACGGAGAGTACCGGATGCAGTCCGCCCATGGCGAACTCGCTGAAAAAGCCGGCGTTAATCCGGCCAATATCTTTTTAGTCGATAAAGGCGAAGTCGTGGAATTCACGAAACGCAAAGCCCGCCGCGCTGGAAAAGTAGCTTCCGGAAACGTCTTAATAGACGGACTCGGGGTAGGAGACGTGGGAAACATTGTGCTTCGGGACAGACGCCTGTTATCGGAAGACGGTATTCTAGTCGTTGTCGTCACCCTTAACAAAAAAACAGGAACGATTGCTTCCGGTCCCGATATTATTTCGAGAGGATTCGTGTATGTACGCGAATCGGAAGAACTGCTTGAAGAAGCAAACAAAAAAGTGACGGCCACTTTGGAAAAATGCATTGCAGAAAAAGAAAAAGAATGGTCCACGCTAAAAAGCAGCGTCCGCGACGTGCTGAGTCGTTTTCTATACGAAAAAACGAAGCGCCGCCCGATGATCCTGCCTATTATTATGGAAGTGTAATATAAAAATGAAGAAAAGCCCTGCTGATTGGAATCTATGATTCTTCAGCAGGCTTTTTGCATCCGGAAAACGGAAAAATACACGGTGCTGCGCCTTAGCAGCAGAGCCATATGCTATAATAACAACAGGCATACAAGAACAGAGAACGGCTTTAATACAACAGGTGAGAACAGATAATGAGGTGGACAAGAAGTGGCAAAAAAACGGAAACGGACAAAAAAATGGACCAAAAAACGAAAAAGCGAAATGAAAATAGAATGGACGGGACTGGTTCTGCTTACCCTTGCTTTAACAGCGCTGTTTCAGTTCGGGCTGGTAGGCGAACTGCTCGTTTCTTTTCTGCGTTTCTTTGCAGGAGATTTTCACATCGTATTAAATCTAGGCGTTATAGCTGTTGCGGCAGCGTTTATTTTCAAGAAAAAATGGCCGCGTATCAATAAGCGTATCGGCGCCGGCGTATGTATGGGCGGATTGTCTGTGCTGATATTCAGCCATATCGCCTTTATGAATGAGGCCTCCGGACAGGACGAAGCCGGAGGAAGTCTGGCTGTTACATGGAATGCGTTCACGGAGCAGGCGACTGGAGCGGCCAACGCATCGATTGGCGGAGGAATGACGGGAGCTCTTCTTTACGCAGGTACATACACCCTGTTCGGGGTGCCGGGCTCTTATTTGATTGCTGTTCTGCTGGCCATCGTGGCGCTGATGATTATTACCGGCGTAACGCTGCAGGATTTGGCCAATGGTACGAAAACAAAAACAGCACCGGCTGTGAAAAAGACCCAGGCCGTGCTGAACGAGAAATATCAGGCTTCCAAAGCGCAGCGGGAACAGAAAAGACAGGCACGCGCTGCCGAACCGAAAGAGGCAAAAAAGAAACCAGTAGCAAAGACGAAAGAGCCGGTATATGAGCAGCAGGAGCTGGTGGAACAAGAGCCGGAAACGCCGCTTATCTATAATTTCGCTGAAAACGCTTATGAAAAACAGGAGGGACCGGAAAAAACAGAAGCAGCTTCAACGAAAAAAACCGTCGAACCGCCTGTTGAAACCGATGGAACCTCTGAAGGAACAGAAGAAGCCGTACTGGCCTCGTCGGCAGAAGAAGAAAATAAAAATTATATCCTGCCTTCACTCGATTTATTAAATGCACCGGAGCGCAACACCCAGCATGTAGAAAAACGCATGCTGAGCTCGAATGCAAGAAAACTTGAAGAAACTTTGTTAAGCTTTGGTGTGAAAGCAAAAGTAAACGAAGTGCACCTTGGTCCTGCCGTGACTAAATACGAAGTGCAGCCGGATACAGGAGTGAAAGTGAGCAGAATTGTCAATTTAACCGATGATTTAGCGCTGGCTCTGGCTGCGCGTGATATTCGTATAGAAGCACCTATCCCCGGGAAATCAGCCGTCGGCATTGAAATACCGAATCAGGAAGTAGCAATGGTGACGGTCCGGGAAGTACTGGAAACAGGAATGAAGAAAGACAACCATCCACTTGCAGTAGCACTCGGCCGTGATATATCAGGCGAACCCGTGCTGGCCGCCTTAAATAAGATGCCTCATCTGCTCGTAGCAGGGGCTACGGGAAGCGGAAAAAGTGTCTGTATTAATGGCATTATTACGAGCATTCTAATGAAAGCAAAACCGCATGAAGTAAAGCTGATGATGATTGATCCTAAAATGGTGGAACTTAATGTATATAACGGGATTCCCCACCTGCTCGCACCGGTGGTAACAGAGCCGAAGCGGGCCGCACAGGCGCTTAAAAAAGTAGTGGCGGAAATGGAACGGCGCTATGACCTGTTTTCCCATACAGGGACGCGGAACATGGAAGGCTACAATCAGTACGTTAAAAAAGAAAACGAAAAAAGCGGGGACAAACAGCTGGAACTGCCTTACATCGTTGTGATTGTCGATGAGCTGGCTGATTTAATGATGGTCGCTTCAAGCGATGTGGAAGATGCGATCACCAGACTTGCCCAAATGGCAAGAGCCGCAGGGATTCATATGATTATCGCAACCCAGCGTCCGTCTGTTAATGTAATAACAGGAGTAATCAAAGCAAACATTCCTTCACGGATTGCATTTGGGGTTACAAGCCAGATTGACTCCCGCACCATTTTGGACAGCGGCGGCGCTGAAAAGCTTCTTGGAAAAGGAGATATGCTTTTTTCTCCGGTAGGATCCAATAAATCAACGCGTATCCAAGGCGCCTTTATTTCCGATGGAGAAGTCGAAGCAATTGTCGCTTCAGTAATCGCCCAGCAGAAAGCCAATTACCAGGAGGAAATGATTCCTGATGACAAAGTAGAACAAGTTGAAGAAATAGATGACTCTTTATACGATGAAGCAGTAGCTTTTGTCGTAGAAAGACAAAGTGCGTCTGTTTCCATGCTGCAGCGGAAATTCCGCGTAGGATACACGAGGGCTGCACGTCTGATTGATGCCATGGAAGAACGCGGCATTGTAGGACCATACGGCGGAAGCAAGCCAAGAGACGTGATCTCCGCCCCTCCGGCAGCTGAAGAAGAAGCACCAAGGTATTAAGAAAGGGGCTCAAAGCCAATGGTAGAGAAAGAACAGATTAATACAGGGGCAGCGCTTCATCTGCTGCCGACAAAAAAATTCAAAACAACAACGATTCTGCTGCAGATGCTCGCACCGCTTGAAGCGGAAACAGCTACAGAACGTTCCCTGCTTGCCCAGGTGTTAAAAAGCGCCACATCCGACTACCCTTCCCGTAAAAGCATCCGTTCCCACCTGGATTATTTATACGGTGCGGTATTTACAACGGATGTAGCCAAAAAAGGCGATTATCATCTGCTTACCTTCCGGCTCGATATTGCCAATGAGCGGTATATTGAGCATGCAGAACCGCTTTTGGAAGAAGGACTTGCTTTTCTAAAAGGTGCCGTTCTGGCGCCTTATCTGGAAAACGGTGTGTTCTCTGAAAAAATTATGCTGGAAGAAAAACGAAACCTTCAGCAGCGGATGGAAGCTGTGTATGACGATAAAATCCGCTATGCCAACAACCGGATGCTTCAGCATATGTTTCCCGATGATCCTTACAGATTGCAGGCACAGGGAGAACTGGAGCGCCTGGAAGCCATTACGGCAGACAGACTCATGGTGATCTATAACTCTATGATTCAAGAAGACAAAGTGGACATGTATATTATTGGAGATGTGGAAGAAGAACAAGCCGTTAAAGCAGCCTCGGCATTTTCTATTTTTGAAGACAATCTGCAGGTAAAAGAAACAGCGGGCACCGCTTATTCAGTAAGAGAGACCCCTAATTATATAAAAGAAACCGATGATATCCAGCAGGGGAAACTTCATATCGGCTGCCGGGTGCCGGTCTATTTTAAAGATTCTTCATTTGCTGCCATGCAGGTAGCCAATGCGCTGCTCGGTGGATTTCCTCATTCGAAGCTGTTTTTAAACGTGAGGGAAAAAGAAAGTCTCGCTTATTATGCAGCATCCAGATACGACAGCTTAAAAGGCTTTGTCACGATTATGGCCGGGATCGAAACGTCCCAGTACGATAAAGCGCTCGCTATTATTACAGAACAGATTGAGGACATGAAAATCGGACGGTTCACCGAAGACGAAGTAGAACAGACAAAAGGTATGCTTGTAAATCAGCTGCTCGAAACAGCAGATTCTGCCAAAGGCACCGCCGATCTGCTTTATCAGGGTATTGTCGGGGAACGTCAGGTATCTATGGATGAATGGATCAGCCAGGTGAAAGCCGTTACGCTTGAAGAAGTAGCCGACTGCGCAGCAGATATTGTGATAGATACTGTATTTTTTCTTCATGGAGAGAAGGAGGACCAATAAATGAACACGCTCGAAAAAAACACAATTGATGAAACGCTTTACTACGAAGTGCTTGATAATGGCCTGCAGGTATATATTCTGCCGAAAAAAGGCTTCCATAAAACATTTGCAACATTTACAACCAACTACGGATCCATCGATAACCACTTTACGCCGATTGGAAAAAGCGAGCCGGTAAAAGTGCCGGATGGCATTGCTCATTTTCTGGAGCATAAAATGTTTGAAGATGAAGAAGGGGACGTGTTCCAGACATTT
Source organism: Sinobaca sp. TMA16-18 (assembly GCF_059510535.1). NCBI lineage: Bacteria > Bacillati > Bacillota > Bacilli > Caryophanales > Sporolactobacillaceae > Sinobaca > Sinobaca sp. TMA16-18. The sequence continues at coordinate 145,716 of NZ_JCAKFM010000001.1, read as the reverse complement.
GGTAAACAGGGGGCATCGTCAAACGCTTTTACGAGCTTTACGAAAACGGCCTATTTGTTTTCCAGCACGGCCCAGACGGAAAAAAATATCAGCACGCTGCTTGATTTTGTCCAGCACCCGTATTTTACAGAAGAAAGCGTAGAGAAAGAAAAAGGCATTATTGAGCAGGAAATCCGCATGTATGAAGACCAGGCAGACTGGCTTGCCTTTTTCCAGCTTCTCGGCGGCATGTACCATGAACACCCGGCTAAGATTGATATCGCCGGTACGGTAGCATCTATTTATGATATTACAAAAGAAGATTTGTATACGTGCTATGAAACGTTTTACCACCCTTCCAATATGGCGCTGTTTATTGCAGGCGATGCCGATCCGGAAGCATTAATGGCATTAGTTAAAGAAAATCAGGCAGGCAAGGACTTTCCCCCTGCACCCGAGCTGAAGCGTATTCTTCCGGAAGAGCCGGCAGAAGCCGCCTCTCCAAAAAAAATTCTGGAAATGAGCGTTAATACACCAAAAGTTTTGGTGGGCTATAAAGTGCTCCAGGAGAGAACAGGCGAAGAGTTAATGCGCTACGAACTCGCCATGGATCTGCTGATGGATACATTAATTGGTCCCGGGACCACCTTTTACGAATCTCTGTATGAAGAAGGTTTGATTGATGATTCATTTTCCGGTGAGTTTCAGGTAGACCGCTCCTTTACCTTTTTTGTAGCAGGCGGGGATACGGCCGATCCGGATAAACTGCAGAACCGAATCACGAATCTGCTGGAGTCCAAAGATCCATCGGCATTTGATACAGATATGTTTGAGCGCATCAAGCGCCGCAACATCGGCACGTTTCTGCGCCAGTTAAACAGCCTCGAATTTATGGCCAGCCAATATACGAGCTATGCTTTTGCAGGAATGGATATGTTTGATACAGCGGCTGTGCTGGAGTCAATTACGGCAGAAGAATGTCTGGCATTATGGAAACAGCATTTTCACGGACCGGAACGTTCGGTTTCCCAAGTCGTAAAAAAGACTAATGAGTAGCAGACCTTTCGTATTAGTGACAGGGGCAAGCGGAGCAATCGGAAGCGCCGCTGCCGTGAAGCTTGCTGAAGAAGGATATTCCTTGTTTCTGCACTGTCACGAAGCCTCAGACAGCAGGATGAACCAGCTCGCCAACAGATGCCGCGAACTTGGAGGCAAAGCATATATTCTGCGCGCCGACCTATCAAAAGAAAACGGGGCGGAAGTATTACTCCGGCAGGTGCACTCCCCGGTCAGCGGCCTCGTATATGCAGCAGGGGCTTCCCTGTACGGCCTGCTGCAGGATGCACAGCCTGAAGAAATAATGAGCCAGTTTCACTCTCATTTAATTCAGGCAGTGTTTACATGCCAAAAGCTGCTTCCTTATATGATTCAGGAAAAGCAGGGAACCATCGTATTGATTTCTTCTATATGGGCGAGCAGCGGGACCGCGATGGAAACTGTCTATTCTGCGGCAAAAGGGGGAATGGAAGCATTCGTCCGTTCTCTTGCCAAAGAGGCAGCCCCAAGCGGTATCAACGTGAATGCGATCGCTCCTGGAGTTATCGATACACCAATGAACGGTATTTTTTCAACAGAAGAGCAGGAGGACCTGGTGGCACAGATTCCAGCCGGAAGAATGGGCAGGCCGGAAGAAGTGGCAGAAGCAGTTGCTTTTTTGTTTTCCAGCCGCTCTTCGTACATGAATGGACATACTTTACAAATAGACGGCGGTTTTTCGTAAAAAAGCTTTGTGCCGCTTTTAGACAAACGTTACAATAATAGTAACTAATCTATAGGCAGCACAGGAAAGGCAGGCGGAGACAATGGAGCCCAAAGAATGGTATATGGAATATGAAATTCACGAAAACAGACCCGGCCTTCTCGGGGACATTTCTTCCCTGCTCGGTATGCTTTCGATTAACATCGTCACGATCAATGGAGTAGAGCACAGCAGGCGCGGGATGCTGATCCGCAGCCGGCATGATGATTCGGTCGTCAGGCTGCGCAGCATTATGGAAACCATCGATACAATTACGCTGCGGAAAATCCGGGAGCCAAGGCTTCGGGACCGGCTTGCTGTTATGCACGGCCGTTACATTGAACGGGATGCCGATGATAAAAAAACGTTCCGGTTCGTCCGCGATGAATTAGGGCTGCTCGTCGACTTTATTGCCGAACTTTTTAAAAAAGACCGCCATTATTTAGTAGGCATCCGGGGGATGCCGCGTGTTGGAAAAACAGAATCCCTGGTAGCAGCCAGCGTATGCGCCAATAAGCGCTGGACGTTTATCTCGTCCACCCTTCTGCGCCAGACGGTAAGAAGCCATCTGGGGGAAGATGAAAAGGGAGAAGGACACATTTATATTATTGATGGTATTGTCAGCATGATGCGGGCGCCCCAGAAACACAGGGACCTTGTCGATCAGGTTATGAAGCTGCCCTCTGTTAAAGTAGTTGAGCACCCGGATATTTTTATCCGTGAGTCCCATTACACCATCCAGGATTTTGATTGTATTATTGAACTGCGTAATGATGACAGCCAGGTTATTACGTATGATGTAGTGGATTCCGGCTTTTCTTCGTTTGATATTAGTTAGATGGTAGGTGGTACAGCATGTCAGAATTAGGGGCTTTTCTACGTAACAAACGGTTGGATCAAAACATGTCTCTTGATTATCTCCAGGAAGCAACAAAGATTCAAAAGCGTTATCTGCTGGCGATTGAAAACGGCCAGTATGAAGCGCTGCCGGGCGCTTTTTATGCGAAAGCGTTCGTAAAAAGCTACTCCGAAGCACTCGGTCTTGATCCGGACCAGGTTATAGATCAGTATGGAGCGGAGCTTCCAGAAATTCACCACCCGGAAAGCAGGCGTAATTCCCGGATCGATCGTCTCCAGCGCCGCCGGAACTCCTCCAGGAAGTCTTCGGGCAGAACAACGCTTCTGCCTGTATTTGCAGGAATCCTGTTTTTAGGTATTGTCGGCTTCGGCCTGTTTTTAGCTATTCAGGGCCTAAGCGACAGCGGGGATCAGTCGTCCTCTCCCGGGGAAGATCCGGGAGTACAGGTCGAATCGAATGAAGATCCCGGCGAACCGGCTCCTCCGCAGCAGGAAGAAGAACAAGAGGAGCCTGCAGAAACGGACAATGAAAACCAGCCCGAGGAAATATCAAGCGAAGGCATGGTAACCACGTACGACATCTCGGATATGGAATCCCTTGAATTCGAACTGGCATTTACAGGAGACGCTTATATTGATACTCAGGACGAGAGCGGCAGTATTATTGATCAGTATGACGCCACTGCTGATATGGATCCGGTCACGCTTGATTACAGTGACAGGGATTATGTTCTCTTTAACATCGGGAATACGTCCGGTGTGGAAGTAACCATTAACGGTGAGGCATTTGAATGGCCAAGCGATTCCATTCACCAGAACGTTATATTTGAAAGAGCAGAGTAAAAAGCGCCGCAGTTCCGGCGCTTTTTTTCAACTATTGCTTTAGAGGAAGTTACTGAACTTCGAAAAACAGATGAAAAGGGTCTGAGCTTTTCTGAACAAAAAGCGGGAACAAGAGAAAAAAGCCCGGTAAGGCAGTGAAAATCTCCTGGTGTCCGCCGCGGAAAAGTAGAATTATGGTACAATAACAACTAACATCATTTTTTGAGGATGTGCGCTGTTTAGAAAGAAAAAGAAAAGGGGTAAGCGCCTGATGAACCTTCCAAATAAAATCACATTGGCACGAATAGCATTGATTCCCCTGTTTGTGTTCTTTATGTTAATTCCTCCCTGGCTTGGCATGATCGGCTCAGGGACGTACAGTATCCCGGTGTCCCATGTAATAGGCGGCATTATTTTCATCATAGCTGCAGCTACAGACTGGCTTGACGGCTACATTGCCCGCAAGCGTCAGCTGATTACAAGCTTTGGTAAATTCCTTGATCCGCTTGCAGACAAACTGCTTGTGACTGCAGCACTGCTTGTTTTAATTGACCTGCAGCTTCTGCCATCCTGGATGGCGATTGTTATTTTAAGCCGTGAATTTGCTGTAACCGGCATCCGGCTCGTCGCTGCTGCAGAAGGCGACGTTATCGCTGCGAGCGGCCTCGGTAAATGGAAAACCGTTTTTCAAATGGCGGCTATTACCGTGCTGTTATTTCACAACCTGCCGTTTAGTCTTATCGGACTGCCGGTTGGTATGGGACTAATGTGGATTGCCGTTCTGCTGACTATTGTGTCCGGTGTTGATTACTTTATGAAAAACAAGCATGTGATGCTGAAATCCACCTAACAGAAAGAAGGACTGTCTTTATGAACGCAGAAATCATCGCAGTAGGTTCGGAGCTTCTTCTCGGCCAGATAGCAAACACGAACGGACAGCACCTTTCCAAGGAACTGGCGGCGCTCGGGATCAGTATTTTCAGGCATACAGTTATCGGTGATAACACAGCACGGCTTCACGAAGCGATAGCCGAAGCTGAAAAGCGGGCGGATCTCGTTGTACTGACCGGAGGACTCGGGCCTACAGAGGATGACCTTACAAAAGATGTCGTCGCGGAGCATGCTGGACGCAGATTATTGGAACATCCCCCATCTATGCAGAAGCTGACGGCATTTTTTGAGGAGCGGGGCATGGCGCTGACAGAAGCCAATAAACGCCAGGCTCTATACTTAGAAGACAGTTTTGTGCTGCAAAATCACAACGGGCTTGCCTGCGGAGTGGCATTTGCACATAATGATACACATTATATGCTGCTTCCCGGCCCGCCGCATGAAATGAAAATGATGTTTGAAAAAGAAGGAAAGTCATATCTCCTACAGAACAGGAAAGAAAACAAAGTCATCGAATCAAAAATCTTCCGTTTTACGGAAATTGGCGAATCGACGCTCGAAGAAAAGCTGAAGGATATTATCGGTTTTCAATCCAATCCGACTATTGCCCCGCTTGCCTCAGAAGGGGAAGTGATCATCCGTGTGACAGCAGGAGCATCTACGATAGAGGAAGCCCATAAGCTGATCGCTGAAACCGAGCAGCAAATTCTAGAGCGTGCCGGTGAATACTGTTACGCTTTTGGAGAACAGCCTTTGATTGAGCTGACGCTCGACCGGCTCAGAAAAGCGGGCAAAACGATCGCAGCGGCAGAAAGCCTGACCGGCGGATGGTTTGCTAAAAAAGCAATAGACGTAAAAGGTGCCTCCGACGTATATGCCGGGGGAGCCGTCACGTACTCGGCCGCAGCCAAACAAAAACTGCTCGGCGTAAAAGCTGAAACGATCGCCTCTTATGGCACAGTGAGCCGGGAGTGTGCAGAAGAGATGGCTCTTAATGTAAAAGAATACATGCAGGCAGACGTCGGCATTAGTTTTACAGGGGTAGCCGGACCGGATGCGCTTGAAGGATATCCCCCGGGTACTGTCTGGATTGGACTCGCCGTGGACGGCGGTGTCAAAGCCTTTCCGCTGCATTTAAAAGGAAGCAGAAAATTAATCAGACATTCTGCCGTGTTTCACGGCTATCGACTGTTATGGAAAGAAAAGGTGATAAGCAATGACGTTTTTTGATGATTTTTCGATTCGCAGTGAAATAAAGCAGGCCGTAAAAGAAATGGGATTTGAAGAACCTTCTCCTATTCAGGAAAAAGCCATCCCGAAAATCCTGGAAAAGATTGATTTAATCGGGCAGGCACAGACAGGGACAGGAAAAACCGCTGCTTTTGGCATTCCCATTATTAACAGCGTGACAACAGACAAGCATGTTCAGGCAATTATCCTGACGCCGACAAGAGAGCTCGCCATTCAGGTGTCCGGAGAAATACAAAAGCTGTCCCGCCATATAGGTATCCGCACGATGCCTATCTACGGCGGCCAGTCCATAGGCCATCAGATCCGTGCCTTAAAAGAAGGCGTTCAGATTGTAATTGGAACACCGGGCCGCGTACAGGACCATCTCCGCCGCGGCACGCTTGCGCTCGATCAGGTTAAAACAGTAGTTCTGGACGAAGCCGACGAAATGCTTGACATGGGATTTGTAGAGGACATTGAAACTATTTTAAAGAGAGTAAATAAAGATAGGCAGACCCTGCTGTTTTCTGCAACAATGCCTCCGGCAATAAAGAAGCTCTCCCAGAAATACATGGTCAAGCCTCAGGTGGTCTCTATCAATAAAGGTGAAGTAACGGCTCCATCCATTGCACAGGTGTATTATAAAGTATTGGAAAAAAACAAGCAGGATTCTCTCTGCCGGATACTCGACAGCCAGGATCCGGAGCTCGGCATTATTTTCTGCCGTACGAAAAAAGGAGTAGCTGAATTAACAGAAGCGCTTCAGGCCCGCGGTTATCTGGCGGACGGCCTGCACGGAGATCTTAATCAGGCCCAGCGCGATACCGTCATGAAAAAATTCCGCGATGCGTCGATTGAGTTCCTCGTTGCAACCGACGTAGCTGCCCGCGGTATTGATGTACAGAACGTCAGCCACGTAATCAACTATGACATTCCCCAGGATCCGGAAAGCTATGTGCACCGTATTGGACGGACCGGACGTGCCGGTAAAAACGGGCAGGCGCTTACAATTGTAACCCCAAGGGAAATGAAGCACCTGCGCTCGATCGAAGCAGAAATCAAAATGACGATTCCTGCAAACGAAGTGCCTTCCATTGAAGAAGTGGTCGAAAAACAGCAGGAGTCCTGGAAAAAGATGATTACAGATCAGTTCAGCGAAGAGGAGCATTTAAATTTATTTGATGACCTGACCGATGAATTATTAAAAGAATCCGATCCGAAAGACATTATTCGTGCCTTAATGAAAATGAACTTCTCGGGTTCGCTCGGCGGAAACGATGACGCATATAACTTCGGGGAAACCGGCGGAGCTAAAGGAATGACACGTTTCTTTATTAATGTAGGACGAAATGTCAACATGAGTGCTAAAATTTTGATTGAAGAAATATCCGATGCAGTCGGCATCGCCGGAAAAGCGGTCGGACGCATTGATATTTTTGAAAACTTTACGTTTGTAGAGGTACCGGATGATGTGGCGCCGTTCGTGTATGAATCCCTGCGCTATTCCAGAATCAATGGAGCCAGAGTAAATCTGGAGCCGGCAAAGCCGCGCCCAAAACGAACGAATCCATCTCCCCGCCCGCCTGCACGTCAGACAAAATAATACACCAGGCTGCCTGTTTTAAGCGGGCAGCTTTTCTATTGCTGCGCCTTTTTGATTCCTTCTGAAAAAATAATAAAAAAAGCGAATGGATGTTCGCAAATTAGTTGGCAAACAGAAGAAAAAAGGGTATGATGTATTTAGCGATAAAGTGCAGCAGCGATTCACCAGCGTTCCTTCTTTTTTCCGATAAATCGGGGGAGGCATTGGAAAAAAACAGCATTTAATAAAAAGGAGAGATCATATGAATGATAGAAAAGCCGCGCTCGACCAGGCGTTGAAAAATATTGAAAAGCAGTTTGGAAAAGGATCCATAATGAAAATGGGGGAGCAGACAGACCGCCGCGTTTCCACTATTTCAAGTGGTACGCTGGCAGTTGATATTGCTCTTGGAGTCGGCGGGTATCCGCGCGGACGTGTTATCGAAATTTACGGACCGGAATCTTCAGGTAAGACGACCGTTGCCCTTCATGCGATTGCAGAAGTACAGCGCGGCGGAGGCCAGGCGGCATTTATAGATGCAGAGCACGCGCTCGATCCGGCATATGCAGCCAAGCTCGGCGTCGATATTGATGAACTTCTTCTATCCCAGCCGGACACAGGCGAACAGGCGCTGGAAATTGCAGAAGCACTTGTACGAAGCGGAGCGGTCGAGATGATCGTTGTTGACTCCGTGGCAGCACTTGTACCGAAAGCGGAAATTGAAGGGGAAATGGGCGATACCCACGTTGGTCTTCAGGCCCGCTTAATGTCCCAGGCGCTCCGTAAATTATCCGGTGCGATCAGTAAATCGAACTCGATCTGTGTATTTATTAACCAGATCCGTGAGAAAGTCGGCGTGATGTTCGGAAGCCCGGAAACAACTCCAGGTGGACGTGCGCTTAAGTTCTACTCTTCTGTCCGCCTTGACGTAAGACGTGCGGAAACATTAAAGCAGGGAAATGAAATGATTGGTAATAAAACGAGAATCAAAGTAGTAAAAAATAAAGTTGCGCCGCCGTTTAAAGTAGCAGAAGTCGATATTATGTACGGAGAAGGAATTTCCCGTGAAGGATCAGTGCTTGATATTGCAGCCGAACTGGATATCGTTTTGAAAAGTGGTGCCTGGTATTCGTACGAAGGCGAGCGCCTCGGCCAGGGACGCGAAAATTCCAAGCAGTATTTAAAAGAACATCCGGAAATATTGAATGCAATTGAGCGACGTGTTCGAGAACACCACAATCTAACAATAACACCAGAAGAAGATGTGAAAAAAGAAACAGAACCGGCTCTTTCTCTTGAAGACGAGTAACTATATGTTTTTCAAACACTGTCCACGCCGGACAGTGTTTTTTTCATGAGTGTGACCTCCCTCACAGGCAGCAGGCCCCGTATCGGCTACACTAGTAGAAGAACCACTATTTTTATTTCGACAAGGAGGAATAAAATGAAAGCAGCGTTATGGCATAAAGCAAAAAACGTTACAGTGGAAGATGTAGAAGAGCCGACGGCTGGTGCGTATGAAGTTAAAATTAAGGTGAAATGGTGCGGAATCTGCGGCAGTGATCTGCATGAATACCTGGCAGGACCTATTTTTATTCCTGTGGGGGAGCCGCATCCTATCAGCGGAGACAGGGCACCTATTATAATGGGCCATGAATTTGCCGGTGAAGTTATAGAAGTTGGGGAAGGCGTTACCAAAGTAGTCCCGGGCGATCGGATAGCGGTTGAACCTATCCTGGCGCCTCATGAAAAAGGGGCTTATACAGACGAAAAATACAACCTATCTCCTTTATTAGGCTTTCACGGCCTGTCCGGGGGCGGGGGAGGTTTTTCAGAATACACGGTAGTAGGAGAACATATGGTTCACAAACTGCCTGAAGAACTTTCCTACGAACAGGGAGCACTTGTAGAACCGGCGGCGGTAGCGCTCCATGCTGTCCGTCAGAGCAGTTTGAAAGCCGGCGACACGGCCGCTGTATTCGGCACCGGACCTATTGGCCTGCTTGTGCTGGAAGCACTGCGTGCGGCTGGCGTGTCCAAAGTGTTCGCAGTAGAAGTCTCTGAATCCAGAAAAAATATGGCCGCGGACCTCGGGGCCTATGTGATCGATCCGACAGAAACGGACCCTGCCGAAGAAATTCAGCGGCTGACAAACGGAGGTGTAGACGTTTCTTTTGAAGTAACAGGAATACCTAAAGTGTTAAATCAATGCATTAACAGCAGTCACCGTGGCGGGGAAACCGTTATCGTCAGCATCTGGGAATCAGAAGCCTCTATCTCCCCGAATGATCTCGTCATACAAGAAAAAACAGTAAAAGGCATCATAGCTTACCGTCATGTGTATCCAGCTGTGATGGAATTAATGAAGCAGGGATATTTCAGTGGTGAAACAATGATCACAAACAAAATTACGCTTCCCGACGTCGTCGAGGAAGGATTTGAGAAGCTGGCACACGACAAAAGCCAGATTAAAATTTTAGTCAGCCCTGAATAACTGCTGCCGGTTTGGAAAAAAAGGATGCCTCCAGATAAAGGAAGCATCCTTTTTGTACGGTTGTAGGAGAACGTACGATCCTTTTGTCCTTTCATGCATGAAAGAATGATATGGCATACATAAAGGCACGGGTATCGTAAAAACCGTCTGAAATCCTTATAAGATAAGGGTTTCAACGATTACAATATCTTGACATGTATCTTTCATAAGGATACAATTGAGTAGCAGATACCAGATTTAGTAATCTGAAGATGTCTGGTATACATCTTCTGGAAGATTTTTGGTATCTTATCGTTTCATGCAAAAAAGTACGATGAAACGCTTTTTTCTTTTCTGGATAAAAAACAGTAAGAGCATGTCTTTTCGGCATGCGGGGATTGAAATGAAGAAAAGGGCATCCTCCTGGATGTAACAGGAGACAAAACTAGATAGCAAGAGGAGGTGACAAGTATGGATAATATCTTACTCATCTCCATTTTGCTTATTGTCGTTGCAGCTTTAAGTGGATTTGCCGGCTATTTTGTTCGTCGTTCCATTGCAGAAGCTAAGATTTCTAGCGCAGAACAGGCTGCTAAAAATATAGTGGAAGATGCAGAACGAAAAGCAGAAGCCAGCAAAAAAGAGGCTGTATTAGAAGCGAAGGATAAGGCTCATCAGCTTCGCGCTGAGGCGGAACAGGATGTAAGAGACCGACGGAATGAAGTACAGAAACAAGAATCGCGTCTGTTGCATAAAGAAGAAACTCTGGACCGTAAAAGTGAAACCCTGGATAAAAAAGAAGAATCGTTGGAAAGAAGAGAGGAAACTCTCGCTGATAAACAACGACAGGTGGACGATAAAAACAGCAAAGTGGAGGAGATTTTATCTCAACAGCAGGAAGAATTAAATAGAATTTCCGGCTTAACACGTGAAGAAGCGCAGGACATCATACGGCGCGATGTGGAGAAGGAACTGCAGCATGACCTGGCCGTACTCGTCAAAGAGGAAACGGCCCGTGCGAAAGAGGAAGCGAATAAGAAATCCAAGGAAATATTATCGCTTGCCATTCAGCGCTGTGCCGCAGACCATGTCGCAGAAACTACCGTATCCGTTGTGAACCTTCCCAACGATGAAATGAAGGGACGGATCATTGGCCGTGAAGGCCGTAACATCCGTGCTCTTGAAACACTTACAGGAATTGATCTTATTATTGACGATACACCTGAAGCTGTTATTTTATCCGGATTTGATCCTATTCGAAGAGAAATTGCCCGTACGGCGCTGGATAAGCTCGTACAGGACGGGCGTATTCATCCGGCTCGTATTGAAGAAACGGTAGAGAAATCCCGCCGTGAAATTGATGAAATGATCCGGGAGTATGGAGAGCAGGCTACCTTTGAAATGGGTATTCATAACCTGCATCCGGATTTAATAAAAATTCTCGGGCGCCTGCGCTACCGCACAAGCTACGGACAGAATGTGCTCAAGCACTCCATGGAAGTAGCCCATTTAACGGCTATGATGGCTGCAGAGCTCGGAGAAGACGAGCATCTGGCACGCCGTGCCGGCCTGCTTCATGATATTGGTAAAGCGATTGATCATGAAGTAGAAGGAAGCCACGTGGAAATTGGCGTAGAGCTCGCCCAGAAATACCGGGAAAACAGCGTAGTGATTAACAGTATCGCTTCCCACCACGGTGACACGGAAGCTACTTCTGTTATTGCCACGCTCGTAGCCGCAGCCGATGCGCTGTCGGCCGCACGTCCCGGGGCAAGACGCGAGACACTTGAAACGTATATCCGCCGTCTGGAGAAACTCGAGGAAATTTCCGAGTCCTTTGAAGGCGTGGAAAAAACGTACGCTATTCAAGCCGGACGTGAAGTCCGCATCATGGTAAAACCAGATATTGTAGATGATGTGGTAGCCCACCGTCTGGCGCGGGATATAACGAAACGAATTGAAAATGAACTGGATTATCCGGGCCATATCCGGGTAACCGTTATCCGGGAAACAAGAGCAGTAGAGTATGCTAAGTAAAGCGGCGACAGCGCCGCTTTATTTTTTTCGTTAAATCATAACCTGACAGTTTGAAAGAAAAGAGGACGCTTATTATGAAAATATTGTTTGTAGGAGACGTAGTCGGCTCCCCCGGCCGCAAAATGATTACGGAGTACCTGCCGAAATTAAAGAAAAAATTTAAGCCTGCCGTAACAATCGTCAATGGGGAAAACGCCGCCGGCGGCCGCGGAATTACAGAAAAAATATACAAAGGTTTTCTGGAAAGCGGAGCCCAGGCCATTACGATGGGAAACCATACATGGGACAACCGGGAGATTTTTGAATTTATTGCAAACGCACCGAATCTGGTCCGGCCTGCCAATCTGCCGGCGGGAGTACCAGGGATCGGATGCACGTATGTAAAAGTAAACACGCTCGAAGTAGCGGTTATTAATTTAATAGGCCGCACCTTTATGCAGACAAGCGATGATCCTTTTCAAAAAGCAGAAGAGCTGATTGAAGAAGCGAGAGCGAGAACGCCATTTGTATTTGTTGATTTCCACGCGGAAGCAACGAGTGAAAAGCAGGCGATGGGCTGGACGCTTGATGGCAGGGCAACGGCTGTCGTCGGTACGCACACGCACGTGCAGACCGCCGATGAACGAATTCTGCCGGAAGGTACTGCCTATCTAAGCGACGTAGGTATGACCGGTCCGCGCGACGGCATTCTTGGAATGGGCCGGGAAAGCGTTTTGTATAAGTTTAAGACCGGACTCCCAGCAAGGTTTGAAGTGGCAGAGGGACGGGAACAATTAAGTGCAGTCCTTATTGATGCAGACGACAAAACCGGCCGCGCCAAATCGATTAAACGTATTCAAATAGACGAAGATCATCCATTCTTTGAATAAAGCACCTGGGGGGATTTTCCCTCTAGAACAAATTGTCAAAATTATTTGATTTCTAAAAACTATTTCCAGAAAAAGGAGGATTATTCAGCTCTTCTCTTGAATAGTATAACAACAATAGTCCAGGCTATAATTTACACAAGGAGGTACTATTAATGGAAGTATTAAAAGTATCAGCCAAGTCAACTCCAAACGCTGTAGCAGGTGCCTTAGCCGGTGTCATTAGAGAAAAAGGAGCAGCCGAAATCCAGGCCATTGGAGCAGGTGCCATTAACCAGTCGGTAAAAGCTATTGCGATAGCACGTGGATTTGTTGCACCGAGTGGAATTGATTTAGTTTGTGTTCCCGCCTTTACGGACATTGTAATAGACGGGGAAGAGCGGACAGCGATCAAACTTATAGTAGAACCGAGGTAACCAGGAAAACAGGGCGTTCGACGTCCTGTTTTTTTATGTGCCGGCCTTTCATCTGTTTATCATCTGTTGTACAAAAACGGGGAGTCTTGATTTTTTCTGTTCCGGGCTCTATGATGGAAGAACGAGCAAAGTCAGTAACGGAGCCGTATACAACAGGCAGGCACCTGGATATCAGGTGTCTTTTCTATGCCTCTTGTTATTTTAAGGAGGATATATTATATGCAGCAGCTTAAAAAACAGCTACAGCGAATTGATAAAAAAGGTTATAAAGCCTATAACGATATAAAAGGGTCGTACACGTTTGAAGGGTTTACGCTTAAGGTGGATCATGTACAGGCCGATCCTTATGCTTCCCCTTCCAAAGTACGGGTTATCTGCTCTCTGCAGGACCTTGGCATTGGAAAAGAAGAACAATCCACCCCGTCCCGTCAGACAGCGTTGATTGATTATTTCGCCGAGCGCATGATGAAGGAACTTCGCAACGGCAGAGATCAGGGCGGTATTCTGATCGACGGGCCGGGTCAGCAGGTGCTGGATCGAACGGCCGTTAAAATCAACGGCCGCGAACTGGAAGTACGGCTTTCCGTCCATCTTCCAGCCAAAGGACGCACGATTATGGGCAAGCAGGCGGAAGAACGATTAATTGGACGGCTGCCGGCCGCTGTGAAAAAAGCGGTCCACCAGTTTGAAAAGAGCGGTCTGCAGGACGCACTGGAGCTTGCAGACGAACAGGATGATATCCGCCGCTACCTCACAGAAAACCAAGCAGTCAGCTTTATCGCCAATGGGGCGGTACTGCCCCGGGAAAGCGGCATCAGCAGCCGGCCGATGAAACCTGACGAAGCCCGGACCTTTCAATCGCCGGCCTCTCTGGAAGTAACGATCCCCCTTTCCCACAGCACTCCGGTTTCAGGAATGCTTTTAAAAGAAGGCGTGACGCTGATTACCGGGGGCGGCTACCACGGGAAAAGCACCCTGCTGGAAGCGGTGGAAAGCGGAGTATATAACCACCGTAGAGGCGACGGCCGGGAGTATGTCATCACGGCAGCCGACGCAGCAAAAATCCGTGCAGAAGATGGACGCAGCGTGATCCGTACGGATATTTCGATGTTCATCTCCAACCTGCCGAACAAAAAAAATACTGCTCAATTTACGACGGAAAACGCAAGCGGAAGCACGTCCCAGGCCGCAAATATTATGGAAAGCCTGGAAGCGGGAAGCCGCTGTCTGCTGATTGACGAAGACACAAGTGCCACAAACTTCATGATTCGGGACAGCCGGATGCAGGAGCTGGTCCAAAGCAGCAAGGAACCGATTACGCCCTTCGTTTCAAGAGTCCGTCCGTTATATAAAGAACACGGCGTGTCTACTATATTAGTTGTCGGCGGCACGGGCGATTATTTCAGCAAAGCAGATACCGTTCTGATGATGGATGAATATATTCCGTACGATGTAACAGAAAAAGCGCACCGGATCGCAGCGGAAGACCCGAGGGAAGAACCGGCAGAGAGCGCCGCACCGCTTCCAACCGGACGGAAAATAAAGTGGGACAGCTTTGATGCCCGACGCGGCAAAAAGACGAAGGCTGGAGCAAAAGGACGCAGCACTATTTTATACGGAAAAGAAACAATTGATCTTTCCAGCGTGGAACAGATTGTAAATACGAGCCAGACGGAAGCGACCGCGCGGATCATTCAGGCACTCGAGAAGCATTTTGCTTCCAAGGCGGTTTCTTTTGAAGAAGCGTTCCGCTATATCGATAAAGTGTACAAAGAAAAAGGGCTGGATGGATTTTCCATTCATGAAGGTGTACATCCAGGAGAAATGGCAGCTCCGCGGACGATCGAAATTGCAGCAGCTGTTAACCGCTACCTCAGGCTGCGCACAGTGTAGCCTGCCGTTCTATACAGCGCGGCGTTAATATACTACAATGTATAAAGAAGAAAGCTTTAAGCCTTCCTTGAAGGAACAGAAAGAAAGGAGAGGGCGTAATGAACGAAGACCAGAGAAAACAACAGCTCAATGAATCCCCCTCATATAATCATGATAAGAAGGATAAACCGCAGAAAGACTACAGCACCTACTTTGATTTCTCAAGTGCTTCAATAGAGGAAAAAGAGGGGCGCCAGTATATGAAAATCGGCGGTCGAAGCATCCAGATTAATGAACAGCCTGATTTTAAAAAAGGGAAAAAACGAGGCAAAGAAGAAGTGGAAGTTCAGTACGGCTTTAACGTACCTGAAGAGCTCCGCCGCTTGGGCCAGGGCAAAAAATATTTAATCCGGACGTACGGATGCCAGATGAATGTGCATGATACAGAAAATATGTCAGGCATTCTCGAAGAAATGGGCTTTACGGAAACGTCGGAAACGACAGAAGCGGACGTGATCTTTTTAAATACGTGCGCGATCCGTGAAAACGCAGAGAATAAAGTATTTGGCGAACTGGGCCACTTAAAGCCGCTCAAGCTGGAAAAACCGGAACTCATCATCGGTGTCTGCGGCTGTATGTCCCAGGAAGAAACCGTCGTCAACCGGATCCTGCAAAAGCATAACCACGTAGATCTTATTTTTGGTACGCATAACATTCACCGGGTGCCTGAGCTGCTTCAGGATGCTATTCTCGGAAAAGAAATGGTCGTTGAAGTGTGGTCCAAAGAAGGCGATGTAGTGGAAAACATGCCCCGCAAACGTGCCGGGAAAACACAGGCATGGGTTAATATTATGTACGGTTGTGACAAGTTCTGTACATACTGTATTGTGCCTTACACGAGAGGCAAAGAGCGGAGCCGGATGCCGGAGGACATTATTCATGAAGTCCGTGATCTGGCAAGACAGGGGTACAAAGAAATTACGCTTCTCGGCCAGAACGTAAATGCCTACGGAAAAGATCTGGAAGGAAACTACCGTCTCGGTCATTTAATGGACGACCTGCATAAAATTGATATTCCGAGAATCCGCTTTACGACAAGCCATCCCCGCGACTTTGATGACCATTTAATTGAAGTGCTTGCCAAAGGCGGAAACCTCGTCGAGCACATTCATCTTCCTGTGCAGTCCGGAAGCAGTGAAGTGCTGAAGCTAATGGCCCGTAAGTACACGAGAGAACAGTACGTGGAGCTTGCCGGCAAAATTAAGGCGGCTATTCCGCACGCATCGTTTACAACAGATATTATTGTAGGCTTTCCAAATGAAACGGACGCACAGTTTGAAGAAACGATGTCGCTTGTAGAAGAAATGGACTATGATATCGCCTATACGTATATTTATTCGCCAAGGGATAATACGCCGGCTGCAAAAATGGAAGATAACGTACCGATGGAAGTAAAAAAACAGCGGCTGGCCCGCTTAAATAAACTCGTCAACGATATCTCCGCCCGCCGCAACGCCGAGCTTGAGGGCCGGGTAGTCGAAGTGTTAATTGAAGGCGTCAGCAAGAAAAATGAAAACGTCCTTTCCGGACGGACGAGAACGAATAAAATGGTCAATGTAGCCGCTCCGGCCAGCTGTATCGGTCAGGTGATCTACACGAAAATCACAGAAGCAAAAACCTGGTCCCTTAACGGGGAATTAGTAGAAATGGCGGAGGTGTAAACATGGGACAGAACGCAACGAAGGCAGAGGTGCTCGCGAAAGCTAAAGAACTAGGAGCAATGATTGCGGAAACCGAAGAGGTTGATTTTTTCAAACGGGCGGAAGCCCAGATCAATAAAAACCTGCGCGTGCAGGAGCTGATTGGAAAAATAAAAGCAAAACAAAAAGAAGCAGTCAATCTGCAGCACTACCAAAAGCATGAGGCGCTGAAAGAGACAGAGCGCCAGATTGATGAACTGAACGCAGAAATTGAGAGCATTCCGCTCGTCGTGGAATTCCAGCAGAGCCAGACAGAAGTAAACCATCTGCTCCAGCTCGTGTCCACATCTATATCCAATACGGTGACAGATACGATTATTGAGTCAACCGGTGGAGATAAGCTGCAGGGAACGACCAACCATAATCCGTTTATGAATATTACAAAAAAATAACTTTTCCCCATTATAGACAGCAGGCGCCGCGGTAAAAAGCAGCGTCTGTTTTTTTTGCTGCAGAAACACTTTAAGGTATTCAGGTCTTTATAATTTCACAAACCACATTAATTTATAATAAGAGATTCAACCCGTTTAGGAGAAGGAATCAGCTATGCTATAATAAAACAGATACAAAGCGATAGAAGAGCTGGAGGAATGATTTTTGTGACTCAGGAAACACCAATGATGCAGCAATATAAACGAATTAAAGCGGAATATACCGATGCTTTTTTATTTTACCGATTGGGTGACTTTTATGAATTGTTTTTTGACGACGCCGTCCAGGCTGCGCAGGAGCTGGAAATTACGCTCACCAAAAGAGGCAGTAAGGGCGACCACGATATTCCAATGTGCGGGGTACCGCATCATTCAGCAGAAGGGTATATCTCTACGCTGATTGAAAAAGGATACAAAATTGCGGTCTGCGAACAGGTGGAAGACCCAAAAACTGCCAAAGGGGTTGTAAAAAGAGAAGTTGTCAACTTAATTACTCCGGGGACCGTCATGGAAGGGCGCGCCATCCACGAAAAAGAAAATAATTTTATAGCGGCTCATTACCAGGATAAAGACGGGAGTGCCGGCTTTGTTAAAGCGGATTTAACGACCGGGGAAATATACGGAGCCCGGCTGGAAGCAGACCGGCCTGCATGGGAACAGGAAGCATCCAAAGCAAATGTGAAAGAGCTTATCCTGCAGGAATCCCCAAAAGACGGGGAGTGGACGACTTTTCCCGGCACATTTTCCGTCCAGCAGTCAGCTGACATCCCGGAAGAGTTTGCTGTACTCTGCACCCATATAAGCAGTGCTCCGGTTCTGGGGGCATTTGGGCTGTTAAGCAGCTACCTGTCCCGGACACAGAAGCGTTCACTTGATCATCTACAGCCGATTCACCTGTATGAGCCCCGCCAGAAAATGCAGCTGGACCGAAATTCGCGTCGGAATCTGGAGCTTACCGAAACGATCCGGGACCATAAGAAAAAAGGATCCCTTCTCTGGCTGATGGACCAGACGATGACAGCAATGGGAGCCCGCCGGGTGAAAAGCTGGATGGAAGAGCCTCTGCTGCAGGAAAAAGAAATAACGGACCGACAGAGCATTGTACAGTCCCTGCTTGACCATTTTTTCGAACGTGGAGACCTGCGCGACCGGCTTAAGTTTGTGTATGACCTGGAGCGGCTCGCGGGGAAAGCAGCTTTTGGTAATGTGAACGCCCGGGAGCTTGTGCAAATGCGCCGCACGCTGCAGGAACTGCCTGAAATTATTTCGATTTTAAAGCAGATTGATAATTCTCTTCTGCAGAAATGGACCACCCCGCTGGATCAATTTCATGACCTGCTCGAACTGCTGGAAGACGGTCTCGTGGAAGAGCCGCCTGGCCTCATTACTGAAGGCGGGATGTTCCGGCAGGGTTTCCATGACAAACTAGATGAATACAGGGAAGCGAGTACGAACGGCCGGCAGTGGATTTCCGAGCTGGAACGTGATGAGAAGCAGACGACCGGAATTAAATCCCTGAAAGTCGGATTTAACCGTGTGTTTGGTTATTATATCGAAGTGACAAAAGCAAATATTCCTCTTCTGCCTGAAGGCAGGTATGACCGTAAGCAGACGCTGACGAATGCCGAACGCTTCACGACGCCGGAACTGAAAGAGAAAGAAGCATTGATTTTAGGAGCCCAGGAAAAAAGTGTAGAGCTGGAACATACGCTCTTTTTAGAATTAAGGGAAAAAGTAAAAACGTACCTTCGTCCGCTGCAGGAAGCAGCGCTCGTAATCAGCCAGATTGACGTGCTGCAGGGATTTGCGGAACTGAGCGACCGGCAGGGCTATGTCCGGCCGGAAATGAGCAGGGATGGCAGCGTCCATATTAAAAACGGCAGACATCCGGTCGTGGAAAAAATCGTTGGTGCCGGTGAATACGTAGCAAACGATGTCCACATGGAACAAGGCCGAAACATGCTGCTTATTACAGGGCCGAATATGTCCGGTAAAAGTACATTTATGAGACAGGCTGCTCTAATTTCCATCATGTCCCAGACGGGCTGCTTCGTGCCGGCGGAAGAGGCAAAACTGCCTATTTTTGACCAGGTGTTTACAAGAATCGGTGCGGCTGACGACCTGGCTTCCGGACAGAGTACCTTTATGGTGGAAATGCTGGAAACCAACTACGCGCTCTCCCATGCCTCAAAGAACAGTTTGATTCTTCTTGATGAGATTGGCAGAGGTACGTCCACTTACGACGGGATGGCGCTCGCTCAGGCCATTATTGAACACATACATGAAAGCATTGGTGCCAAAACGATGTTTTCGACGCATTACCACGAGTTAACGACGATCGCCGATTCCCTGCCAAACCTTCAAAACGTCCACGTACGGGCGATTGAAGAAGAAGGCCGGATTGTCTTTCTGCATAAAGTTGAAGAAGGCAGCGCGGACGAGAGCTACGGCATTCATGTGGCGAAGCTGGCCGATCTTCCGGATCCCCTGTTAAGCAGAGCAGGGGAGCTGTTAAAGCAGCTGGAACAAAAAGATAAAAATCGCGAAACGGCTGAAGCATCGTCTGTTCGGGAGGCGGCGCCTGCAAAAGAAGAGCCGACCCAGCTGACACTGTTTCAGGAAGAAGAGCAGGCGGCGGCCAAAACAAAAAATGGGAAACTTCATCCCATTCTGGATGATATTCGTAAAACAGATGTACTGCATTTATCGCCAATGGAGGCGCTTGAGAAGCTTTACCGAATGCAGCAGAGACTCCGCTGATGGGGAAAGGAGAAAACGATGGCTAAAATTACGAAACTGCCGGACGATTTATCCAATAAGATCGCAGCGGGTGAAGTGGTGGAGCGTCCGAGTTCTGTCGTGAAAGAGCTGGTAGAAAATGCGATTGATGCGGGCGGCAGCCGAATCCAGGTGGACCTGGAGGAAGGCGGCCTCTCTTTAATCCGTGTGGTCGACAATGGAAGCGGCATGGACCGGGAAGACGCCGACCTTGCTTTTTACCGGCATGCGACGAGTAAAATTACTTCCGAAAAGGATTTGTTTGATATTCATACACTCGGCTTCCGAGGAGAGGCACTGCCAAGTATTGCGGCTGTGTCCCAGCTGGAAATGGAAACCGGCAACGGTCGTGACGCGGGCACGCTTCTTCGCTACCAGGGAGGAAAAAGAATTACGTTGACCTCTTCCAAAAGCCGGAAAGGAACGGATATCAGCGTACGCGATTTGTTTTTTAATACGCCGGCACGACTTAAATATATGAAAACCGTTCACACGGAGGTAGGCAAAGTCAGCGATATTATTAATCGTCTGGCAATGTCGCGCCCTGATATTTCATTCCGGCTGGCTCATAATGGCAAGCAGATGCTTCATACAAACGGGGACGGCCGGCTGCTGACGGTTATTGCCTCCATTTATGGCAGACAGACGGCCAAGTCATTTCTGCCGATTCATCACGAATCCAACGATTATACCGTGACGGGTTATATAGCTAAGCCGGAAATCAACCGGGCCTCCCGTCATTATATGTCTACGTTTTTAAATGAGCGGTTTATTCGGCATTTTCCGCTGGTCAAAGCAATAGAGCAGGCCTATCATACCCTGCTTCCGATCGGCCGTCATCCGATGGCCGTGCTGCATGTTAAGCTTCATCCCACGTTAATGGATGTAAACGTGCACCCATCAAAAATGGAAGTTCGTCTCAGCAAAGAAAAAGAAATGCTGCAGGATGTCGAAAATACGATAAAACAGGCGCTGCAGCAGTTATCCCTTATTCCGGAAGCCGATACGGCGCGGGCGAAGCGCATGCAGTCAGAGGCGCTGGAACTTCCTCTGCAGCAGGAAAAGCAGGAGGTGGCCTCTAAAACGGCTCCCCCGGAGTTTCAACAGGAGCAGGCGGACTGGCAGCGGGCAGAGGCCGTAGCAGAACCGTGGCCGGAACCATCTCAGGAGCCGCCGTCTTTCCAGGAAGAGCCGCCTGCGGTACCGGAAGAAACAGCCATGCCCATGTCTGAGAAAGAGCCGGAACCATATCGGCACAGGGAGCTGTTGGAGCTGGAGCCGATCGGCCAGCTGCATGGCACATATTTGTTGACCCAGAGCCGGGACGGCCTGTATATTATCGATCAGCATGCTGCCCAGGAAAGGATCTTTTATGAATTTTTCCGAGAAAAAATCGGCAGTGTAAACACTGAGATGCAGGATCTGCTGATTCCGATGACGTTTGAAGTAACCAGCCAGGAAAAGCTGGTTATTGCCAACTCCCGCGAGGAACTGGAACAGGCCGGGGTGTACCTGGAAGAGTTTGGAGAAAATACATTCCGCATCCGTTCCCAGCCTACATGGTTTCCGGCTCAGGAGGCGGAATCGGTAATCCGGGAGCTGCTGGAGCAGCTGCAGCAGGAAAAAAATATCAGCATTCATAAAGTCCGGGAAGAAGCAGCAATTTTGATGTCCTGCAAGGCAGCCATCAAAGCGAACCGGCATCTGCGCAAAGATGAGATAGCGGCGCTTATCGAAAAACTCGGCACGTGCAGGGAGCCGTATACGTGTCCGCACGGGCGTCCGATCGTCATTCATTTTTCTTCGTATGATATGGAAAAGATGTTTAAACGGGTGCAGTAAAAAAGCGCTCTCATTTTTTCCCTGTTCTCCGGCTCATGTATGCTATAATAAAAGCAAATATTACATAGCGGGGGGAATCAGTTCATGTCAGCACTTGATGTAGTAGCTATTGGCGGTATTTCATTTTTTATCATTGTAGTAAGTGTCATCATGGCGTATTACTTTTTGAAACGGTCACAGTCCGACAACTAAAAGCGCCGATCCGGCGCTTTTTTCACGTTTAAATAGACAGGCAGGCGACATACAGTATGATTATAACGACAACAAAAGCCGCCGGAAGCAATGCCCGGGAAGAGGCAGGAGCACTTGCTGCCCGCTGGGGAGCAGCTTTTGCGGAACGAAAAAAACAATCCATACAAAAATGGCTGGTTGAAACCGGGGACGCCATTTATGTAGTGGGGGATCAGGCCGACACTTTCCATCCGCCCAACAGCAGCAATGGCTTTTTCTTTCACCCGAGCATGGCAAAACTCAGGGGAAAGAGAGTACTGGACGGAGGCAGGGATCCGCTGATTGAAGCCGGCGGCATTGCTGAAGGTACGAGCGTCCTGGACTGTACGCTGGGACTCGGTTCAGACAGCATTGTTTTGAGCGCTGCGGCAGGGGAAACAGGTCAGGTTCAGGCGCTGGAAAAAACAAAAGAGATTGAAGCCGTCGTAAAAAAGGGCCTGCAGCACTGGAATCTGCAGGAGGCGTTATTAAACGAGGCGATGCAGCGAATTCAAACCGTTCATGCAGATTATTCTGAATGGCTCCGTGAGGCTCCTACAGCTTCATGGGATGTTGTGTACTTTGATCCGATGTTTCATGAAGCCTTGGCTGATTCATCTTCTATGGAGCCTCTGAGAGCGGCTGCAAGCTACGGTGGACTGCAGGCAGTGGATGTTCAGGAAGCGCTTCGGGTGTGCCGGAAGAGAGTCGTGTTTAAAGAGCACAGCAGAAGTCCGGTGTGGAAAGCATTTCCAGAGGCCGGCAGAAAAAAGAGCCATGCAGCATTTGCTTACGGCGTACTGGAAAAGGACGTATAAATAATGACAAAGCAGGAAGTAATAATTATTGTTGGGCCGACCGCCTCGGGAAAAACAGAAGCCGGCCTGATGATCGCGCAGCAAATAGGCGGAGAAATCATAAGCGGCGATTCCATGCAGGCCTATCAAGGGCTTGATATTGGAACAGCTAAGGCATCCGAGGAAGAAAGACAGGCGGTGCCGCACCATGGCATTGACATAAAAACGATTCATGAGGCGTACACTGCGGCAGATTTTAAGGAGAGGGCCGCCGGATGGATTGAAGACATCAGCCGCCGGGGGAAGGTGCCTGTCGTAGTAGGCGGAACCGGCCTTTATATACGGGCTCTGACAAGAAACTTTGATTTTCAAAAAAGCGAAGCCAATCCAGAGTACCGGCTTATGCTGGAAAAGCAGCTGGAAGAACATGGGAAGCAGTGGCTGCACGAACAGCTCCGAATGCAGGACAATGCAGCGGCGGAAAGAATTCATCCGAATAACGCCCGGCGTGTCATCCGTGCACTGGAAATTTTAAAGCAGCAGGGCGGCCGGACGAAAGCATTTTCCGAGCAGGAAGAAGCGGAAAGTCCATATTCGGTCCGGATGATTGGCCTGGATATACAAAGAGAGGTTCTCTACAAGCGGATTAACGACCGGGTCGATCAGATGGCAGAAGCCGGCCTGATAGAAGAAGCGCAGTGGCTGCTGGAAAATGCGGGACCGGATGTTCAGGCAGCGCAGGCAATAGGATACAAAGAATTGTTTCCTTACCTTCGTCAGGAGTGTTCGCTTGAGCAGGCACTGGATACGTTAAAGCAGCATTCAAGAAATTATGCAAAAAGACAGCTGACCTGGTTTCGGAATAAAGAAGATGTGGAATGGATGGATATGACAGATACTTCCAATGCTGCAAAAGAAACAAAACTTCTTTCGTATCTTGAAGGAATCAGGGAGCCTCTGTCGAAAGGTATACAAGCAAGAAGAAAGCGGAGGGGAGATCCAGACGATGAAACATGTTAATATTCAAGACCAATACTTAAATACGCTCCGAAAAGACAAAATTCCCGTGACGGTATTTTTAACGAATGGATTTCAACTCAGGGGCCATATTAAAGCATTTGATAATTTCACCATCGTTCTGGACAGCGATGGCAAGCAGCAGCTTGTGTATAAGCATGCCATATCTACGTTTTCACCGCAGCGTAATGTACCGCTTCAGACGACTCCTGAAACGGATGAATCTTAAACACAAAAGAAGGTCCCCCATCTGCGGGGACCTTCTTTTTTTAGCTTGTTGCCTGATTTACAAAGGAAATATACTTGTTTAATGTTAGAATAGACTGCAGGCCGAGCGTTTCTTTCATACGCTCAGGGCTGGTGCCTTTTTTCAATTCATTCACAATATAGGTGTTCCGGAAATGTTTTGCAGAAAATGCCCGATCAATGCCCGCCCGGCGGCGTTCTTCACGCAGCATTTTCTGAATGGCGACTTCCGTCAGGTTTTTCGGCGCATCATTTTCATAACTCCAGCGGTAGGTTTGGCGCTGGAAATCAAAGGCAACAAATACAGGATGATGAGGATAAGAAGGGCGCACCGGCTCCGGAATCAGCTGGAAATATTGGAAAAACAGCTTTTTTTCAGCGGCGGAGAGCTGGACAATTCGGGGGTTGCCGGTAAATTCCGATATCGCAAGCTCTCCTTTTCCGAGATTAACCTGGCGGTAGGTAAGGGTCGACAGCTCCTGAAGCCGAAGACCGTGCTGCAGGAAAAGCTGAATCATTAACAGATTCCGCGGGGCAAGCATTGGGCGTACGGCAGCCTGCCGGGCAGAGAGTCCAGCGTCGGAGCGAAGCGATTGAAACAGCTTTTTCACTTCCGATGGATATACGAGGTCCTTTTCCTGAAGATGTTCCGTAATGGCCTCTTCAGCTGTAACATCGGCCATTGGATTAGCGGATATACGCTGCGAGCTGTGCAGAAATGAAAAATACCGGAGCAGCACCGTGTGAATCCGTTTGATTGTTTTTGCATGATAGTGTCTGCCCTCAGTAAGCAGGGAAAAGTACCCTTCGAGAAGAGACGGTGTAATTCGTCCGGAAGCGGCCGGGCTGTCCTCGTCAAGTTCAACAGAAATATAGGCATGAAAATCCTGAAGATCATAGCGGTAGCGCCGGATCGTGCTCTCCTTTCTTCCCCGGGAAGCGAGGTAATCCAGAAATAGCGTAACATCCGGTGGTTCAGTTAACAGCTGCTCATGAGCCATAGGGCAGGATCCTTTCTTTTTTATAAACGAATATAGACCAAGGAGGCTTTTCATTGAAAGAAGATGTAATTATTGTAGGTATTATTGATAAAAGCCGTAAAGATTCAAGGTTTGACGCTTCTATTGAAGAATTAAGAGCGCTGGTGGATACTGCAGGCGGTACGGTCGTTGAATTGTTCACCCAGGAACGGTACTCGCCCCACCGCTCCACCTATCTGGGAAAAGGAAAAGTAGAAGAGCTTTATGAAAGAGCCGAAGAACTAAATGTTGATACTATCATTTTTAATGACGAATTGTCTTCCAGTCAAGTTAAACATTTAACAGATGAGCTGGACCGCAAAGTAATGGACCGGACGCAGCTTATTTTAGATATCTTTGCCCGCCGGGCCCGGACGAAAGAAGGTATTATCCAAGTGGAGCTGGCCCAGATGTCCTACCTGCTGCCGCGTCTTTCCGGACAGGGGCAGATGATGTCACGGCTCGGAGGCGGAATCGGTACGAGAGGTCCCGGGGAAACCAAACTGGAAACCGACCGCCGCCACATTCAAAAGCGGATGGACGACCTGAAATCCCAATTAAAAGAGATGATCTCCCACAGAGAAGGCTATCGTAAGCAGCGGAAAAATAACTATGCGATTCAATATGCTCTGGTAGGTTACACAAATGCCGGGAAATCAACCATCATTAATAAATTGACCCAGGCAGACACGATGGAGAAAGATGAACTGTTTGCCACCCTGGACCCGTTGACCCGGAAAATGGACATTCCTTCCGGCCTTTCTGTGTTAATTACGGATACGGTTGGATTTATTGAAGACCTGCCAACAACGTTAATTGCTGCTTTCCGTTCCACATTGGAAGAGGTGAAAGAAGCAGATGTGCTGCTGCATGTCGTTGATGTTTCCCACCCGGACTACCATCAGCATATGAAAACAGTCGATAAACTGCTAAACGAGCTTGATGCCGGAGCGATCCCGGTTCTTACCATCTACAATAAAATAGACCAGGTAACAGACACAGAACTTCTTACCGGGGGGAACAGCCCGTCCATCCGAATTTCGGCACGCGAAGATGCAGACATTGAGCGGCTGCGGGAAGCAATGGAAGACATTTTAAAAGAACAGATGCAGTTTCATAAGATCCGTATTCCAATGTGGGAAGGAAAAGATTTATCCAGCCTGTATGAAAGTACGATCTTAAAGAAAGAAACGTTAATAGAAGAAGACAACATGCTGGAATGGGAAGGGTTTGCTCCGACCGATCACCCGGTAAACGGCATTATTAAAAAATATAAAATGACAGAATAAAGGCAGGGAACGAACGTGCAGGAAACAACAGAACAACTGGGCGGATGGAAAAGAAAAGCCCGGCAGAATATTGCATTGTACACTGAGGAAATAGACGAAACAACGGACCGGAATACAGAAAGGCTTCTTACGCTCTTCCGGGAGGAAAACGTGGGAGCGTTTCACTTTACGCCTTCCACGGGCTACGGATATGACGATATCGGCCGGGAGAAGCTTGACAGTCTTTACGCCGGCGTATTCGGTACGGAAACGGCTTTTGTACGCTCCCAATTTATTTCCGGCACGCACGCCATTACGGCGGCATTATTTGGGGTGCTGCGCCCGGGAGATGAGTTGCTGTATGCGACTGGCATGCCTTATGATACGCTGCGCACCGTGATCGGAATAGAAGGAGAAGCAGAAGGGACGCTTCAGGAGTGGGGCATTACGTATAAGGAATCTCCCTATGAAGCCGGCGAAGAGCTGTCAGCCGAGCGTATTCTTTCTCACGTAACGGAGGCAACAAAAGTCATTGCGATTCAGCGCTCGCGCGGCTATGCCGAGCGGGAATCTGTTTCGATGGACAAAATGGAGCAGGTTATAGCAGCTATCAAGCAGGCGGTACCTGACATGATCGTGTTTGTTGACAACTGCTACGGGGAATTCACTGAAATAAGCGAACCGGGCCATGCAGGCGCCGATCTGCTGGCGGGCTCGCTTATTAAAAACCCCGGCGGCGGCATTGTCAAAACAGGCGGTTATATAGCAGGTCGGCAGGATTTAATTGAAAAAGCGGCATCAAGATTTGCTGCTCCGGGTATAGGGATGGAGGGCGGTCCGACGCTGTACAGCCTGCAGGAAATGTTTCAGGGGCTTTTTCTTGCGCCTCATGTAGTAGGCGAAGCGTTGAAAGGCTCGTTGTATACAGCTGCCCTGCTGGAAGAAGCCGGCATGCAGACGACCCCGTCCTACACTAAGAAGCGTACCGATTTGATTCAGTCAGCAACGTTTGCTTCTAAAGAGCAGATGATCACGTTCTGCCAGGCGATTCAGGAAGCATCTCCGGTAGATGCCCGCGTCACCCCGCAGCCTGCCTACATGCCGGGGTATACATCAGACGTCATTATGGCAGCCGGAACGTTTATACAGGGGGCAAGCATCGAACTGAGCGCAGACGGACCGATCCGGCCTCCATATACGGCCTACGTGCAGGGCGGGCTGACATTTTCCCATGTGAAAATTGCTGTGGAGCATGCTCTGTCCACCCTGCTGGAGAAAGAACTTTTGGTGCTCAAAGACTAAAAGGCATACTTTCAGAAAATTTTGATGTGAAAAAAGCTTACATGGACTTGACTATAAAAGTAACATCAGTTAGGATGAGATTATCTTCCTTAGGGAAGGAGGCCTACTGATGAACGATCATATTAGAAGGAATATGCCTTTATTTCCCATTAGTATTGTCAAAAAACTGACGGAACTGTCCGCCAGGCAGATTCGTTATTACGAAGAATATGGATTGGTTTTTCCATCCAGAACAGAAGGAAATCAGCGCCTGTTCTCTTTTAATGACGTGGACCGTCTCCTTGAAATTAAAAGCCTGCTTGAACGGGGCGTAAATCTTCAAGGTATCCGGGAAATCTTTCTGCTCCGCGAGCACAAAGCGGCCGGAGCTCCTTTAAGAAAAGATGGAGACCTTACCGACCTGGAGCTGAGGCGTCATTTAAAAAATGAGCTTATGCACACAGGCAAGTACGGAAGGCCCTCCTTGATTCAGGGGCAGCTATCGAGGTTTTTTGACTAGCAGCACGGTTTTACCTTCTGCACTGCAGAAGATTATATAATTTTTTGTTCAAAGAAGGAGAGGAGTTTCTACAAATGGCTAACAGTTATTCGAAAAAAGATATCATGAAAATGGCAGACGACGAAAACGTAAAATTTATCCGCTTGCAGTTTACAGATTTACAGGGGATTATCAAGAACGTGGAGATTCCCGTGGATCAGCTTACAAAAGCACTAGACAACCAAATGATGTTTGATGGTTCTTCCATCGAAGGATTTGTACGCATCGAAGAATCCGATATGTACTTATACCCGGATCTGGACACATGGGTTATCTTCCCGTGGACACCGGAAAAAGGTAAAGTAGCGCGTCTTATCTGCGACATCTACGAGCCGGGTAAACCTGGCGACGAGCCAAAACCTTTCGCAGGTGACCCACGCGGTATTTTGAAGCGTGTACTTAAAGAAGCAGAGCAGCTTGGCTTTACTGACTTTAACATTGGGCCTGAGCCTGAGTTCTTCCTTTTCAGAAATGATGAAAAAGGCGAGCCGACGCTTGAGCTTAACGATAAAGGCGGTTACTTTGACCTTGCTCCAACGGATCTTGGTGAAAACTGCCGTCGTGATATCGTACTTGAACTGGAAGAAATGGGCTTTGAAATCGAAGCTTCCCACCACGAAGTGGCACCAGGACAGCACGAAATCGACTTTAAATATGCTGACGCCGTTACAACGTGTGACAACATCCAGACGTTTAAGCTTGTTGTAAAAACAATCGCCAGGAAGCACGGCCTGCATGCTACATTCATGCCTAAGCCGCTCTTTGGTGTAAACGGTTCTGGTATGCACTTGAACATGTCTCTTTTCAAAGGCAAAGACAATGTGTTCTTTGATAAGAAAACGGATTCCCAGCTAAGCGAAACTGCTATGCAGTTTATGTCAGGTATCCTTGAGCACGCACAGGGCTTTACAGCGTTAACGAATCCAATTGTTAACTCGTACAAGCGTCTTGTTCCTGGATTTGAAGCACCAGTTTACGTTGCATGGTCTGCACGTAACAGAAGCCCGCTTGTCCGTATCCCTTCTTCACGCGGCCTGAGCACGCGTATTGAAGTAAGAAGCCCGGACCCATCCGCGAACCCATACCTTGCTATCGCAGCAATGCTGGCTTCCGGCCTGGATGGTATCAAGCGCAAGCTTGTTGCACCAGAACCAACGGACCGCAACATTTATATCATGAACAAAGAAGAACGCAGACAGGAAGGTATCGAAGATCTTCCGGCTGACCTTAATGAGGCAGTAAACAGCCTTCTTGAAGATGATATTCTTGTTAATGCTATTGGACCACACGCAATCGAGCATTTCGCAGAAGCGAAAGAAATCGAGTGGGATATGTTCCGCACGCAGGTTCACCCATGGGAAAGAGATCAGTTCCTACAGACTTATTAATAAACAGAAAACCTACAGCCTCACTGGCTGTAGGTTTTTTTGTATTTTTATTATGCTTCTTCTTCGACTTCCGGGTTTTCAGGCGGTGGATCTTCCGGTGCTTCTTCTTCGCCGCAGGCAGCAGTGACCAATAATACAGTAAAAGCCAGTACCATCCATCCTGTTCGTTTCATTTTTATACCCCCCCTGGTGTGTATTTGTCATAACCAATAATAAATACGGGTGTCTGGGCCGAATATACAATACAAATTAAACGCTGCAGTACTACATTGTTTCCTTGTGGAAGCTAAAGTAAACGTCAAAGTATGCGTTGCGGCATAAAATGAATAAAAAAACCCGGCTGCACTGGTTCACAGCGCGACCGGGTTTTACTATCTATTTATAAACACTTTAAGTGGTACGAAACAAGCCTGTTAATCCATTTCTATATAAGGGGTGAGCATGTGCTCAAATACCGAGTCGGCCATTTCTTTTGTAAACTCGACTTTTCTGCTTGGATCTGCTGACCAGAAGCAGTTCGCGGTATCCACCAAATAAGCACTTTCGTATTTTGGCTGGCCCAGGCTGAAGTTTGCATCATCGATGTATACGGAAAAAGAGGCTTCTGCTTTTCGTCTTGGATTATTCGTCGTATCGATCCGGATTTTTAAAATGGTCTGATCGAAGGTGAAAGACGCTTCATAGTATTCCCGGAAATAGTTCACCTGTACATCTGTCTGTTCGTTAATATCATCTCGAACAGAATTAAAAATAGAGAATAAGTGATCGATACATTCTGTTAATTTTTCATCAGAAATCTCATTTTTTTCTTTGATTTTTTGAATATTTCGTTCCAGTGCGTCTTTTGATACGTGTTCTTTCCAGTCGCTCATATAACAAGACCCTCCTGATTTTACTGCCGGCTCAATGACTTGAGTACAGTAGTAGATGGTTAACAAGCAAAACAGCAGACGGTTAGTGATATACCGCTGTTTCTTTCCACTATATCATACTTAGAAGCTCTGTTAATACGTAGATACCTAAAGAAATCGTACAGGGAACGGCTTTTTTAAACAACGACTATAAAAAAAGAATGAATAAATAGTTGACGAAAAGAAAATAAGCGTTATATAATATACCCCGTAAGGTATTAAAAGAAAACAGTACAGAAAGGGTGCAGCTATATGGATTATTCAACAGAGATGAAGAACCGCCTGAAGCGGGTGGAAGGACAGGTAAGAGGCGTACAGCGCATGATGAGTGAAGAGAAAGACTGCAAAGACGTGGTTTATCAGCTGTCAGCAGCCAGATCTGCGATTGACCGGGCTATTTCTTTTATTGTAGCGGAAAATCTGGAGCAGTGTATTAGAGACCAAATTGAAAAAGGCGAAGATACAGCTGAATTTGTACAGGAAGCCGTTCAGTTATTAGGAAAAAGCAAATAAAAAAATTTTAGTCTTTTATATACCCATAGGGGTAATATAGAAATGGAAGAAGCGGATGAGGTGCTTTTCATGGAACTAACAGTATTTTTTATTTTCATTCTATTTTTAATCGGTTTTATCGGCTCTTTCGTGTCAGGCATGGTAGGAATAGGCGGCTCTATAATAAAGTATCCGATGCTGCTATACATCCCGCCACTATTGGGACTTACAGCATTTACCGCTCATGAAGTAGCCGGCATCAGTGCCGTCCAGGTGTTTTTTGCTACAATAGGCGGCGTCTGGGCGTATAGAAAAGGTGGGTATTTAAATAAATCCCTTATTTTCTATATGGGAATCAGTATTTTGACGGGAAGTTTGATCGGCGCGGTCGGCTCTAATTATATGAGTAATAACGGTGTGAATATGATATATGCCATTCTTGCGACACTGGCTGTAATCATGATGTTTCTTCCGAAAAAAGGAAAAGACGATACCCCGAATGACCTGGTAACGTTTAATAAGCCGGTCGCTGCAGGTTCTGCTTTTCTGGTTGGGATAGGAGCAGGGATTGTCGGTGCAGCCGGAGCGTTTATTCTGGTTCCTATCCTTCTCGTTGTACTGAAGATTCCAACGCGAATGACGATAGCAACGTCTCTGGCGATTACATTTATATCCTCCATCGGTGCGACCGTCGGAAAAATTGCCACTGATCAGGTGCTAATGGGTCCGGCCGCTGTGATGGTAGCTGCAAGTTTAATTGCTGCACCTCTTGGAGTAATGGTTGGAAAGCGTATGAACACGAAGATTCTTCAATGGATCCTTGCTTTACTCATTTTGGCAACAGCGATTAAAATCTGGATGGATATTTTATAGTAGGTTGACAACTTATTTTTTTATTGGTAATATACCCATACAGGTATAGGTTTATTTTTTTGGGATAAATAATACCCCGTAGAGTATAAGAGGAGGAAATGTAATGAAAGTAAATTTAGTAGTAGATGCAAAAGGGCTCGCTTGTCCCATGCCGATTGTAAAAACAAAAAAAGCGATGGATACGATTAATGCAGGTGAAGTAATGGAAGTTCAGGCTACAGACCGTGGCTCTTTAGCCGATATGAAAGGCTGGGCTAAAACGACAGGTCATGAATATATCGGATCCAAAGAAGAGGGAAAGGTACTTTTGCATTATGTTAGAAAAGCCAATCCTGCTGAAGTGAAAGAAACCAAGCCTTATCCGAACGAAGCAACTAATGAAAAACTCGAGGAAGCACTAAACAATGACAATATTACAGTACTGGACGTTAGAGAGCCGGCAGAGTATTCATTTGCTCATATCCCAAGAGCGGTTTCGATACCATTGGGAGAACTGGAACAAAGAACCGGCGAATTGAATCATTCGCATGAAATATATGTTGTGTGCCGAACCGGTAATAGAAGCAGCATGGCAGCATATACCCTGGAAGAAAAAGGATTTACTAAAGTACAAAACGTAAAACCGGGAATGAGCGGCTGGAATGGCCCGACCGAAGATAAATAGAGGAGGAAAAAGGCATGGCTATGAAAGCAATGACTGCTGCTGAACTGGCAGAAATAGTAATAAATAAAAAAGATATATTTATTTTAGATGTTCGCAACGAAGATGCGTTTAAAGATTGGAAAGTAGAAGGGAAAAACGTAGAAATAGTGAATACTCCTTATTTTGACCTTCTGGAAGGAGTTGAATCCATTCTTCCACAGATACCCGAGGACAAACCAGTTATTGTTGTCTGCGCAAAAGAAGGCTCCTCTAAATTTGTGGCTGAGCAGCTGGTGGAAGCTGCAGACCGGGAAGTGTATTACCTGGAGGGCGGAATGAAAACGTGGAGTGAACATCTGGAGCCGGTTAAAGTCGGCGATCTATCTGACGGCGGCGAGTTGTATCAGTTCGTACGGATTGGAAAAGGCTGCCTGTCCTACATGGTAGTTTCCGGAGGAGAAGCTGTGATTATTGATCCTGTGCGTCTAACTGATGTATACACTAATTTCCTGAAAGAAAAAAATGCGGTTCTTAAATATGCTGTAGACACCCATCTGCATGCCGATCATATTTCCGGCGGCAGGCTGCTGGCGGAACAAACGGGAGCGGTGTATTACCTCCCGGAAGCGGATGCTGGAGAAGTAACGTTTTCCTACCAGCCTCTGCACAATAACGATGTGCTGCGTGCAGGAAAAACAGAGGTAGCGGTACAAGCCCTGTATTCCCCCGGCCATACCATTGGCAGCACCTCTTTGATTATTGATAATCAGTACCTGCTTACAGGAGATATTTTATTCATAGATTCCATCGGCCGTCCGGATCTTGCCGGAAAAGCAGAGGACTGGGTAGGAGACCTGAGAAAATCACTTTATGAAACGTATCAGACATTAAAGGATGATCTTTGGGTACTGCCAGCCCACTTTTCAAAAAAAGAAGAGATGGATGATCACGGAAGAGTAATGGAACAGCTGCATGTGCTGTTCAAAGAGAATACCGGACTGCAGGTGACAGATGAGACCGCCTTCCGCAAAATGGTAACCGAAAACCTTCCTCCGCAGCCAAATGCCTACGAGGAGATTCGTCAGACAAACATGGGAAAAGTACAGCCGGAGCCGAAAGACCAGACAGAAATGGAAATTGGGCCGAACCGCTGCGCGGTATCATAAATTAGAAGGAGAGTTTATTATGAATGCAACTAAAACTGTAGACGCCAAAGGCTTGGCATGTCCAATGCCGGTTGTAAAAGCAAAAAAAGCAATGGATACCCTGCAGACAGGGGATGTGCTGGAAATCGTTTCAACAGATAAGGGAGCCAAAGCAGATCTGCCGGCGTGGACCAAATCATCGGGCCACGAGTTACTGGAGCAGGCAGAAGAAAACAATGAATTTACATTCTGGATCAAAAAAGGATAGAGGAGAGAATAAAAAAATGGAAGAAACAAAAAACGGAACAACAATGGTCGTATTTGATGGAGACCTGGATAAAGCAATTGCCAGCTTTATTATCGCTACAGGCGCTGCAGCAATGGGAAAGAACGTAACGATGTTTTTCACTTTCTGGGGATTGAACGTGCTTCGGAAAGATAACGTCATCAGCGGCAGTGATAAATCGATGATGGAAAAAATGTTCGGAAAAATGATGCCGCGCGGTCCGGAAAAACTGGCTATGTCGAAAATGAATTTTGGCGGTATGGGACCGAAAATGATGAAAAAAATGATGAAAAATCATAATGTGTCTTCTTTGAAAGAGATGATTGAAATGGCCCAGGACCTGGATGTAAAAATGGTGGCCTGCACAATGTCTATGGACGTCATGGGACTCAAAGAAGAAGAATTGATTGATGGACTGGATTACGCCGGTGTCGCTACTTACCTGGCAGAAGCAGAAGAGTCCAACATTAACCTGTTTATTTAATACGTATACTGCAGAAAAGAGCCTGTGCCCCTAAGGGAACAGGCTCTTTCTAATATGTAGGGTGGATACGGACTGAACGACAGGAAACCCGGCAGCTGTCAGGCGATGCCGCAGGAAGTGACAGCGCCCATAATACCGGCTATAGCAATTCCTACTATAAATTTTTTCACGTTAGTCCTCCTGTATCTATATATTCATAATTATGGTAAATAGTTTACTTTATTATAGTCGATATTTCCTAAAAAAGGTTGCATTTTATTAGCTTTTTCTATGTATCGGTTTAAAACCGCGAATATGAAGAAAAAATCTTTTATAATAGAAGAAGAAAACAAGAAAGCGGGGAGATAATATGACAGAAGAGTTATACCATGATCTTTTTTTAAAAGATGCGGGGTTTCTTCCAGTCGAAATAGAAAAGTTAATGTTGGAGTATGCCGAAGAATTCCAGCATGCGGAGATTCAGCAGGTTATAAAGCATACAGATGAGCATTATACCGTCGTTACAAAAGTAACAAAATAAAAAAGCTCTCAAGCGTGAGAGCTTTAGATGATTATTTTTTTTGGATTTCAACTGCTTTATGCTCAATTTCATCGTACGAGTTAGTGCCGTTAGCGTAATCTTTTACCATACTCTCAAATGACCGGAATAATCGTTCATCCGCCGGGTCCTGCAGGTTAAGGCCCAATGAATCAGCAACTTCCTTTTGGTCCCGTCGAAAAGCGTCATCGGCTTCAAACGTATTTCCTTCTTTATATTTGTCCATATGATGGTCAACAAACTTTTTAATAATATCCACATGTATCTCTCCTTTGTTTAAATGGTCTCTTTGTTCTCTTCCCGGTTCCCGGGATATCAAAACGATGAAGCAGGAAGAACCGATTTGAAGCACCTCCAGGCAGAAAGCGCACAATTTTAAGATGGAATACAAGGGACAAGGACTCTCCCTTGAAGGATACGGTATACTGTAGGATAATGGCATACGGAAAGGGGATGGAACGAATATGGTAAGTGGAAGAAATACAGAAGATATGATTATGGATTTAGCGAGTCAGCTTTCTATCGAGCAGGCAAGAAACAAAATTTTATGGGATCTTATTCTACGTCATAATGTACTTTCTCAAAAAGATGTTGATAAAGAAGTAGAAAAGCATTATGAAACCTATCGCACCACTTCTTATGAAGAATTAACCGGGTTTAACTTAAGAGAAGACACCAAGCCGGTAAAAGAACCAGAACCAGAAGAATAAAAAAAAGCGTTCCCTGCAGGGGACGCTTTTTTAATGCCTTACGACATCAAGAAATAGAAAAAAGATAGATTTTACTGCGGTAAATACAAGAAGAAAAATGAACACCAGAACCAGTATAGTAAGAGCGAGAGTCTCCTGAAAATGGAGAATATCGATCAAAATTAAGTTAGCAAGCACAGCGGAAATTACGCCGATAAATAATGTACTGTTAAATACACGTTCCATTATATTAGATGCAGCCATTTCAACATCTCCTGATTAGTATAGATTCCGCTCTTGTGAAATAGTGAGCGTTGTTTGCCTTATTCCTATTAAACCGCATTAGAGACGTGAAATCAATGTCTAAAAAGTGACAAAACAGCGAAAAAAATGACTAACTGGTGAACAATAGAAAAAAAGAAGCAAATAAAAATAGAATACCCAGTGGGCATTCTATTTTTCGTATATATCATCGGCAAGCAGCTTAATAGGACTGCCGCACTGAGGGCAATTCTGGTATTCCTGATCAATAGCAGCATCGCTTAGATCAGAAGCCGGCATCTGCACCTCTGCTTTTGTTTCTTTGCCGCATGAATGGCATTTAATATAGAGCAATGGCTTATCTCCTTTCCATGATCATAGCTGTATTTAATTATATATTTGTATACCACAACAGGTTTTTTCAAAACCTCTCAATGAAAAAACGGCTTTCTTCAATAATGAAGAAAGCCGTTTTCTATTCGTTAATGAATGGTGCGGAAAACGCCGATGACTTTACCAAGAACAGTACAGTCATCAAGAATAATAGGGTCCATGGCTGCATTTTCAGGCTGCAGGCGGATATAACCGCTCTCCCTGTAAAAACGCTTTACGGTCGCTTCGAGCTCTTCGGTCATTGCTACAATAATGTCTCCGTTGTTTGCTGTCTGCTGCTGTCTGACAATAACCAGGTCTTTATCGTAAATACCGGCTTCAATCATACTTTCCCCCTGAATAGTAAGGACAAAAACATTCTCATGTTCATTTGCCACCATACGTTCCGGAAGAGGAATGTATTCCTCTATGTTTTCGATAGCTGTAATGGGTTCACCGGCTGTAACTTTACCGAGCATCGGAACGTACACAGCAGAGCTTTCGGATATTTCAGGCGGTGCATCTTCAAAAGACAGCACCTCTATTGCTCTTGGTTTAGTAGGATCGCGTCGAATAAAACCTTTGCTTTCAAGCCTGGATAAATGTCCGTGCACGGTAGAACTGGAAGCGAGTCCCACAGCTTCTCCGATTTCCCGGACAGACGGGGGATAGCCTTTTAGACGTACTTCCCCTTTTATATAGTCAAGTATTTGTTCTTGTCGTTTTGATAATTTAGTCAAAGTCCCGGCACCTCCTGTGCGTGTAATGTTATTTTAAAAAATTGTATCATGAATAATACGAACATGCAAACATCCGTTCTAATTTTACTTGACGGGAACAGAAGTTCTTATTATACTTTTAAAAAAGGGAACGCACATTCTTAAAAACGGGGGAATTACAATGATTTCAAAAATAACGAATGTAACGATGCAGGAATGGATGATATTATTACTATTTGCAGCATCAATTTTATTTCTAATTATAGCCGTCCAGATTAATGCACCAGATGCAGAAGCAGGTTTTGTTTATGAAGACGATATAACGGAGGAAGCAGAAGAGCTTCAGATCGAACAGGAATTAACCGCCTATCAATGGGTGAATTATACCCTGGACTAATGAAAGTAATCAGAAGGTGAAGTGGGACGATGGAGAAGTGCATTATCTACTGCAGGGTGAGTACCGAAAAGAAAGAACAGCAGACTTCTCTGGAGCGGCAGGTGGAGGAATTGACATCTCTTGCCAAGAGAAACAATCTGCCTATTTATAAAACAATCAAAGAAGAACAGAGCGGCTATTCTATGGAAAGAGAAGGGCTGCTGGAGATGCTTGAAGACTTTTCGTCAGGAAAGGCTTCTATTTTGTGCGTGCAGGATGATACGAGACTTGGAAGAGGCCATGCAAAAGTAGCGGTCCTTCACGCCCTCCACAAAAGTGGAGTAACAATTTATTCAGTCCGGGAAAACGGCGTGCTTGAATTATCTGAGTCAGACAGTATGCTGATTGATATACTCTCCATCGTGGAGGAGCATCAGCGCAGGCTGCATAATTTTAAGATCAAGCGCGGAATGAAGCGGGCAGTAGAAAATGGCTACCGCCCCGATAAGAATTTAAAAAACCGGGGCCAGGGAGAGCGTGTAAAAAAAGAAGTGCCGATAGAAGAGATCATCAGGCTCCGTCAGCGGGACCTTCCCTTTTATGATATTGCCGCGACCCTGCGCGGACTCGGATACGATGTATCTAAAGCCACGGTGCACCGGCGCTACCGGGAGCATATGAAAAAAGAAGATGAACAGTCGTAGTGAAGGCTGAGCGCCTTTGATGAGGCCCTATACCTTCCTATCCCTCCAGAACAAAGATGGTTCCGTTTGCATAAAAGCGGGTATATAAGTACCATTAATATAGAAGGATATTCATGGAAACGAACATAAAAGGGGGGAATATCATGTTATCCCAAGACAAAATTGCACGCATTAATGAGCTGTCCCAGCGCGCGAAGA
Source organism: Sinobaca sp. TMA16-18 (assembly GCF_059510535.1). Taxonomy (NCBI): domain Bacteria; kingdom Bacillati; phylum Bacillota; class Bacilli; order Caryophanales; family Sporolactobacillaceae; genus Sinobaca; species Sinobaca sp. TMA16-18. Next base: position 107,605 of record NZ_JCAKFM010000001.1, on the reverse strand, counting down.
CAACCGGCCTGACGGAGTCTGAGAGCATAGAACAGCACGAACTGAGAGAAGAATACCTGCAGAGTTTCCGTTCGTCATTTAAAGACCAGCTTCATTCGGTTAAAGTAGTGGATCCTGAAGGCGCTGACGTTACCCCCGATAAGCTGGACCGATCAAAGAAAGAACGTAAAGTGTACCGCTCCAGATAGCGTGGCACACAAATATATTCTTCATCTGGCGTAATGATATTATATTCGTATATGAGCCGCTGCCCGAAGAGCGGAATCCGGAAGACCATTTTCGTTAAAACAATAGAGGATGGTCTTTTTAACGTGGTTACAACTCCGTTAAACAAAAGGAATTAGAAACAGCGGAGATGGTAGATCCGGCCTGTCAAAAGAAAGCCGGCACGATTTAGAAAAATTCCACGTATTTCGCCGCGATTCTTGTATAATAAAAAGAAAGCGTTTATTATTTATTCATGGATGGACGTTAATTACTAAACAGAGACAAGGGGAGAATACGATTATGGCAGCGCAGACTACAGCGACGCAATTAGAAAATTTAGCTATTAATACGATTCGTACGTTATCGATCGATAGCATTGAACGGGCTAATTCCGGTCACCCGGGATTACCTATGGGAGCGGCACCAATGGCCTTTACTTTGTGGACAGAGTGCATGAATCATAATCCTGGCAACCCGGAATGGTTTAACCGCGACCGTTTTGTTCTATCCGCGGGACACGGCTCTATGCTTTTATACAGCCTGCTTCATCTTACCGGCTATGACCTTTCTCTGGAAGAGCTTCAGAACTTCAGACAGTGGGGAAGCAAAACTCCGGGACACCCGGAATACGGCCATACACCAGGCGTTGAAGCCACCACCGGTCCGCTTGGCCAGGGGCTTGCGATGGCAACAGGCATGGCTATGGCAGAGCGCCATATGGCAGCTACTTACAACAAAAGCAGCTTCCCGCTCGTAGATCATTATACATATGTTCTATGCGGCGATGGGGATATCATGGAAGGGGTCAGTTCAGAGTCCGCTTCTTTAGCCGGTCACCTGAACCTGGACCGCCTGATTGTGCTTTATGATTCCAACGATATTTCGCTCGATGGCGATCTGCACCAGTCATTTTCCGAAAATGTCATGCAGCGTTATGATGCATATGGCTGGCACACCATCCTCGTAAAAGATGGCAATGATACGAAAGCTATTAAAGAAGCAATTGAAGAAGCAAAGCAAGCAGGCAAGCCAACTTTAATCGAAGTCAAAACGACAATCGGTTACGGCTCTCCTAATAAAGGCGGTACCAACGCAGCACACGGTGCTCCGCTTGGCGCTGAAGAAATTACATTGGCCAAAGGAATGTACAAGTGGGAATACGAAGAAGAATTCCACGTACCGGCAGAAGTAACGGCCTTTTTCGCTGAGAAAAAAGCAGCAGGCGCCCGCAAAGAAAAAGAATGGAACGATTTGTTTACGGATTACCAGAAAAAGCACCCAAAAGATGCTGAACAATTCATTAAGGCGCTAAAAGGGGAGCTTCCTGAAGGATGGGAAAAAGAACTTCCCGCCTATACGAATGAAAAGGTAGCTACGCGTGCTGCTTCAGGCGATGCGCTTCAGGCCATTTCCAAGCACGTGCCATCGTTATTCGGCGGCTCGGCTGACCTGGCTTCTTCCAATAAGACATTAATTAAAGAAGAAACAGATTTTACAAAAGATAATTACAAAGGACGTAACATCTGGTTTGGCGTAAGAGAATTCGCCATGGCTTCTGCACTTAACGGTCTTAAGCTGCACGGCGGCGTACACCCATATGCATCCACGTTCCTGGTGTTCTCTGATTACCTTCGTCCGGCACTTCGCTTAAGTGCATTAATGAATCTGCCTGTAACGTATGTGTTCACACATGACAGCATTGCAGTCGGAGAAGACGGCCCAACACATGAACCCGTTGAACAAATCGCTGCTCTTCGTGCAATCCCGGGCGTTCACGTCATCCGTCCAGCCGACGGCAATGAAACATCCGCGGCCTGGAAAGTGGCATTGGAGAGCACAGGCGGCCCAACCGTTCTGTCTCTAACCAGACAAGGTCTTCCTACGCTGTCAACTTCTGCTGAAAGAGCGGAAGAGGGCGTAGCTAAAGGCGCATATATCGTAGAATCTGTTGGTTCACCAGAAGTGCAGCTTCTGGCTACCGGTTCGGAAGTGGCGCTGGCAGTGGATGCCAAAGCCGCACTTGAGCAGGAAGGAATTGCGGCTAACGTAGTAAGTATGCCCGATTTTCTTGCTTTTGACCGCCAGCCGCAAAGCTACAGAGACAGCGTGCTGTTAAAAGGAGTACCAGCTCTAGGTATGGAAATGGGATCAACAATGCCTTGGTACAAGTACGTAGGCACAGAAGGCGCCGTTCTCGGAATTGATGAATTTGGAGCTTCTGCTCCTGGAGATAAAATTATGGAAGAGTATGGCTTTACAACCGAAAATGTAGTATCTATTGTAAAAGACCTGCTTCAAAAATAAAAAGCAAAGCCTGGACGAGATCCAGGCTTCTTTTTTTACGGATCTGGAAATTGAAGCAAATCACTGGGAGGCTCTTTTCATCCGCCTGTTAGTAAGGTATAATGTTAGAGGTCCTTACAGTATCCACGAAGGATAAAAAGGATGTTCACTAGAAATAGAAGGAGGAAGTGCCGGAATGGATTGGCTTTGGTTTGTACTCGTCGGCGTACTGTGTTTAATCGCAGGGGCAGCGCTTGGTTTTTTTATCGCCAGAAAAACAATGATGAACTACTTAAAGAAAAACCCGCCTATTAATGAACAGATGCTGCGGGTTATGATGATGCAGATGGGGCAGAACCCTTCACAGAAGAAAATTAATCAGATGATGAAGGCTATGCAGCGTCAGCAGGATACAAAAGAATCAAAAAAGGAAACAAAAAAAGAGTTGAAAAATGCAAAAAAATAATAGCAGCGCTCTCTAATACAGAGAGCGTTTTTTTATGCTTTTTCTGCGCTTTACGCAGCTCCTTTCTTGAAGGCAAAAAGGGAAATGGCGTATGATAATAAACAATTAGACAAACGAACAAGAAAGCAGGGAGAGACATGCAGATCTTCTGGTCGCTGCGATGGTTTTTTAAAAAAGAATGGCTGGCATACAGCGTGGGGATCGGCATATTAATGCTCGTATCCGCTCTGTCTCTGCTTCCCCCCTACGCGGCAGGAAGGGTAGTAGACCAGATTGCCGAGGGCACGTTGACAGTTGGGGATTTACAGTACTGGGCAGTCCTGCTTCTCGGAGCAGGAGTGTTGATGTATATATTCCGCTACATATGGCGGATTATGATTTTTGGGGCGGCGATCCGCCTCGCCAGGCTTTTAAGAAGCCGGCTGTATAAACATTACACCAAAATGAGTGCTTCCTTCTACAACAGAAGGCGGACAGGTGATTTAATGGCCCACTCCACAAACGATATCAAGGCGGTGGAACAAACGGCCGGCATTGGCGTGTTAACGCTCGTTGATTCTGTTGCAATGGGCGGATTTGTCATAGCCGCGATGGCTTTTACGATCAGCTGGCAGCTGACGCTTTTATGTCTTCTGCCGATGCCGTTGATGGCGGCTGCTACGAGCATTTACGGCAATATTCTGCATCACCGCTTTGGCCAGGCCCAGGCAGCCTTTTCCGAGTTGAACAATAAAGTGCAGGAAAGCGTGTCCGGTATCCGGGTCACTAAAGCATTTGGACAGGAGAAAGCCGAAGTGGCGGCCTTTTCCCGGCAGTCCGATAAAGTTGTGCAAAAAAATGAAAACGTCGCAAGAGTGGATGCATTATTTGAACCGACAATATCACTTGTCGTAGGGGTTTCCTATTTTCTGGCCGTTTTTTTCGGAGCACGGTTTGTGATTGCAGGAGACCTGACGATCGGTGAATTAACAAGCTTTACCGTGTATCTTGGCATGCTGACGTGGCCCATGCTTGCGTTTGGACTGCTTTTTAATATCGTAGAGCGTGGCCGGGCAAGCTATGGACGGATTGAATCACTGCTGGCAGAAAAACAGGATATTACGGATGAACGTGCCGTTTATAACACGGTCCCTACAGGAAACATTGATGTAAATATAGAACGCTGCAGCTACCCGCAGGCCGAACAGCCGGCGCTCCAGCAGATTGCTTTTCATGCAGAGAAGGGAGACACCGTTGGCATTGCAGGGCGTACCGGAAGCGGGAAAACGACTCTTTTGAAACTACTGCTCCGGGAAATGGAGGATCCGTTAAGCCGGATAAATATAGATGGCGCACCGGCTTCCGCTTACCATCTGGATCAGTACCGGCAGGCATTCGGCTATGTGCCGCAGGATCATTTTCTCTTTTCGATTTCGATTGCCGACAACATATCATTTGCCAAGCCGGAAGCATCTCTGGAAGACATTATACATGCGGCGAAAACAGCGCATGTACACGATGATATTATGAGTATGGAATACGGGTATGACACGATCGTAGGCGAACGGGGCGTGACGCTCTCAGGCGGCCAGAAACAGCGGCTGGCGATTGCACGGGCATTAATCACAGACCCGGAAATTCTTATCCTCGATGATTCGCTTTCGGCGGTAGACGCCAAAACAGAAGAATCCATTCTCTCTCACCTGCAGCGGGAGCGGCAGAACAAAACAACGTGGATTGTATCGCACCGCATGAGTGCGATTAAACATGCCGATCAGATTGTAGTGCTTGAAAATGGCCGGCAGACAGAAAAGGGCACGCATCAGCAACTAATGAAGGACCGCCGCTGGTATGCTGATATGTATGACATGCAGCAGCTTGAAAGCTTAGTGGAGAAGGGAGGAAAAGATGGAGCACCAGGATAGAGTATTAAGCAGCAAAGAACAGTGGAGCATTTTTAAACGATTATTAAAAGCGGCTGTGCCGTATAAAAAACAACTGGCCGCTGCCGCTCTTTTCCTTCTGGTTGGCACAAGCGCTGACCTGGTTGGTCCTATATTAGTAAAAGTATTTATTGACGACTATTTGACCCAGAATACCTTTCCGGCCGGCCCTCTCGTAGTTCTGGGGGTAAGCTACGCCGTGCTTCACCTGCTCGGTGTCGTTCTCGGATACTACCAGATTTTCTGGTTTCAGCGGATTGCCCTGCAGATCATCCGGACGCTGCGGATTGACGTCTTTAAAAAATTAGAGCAATCCAGGCTGCGGTTTTTTGACCGGACCGCAGCCGGCGGTTTGATATCGAGGCTGACAAACGATACGGAATCGGTCAAGGAGATGTACGTCGAAGTGCTGGCCGTCATTATTCATAACGGAGTGTTTTTAATCGGCGTCTTTATAGCAATGGCCATTCTGGACGTTCAGCTGGCTCTTCTCTGCCTGGCACTGTTTCCCATCATATTCGTTTTAATATATTACTACCGGAAAAAAAGTGCTGTATTTTTTGGATCCATGAGCGGGCGGTTAAGCATGCTGAACGCAAAAATCAACGAATCCATTCAAGGAATGAATATCATTCAGGTGTTTCGCCAGGAAAAGCGGATGCGCGGTGAATTTGAAGAAATAAATGAAAAACACCGCCGGTCTTCCGTACAGACGATGAAGCTCGACGGTCTGCTGCTGCGTCCGGCAATTGACCTGATCAGTGTGGCCACCCTTGTCCTCGTACTGACATACTTCGGGCTGGCTTCTTTTGAGGGAAGCATACAGCTTGGGGTGCTGTATGCGTTTATTAATTACATTGACCGTTTGTTTGAGCCTGTTAACCAAATTATGCAGCAGCTCTCTAAACAGCAGCAGGCGATTGTATCGGCGGGCCGGGTATTTCAGATCCTGGACCGGACAGAGGATATGGAGCCGGCAGCAGATCATGCCCGGGAGGAAACGTTCATAAAAGAAGGCAGCGTGCGGTTTGACCATGTGTCATTTGGCTATGATCCGGGAAACCCGGTGCTCAAAGATATTTCCTTTCGGGTGAACAAAGGCGAAACGCTGGCTATTGTAGGACACACGGGAAGCGGGAAAAGTTCGATTGTACAGGTGCTCCTTCGTTTCTACGATACGCAGAAGGGATCGATCACCGTGGATGGAAGAAATATTCATGAATACGGAAATAAAGAAATCCGCAGAAATATCGGGCTCGTCCTGCAGGACCCGTTTCTATTCAGCGGTACGGTAAAGGATAATATTATGTTTCATGACCCGAACGTAAGCGAACAAGACATGAAGCGGGCGGCAGAAAAAGTAGAGGCGGCACCTTTTATTGAGAAGCTCCCGGCGGCATATGAAGAGCCGGTCGGAGAACGGGGCAGCTCTTTTTCCAACGGGGAAAAACAGCTGATTACGTTCGCGAGAACAATTGCGAAAGATCCGAAAATCCTTGTGCTGGATGAAGCGACGGCAAGTATTGATTCCGAAACGGAACAGGATATTCAAACGGCGCTGGATCGGATGAAACAGGGGCGGACGACGATTATGATTGCCCACCGGCTTTCCACGATAAAAGACGCAGACCATATTATTGTGCTGCACCAGGGGGAGATAAAAGAAGAGGGCAATCATGAATCCCTCCTTAAGCAAAATGGCTTGTACCGGACGATGTATGAGCTGCAGCAGGGAAAACTGCAGCAGGAAAAAGCCTACACCCCGAAATAGAAGAACAAACGTTGCAAGATAGCGTTTTCACGTTGTAAAATAGAAACATAGCTGTAAGCGCATCAGTGTTTACAGCTCGCCCCGGGCATCTTTAACAGGCTTCGGGGAGGGGAGTGAGTGCAATGAATATAGCTTTACTGGCAACAACCGTCGGCGCGGCCTGTATGGCAATGATAGCGCTCTTTATCCGAATGAGAGCGATAAAAAAGCCGGCCAGCATAAAGAAAATTATACTTCCGCCTTTTTTTATGTCTACAGGAATGCTGATGTTTGTCTATGAGCCGGCCCGGCTGGTGCCGCTTCAAATTATAGAAGCGCTTACCGTCGGTATTATTTTTTCTTTCCTGTTAATGCGTACGACGAGCTTCGAAATACGAAACAGCCGTATTTATATGAAACGATCGAAAGCTTTTGCATTTATTTTAATTGGGCTGTTGATTGCACGTGTTATATTCAAGCTGATTATCGGAGACTCGATTGAAGTAGCGGAGCTTGGAGGCATGTTTTACTTATTGGCTTTTGGAATGATTATTCCGTGGAGAATTTATATGCTGATCCGCTTTAAAGAAATAGAAAAGCGTTACCATGCTTCTATAGGTACGACGGGGCCTCCTTTATCCAAAAAACTGGTTAAATAAAAGCTGCTTTCTCTGTTATTCAGAGGAAGCAGCTTTTTGCTTAAATAAATGTTCATACTCGGTTAAATCGATATTTTTTTCGCGGCATTTTTTACGAAGGAATTTATGATCCCGCTTCGGGGTAGCAAGAATATATCCGCGGATAAGCAGAGGCTCGTCGATCGTTTCGGCTCGTTCTTCTAAAGCAATCCGGCCGATCTCGCCGGCAATCCGTTCTCTCGCTATGTCTCTGAATAATTCAGGGACTGGCTCTACAAGTTCTTCAAGCAGATTCTTCTTGGACTGTGGCCATAAATGACGCGTTTCTTTGAGGTAATAATCCTGCCAGTCCAAAATAGAGCGGCCGTCTTCTTTTGGAAAGCGCTTTAAAAATTTGCGGAACATAAAAAAGCCGCCTATGAACATAAAGACCGTTAAAAAAACCGACCATGCCATAATAAACCACATAAAAGCATCAGAAGGCATCTGAATCCCCTCCATTCATATCGACCATAAAAAATGGTGTCTCATCTTTCCTTATTTTATCATAGATTCAAGTATAGTAGTATAATGAAAAGAAGCGTATAGATAAAATAGGAGTGGTAGAATATGGCTGGAAAACAAGTTAATGAAATACTAAATGAAGGTATTTATGGAAAAAAAGAGCTGCGTCCTGATGAAAAGAGACAATATCTGGGTGTATATCGGGAGCGCATTCTGCTTGTACTAACTAAAAGTCAGGTTATGGAAAAGGGAACCCGGCCGGAAGTGGAAGCTGAAATGAAAAAGCATAAAGATGCAGCGCTTGTGTTAAATGGAAAAATGAGCTACCAGGCTCTTAAAGGCTATCAGCAGATTTCCCGTAAATACGGGGTGGAATACACCAATGTGTCTTCGCTGGAAAATGTGACGGAAGTCGGGCTGGTCCTTGCTAAACCGTATGCGATTCATAAAGAGGAAATTGAAGTGGATGACGAGCAGATCGAAGCCCCTGCTGCTGAAAAAAAACCATGGTGGAAAAGAATTTTCGCTTAATATTGGCCTGCAGTATGAAAAACAAAGGGAAGTGAGGGGAAAAAATGAAGCCTGCTTTTTTTATGATTACGTCCATTGTTATGTTATTTTTAATTGGACCGGAAGCGGCCGCGGCCGCTCCTCCAGCGGAAAACCAGGATATGACGGGTACGTTTATTTTAATAACGATTGCGATGTTTGCAGTCATTATCGCGGTATTCGTCTGGTTTTTAAACAAATACAAAAAAAACAAATAGGCCGGGCAGGCGTTGTTTCGCCGGCTGCCTACTGCTATCTTGTTTAATATGAACAAAAAGTTTTGATTATTTTGCATATTTGATGGTAGTATATATAGATACCTGCTGAAGCGGGTATCTTTTTATAAAAAACAAGGGTCGCAAAACGTCCTTGCGGGACATATAATGACCCAAAAACGATGTGAAGATCGTATCAACCAGGAGGAAATTGACCATGACACAGACAGATAATCAAAGCACCTTACTTCGAAATGATGTAAAGAAACTTGGTACCATTCTCGGGAAGATATTAAAGCATCACGGAGGAGACACACTGTTCAACCAGGTGGAAGAGATTAGAAAATCCACGATTGACCTCCGCCAGAATTTTGATGAAGAAGCGTATAACGAATTAAAACAAAAAATAAGCGGGTTAAAGCCGCCGATGCGCCAGCACGTTATCCGTGCATTTTCCACATACTTCAACCTCGTAAATATTGCTGAACAGAATCACCGGATCCGCAGAAGACGCCAGTATCAGCTCAAAGACGATGGGGTGGCTCAGCCTTTCTCCATTGAGGGAGCGGTAACTTCTATTAAGGACAACAACATTTCCACCGACGTGATTGAAGACGTTCTTCAAAAGCTTTCGTTGGAGCTTATTATTACAGCGCACCCGACAGAAGCAACGAAACGAACGGTGCTGGAAATCCAAAAGCGTATTTCGACTATTCTGCAGCAGCTGGACAGTCCTATCCTGACAAAGCGGGAGCGCAAAAATCTGGATGAGAGCCTGTTTAACGAAGTAACGGCATTGTGGCAGACTGATGAGCTGCGTCACCGCAAGCCTACTGTTATGGATGAAGTTCGAAACGGCCTTTATTATTTTGATCAGACACTATTTGAAGTCCTGCCGGACATTCACCAGGAGCTGGAAGAGCAGCTCGAAGAACATTATCCGGACCAACAGTGGAAAGTGCCTAACTTTCTTACGTTCGGCTCCTGGATCGGCGGAGACCGGGACGGCAATCCAAACGTAACGCCTGAAATTACGTGGGAAACCTTAACAAGACAGCGTGAGCTTGTATTGAAAAAGTACAAAAAAGTAATCGAAGAATCTATGAGACGCTTCAGCCATTCTACGACGCGTACAACGATTGATGAATCTCTCGTCCTGCAGGTAGGCAAAGAAGAAGATACCTATATGCAGCCGGAGGAAATCTGGCCGGTAGCGTCAGAAGTCTACCGCCGCAAGTTTGCCGTCATTTTAAAACGCCTGAGTGAAACAGGAGTATCTGAAGCAGGGTACGAGCATTCCGAAGAACTGGAAGCCGACCTGGACACAATTAAACAAAGCGTTGAAAAACACCAGCCATCGCACCACCGTCTGAAGATGATTAGAAAGCTGATCAGGCAGGTGCAGTTGTTTGGTTTTCACCTGGCCTCGCTTGATATTAGAAACCACAGCGGAGAGCATGAGTCGGCGCTGGCAGAAGTATTAAAAGCTGTTCACATCGCAGAGGATTATGCAGGACTCGAAGAAGCAGAGAAAACAGCAGTGCTGGAAAAGGCACTGAACGATCCGCGTCCGCTTCTGCTATCTAAAGACAGCTATTCCAAGGAAACACAGGAAGTGCTGAAAGTCTTCACAATGATCAAACAGGCCCACGAAGAATTCGGACCCCGTTCGGTTGAAGTATATCTCATCAGCATGGCAGAATCCGCAAGCGATATTCTGGAAGTACTTGTGCTCGCCAAAGAAGCCGGCATATATGCCCAGCTTCCGGACGGCACAGTAAGAAGCGGACTCCACGTGGCGCCGCTGCTGGAAACAATCGATGACCTGGTGGCCGGACCGGCCATCATGAAACAGATGTTTGAAATGGACGTTTACCGAAAGCATCTGGAAGTCAGAGGAAATCACCAGGAAGTAATGCTCGGGTACTCTGACGGAAGCAAAGACGGAGGAACGATGACAGCCAATTGGAAGTTGTTTAAAGCGCAGCAGGAGATCCATGATGTCGCTAAAGACTATGACATCGGCCTTAAGTTCTTCCATGGCCGCGGCGGTTCGCTAGGACGCGGAGGCGGCCCGTTAAACCGCAGTATTTTATCCCAGCCGGCAGAAACGTTGGGCGACGGAGTGAAAATTACAGAGCAGGGCGAAGTGCTGAGCTCGCGCTATCTGCTTGAAGACATTGCCTACAGAAGTCTGGAACAGGGTGCATCGGCGCTGCTGGAATCCACGGCAAAAACATCCCAGGCGTCAGAGCGGGCCAACCACAGAGACAGTACATGGGAGGATGCGATGGAACGCGTATCCAGCTACTCTTTGAAAAAATACCAGTCACTTGTCTTCGGCGATCCGGATTTTCTTACCTATTTCAACGAAGCCACTCCGCTTAACGGGCTTGGAGCCCTTAATATCGGATCCCGTCCCATGAGCCGGAAAAACAGCAGTAAATTTGAAGATCTCCGTGCCATTCCATGGGTATTCGCCTGGACGCAAAGCAGGCAGCTGATTCCGGCCTGGTACGCGGCAGGAACAGGTCTTCATGCATTCGCAGAAGAAAATGACGGTAATTTGGAGCTGCTGAAGAAAATGTATCAGGAATGGCCGTTTTTCCAATCAACGGTAAACAACCTGCAGATGGCATTAATGAAAGCTGATATTAATACAGCAAAAGAATATGCCAAGTTAGTAAACGACCAAAAAATTGCCGATCGAATTTTTAATGATATTACAGAAGAATACAATAAAACACGGCGCATTCTTCTTGAAATTACGAGCAAAGAGGAACTGCTTGACCATACGCCAAACATTCAAGAATCCGTTTGGAGAAGAAATCCGTATGTGGATCCCCTGAACTTCCTGCAGGTGGAGCTTATTAAGATCATGCGCGAAGAAGAGGAACAGTCGGAAGAACTGCTTACAGAAATGCTGCTGACTATCAGCGGTATTGCTGCAGGGCTGAGAAACACCGGCTGATGCCAAAAAGAACCGCCTTCCTGTTGGAGGGCGGTTCTCTGCGTCCTGCACTAAATACAGACGGTAAATGCTAACGGGTGCTCTTATGCTTCTGATAGCTGATAACACGGAGAATAAGATTTGTCAGCGGAAATAAAGCTGCAAGAATTAATAAACTTCCCCAGAGAATATTGCCGGCTATAAAATGAATAAAAGCCAACACAATACAAAGAATAAACAGCAGCACAAGCCAGACAATCTTAAGCTTAAAAGCTGTGGAACCTTTCATGGTAAACACCTCTTTTATAGAATCGTGCAATCTTATCAATTATAGCAAGAGTTCCCCTGGCTTGACCAGCGCCTTCCTTTTGCCCTGGGCCATTTTCTCGTTTACACTAAAAAGAAGATAAAAGAAAGAAGGTGTGGCACACATGCAGGAAAATAACCGATCACCGCAGGATCGATTGGGCCTTACGACGGAACAGGCGATTTTTGGCCTGGGCTGATTCTGGGGACCCGATGCCCAGTTTGGGCAGCTTAATGGAGTAGTTAAAACGAGAGCAGGCTATACCGGAGGCACAAAAGAAGAGCCAACCTACCGGAGGATGGGAGACCATACAGAATCACTGCTGATAGAATACGATCCTGCTTTTCTGAGCTATGAAGACCTGTTAAACATGTTCTGGAGCAGTCACAACCCGCGGAAAAAAAGTCTGTTCCGCGACCGCCAGTACATGTCCCTTTTGGTCTACAGCAGCCAACAACAGTATGAAACGGCGATGGCATCTAAAGATAAATGGGAAAAAAAGCTCGGAGGCCCCATAAAAACGGAATTTCAGAAGACCTCCACCTTTTATCAGGCAGAAGATTACCATCAAAAGTATTTTTTGAAGCGTTTTCCACGAGCCGTAAAAGCACTTGAAGCGGTGTATCCGACGGCTCAGCAGCTGACCGATTCCACCGTTGCCGCAAGAATGAATGGCATGGTGCGCGGCTCCGGGAAAACGGCTGAATTAAAAAAAGAGCTGATGACCTGGAACATTACCGAACAGGAAAAAACCGGACTGCTGCAGGCACTCGATAACGTGCGCTGGTAGGCAGGTTCAAAACAAATAACTATTTTAGACTTCTGTCCGCAGGAGTCTTTTTTATTTTTATAAAATAAACCTTGAAATCAAACGTATGTTCGTATAAAATAGATGTATAATATACTTAATCAGTAGCTGCAGAAGACTATAAAAGTAGACGTGGCGTTTTAATATTCAGAATATTAAAACTAAATAAGGAGGGTTACAATGAACCGGCAGGAAGCGGACAATGAGATTGCCATTAAAGCGAAAGGGCTGGTCAAACGTTTTGGCAGCAAGGCTGCGGTGGACGGCGTGGATTTGTCTATTCCAAAAGGGTCGGTATATGGTTTTCTCGGACCGAACGGAGCCGGAAAAACGACGACGATCCGGATGCTTGCTACACTGCTTGAACCAAGCAGCGGCTCTGCCTCCATTCTCGGATACGATCTAAAAAAAGACGCCCACCACATTCGCGGGAAAATCAGCCTGACCGGACAGTTTGCATCTGTAGACGAGGACCTCACCGGACTTGAAAACCTGGTCATGGTCGCGAGACTCCTTGGTTTCTCATGGAGAGAGGCAAAGAGCCGGGCGATGGAGCTGCTAACGGCATTTGGTCTCAAAGACGCTGCTAAACAACAGGTGAAAAATTATTCCGGCGGCATGCGCAGGCGTCTTGATGTGGCAGCGAGTATTATCGTGGCACCGGAAATATTGTTTCTTGATGAGCCAACGACCGGCCTGGACCCTAGAAGCAGAAACCAGGTATGGGATATTATCCGGACGCTCGCAGACAGCGGCACAACAGTTCTGTTGACCACGCAGTATTTAGATGAGGCCGATCAGCTTGCAGAACGGATTGCGGTTATTGACGAGGGGAAAATTATTGCAGAAGGAACAAGCAGAGAATTGAAAGCGTCTGTTGGAGCCGGAGCACTGACCATTCAGTTTTCTGATGAAGGGACGTGCATTAAAGGGGGACTGCTTATTAAAAAGCAGCTTCCAGCTGTCCTGCAGTCCCAGTCAGAGGCCGCATCTCTTACATTCAGAACATCTCATGCAAACGAGGGCATTGCTGTGCTGGAAATATTAGCACAGGCTGGCATTGAAGTTATTGATTTTTCCTTCGGTAATCCGACGCTTGATGAAGTATTTCTGGCGCTGACCGGAGAAGCAGTGGGTGATAAAACGAAGAAAGAAGGTATAAACCAATGAAAACGCCGGTTTCTTCTATTTCCTCTACCGCACAGGAGTCGCTCCGGGATTCTATTACGCAGGAAAAAAACCTGGACAGACGGGCGGGGGCCCTGTCTGCATCTATTACATTTGGATGGAGGGCGCTTTTAAAAATTAAGCACGTACCGGAACAATTGTTTGATGTAACCGCCTTTCCGGTTATCTTTCTATTAATGTTCACATATTTATTCGGAGGGGCTATTGCGGGCTCGACAGGAGACTACCTGCAGTTTCTGCTGCCGGGTATTCTCGTTATGACGGTTACAATGATTACCATGTATACCGGAATGGATCTGAACAAAGATATTGTGAAAGGGGTGTTCGACCGATTTCGGACACTCCCGATCTGGAGGCCGGCTCTGCTGGTAGGAGCGCTCGCGGTAGATATGGTTCGGTATTCAATGGCAGCATTCATTATGATCTCTCTTGGCCTGCTTCTTGGTTTCCGGCCTGAAGGCGGGCCTGTCGGAGTAATCGCTTCAGTAGGACTGCTGCTCGTATTTTCCTTCAGCTTTTCCTGGATATGGACCGCGCTCGGCATTATTATGAGGTCGGAAAAGTCCCTCATGATGATCAGCATGATGTTTTTGTTCCCGCTCACCTTTGTCAGCAACGTATTCGTGGATCCGCAGACTCTTCCAAGCTGGCTCCATGGATTTGTCGAGTGGAATCCTATCTCTCTTCTCGTTACAGCGATCAGGGGGCTTATGCACGGCTCTGCAACGATTCAGGACATTGGATGGGTACTGCTCGTTTCTCTTCTGCTGACGGCTGTTTTTGCCCCGCTCACGATGTATTTATTCCGTCACAAGAGATAATGCCGGGATATACAAAAGAAGACCCTCCCACATGTGGGAGGGTCTTCCTGTTTTACCGATTGATACACGGTTACCACGTAAACGTAACAGCTGATTCAGCAGGAAGGGAGTACATAAAGGATTCATCGCCTTCTTTTACTTTAAACTCCTGCTCCTCGGCGCTGAGATTGGCGGCAATTAAAACGTGTGAACCGTCCGGGTTTTCAAAGGCCACTGTTTCAATCTCATCGGCATAGTGAGTGGAATCGATGCGGACCGCTCCGGATTCGAGAAATTTACTGGCGTGGCCGAGCGTATAATATTCGACGTTTTCTGTCACTTCTCCCGTATCAGGGTCAATGGTAACAACCCCACGGCAGTCGGGGCACCCGCCGTTTTGTGGACCATCGGAAGGATCGAGCGCCAGGTTCCAGAACTGGACACTTTCGGCATAGTTTCTTGTGCCGCCGATCAGCATATTGGTCATGTTCCAACTGAGATTTTCTCCAAAATCCGTATTCCAGCCGCCGCCGCTGCATTCTGTTACATAAATGTGCTTATTCGGATATGCTTCGTGCACATCGGTCATTGCATCAGGCTCTCCGCCGTAGCAGTGAAAGGCAGTTCCGGCCGTGTAATTATTGGCCTGCTCATCGCCCAGTACTGCATTGGCATAATCAAGCCCGGTATCCCAGTTGTGGTCAAAGGCAATAATGTCTGTTTCAATATTACTTTCTTCAAAAGCAGGACCTAAGTGATCCATAATGAAATTACGCTGTTCGATGCCGTTCATGCTCATCGTCGGGTATTCCTCTGACGTATATTCCGGCTCATTCTGCACCGCCACCGCATCTATTTCGACGCCTTCCTCTTCATAGGCCTGAATGTACTGTACAAAATAATCGGCGTATGTCTCATATATGGCAGGATCCGTGTAATCAAGGAAAGACCCATTAAACGTGTATTCTTCTTTCATCCAAGGCGGGGCGGACCAGGGAGAACCGAGGATGAAGGTGTCTTCATTTTTCTCCTGAATTTCCCCAAGAAGAGACCATACTTCCCGGTCCGGTTCAATGGTGAAGTTGTCCAGGTCGTAATCGGTGCCGCCTTCCTCTATGTCATTGTAGGAATAGCTGAGAGGATCGCCGTTTTCGTCTACAGAATAGTCCGAGGCTCCGATGGAATGACGAATGAAATTCAGGTTGATGCCATCATCGGTAAAAATATCATCCAGCAGCTCGTCTTTTTGTTCCGGCGTCAGGACATTGTTAATTAAATAGGCAGACGACCCGGTTACAGCCATGCCAAAGCCTTCCATCTCCTGATAAGTTGTTTCCGGGTCTACTTCGACGGTTAGAGGAGCCTCCGGCATTTCTTCGTCCGGCTGGAATTCTTCTTCCGCCTGTTCATCAAGCAGGTTCTGCTCGTCGCCTGTAGTAAGCCATACCTCTGCGCTGTTATCCAAATAATCGGCAAGGCGGAAAACACCGATTACGGCAGCAAGCAGGGCAGCCAGAATGAGTCCTGTTCGTAACCATTTACTTTTAAGTATATAGACCGCTCCCTTGCTAGTTTAATGTAGCCGCTGATTAGGCACGCGTTCATTATATCTATTTTAACGAACAAAATACAATTAATAAAACCTTATATAGAACAAAAAGAATAAAAACTTTTTGGAAAACCATCTGAAAATAAAAAAACGCCTCTGACTATCAAAAGAGATAGTCAAAAGCGTTTGGTTAAAAAATGATGAAAGGGAAAGGCTGTATGGTGCTATGTTAGCTGTAGTAGCGTTCCAATCCTCTTACAATAGCGTTGGCTGCAGCTTCACGAAAAGCACTGGAACGAAGTTTCTCCGCATCAGACGGCTCATCGATGAAAGCTACTTCGGCAAGAACAGCCGGCATTGACGTGTTCCGGATAACAGAATAGTTTGCCTCTTTGCTGCCGCGGTCAGCTGTTCCCAGAGTCCTAACCATTTCTTCCTGAATCAGGGCGGCAAGCTCTGCACCATCCTGGCTGCCGGTATAATGGAATGTTTCCGTACCGGAAGCAGCACCGTTAAAGGCATTGGCATGAATGCTCACAAAACTGTCAGCACTTGCCGCGTTAGCGATACGGGCACGTTCTTCAAGTCCCACGTATACATCTGTACTTCTCGTCATGACAACGTTGGATCCGGCAGCATTTAATTTCTGCTGCACGCGCTGGCCGATATCAAGCACCACGTCTTTTTCCTGCAGGCCGTTTCCGACTGCGCCGGGATCACTACCGCCGTGACCAGGGTCAATGGCGATTGTCTCACCAGCAAGCGGGTTTCCGCTTCCAGCCGGAGGTGTAACGGGTGCAGGAGTGCTGCTTTCTACAACTGAAAGGTAATTGAGGCTCACATAGCCATACGTGTCATTAAAGTAGATAAGCGCCCAGTTGCCAACCGTGTCTTCTACCTCGACAGTTGTGCCGTTAGGCAGCGAACCGCGGATTTCAGAAGAGGCATTGGCGCCGGAGCGGACGTTCAGACTGTTGTTTACTCCAGTGACCGTGCCTTGATACTGGCCGGTACGGTCTCCAGAGCCGGCGGAAGGTTCATTTAGATCAACGTAGTTCATGCTGACATACCCATATGTATCGTTGAAATAAATAAGCGCCCAGTCTCCTACAATATCCTCAATTTCAATCGTAGTGCCATTAGGCAGCCATCCCCGTACCTCTGAGGAAGCATTAGCGCCGGAGCGGACATTCAGGCTGTTTTCTACTCCGCTGATAATTCCTGTCTGGCTTATTTCGTTTGCATCGGCTTCTCTTTGTTCCTGAAAAGGGGAAAAGAAAAGCAGCAGACTTGTAACAGCCAAAGCAAAAATCATAAAAGCGGCTGTCTGTTTTCTAGTCATACATCGCTCCTTTTTTGATGGTAGTTTCTTCTGATTCTCTGCGGTAGGATAATCTCCTGGGGCTGGAATAGCTTATGTATGCAGAGAAAGAAGGACCATGTGTAAAATACTACCTTTATATGAAGGAATTGAAAAGTCCCAGTCTGTAATTAGTGCTTATTTATTACAGAAAGAGGTAATTTTTCCCGGGCAGAAAGAGGTGCTTCTGAGGGAGGAAAGCAATCTTTTTAAAATGAATGCAGGATTATAGGCGCTGAAGGGTATAGTCGTAAAAAGGGCTGTATAAAAGACATCAGGAAGTACGGAAAGGAAGGGCATACTTATGGACAAGCAGGAAGTTATTATAATCGGGGCAGGGCCTACCGGACTCACGCTGGCGCTCGAGCTTTCCCGTTATCATATACCGTTTCGCATTATTGCAAAAGACAGCGGCCCCGGCCAGGCGTCCAGAGCGATGGCAGTTGTGCCGAGAACGCTGGAGTTTTACCGGCAGTTCGGCATTGACCAGGAAGTAATAGACAATGGGATTAAACTCGACAATATTCTCGTGCGGGTGGAAGGAGAAGAAAAAGCAGCGGTTAATTTTCAGTTACTGGGCGGAGATTTGAGCCCTTATCCATTTGTGCTGACCTATCCCCAGGATGACCATGAAGCATTTCTGATCAGCAAACTGAAAGCGCAGGGAGTGGAAATAGACTGGGAAACGGAACTCGTATCATTTTCCCATAATGAAACAGGGGCGATGGCTGTAGTCAAAAAAGAAGGCCGTACCGAAGAAATTCAAAGCTCTTATCTTGTCGGCTGTGACGGCGCATCCAGTATCGTGCGGACAGAACTGGATGTCGACTTTACAGGAGGCACCTACCCCCAGATCTTCTGTGTCATTGATATTGAAGGGGAGGGGGAAGCGATTAGTTCGAGAAGCATGAATATGTGCTTCAGCGGGGACGAGTTTGCCATTTTCATGCCGGTTCGAAGCAGTAAAACGACCAGATTAATCAGCATTATACCGAGGGACCTGCAAAATCAGGGAAAGACGTCGTTTGAAGATATTAAACCGTTTTTGGAATCTGCTTTTAAAGTACGGATTGATAAAGTGAACTGGTATTCGACGTACAGTGTTCATCATCGTGTGGCAGAACATTTTCAACAGGGGCGTGTGTTTCTGGCAGGGGATGCAGCGCACATACACAGTCCCGCCGGCGGCCAGGGCATGAATACCGGGATTGGCGATGCGGTCAATCTGGGCTGGAAGCTGGCCTCGGTGATTCAGGAGCGGGCGGATCCGTCTGTGCTGGATACGTACAGCCCGGAGCGGCGTGACTTTGCCAAAGTACTTGTAGCCAGCACGGATCGTGCGTTTACGCGGATCGTTGCGAAAGACAAACCAAGCAAACTGCTTCGTAAAAATATTATTCCGGCCGGCATTCCTTTATTGAATTATTCCAGCTTTATCCGGCGGGTGGTATTTAATATTCTTTCGCAGATTCGTGTGAATTATAAAAAAAGCGAACTGAGCTACGGCCAAAAAAACAGACTGTATGCAGGCCAGCGCCTGCCATATACGGGCTATAATTATGATGCGCTGAATGAAATGGACTGGCAGCTTCATATATACGGTGAAGCCAGTGCCTCCATGAAGGAATATGCGTCCCGGCATCACATTTCTTTGTTTGAATGGCCATGGGATAAACGCGCATCCAAGGCGGGGCTGGTCGAAGACGCGCTCTGCTTTATCCGACCCGACGGACATATCGGATTTTTAAGCGAATATCAGGATACCTATGAGCTGAATGCCTACATGAGAGAACATGGAATTGTGACAGAAGCGGCAAAAAGCCATACGGGAAAATAAGGAAAACGTGATATAGTAAAAGAAGCTCGGAACAAGGGGGGGCTTATGGAACTATCAAAAGCACGGTTTACAGCTGTATGTGTGTGTCATAGCATCCTGTTTCTTTTTTCCATTGTGCTGCTTGGTCTTCTGCTGAGCGGTATTCTTACAACAGAGAGAAACGCTCTCTATCTGGTATTGGGATCCGTTATTCTTTTTTCCAGCATCATTGGCATAGACAATATGCTAAAAATGCTGGAAGAACGAAAAAAAGCATAAAAAAGCTCCGTTTCTTTTCAAAAGAAACGGAGCTTTTATACGTCTATGAGTTATTGCTCTGCGTATTGTTATTTGGATTGGACTCAAGCAGCAGCAGGCCGGAAGAAGAAGGATCCCGCTGCTGGAGCTTGTAAAGAGAAGCGGTCAGCTCCATGAACCAGGGTTTGTCATTGGATTCGAGTGCCAGATCTATCATATTGAGCAGACCGGCTTCATAATCGAGGCCTGCGTTTTCGAGTTTCGTTACTTTCTGCTGAATGAGGGCTATCTTACGGCCGATGGATGCTTTGTTATCGGAAGATACAACAACAAGAGTTACCGTTTCATTTAATGAATTAACATGATCCACATATCCAAAAATCAGCTCATCGTTATTTGTAACAGCTTTTACCCAATCGCCATATTGAAGCGCATCTTTTCTTGTGAGCATTCTGTAAACCTCCTCAAAGGATATCTATAAAAATAGAGAGCGCCTTGTCTTCGGGTCCTTATAGGGAATGCGGTGAATCTTTACTCATTGTACCGTACTGGGGTAAGGCACCGTCAACTTATCTGCTTTTATCCAGCAGATCGGATAAATCAGCAATCGTATAATTTTTTAAGAAGTCTCCTAAATGCTCTTCGGCATCAATGAAAATGATGGAAAGAAGGGAATTCGTGGAGGAATGAAACGAGTAGGATACGTTTTCTTCTGCTCTCTTGAACCGCAGCGTGCCTTCGGCCGTTACTTGATAGATATCCCATAAATTGATCCGGCGCGGATCTCCTATTAAAGAAAAGCCGCCGCCGATACCTTCTTTGGATTCAACATATCCACAGTCTCTAAGAACGCTCAGTACTCTTCTTACCTGGACCGGATGAGCCTGGGCACTGGATGCTATTTCAGTACTTCTTGCATAGCGTTCCGGATTTGTATCGAGAAATAACAAACTATGCACAGCGAGCGAAAACTCTCTATTCACAGGCATCACCCTTTCCCGAAAAGCGATCCTTCTGTATACTGTAAGTATAATTGTTACAGAAAATTCTGTCAATTAAAAAGAAATATAAGAAGTGGGAGTATTGTTTCAGAATCCGGATACGCAGGTTTGCATGGCGACGGTCCGCGACGAACTAACGTTTACGATGGAGAATGGGTCTGTAAATCAGACAGAAATAGATGCCCGGATGCAGAGAGCGTTAAGAGCAGTGAAACTGGAAGCGCATATGAATACACCTATTCACGCTTGATCCGGAGGGATGAAACAAAGAGCGTTCATGGCCTCTCTGTGGTGCCGGGACTCCAATATATGGATTATTGATGAACCGATGTCCCAGCTTGATCCGGCAGGACGCCGCAGCCTGGCTGAATGCCTGCAGGCGGTTAAGATGGATCTAAAGAAAACACTGACAATGAATGAATATCAGCTAACGATAAAGCAGTGGCAGGAAGATACGGGGCATCTTTCCGCGGAGCTTGTAAACAGTGTGCTTCCCGTTCCGGCAGTGAGCAGAGAAACCGATGATCAGCATAAGTATGGAAATAGAAGCTTCCTGGCCACTATTATGTGTATTAACGACCAGCCCAACGGCTTTAGTGTTAAATTTAATGGAAAGACGGAAACTCACGACAGGTATAGGATACGGTTTAGTAGCAGCCTATAGGTTTCTCCTTCAGCTGTATGAGGAATTCAAACAGGTTAAAAAGGCGAATCGCATGAGCAGTATGGGAAACAAGAAAATTATATGGAGGTGGAAACAGTATGCCATTCCATTGATGGCTGGAGCGATCCGTAAAGCGGAAAGAACGGTTGTAGCTATGGAAGTAAAAGGATTCGACAGTTCCAGGAACCGCACACGTTATCAGACAATGCCTTACCATAAAGAGGATATTTACTTTGCGGCAGGAGTTCTTATCACAGCGGCGGGGGTTGATACGGGTGGCTGTCTAATTTGGAAAAACTCCTACAATATATTGTAGGGGTTTTTAATTAAAAAATAAAATTCTAATAAATGTATAATTAGTGAGTATAAAGACTAAAATTCAACCGGACTAAACTCTGATTTTGTGTTTATACATAGATTATATTAATAAATAGTTCTTTTATACTGTGAAAAAAGATATACATTAATGTAAAATTGTTATACTATAAATTTATTCTACATAATATAATAGGAGGAGTTTAAATTGTCAAAATTGGTTAACTGTAAAGTGTGTGAACATCAGATTGCAAAAGGTGTAAAAAAATGCCCTAGTTGTGGAAAGGATCAAAGAAACTTTTTCATGAAACATAAGATTATGACGTTTTTTGGTGGACTAATTGCACTTATTGTAATATTTAGTGCAGCTCCAGGGGGCGATGAAGAAGCTTCTGTGGCTACAGAAGCAACTTCAGATGCTGAAGCAAGCGATACGGAAGAAACAACTGAGGAAGTAGTTTATAGTGTTGGAGATACGATCCCGTTGGAACGAGTGGAAGTATCTGTAACGGAAGTAGAAGAGAGAGAAGAAGTTGGGGGTGAATATTCGTCTAAAGTTGCTTCAGACGGAGGGACGTTTGCTGCTGTTCAATGGACAATAAAAAACACCTCTGATGAACCAATAGGTTCTTTTTCCACTCCTACTGTTAATTTAATAGATGAGAATGGTGTTTCTTATGATACAGATTTTGATGCTTCCGTAGAATACTCTGTAGAAACAGATATCGATAATTCAAAAGTTTTAAGTGATTTAAATCCTGGTATTTCGGTAACAAGCGTTGATGTATTTGAAGTATCAAAAGAGCAATTCAGTGAAGGTGAATGGTTTATTGAGATTGATGGAGAAAAAGTCTCCATCAAATAAACGGCTATATTAATAAAGAAGCTCCTTACTGAAAAGTAAGGAGCTTCTTTTGTTATTCGAATTAATATTAAGACAGATTATATGTATGGCGGGACTGTGTGGGAATCGAACCCACCGGAGACGACACGCGCCTCCCTGAAGGTTTTGAAGACCTCGGTAAGCACCAGCTACACAACCAGCCCCATTTGTTTTATAGTGCACTTCGTTATTCTACTATTCCGGTACAGGAATTACAACTATTTAACGCAAGGGCCAGCTCTGCACTGTCAGCAGACACTAACTATTAACAAGTCCGCTGCCTTATCAGGCCGGGCTTGTTTTATTTGATTGGAGAGCCCTTGGAATAGTAAGATAGAACAGTAGAAAAGTGCGGATGAGAGAGGCAGGGACCAGCATGGCAAAACGAATGCTTACAGTAGGAATGGCCGGGCATATTGACCATGGCAAAACGACATTAACGAAAGCTCTAACCAATATAGATACCGATCGGCTGAAAGAAGAAAAGGATCGTAACATTTCCATCGAACCGGGATTTGCCCCGCTTACGCTGCGGGAGGATATGGATGTGTCCATCATTGATGTACCTGGACATGAGCGTTTTATCCGGCAGATGATTGCCGGCGTTGCGGGAATTGATGGGGTCATTCTGACCGTTGCCGCAGATGAAGGGGTTATGCCCCAGACAAAGGAACACCTGGAGATCCTTACGCTTCTCGGCATTCCGGGAAGTGTTATTGCTGTAACCAAGGCAGATAAGGTGGACGAGGAACTGCTGGAGCTTGCAGGAGAGGACATACGTGACGAAGTGCAGGGTACACCTTTTGCCGACGCGGAAATGGTCTTTATCGACAGTCTAAGCGGACGCGGACTGGAAGAGTTGAAGCAGCAGTTGATTCATATGCTGGAAAAAGTACCGGACCGCGATCCGCGCGGAGCTTTCCGTCTCCCGATAGACAATGTGTTCAGCGTACACGGGCAGGGTACCGTTGTCCGGGGCACGGTATATGAAGGAAGTGTTGCAGAAGGAGAAACGCTGCAGCTGCTTCCCCAGCAGACGTTTGTAAAAGTGCGACAGCTGCAGATTCATCATGAGCCGGTAAAGTCGGGGAGCGCCGGCCAAAGGCTTGCGCTTAATATCAGCGGCGTATCGAAACAGGATGTACACCGCGGTGATGTTCTTGTTGCAGCACAGCACTACACGACAACCGACCGGCTGGATGTTGTTCTGTACGGTTCATCAGCCGCCGCGTATGCTGTAAAACAGCGCGGCTACGTTATGCTTCACCTTGGCACGGCTGAAGTATACGGAAAAGTTATTTTCTTTGACCGCAACACTTTGGAACCCGGATTTGACGAGGTGATCTGCCAGCTGGAACTGGAAGAAAAAGTTGTTACAAAAAGAGGCGATGCGTTTATTCTGCGCCGGCCTTCTCCAGCCGAAACATTTGCGGGCGGGTGGGTGATCCAGGCACAGGCGGAAAAGCGCCGATTTGGCACGGATACAATTCAAGTGCTCGGGAAAATGATGGAAGATACACCGGAAGAGCAGCTGTTGGAAGCGATCAGAACACATGTATGGTTAACGAAGGAAGAAGCAGCCCTGGAGAGCGGCCTGCCCGAAGAAGATATAGAGCAGCTGATCGAGCAGGGAATGGAAAACGGCACCCTGGCAGCGATGGGAAAACAAAAAGTGACGTCGCGTCAGCAGCAGCAGAACATGCTCGCTGTTATTAAAGACCAGCTGGAGCAGTTTCACGAAGCCCATTCGCTGCGTTCCGGACAAAACCGGCAGGAAATTATTCAATCACACGTCCAGCGTGGGATTCCAAAAGAATTTATTGTGCAGCTTATTCAACAGGCACTCGATCAGGGAGAACTTGTTTCCCATCAGCAATTTATTGCTCTGGCAGAATTTTCTCCCGCCGCTCCAAAGGGATGGGAACGGAGAATTGAGAGCCTGCAGGAACAGTGGCAGACCGACGCCCTCCAGGTAAAAGCGTGGAAAGACTATACGGAAGCATCCGGCCTGCCTGAACACATTGGCGACGAACTGAAATGGTCGCTGTTGGAAAGACAGCTGGCTGTTAAAATGGATGACATTCACATTTGGAAGGCAGACA
The DNA here is from genome assembly GCF_059510535.1 of Sinobaca sp. TMA16-18. NCBI lineage: Bacteria > Bacillati > Bacillota > Bacilli > Caryophanales > Sporolactobacillaceae > Sinobaca > Sinobaca sp. TMA16-18. The sequence continues at coordinate 83,070 of NZ_JCAKFM010000001.1, read as the reverse complement.
TTTTTAAAGAAAAGGCAGCGTTATTAAAAGAAACCTTTCCAGAATCGTTTACGCTGCAGCAGGCAAAAGAAGTTCTGCCGCTCAGCCGCAAGTACATGGTCCCATATTTGGAAGCGCTGGATGCAGCCGGCTGGACCAAGCGCCGGGATGACGTGAGGGAGTGGCTGGAGCGATGACTATTCCTAACGTACTTTTTTTAACTCCCTATTACTATTCCAGGCGCGGCAATGCTACGACAGCGCGAAGACTGGAAGCTTCAATGAAAAGAACAGGCCAGCCCATCCATCTGTTTTCATATGAAGAAGAGCCCACCGCAAAAGGTGTCGCATTACTCGAAGAGGCGGACGTAGTTCATGCGCTTCATATCCGCCGTACGTATGAGTGGCTGCAACAGGCTGAGACCAGTCTCAAAGTGCCTTATGTGTTAACAAGCGGCGGGACCGATATTAATGTAGATATACAGCAAAAGCAGCAGGCAGCCAACTTGGAAACATTTATACGTCAGGCTGATAAAATTACTGTTTTCAGCCGCGACGGCGTAAAGAAGCTGGCCCGGGCCTATCCGGAGCTCGGACAAAGGATACAAATCGTCCCCCAGGGAGTGGATCCTTCAACAGCGGTGTATGAAAAAGAGCTCACCCGCTGGCTGCAGGACCACAGCGGCACGCCGAATATTTTAATTCCGGCCGGCCTGAGAAGCGTGAAAGATGTTCTGTTCGGATTGAAAGTATTGGAAGAGCTGAGAGTAAGTTTTCCGGCGATTCAGTTTTTAATCGTAGGAGAAGCGATGGAAGAGCAGGTAAAGCGGGAAGTCGTGCAGGCGGCAGCATCAAGAAGTTGGATGCACTACCATGAAGGCGTAGAAATAGAAGCGATGCCCGCGTTCTATGAATGGGCGGATGTCGTGATTAATACCTCCCTGTCCGAAGGCCAGCCAATGGCCGTGCTCGAAGCGATGATGCATGAGATTCCGGTGCTGGCCAGACGAAACGGCGGCAATGAGAGCGTAATCGAGGATAGCCGGAATGGACTGCTGTTTGGCGATGAGCAAACGTTTCATGCGAAGCTTGAGCAGCTTCTGGATAACCCCGATCTGAAAAAAAAGCTGACACAGCAGGCGAAAACAGATGTACTTGACCGGCATTCGAGTGACAAAGAAGCCCAGCAGTATCAGGCTATATATAAAGAAGTATGCAATAAAGATAACTAAAAAAAGAGGCGGCTTGGCGGAGCGGCCTTTTTTTTTATAAATAGAAGTAGTTTCTCTCTTTTTGATTAAGTCGTTGAAATAACCGGGGCCTGAAAAGAACGGGCCAGCTCCGAGAAGGCATGAATCATCGGCTCCTCGGTCCGGTCGCTTAAAATAGACAGGTGCAGGTGGCGGAAGCCGGGCAGGCGTCCTTTGTTCACACAGCCTCTCGAAAGGGCCGAGGCGAGGGCGTACTCGGAAATAATGCCATAGCCGATACCGGCCTGCACAAGGGACAGGACACTTTCTGTATTCGGCACCACAGCGGCGGTCTCGAGATCCAACAGCGACCCGCCCCACTGCTGCAGGCTCTGTTCGGCAGCCAAATACGTGCCGGATCCTTTTTTCCGCTTGATAAACGGATAGCGGCTGATGTCAGTAAAAGCACCCGCTGCCTCAATGGAAGAGCCGGGCGGCCCGATCAGCGTCAGATGATCTTTCCACAGTGGAACGGTCTGCACTCCGGGATGCTGAAACGCCTGGCCGATAATAACAGCATCCACTTCCCGCTGTAAAAGCAGATCGGTGATCGTGCTGGAGTCATCCACCTGCAGGTGAAATTTGGTACCTGGAAACTGGTCGTGGCATTTGGCACACAGCCCCGGCAGAAAATAGGTGCCCGGGGTTGTGCTTGCTCCTAACTTAAGCGTTTCAGCGTGCGGTTTGTTGTTCTTGTTAAACTGGCTGCGGAGTCTGGACCAGTCCTGAAGCCACTGTTCTGCCTGCGCATAAAGAGCGTCACCTTCATTTGTGAGCGTGACGGTTTTTCGTTCGATTAATAACACCTGTAATTCCCGTTCCAGGTGCTGTAAGTATTTTGTTACCGTAGACTGCGAGATATCAAGCTCCCGGGCAGCGATCGAAAAGCTGCGGGCTCTTGCCAGCACGACAAATACATGAAGCCATTTTTCATTCATCAGCGCATCCTCCATAGGGGCGTTTGTCTTTACTTTTATCATAATCAATGATAGCTTATTAACGCAATCACATTCGATATTTGCATAAATTGTATTACATATTGGAAAGCAGGGGAGAAAAGAAAAATGAAAAAGTGGCTGACAGCAGTATCCGCAGGAAGCGTTCTTGTACTGGGCGCATGCGGTGGCGGTGAAGAAGAAGAAAGCGGCGAAAGCCAGGAAACGCTGGAAGTAGCGGTTATTCCGGCCCAGTCTTCCGGTGAAATGGAAAGCGGCGTTCAAAGCCTCGAAGACTCCTTAAACGAGAGCCTGGACCAGGAGGTCTCCGTGGAGACCTATCCGAACTACAATGCGGTTGTGGAAGCATTAAACTATGGAGAGCTTGACCTTGCTTATCTTGGGCCGCTTACCTATGTGATCGCTCATGAAGAAAGCGGTGCGGAAGCCATTATCACACAGGAGATTGACGGAGAGCCTTACTACTATTCCTACATTATTACACATGTTGACCAGCCGTGGGAAACGTTAGATGACATGCTCGAAGACAGCGAAGAGGTGGATTTTGCCTTCGCGAGCATTTCTTCTACATCAGGCTCGCTTATTCCAGGCCTCGAGCTTCGGGAGCGCGGTGTATTTGAATCGGAAGAAGACAACGAGTTTGCTTCTGTCCGCTATACCGGATCCCATGACGTAACCGCGCAGGTCGTGCAGTCGCAGGACGTGGACGCCGGAGCGATTGACAGTGCCATTTACAATGAATTGGTGGAAGACGGCGCGATTGATGAAAGCCAGATCAAAACCATCTGGGAGTCCGATCAGCTTTACCAGTATCCGTGGGCGGTACCCGAAGACATGGATGAGGACTTGAAAGCCGATATTCAGGAAGCATTTATCAATATTGAAGACGAAGAAATACTCAATGTGTTCGGCGGGGCTTCTGGCTTTGTAGAAACCGACCACAGCTACTACGAAGACGTAACGCGTGCGGCAGAAGATTTCGGCATGCTTGATATGGATGCGATTGAGGACTAGGGCGTCTGCTTTAAAGAAAAAGGGGTTCGTTAAATGATTTGGTTTCGAAAAAGACTGATTATCTATACGATTATTATCATGATCGCTACGTGGTGGGCGATGGGAAAAACAGAATTTGAGTGGGGGAACTTCGCCAACTTTGCCAACGCCTTTTCTTTTATCGGCGATCGATTTCTCCCGCTTGACTGGAGTATTGCTCCTTCGTTGATTGACCCGATGCTCGTCACGCTGGCGATTGCATTTTTAGGGACATTTTTTGCCCTGCTGGTGGCCCTGCCGCTTGCGTTTGCGTCAGCAAAAAATACGAGCCGCAGTCCCATACTTTACTATATTAACCGCTTTTTTCTTTCCGGTCTCCGTTCGGTGCCGGAAATTGTATTTGGGCTTATTTTTGTCGTCGTACTGGGTCTCGGCCCGTTCCCTGCCGTGTTTGCGATTTTTCTTCATAACATAGGCGTATTGGGAAAACTGATCTCCGAGCTTATTGAAGCGTCGGACCGGGGACCGCAGGAAGCGATGGAGTCTGTCGGGTCCTCCAGAAAAGTCGGCAATCTGTTTGCAATTATTCCGCAGATCTGGCCTAATATTCTATCGCAGTATTTTTACCGGTTTGAAGTCGCGATCCGCACCTCGCTTGTCCTCGGGTTCATCGGCGGCGGGGGGATCGGCCAGCGCTTAATTAATGATTTTGAGAGCTTTAATTATCCGGCTGTCGGTGTGATCGTGCTGAGCATTATGGTGATGGTTATTCTGGTAGACCTGTTTGGTGCTTTTGTCCGTAAACGCGTTATATAGAGAGGAGAGAATCAGCATGATTGAATTAAAAAATGTTTCTGTTCAATACACGAAAGGCGGGGAACCTGCGCTGAAGAAGCTGAATCTCTCTTTAGAGCGCGGGGAGTTTGTCAGTGTACTCGGACCAAGCGGTGCCGGGAAGTCTACGATGATCCGCACGATTAATGCCCTGCAGCCTGTAACAGCAGGGGAAGTACTGATTGATGGAAGGTCTCTGGCGGGATTTACGCGCCGGGAGCAGCGGGAATGGCGCAGCCGTGCCGGGATGATTTTTCAGCATTTTCATCTTATTCCCAGGCTTACCGTGAAGCAGAATGTCCTATCCGGCTTGTTTGGAAAAAAAGCCCCGCTGGCGAATCTGGGCGGCATTTTCTCCACAGAAGAAAAAAAGCAGGCAGCTGTAGTGATTGAACAGGTCGGCCTTAAAGGGATGGAAGACCGCAGGATAGAGCAGTTGAGCGGCGGCCAGAAGCAGCGCGTTGGTGTAGCAAGGGCGCTGATTCAGGATCCTGATGTATTTCTCGGCGACGAGCCGGTAGCAAGTCTCGATCCGGGAACTTCCCGTTCGATTTTTTCCCTCATTGAAGAGATACACAAGCGAAACAATCTCATTACGATGATTAACGTTCATGATATAGAGCTGGCTAAAATATATTCCGACCGGATCATCGGTCTGTCCGAAGGCGAAGTGGTGTACGACGGACCGCCGGAGCAGGTCGACGATACCGTCATTGAGCGGATTTACGGCAAAAATATGATGGCAGAAAAAAAGACGCAGACCGTTAATTAACGGCCTGCGTCTTTTCAATTAGTCAATTTCCAGGTAATAATCGGATTTTTCTTCTACTTTTCCAATAACGGCAGCGTCGGTGATACCGGCTGCATGAAGATCAGCTACATAGCTTTCCGCCTGTTCCGGCGATACAGCGGCAAGCAGGCCTCCTGAAGTGATCGCGTCACATAACACCTGCTGCATGACGGCTGTTACATCCTCTGCACGATGAATGTGATCGATCAGGTAGGACTCATTGGATTTAGAGCCCCCCGGAATAATGCCTTGTTCCGCGAGCTCATATGAGCCTTCCAGAAGCGGGATGTCGTTCGACTGAAAACGGAACGTCACTTCACTGGCCGACGCCATTTCATATGAGTGGCCAAGGAGACCGAAGCCGGTAACATCGGTTACGGCATTTGGCTCGTAAGCGTGCAGCAGTTCTGCGGCTTCTTTGTTTAAAGAGGCCATTACTTTCGTGACTGCTGCTTCCTGCTCTTTTGTAACGGCTTGTCGTTTAATGCCGGTCGTCATAATACCAACGCCGAGCGGTTTGGTCAGCACAAGCACATCCCCGGGCTTTGCGCCTTTGTTCGCCCAGAATTTCTCCGGGTGCACAATGCCGGTAGCGGCGAGACCGAACTTAGGCTCGTCGTCATCAATTGAGTGGCCTCCGACGATAGTAGCTCCTGATTCCCTGACTTTGTCGGCAGCGCCTTTCATGATGCCGGCGAGAATGTAATCAGGCAGTTTCTTAATAGGGAACCCAACAATGTTTAACACTGTTTTCGGGGTTCCGCCCATCGCGTATATATCGCTTAGGGCATTTGCTGCGGCGATCTGTCCAAATTCGTAAGGATCATCGACAATCGGCGTAAAATAGTCCACAGACTGAACGAGAGCAATATCGTCGGTCAGCTTGTAAACGCCGCCGTCATCTGATGTGTCTGTTCCTACGAGAAGGGCAGGATCAGGGGCGGTTTTTGGTATATGGCGCAACACTTGCGCCAGGTCCTCGGGACCTATTTTGCAGCCTCAACCAGCTTTCGAGGAAAGTGTTGTGAGGCGTATTTGTTCTTCTTTCGTCATTCTCAAACCCTCCTTGTTTCTACTTTTCCAGTATAAGCGCTCTATTTGCGAGAACACAAATCATACACTACAATAATAATAGATAAAAGCAAAGGAGTGAGTCTCCAATGAAAATAACGATTGAATTCTGCATGCAGTGAAACTTTTCCCCAAAAGCCGTGAGTCTCACGGATGCATTGTACAAAGCCTATGGAGGAAAAATTAAAGAAGTGCAGCTGATTACTTCTTCCGGTGGTGTATTTGAAGTGTACGTTAATGAGGAAAAGGTGCATTCCAAAAAAGAAACGCGCCGGTTTCCGGACGAAGAACAGTTAATTGAAAAACTGAGAGGCTATGGGCCCTCATAAATAAAGGGGTCACGATCATGCCGGACGCAAGAAATATTCCTTCCGTTCATGCTCTGCTTCAGAACAGGCAGATCCGTCAGCTGATAGAAGAAGTACAGGACGAGCAGACGGTCACAAACCTCGTCCGGACGGAAACAGACAGACTCCGGGATGCAGTGCTGGACGGGATGGCGCTTGATTCCAAAGAAGAAGCGGAAAAAATAATTATTCAACACGCCGGGCAGCAGGTTCGGCGCTTTTTTGCGGAGCGGCTTCACAGCGTTATTAATGCGACGGGAACGATTCTACATACAAACCTCGGGCGCGCTCCATTGGGACCGAACGCTGTAAAAAAAGTAATCGAAGCCGCTTCCGGATACTCTAATTTAGAATACAATGTAGAGACCGGCAGACGCGGATCGAGGCACGATATTCTCGAGGACCTGCTTTGTGAAGTGACCGGAGCGGAGGCCGCGATGGCCGTCAATAATAATGCCGCTGCTGTGTATCTGGTCCTGCGGGCTTTAACGTCGGAAAAAGAAGTCGTAGTCTCCCGGGGCCAGCTTGTGGAGATCGGCGGTTCGTTCCGGGTCTCATCTATAATGGAAGAAAGCGGTGCCGTTCTTAAAGAAGTAGGAACCACAAACAAAACACATCCTTATGACTATGAGGACGCTGTTAACGAGCGGACGGCGATGCTGATGAAAGTGCACACGAGCAATTTTTCCATGCACGGGTTCACGAGTGACGTATCGACAAAAGAGATGAGCCGGATAGGAAAAAGCCATGACCTGCTCGTATACGAGGATCTGGGGAGCGGTGCGCTGTATGACTTCCGCACGCATGGGATTGGTGAAGAGCCGACGGTTAAAGAAACGCTTGAAGCGGGAGCCGATCTGGTTTCTTTTTCCGGTGATAAACTGCTCGGCGGTCCGCAGGCGGGTATTATTGCCGGACGAAAGGATTTAATCGACCGGCTGAAAAAACATCAGCTTGCCCGGGTGCTCCGCTGCGACAAAATGACGCTCGCGGCTCTTGAAGCAACGATAAAGGCTTATCTGCCCGGGCACCAGGGCACAGAAAACATTCCAGCGGTGCATATGCTGTTGATGGAAAAAGAAGAGCTGGAAGCAAAAGCAGATTTATTTTTAAGCGAATGCCGGCTCCGGAAATGGACGCTTCGCAAAGCAGGCGATGAGTCTAAGGTTGGAGGCGGAACGATGCCTGATGTCACACTGCCTACGACCGTTGTATGTCTTAATACAGAAACTATAACAGCAGAGCAGGCAGCACGGGCGCTGCGGGTAAAAGAGGGGCGTCCGGTTATTGCCCGGGTCAGCAGAGAACAGCTTTTGTTTGATATGCGCACTCTGCAGGACGCCGATATTATAGAAATTGCCGCCTTCTTGATGGACTTGGAAAAAGAAGGGTTGGGCGTTTAGAAAACGGGTAACGTTATGTGTAACCGATTAATTTTTTTGGAAAGCCATTTATATTTGTCCGGAATTTTGCTATTCTAAAGGGGTGGACGGAAATGGCATATCGACTAAAGCCAAGTTACGAAATCCAGGAGCAGGATATTTTTTTCGACATTTAACACCGTCTGTTATATGATACAACTAAAAGGAGGATGCTACATATGAGTGAAAACCACGATTTGTTCAATGCACGCAAAACGTTCTCATCGAGCGGCAAGTCATATCATTATTATGATTTAAAAGCTATTGAGGACGCAGGAGTAGGTAATGTAGCGAAGCTGCCTTATTCTATCCGGGTGCTGCTTGAGTCTGTTCTAAGACAGCTGGACGGAAAAGTAATCAAGAAGGAACATGTAGAAAGCCTTGCTAAATGGGGCACAGAAAATAACAACGAAGAGGATGTACCATTCAAACCTTCCCGTGTTATTCTTCAGGACTTTACCGGCGTACCGGCCGTAGTGGACCTGGCATCGCTTCGTAAAGCAATGGCAGACATCGGGGGAGACCCGCAGGAAATCAATCCGGCGATTCCGGTTGACCTTGTTGTTGACCACTCTGTTCAGGTAGACCGTTTTGGCGCGGAAGATTCCCTCCGCCGCAATATGGATCTTGAATTCGAAAGAAACGAAGAAAGATATAAACTCCTCAGCTGGGCAACGAAAGCATTTGACAACTATAGTGCTGTACCGCCCGCTACGGGTATCGTGCACCAGGTTAACCTGGAGTATCTTGCATCTGTCGTGCATGCTAAAGAATCAGACAACGGAGAAATTGAAACGTTCCCGGACACATTGGTTGGAACGGATTCCCACACTACGATGATCAACGGACTCGGCGTACTTGGCTGGGGCGTCGGCGGTATTGAGGCAGAAGCAGGAATGCTTCAGCAGCCTTCTTACTTCCCGGCACCGGAAGTAGTCGGTGTGAAACTTACAGGAGCCCTTCCTAACGGCGCAACAGCCACGGACCTTGCGCTTAAAGTAACACAGGTGCTTCGTGAAACGAACGTAGTTGGCAAGTTTGTGGAATTCTACGGCCCAGGCCTTAAGGAAATGCCGCTTGCAGACCGTGCAACGATCTCCAACATGGCTCCGGAGTATGGCGCAACTTGCGGCTTCTTCCCGGTAGATGAAGAGTCGTTAAACTACCTTCGCCTTACAGGCCGAGATGAAGATCACATCCAGCTTGTAAAGGATTACTGCCAGGCTAACCACCTTTTCTATGAAGATGGCAGCGAAGAGCCTAACTTTACGAGAGTGCTTGAAGTAAAGCTTGAAGATATTCTTCCAAGTCTTTCCGGCCCGAAACGTCCACAGGATCTTATCGAGCTGACCGACATGAAGAAGAAATTCAACGAAGCACTTACAGCTCCAGCAGGCAACCAGGGATTCGGCCTGGCTCCTGAAGATGTGAAGAAAGACGTAGAAGTAAAACATCCAAGCGGAAAAACAACAACGTTAAGCACCGGCGCTGTTACAATTGCAGCTATTACAAGCTGTACAAACACGTCCAACCCTTACGTTATGATCGGTGCAGGCCTTCTCGCGAAGAAAGCAATCGAGCGCGGACTTGAAGTGCCGGAATATGTAAAAACATCCCTTGCACCAGGTTCTAAAGTTGTAACGCGTTACCTTGAAGATGCCGGCCTCATGCCTTATCTGGACCAGCTCGGTTTCAACCTTGTTGGTTACGGCTGTACAACGTGTATCGGTAACAGCGGTCCGCTTCCAATTGAAGTAGAAGAAGCGATTGCCGATAACGACGTGCTTGTTTCCTCTGTATTAAGCGGAAACAGAAACTTCGAAGGACGTATTCACCCGCTTGTTAAAGCCAACTATCTTGCTTCTCCACCGCTTGTTGTAGCTTACGCACTTGCTGGAAATGTGAACTTCGATTTCTACAAGGACAGCTTCGGCAAGGACAAAGATGGAAACGATGTGTATTTTGAAGAACTGTGGCCTACTACAGAAGAAATCAAAAACACCGTGCACAATAACGTATCTCCTAAACTCTTTAAAGAAGAATACGAAAATGTATTCACGAACAACGAGCGCTGGAACGATCTTCAGTCTGATGAAAATGCTGCGCTTTACGATTTTGATGAGGAATCTACGTATATCCAGAATCCTCCATTCTTCGTAGACATGGCGAAAGATCCGGAAGACATTAAGCCGCTTAACAGCCTTCGTGTCATCGGTAAATTTGCCGACAGTGTGACAACAGACCACATTTCACCAGCCGGCGCGATTGCAAAAGACAGCCCGGCCGGCCGTTATTTAATCGAAAAAGGCCTGTCTCCTGCTCAATTTAACTCGTACGGTTCCCGTCGTGGTAACCACGAAGTGATGATGAGAGGAACATTTGCCAATATCCGTATTAAGAACCAGCTTGCGCCGGGTACAGAAGGCGGCTATACGACATACTGGCCGAATGGCGAAACAATGGCTATCTATGACGCTGCTATGAAGTACAAGGAAGACAAAACGGATCTTATGGTTATCGCCGGAAACGATTACGGTATGGGAAGCTCCAGAGACTGGGCAGCGAAAGGTACCAACCTTTTGGGCATCAAGACAGTACTTGCCCAGAGCTTTGAGCGTATCCACCGCAGTAACCTTGTGTTAATGGGAGTTCTTCCGCTTCAGTTTAAAGACGGAGACAGCCCGGAATCACTTGGACTAACCGGTAAAGAAGCATTTGATGTAAAAGTAACAAACAACGTGCGTCCACGTGACGTAATCGAAGTTGTGGCAACCGACGAAGATGGAAAAGTAACAACGTTCCAGGTTATTGCCCGCTTTGACAGCGAAATCGAGATGGACTACTACCGCCACGGCGGTATTCTGCAGATGGTACTTCGCAACAACCTTGCGAAAACAGAAGCAGCACGCGACAACTAATCATATAAGCAAAAGCCCTCCCGCCTTCCAGGTGCGGAGGGCTTTTCTTTTTCAGAAGCTCGTTGTGAAATAAAATAGTGTAAATATATCTATTGCTATAACTGCGGTAAAAAATGATAATATAGGAATGACCTTATCAGAAGAAAGCAGGTATAACCGTGACAGAGGAAGAATCAACAACAAGAGAACGCAGACAGTCACCGTTTCGTAAAGGGGTGGCTGCTGCCTTTATTCTCTATATGGCCGCCCTCCTTTACGTGACCCTTTTAGCGTGGAATTACGGTTCTTCTTACGGGGCGCAGGGACCGGGAAGCAGGAACTATAACCTGCATCCGTTTGAAAGCATTATGAATATTGCTTTGTACAGCGATAACGTTATCGACCCGTTGATTATTCTGGCGGGCAATGTCATTATGTTCATGCCGTTTGGCTTTCTGCTGGGGCTGCTTGTCTATTCCCGTGCCAAAGTCTTCTGGCTTGTGCCTCTGCTGGCGATGCTGCTTTCCATCGGAATCGAGTCAGCCCAGTTTATGTTTACGTACCGGGTATCCAATATTGATGACGTTATCTTAAATACAACAGGTGGCGTTTTAGGAGCATGGACGGCCTTATTTGTACGCAGGCTTACAGGCAAGTATAATAAGAAGTAGAAAAAACTCCAGGGTATTTTCCCCTGGAGTTTTGTTATAAAGGCAGAAGCGTAGGCTTTTTATTGAAAGGACGCTTTCGTATAAAAGGAGAGACCTGTTATGAGCATTTCAATCACTGACCAGCTCAAAGAAAAGATGGAAGCCTGGGAAAAACAGCCTTCCTCTCTTTCCATTGATGCGGTTCAGGAATTTATCGGGCAGATGAACACAACCGATACCGAGCAGCGCCATCTGGCAGCCAGAGCCTATGCGGTGCTGGCCAAGGAACGCTTCTCCAGAAGAGACCGCTTTGATCCGCTGATCCGCAGCTGGGTCGAGCAGGGATTGGAGTGGGACGATACCGAGAAAGACCTCTTGTTTTTAAAAGGGCTGGAAACGTTATTTGCAGTCCGTGACATGGCGTTTGGCCGTGCTATGGCTCCGATCCGGGAAACGGACCAGAGTTCTGCGAGAAAAAAAGCGGCCGAACAGTTAAAAGCAAGTGCGGACAGCGAACGCGAGCAGTTGAAGCAGGCAGAAGAAATTTTACAGCAGTCCACCGTGGACCCCGAGCTGTTTGACGGCCATCTGCCGGGAATACTAGAAGCCGTCCAAAAAGGAATGACGCTGTATAAAAAAGTGGCGGAAGAGGCAGAAGAATACCTGCAGACGGCGTCCGGTTCCTTTTATTCGCCGGAACAGGTGAAAAAGCTGAAGCTCTCGATCCAGGAGCTGCTGGAAGTAAAAAAAGAATGGGAAAGCCAATTTGCAGCTTTGGACCAATACACGGCCATGCTGCCGGGGGACCCATTAACCGAACTCGACCAGATGATAGGACTGGAGCAGGTCAAAGATAACGTGCACCGGATGTATCACTACCTGCAGTATCAAAAGCAGCGCAAGGACCAGGGATATCAGTGGAAAGACGAGCGGAGCCTTCATATGATTTTAACCGGAAACCCGGGAACCGGAAAAACGATGCTCGCCCGGATGCTGGCAAAAATTTATCATCACCTCGGCATTCTTCCCCGTGATGAAGTGCTGGAAGCAGATCGTTCCCAGCTTGTCGGCGCCTATGTGGGACAGACCGAAGAAAAAACGATGCACTTAATAAAGGAAGCCGTCGGCGGCGTGCTCTTTATCGATGAAGCTTACAGCCTCAGACGTGAAGGGATGTCCGGCAATGATTTCGGCCAGACCGCGGTCGACACGCTCGTTTCCGCCATGACGAGCGGCGAGTATGCCGGTTCTTTTGCGATTATTCTTGCCGGATACCCGGAGGAAATGCGCCAGTTTCTGCATTCCAACCCGGGGCTGCGCAGCCGCTTTCCGGAGAGCAATCATATCCACCTTCCGGATTATTCCATGAAAGAGCTTACCCAGATTGCCGAAAAAACCGCGATCGATAACGACTTTATGCTGAATGAGGCGAGCCGCCGCGTCCTGCAGGAGCGCTTGGAAAAAGAGCAGGTCGACGAAACATTTGGAAACGGACGGACCGCTAAAAACATTATTATGGATGCGATTTTTCAAAAAGGATCCAAAATTGGGGAAAAAACTGACGGAAGCGTTGAAGACTATTCCATTCTGACCCCCGAAGACATGAGCGGGTCAGCTTTTTCATTAGATGAAGACGCCCGTAAAGAACCTATGATAAAATTAGAGGAAATGATTGGCTTACAGGAAGTAAAAAATGAACTTAAAAAGCTTGCCAGTTTTATTTCTGTGCAGAAAAAAAGAAAAGAAGAAGGGGCGCCGAGCGTTCCCCTGCAGCTGCACACCGTGTTTACGGGAGAGGCAGGAACAGGAAAAACAACGGTAGCGAAGCTTTATGCCGGTATCCTGAAAGAGATGGGCTTTCTAAAACGCGGACATACTATTGTGTGCGGTCGAAGCGACCTGGTTGCTGAATACACCGGCCAGACCGCAGCCAAAACGAGGAAAAAAATCCGTGAAGCATTAGGCGGCGTGCTGTTTATTGATGAAGCCTATGCGCTAGCGACAGGAAGCCGGTCGGATTTCGGCAAAGAAGCCCTCGATACGCTCGTAGAAGAAATGACTAAGCATGACGAAAATTTGGTTGTGATTTTATCCGGCTACGCCGGTCCGATGGAGCAGCTGTTTGAGATCAATCCCGGCCTGCGCTCCCGTTTTAAAAAGACATTTTATTTTCCGCCGTACAGCGCCGATGAACTTCTGGAAATCACCCGCTTGAAAACGAAAGAATACGGCTATACGTGTACAAAACCCGCTCTGGAAGTGCTTAAAGGCGCCTACGGGCGTATGGATACTTCCGGCAATGCCCGCTTCGCTGAAGATATGGCCGAAGAAATGTTTCAGCAGCAGGCCGGACGGGTGATGGACGGCGCAGCGGAAAACCTGCACGAACTCAATGAAACAGATGCACAAAAGGCAGCAGCCTATAAAGAAAAAGAGAGCATTAAAGGAGACCGTTAAATGACACGCACAACTGCTTCTACATCGGTGCCGGTCCGCTACGCAGAAACAGACCAGATGGGCATTGTCCATCATTCGGTCTATGTGATCTGGTGCGAACTTGGACGAACAGAGCTTATTAAAAAGCTGGGGTTCCGCTACAATGAACTGGAAAAACAGGGCTACCTGTCCCCGGTGACCGGCATCAACCTGCAGTATAAAAAATCCTCGGTATACGACGAAACAATCACAATCGAGACCTGGGTGAAAGACTACAGCGGTGTCCGTATTGAATACGGCTACCGGATCAGCAATGAAAGCGGGGAAACGTGTGTGGAAGGCTCCTCCGAGCATGTCTGCGTATTAAAGGACAGCTTCCGCCCGCTTTCCATCAAAAAACATCTTCCGGAGTGGCATGATATGTATACAAGGGAAGTGTCGCATTAGGAGGCCGTTATGGCATTTGGAATATCGAAACAAGAATTGGCTGACTGGAAAAACAGCGCTGCTTCAGGCGAAATTGCGCTTTTAACCCATTACTGGTACGACCCGCGTTATCCGCAGTTTCATACGGTGACAAAAGCCGCCTGCGGGGATCATGATAAACTGCTGGAGTGGGGAGCTCAGTTCGGCTTTCAGCCTCACTGGATTCACTACCGCGAAGAATACTCCCACTTCGATATCCGCGGGCCTAAACAGGTGGAAGTACTGGAAGCCTGCGGACGTTCCAAAGACATTACCCGCTTCCGTCTTCCTTCCAGCAAGGTTTAAAGATGAATGAAATAAGGAAAATAGGATAAAAAGAAAGGGGACTACTATGACTATCACACAGCAGCATATTATAGACGAGCTCGAAGTACACCCCTCTGTGCAGGCCGAAGAGGAAATCACCCACCGGAAAGAGTTCATAAAAAATTACCTGCTTCACGCGGGAGCAAAAGGCTTTGTCCTGGGTATTTCCGGAGGGCAGGACTCAACGCTTGCCGGCAAAATTGCCCAGATGGCGGTGGATGAGCTGAACGAAACCGGAGAAGGCTACGAATTTATAGCGCTCCGCCTGCCGTACGGCGTCCAGCATGATGAAGAGGACGCCCAGCTGGCCCTTTCTTTTATTAATCCTTCCCGGACGATTACCGTCAATATTCAAAAAGCAGTGGATGCATCGGAAAGTGATTTTGTAGAAGGCACCGGAGAAAAGATGACGGATTTTAATAAAGGAAACACGAAAGCACGCGAGCGCATGAAAGTTCATTATGATATCGCGGCCCATTATCAACTGCTTGTGATCGGAACCGATCATGCTGCAGAAGCCATTACCGGTTTCTATACAAAACACGGCGACGGCGCGTGTGACATCGCACCGCTGTTCGGTCTGAACAAGCGTCAGGGCAAAGAGATGCTTAGGGAGCTGGGAGCACCGGCAGAAACGTTTGAAAAAGTACCAACGGCTGACCTGGAGTCTGACAAGCCCGGCCTCTCGGATGAAGAAGCGCTCGGCCTGACCTACGACCAGATTGACGACTTTCTGGAAGGCAAAGAAATAGAAACTGAAGCTTCGGAGAAATTAATCGAATATTTTACAAAAACGAGACACAAACGAACCGAGCCGGTTACCTTTCATGACCACTGGTGGAAAGAATAGCAGACACTTCGTGCGGCAGGTGCTTATGCCGTACGGTTTTTTAAAAACTTACGCTTCTTCTTAAAAGGAGAGGCATACATACAGTTGCGTTCTATGTCTATTCGTGATACTTTTCTATCATTATCTACCGCGTATTCGTGACATACTTAAATAGAGACAAAGGAGCAGGAGAGTTCATGCCAATTAGAGTGCCCGACCATTTACCGGCTAAGGATATTCTTACAAAAGAAGATATTTTTATCATGAACGAAAGCAGAGCCTACAACCAGGACATCCGTCCCTTGAATATACTCATTTTAAATTTAATGCCGCTGAAAAAAGCGACAGAAACCCAGATTCTTCGTATGCTCGGGAACACGCCGCTGCAGCTGAATGTGTCTTTTCTTCATCCTGACACCCATTCGTCCAAAAACACCCCGCATGAGCATCTGGCTGCTTTTTATAAAACAATCGATGAAGTCAGCGGCAGAAAGTTTGACGGCATGATTATTACCGGGGCACCGGTGGAAAAGCTGCCGTTTGAAGAGGTGGATTACTGGGAGGAAATGACTGATATTTTGGAATGGAGCCGGTCGCATGTGACGTCCACGCTGCATATCTGCTGGGGCGCCCAGGCCGGCCTGTATCACCATTTCGGTATTCCAAAACACCCGATGGAAAAGAAAAAATTCGGCGTGTACGAGCATACGGTGCAGATGCCGGAAGAAAAGCTGCTGCGCGGCTTTGATGAAGTGTTCTGGGCTCCGCATTCACGCTATACGGAAACCCGGCGCGAAGATGTGGAAAAAGTAGACGCGCTCGATATCTTGTCCGAGTCCGGTGACGCCGGCCTGTATCTGCTCGCGACCAAAGACCGCAAGCAGATCTTTATGACCGGCCACGGCGAATACGACCGCGAAACGCTCCGCGAGGAATTCGAGCGGGACAGCCGCCGCGGCATTTCCACGGCGCTTCCGGAAAATTATTTTCCGAAAGGCAATCACCTGCTCAATCCGCCGATGCGCTGGCGGGCCCATTCGAACCTGCTGTTTACGAACTGGCTGAACTATTACGTGTATCAGGAAACACCATTTGATTTGACCTAAAAATAACAAGAGCGTGAAGCTCTATAGAAAAGGGCTGAAAAAGAAGGTGATACATGTGGATGCGTTAGATATTGTTATGCAGAAAGAAAAAGTCGTAGCCCATTTTCAACCGATTGTCAGCGCCGATACCCTGGAAATTACCGGGTATGAAGTGATGGGACGGTTCCATGAAAACGACACCGAAAGCATGAGCCTGCGCGCTTTTTTCCAGGATCACACTATTCCGGATGAGTACCGCCAGGAGGTCGAGGACCATATTCATGACCAGGCATTGAACGCCTACCTGGAAGAGGGACGCGACGAAGTCCTGTTTTTAAATGTAGATGTGAATCTGCTCGTACAGGACGGCGGCGAAAGCTTTGTCGAACGGTTGAAGGAATTTCAGGAAAAAGGACTGACTTTCGACAAAATCGTGCTCGAGCTTAAGGAACACCATTTTATTGGAGACCAGTCACAGCTCAAGCATTTCGTGCAGTATGTGCAGAGCCTCGGCATAAAAGTGGCACTCGATGACGTTGGGAAAAACACAACCAATCTGGACCAGATTGCCTACCTGATGCCCAATATTATTAAAGTTGATTTAGCCTTTACGGAGGAAAATTCCATTCCGAGTATGTTCCGGGATGTGCTGCATTCGTTATCGATGCTGTCGAGGAAAATCGGCTCCTCGCTTTTATTCGAGGAAGTAAACGGCTTTAACCAGCTCAACTATGCCTGGAGAAACGGTGCGCGCTACTTTCAGGGCGATTACCTGCGCAGGCCGAGAAATACGTTCAGTGAAAAGCAGATCCTGACTGAAGCGCTCCGCAAAGATTTTCATCATTTTATTACGCTTGAGCGTAAAAAGATGGAAGCCCAGATTGAATTAATGACGTCGATGAACAAACGGCTGGGAGCGATTCTGAAAAAGGAAGGCCAGTGGACCGATGTGGACGCTCTTACAATGAATATTGCGAACGCGCTGGAGGATATCTCCTTTCGGGTCTATATCTGCGACCACGAGGGCTTCCAGAAGTCAGGAAACGCCTTAAAGGAAACCGAGGGCTGGACATATCATCCGGAAGGAAGGAACCGCAACTGGAGCTGGCGTCCGTATTTTCTGGAAAACATCGTCCGCATGAATTTTGAAAAACGCGGTATTTTATCCGACCTGTATTCAGATATTCATCAGAACGAGATGATCCGGACTTATTCGCATCCGCTTACCGATGACATGTACGTGTTTATTGATATTCCGTACGAGTATTTATTTGAAAAAGACCATTTAATTTAGGGGCCTCCTGCAGGCCTCTTTTTTTAGAATATACGCGAAAGCGTTTGCTGTCAGACTGCAGCAGGAACAGCAGTCTGTAGAAAGGAGTTCTGGTTGTATGAAAATGCCCTCCGTCCAGGATGTGCTGCTTTCCAGGGAGGAAACAGAAACGTTCTGGATCCGCCATCAATTTGTAAAAGAGCCGCTTCTCGATGTTAAGCGCCAGCTGATCGAGTGGACCGATCCGGACACGCACCATGCACTCGACGGCATTGAAGAAAAATGGCGTGCCGGCCGCCGGACGATTTTATGCTGCGGCGTGTTTTCGGCAGGCAAGTCGACGTTCATTAACCGATTGATCGGCGAAGCCCATCTGCCGTCCCATCCGATTCCAACAAGCGCCAACGTCGTCCATTTCCAAAAAGGAGAGCCCGGCATTACGCTCGTGCACGAAGATGGGCGTCCGGATACCGTATATTCGGATCTGAACGCCTGGGATGCAAACTGGTTTCAGCAGGGAGCCGATGTGAAAGAAGTGTACCTGCAGGACGCCGGCACGAAGCTTCCCGCCGGCGTGGAGCTGATTGATACACCCGGGATTGATTCAACGATCGAAGCCCACCAGCTTGCCGCCGAGTCGCGGCTGCCGGAAGCCGATATCGTCTGTTATGTGATGGACTACCAGCAGGTGGAATCCGAGGAGAACATTGCTTTTTTAAGCAAGCTGAACCATATGGGCATCCGGCCGTTTTTAGTTGTGAACCAGGCTGATAAACATAATCCGGCCCAGGGAACGATCGAAGCGTTCCGGGAGCGGATGGAAGCATCGTTTCAAAAACGGGATATCCGCTATGACGACGTGTGCTTTATTTCATCGCGTTTTCCCGAACTGACCCCGGCGGAATGGGACAAGCTGATGCAGTACTTATTTTCGTCCGCCGTGCCGGCCGAAGTCCAGGTATCACAAACCGCCGCAAAAAGTCTCTACCGGGTGATGGCAGACGTGGCCCGGCAGAACGAAAAGCAGCAGCATCCGCCAAAGGATATTCACCGGGACCTTGATGCATATGCGAGCCTGAACGATCTGCACGACGTGCAGCAGCAGGCCGCGCAGAAGCAGAAGGACATGGCGGAATGGCAGGATACGATGGAAAAAAGAATGTTCGCCACGGTGGATTTAGTATTTACAAATGCCAAACTGACGCCGTATCATACCCGCAATGCCGCAAGAGACTACCTGGAATCGCGGCAGACAGCCTACCGCATCAAAGGACTGTTCGGGAAAAATAAAACCCGGCGCTCGCGTGAAGAAAGGCTGGAAGCGCTGAAAAGCAGCCTTACAGAAAACGCCCGCAACTATATCGATATCCCGCTGCGCGAACAAATGACAAGCCTGTTGGCCTCGTACCGCGTTGAGGATCAGAATCTGCAGCGAAAGCTCCTCGACATGAGCATTACTATCGATGACGAATTAATCGGGAAGGCCGAGCGCTCTGGAGCCGCTTTTACCCAGGGGTATGTGCTCAGCTTCAGCCGCTGGCTTACCGAAGAAATCAAGCGGGTCTACAAGCAGCAGTTGATTCACCTGCTGCCGCAAATCAAAACGCTGCTCGCCGCCGAGCAGAAAAAAGAAGCTGCCCGCCTGGAAAGCCGGCGCGCCCGAACTGCAACGCTGTTGGAAGAGGCATCTGCCTGGCAGGAGCGCCAGGAACAGTGGATGGCGACGGTTAGCGAGTGGATGCATGCATTTCGGGAGGCGGCTGTACCCTTTGAACCTGCAGCATCGTCCGTGTCCGGTGTGTACCGGATAGAAGCTGCCGTGGCCCGCCAGCAGCTGTCGTTTCCGATCCGGGAATGGTATGAGCGACATGGAAGCACTCAAAAAGAACAGCCGCCCCGCGAAGAGGCGCCGCATGAACTGCGGGAGGCCGCGGATGTGATGAGAGGCTTCCGGGCACTTGAAGCGACGGCTGCTTCACTGGAAAGCAAAGCAGAACGCCTTGAGCAGGCCGCGTACCGGGTCGCTTTGTTTGGGGCGTTCAGCTCCGGCAAAACAACATTTGCCAATGCGCTTATCGGCGATCCGCTGCTGCCCGTATCGTCGCACCCGACGACGGCGTTTGTAACAACGATTCGCCCGGGCGCCCCGGAAACACACGGCACGGTATCGGTTGTGTATAAAACCGAAGCACGGGTGATTGAAGAAATGAACGAGCTTTTGTTTCAAACGAACACTTCTGTCGGCTCTATGGATGAATGGGCCGTTTTGAAAACCGAACGTAGTGAAAAGCTTGCCGAACAAATAGAAAAGCAGGAAAAACAAAAGCTAAAAGATGATAAAGAAAGCAGAAAAGAGGAATGGATTGATCCGCTGCTATTACTGGATGACGAAGAGAAGAACCGTCTTGATGAATACGAAGCCTCATTTCGAAACTATGAAGACAGGCAGGGTACGCGGACGCCTATGAAGCTCGAAGCGTTCCAGCAGCTGACCGGCAATGCAGAAGAAGCGATGATGATTGACCGGGCCGACGTGGATGCTGCCGGTGTTTTTACGTCCAAAGGCTATACGCTCACCGACACGCCCGGCGTTCACAGTATTTATAAGCGCCATACGCTGTTGGCATTTGAAGAAATGAAAAAAGCCGATGCGATCTTTTTTGCAACGTATTACAATCATGCTTTTTCACGCGCCGATGTGATGTTTCTCACGCAGCTCGGCCGCCTAACGCAGTATTTCTCCTATAATAAAATCTTTTTCCTTGTGAATGCAGCTGACCTGGCAGAAGACACGGAGGAGCTGGAGAGTGTCATTCATTATGTTAAACGGGAGCTCGAGTCCTTTGGGCTGGAGAATCCGCCGGTATATCCGGTGTCGAGCCTGCAGGCCGGAGGAGAAAACCGTGCGGTCTCCGGGATGGATAACTTTATGGAGGCCTTTGAGCAGTTTTCCTACGAGCAGCTGCAGGGGCTTGTGCTGGAAGAAGGACGGGGCGAAATTCGCCAGGCCATCCGCACTTTGGACGACATCATTGAAACAGCGGCGCTGGACGCGTCCCTTCAGCAGGAAAAAAAGCAGCAGCGCCTCTATTCTCTTACGGAAGCTGAAAAACAGCTGCAGACGTATTCCTTTGCGCTCGAACTCGATATGATGCACCGGGAGATGGAAGAGCTGCTTTTTTATGTAAAGCAGCGCGTGTTTTACCGCTATTATGACTTGTTTAAAGACTATTTTACCCCATATGCATTTCAAAAAGAACGCTCCTTTGCCGAGCAGATGAAGCGGCAGGCCAATGGTCTCGTGCAGGAAGTGTTTTTAGAATTTGATAAAGAACTGCAGGCGACGGGCTACCGGATGGAACAATATATGAAAGAGCGCAGCCGCCGCACGGCGGACACCCTGGCCGGGCACATTCCTGAGTCAATGCTGTCTGCCTTTCACTGGGAGGTGCCGGCATTTGACAGCTTCATCTCCAACGACATGCCGCCGTCCGACCAGATGTCATTTTCCTTTTTCAGCCGCTATACGTCCTACAGCGCGTTTTTTATGGAGCAGCAGATCAAACCATTTAAAGACGAGCTGGAAGAGGAGCTGCGTCCGCCGGCAGATGAAATGCTGGAAAAAGAGTGGGAGAGGATGCGCGCTCACTTCACCGGACAGTGGGAGGCATGGTGGGTGGATTTCACCGCCGGATGGAAGCAAAGTATCAATACCAGTCGTAGGATGGAGGAAGCGGCAGAAATTACGTATACGATAAAGGATGTAGTACAGGCACGGGACCAGCTGCGGGAACGATTTGGATAATAGGTGGAATTAATGCATGTTTTTTGTTATACTATAGTTTAATGGCATTAAGACATAAACACACATTTCTCATATTATAAAGGAGGATGTATGGAAAACGTACAAAAGTACAATATTTTCCTGGATGATGTGAGACCTTGTCCAAGCGGGTATATTCTAGTAGAAACGGTAGCAGAATGTATTGCCATGATCCGATCCAAAAAAATGGTATCTCACTTATCACTGGATCACGACTTAGGAATTTACGCAAAGAACGGATTTGAAGTCGTGCTGCACTTACTGGAACATAAGATTTTTCCTGACTGCATTACGATTCACTCAGCCAATGCCGTAGGCGGCAAACGAATGTACGACCGGTTAGTCGAAGCAAAACGGAGCGGGCATGTCCCTTCCTACGTGAAAATTTTTCACCAACCCTTACCGATAGGCTTCGCATTGTAATAGTATATGTGTTTAATAAAGAGGCTTCCTAACGGGAGCCTCTTTTCTTGCTTTCCGCCCGTCCTGAATCTACAATAATCAGTAGGACAAAGGAGGCACGGCTCATGCATACGATCAGATTAACCGAAAGAGCGGAACAGGCAATGCAGGGACTGCCCAACAGCAGCAATCCGGCCTTTCGTCTGGAATCAAAGCTTACCGGCGGCTGACAAGGGATTCGGGAGTATTCCCTGGTTCCGGTGGAATCAGCTGATGACGCATATACCGTAACAACCGACGAAGACACGTTTGAAGCTATTAAGCCGTCGCCGGTGCTGGACAATCATCCTTCCCTCGGATGGATGCTCAAAAACAGCAGCGAAACGATAGCTTATGCAATAAAGGTAAAAAAAGAGGATCATCCGGTTTAAACCGTAGAAAAAATCCCTTATACTAAAGGGTAGAAAAGGAGAGATACTATGAATATTACCGATCAGGCAAAAGAATTTATTCACGGCGTGATGAAAGAACACAGTGCCGCCAACATCCGCGTTGTCTTTTCAGGCATGGGCTGAGGAGGCCCTAAATTGGGTCTGGCTCTGGATGAGCCGGCAGAAGATGACGAACGACGCGAAATCAACGGCATTGACGTAGCGATTGAGAAGCAGGTGCTTCCGCACGTCGAAAATATCACATTGGACGTACAAACCAATAGTGAAGGGCAGTCCGGGCTTGTGATGGACGGCGGCTCCGACAGCGACTGCTGTTAATATGTATAAAAATCCAGTGCTTTTTCTCTTCGGAGAAAGTACTGGATTTTTGCTTTTGGTCACTAATTGGTCACTAAAATTTTTCTTTGTTTAATTGCTTGGCATTTTCATAGGATTGAATAGCTGCTTGCTGGGTGTCTGGTAACACATGACCATAGATATCCATTGTCACCGTAATGGAGGAGTGACCGGCTCGTTCTTGTATTGCTTTAATATTTACGCCCAAAGCAAGTAACGTACTAATATGCGTATGTCGGAAATCATGGAAGCGTAAAGGGGAGAGGGAATGCTTTTTGATGATTGTTCTTAAACAGCGACCTAACCACCCTGGACTGATCGGAGATCCATCCTGCTGTGTACATAACAAGTCATATTCTTTGAATATCTCTCTATTTTTTAAGCGCCATTCGTTTTGCTTTGCCCGGTGCTGCTTAAGTTCTTTTACGGTATCGGTATCTAATCGTATATCTCGTCGGGAAGTAGCTGTCTTCACACCTTCAAAGAAGAATACTTCGGAAGACTCGTGATAAAGAGAGTGTCGAACATGAATAATATGATTGTCTAAATCAATGTCATTCCAACGGAGCCCTAATATTTCTGATCGTCTCATGCCGGTATTAATGGCCAAAATAAAAGCAATAGCTGTATCTGGATATTTTTCCTTAATAAGACGGATAAAGGAACGGCACTCATCCATGGTCCATATACTATACGCACGCTTTTTTACTTTAGGTCGATCCACATAATCTAATACATTAGAAGTGATTAATTTCTGTTTAAGCGCATGGTTGAAAACCCGTTTTAATAGTGATAGCAGCGTGTGGACATACTGCGCGGAGAACTCTTCCAACATATCATCCCGAAATGTTTCAAAATGATGCGCTTGTACTTTGTTTAACGGGATCCGGCCAATAGCCGGGATGATTCTCTTTCTGATTTTAGAAGCAGCTGCGGTGTATGTGCTGCGTGCAACCTTGTTTTTGTATTGTGAAAGCCAATGCTCCAGGTATTCATTCATGAACCACTGCTGCTTTACGGTTGTTTTATGAACATCCGGCGAAGTAACCATTTCCTCATATGCTTTCTGTGCTTCTTTTTTGGTCTTAAAGCCGCCTACTTTTTTTGCCTTCGTTTGCTGGTAGCTGGATCAGGCTCCAATTTAAACACATAGATCCAGCCTTTTCCACGCTTTTGAAAAGATGCCACCTCATTCACCTCCTAGTAATGGGAAATACATTTCTGTTCAAACATTTCTAAACGCTGAGAGGCAAACCTCTTGGTCACACCATACTTTGTTTACCACATGTAAAACAGCTCGTTCTTTACAAAAAAGCAAGGTTCCTTATAAAAGTATATGAATTATGTAGTATAGATAATAAGGTGCTACTAATTATAGAAAGGGAATGTATGTTCTATTTATGAGTTTAAGAAAAGCCCTAAAGAATAGGGCTTATTTAATAATTGTCTTGCAAACTGCCAAATGTTTTTGTTTCTACTTCAGCTATATTTTCTATTAGATCATATGGTACGTATTGATCTGTTATTTCAAATCCTGTTTTCTGTCCATTTTTTAAAGTTGAGTCATTAGATGTAGTAGCAAATCCTAAGAAATCGCCGTTTTCATCCTTAAAGATGCTATATATAGCCGTATGATAAATTTCTGTACCAGAATCATTAACGACTTCTCCTAATACTTCCATAGTAGGTACGCCATCTTGGTCTTTTCCAGTTTGATAGTTAGTATTTTCCACGGTTAATTCCTCATCATAAGATTCAGCGTATTCCGGAGTAATAAGAAGCTCTGCATCCGTAATAGTGTCTTTTTCTGACGTATTGAAATCCCAAAGACTAACGTACGCCGTATCGCCAGGAGCTATAATTTCTGGATAAGTGAAGATTCCGGCATTCGTAACCTTAGCAACACCGCCATTATCGTCATACCAAGTAATACTTAAGTTCGATGCGTTTAGTGAATCATCGCCCTCATTTGTTATTTCGGCATAATAGTTTAATGTAGGGATATGTCCATCTTCCCAGATATACACTTTTTCGCTTGCTACAGATATATCATCTAAATTAGACGTCTCCTCGTATTCAAAATCAGCAAGGGAAACAAAATCCTCTGGAGGTTCTACTTCTTCAAGAGAGACGCCTCCGCCTAAATTGCCAAGGACTCCAATAATACTAAAGAAGTAAAACAAACTTGCTGTAACCATCTTCCACTTGGTACCACTCCTAAATCTCGGTAAGCGTTGATACCATTTTTTTTTTTTATTCTGTGTAGAAAGTCCCCACTTTTGTTTATGACTATTATAACAACTATAGTGAATAATTTGTACATAAAAATAGCCTCTTTATAGAAGAGACTAGGATTATTTTTGTTTTCGATCCCGCGATTCCAGGAGTCTTATTTTCATTTCAGCAATTTCCCTTGGGCTTTGTGCTGCGATTTTATTTAAATTATAGGCCGCGAAATCCATGTTTTGCATTCCATGTTCAATCATAAAGGTACGTAGATCAACGAGAGCGTCATAGTTGAACGTATCTGCATCTGGAGAGATATAATCTTCTACATATTCTTTTTTAGGAGTAATGGTCATTTGGGTTCTGAGACGCTCCAAGCTGTTCAGTCTTTCCAACGTAAGCATGGAATTTCTAATCCTAACAGTAATCATTATGGGGTTCCAGGACCACAAACGATGAAAGCACTGGATCAAGCAGCTGCCAAGCCTTCTTATGTTGGTAAAAGAGTAAAACCCACTTAATTTTTATAATAGGAAGACGTGGAGCAATCCAATTGGAACTGTGAGAAAAGGCTTTGGTTTCCCTACGATCGTGGCCAAACATAAAGTAGGCAAAGGTGAACAGTACGAAGTGAAGAACAGCAACGGACAAACCTTCTATATTACGGCTTCTTCTAAATATGTAAGGGTGGTGAGATAATGGCGCAGAAAACAGATAGTAAAAAGCAAAGCTTTATCCGTTATCTCATTCAAGGATTACCGCTGTTGCTTATCATTTTAAAAGTGGAGTTCGATATCGTAGTAGCACAACATTAGATAGACCTTGTGATCTTATCCATTCCGGCTGTCTGGGGTATTTGGGATAATCACTTCACCACAGACGAAGGACAGAAAGATTTGGATGCGTTAAAACAAGCTGGACGGTATAAGTGATGAACCAAGTGCCTGCCTCCGGGCGGGTGCTTTTTTTGTTTACATATAAAAAGAGAGGGGAACTCTCTTCATATAGCAATAGTACAACAACCAAATAGAGGAGGTTTTATAAAATGGAAGAATTAGAATTCGATACCACTTATGTTACGGAAGACGAAGAGGGAAACATTATTGATATTTTTATTCTGACTGGTAGTACGAAAAATACAGATAGATACGAATACATTGTAGAAGGCGCAAAGTATGATGAATCTAAAGAAAAGTGGGTAAAATACTCAGGCACAGCTGTTAGTCAAAATGTAAAAGCAAATCGAATTGCTACAGAACAAGAAATAGATATAAAAAATAATGCGGAAAGTCAATCACCATAATAAAAAGAGAGGAGTGGCCCTCTCTACATAGCTTGTATATCTTTAAGTGTATCGAACTTAATATAACAAATTGCTTCATCATTCCTCACATGAAACTGTTTATCCATCATGTTAATGTAAACACATTCCCCAGTGAAAGTTATAAAGTGTCCACCCTCCCAGAAAGTAAACTCCAAAGAGATTCTGTGCTCGAGCGCTTCATGCAGCAACAACTCTAACTCATCCCATTTGTGACATTAAACGAAGTATTTGGCTGAATAGGTTCATAAATGTTAGATGGACTATGATCTACTCACTGAGATTGCAAGGGTACCGTGTAAGTTGTATGATAGTAATTACTGTGTGCAGTGAGAGTATGAGATGTTGATTTTTTAGTGAGTACGCAGAGTTAATGATAAATGATGGTGAATAAAGTGAAAAGGAACAGATTGAATTTTCGTAAAATTGTTCTATATTTGTTATTAGGTGCTGTATATTTGTTTATGATAGGTATCGGCGGTTATTTACTATTTGGGTTTGGGTCCCTTATGTATGATTTAATAGTAAAGGAAGTTGCCGCTGTCAACATGTCACAAGTGAGGTTTATGATGGTTATTGTAATACTATTAGGGTTGCAGACTACATATACAGGAGTAGTAAGATTAAACTATTGGTCCAAAGTATATAGAAAAGACTACTCTTACTACAAAGAATAAGTCTAATTATCCACAGTTTTTGCCAATGTCTTCAATAAAATTACCAAAGAAAATATTGCAAATCCAGGCAGTGAGTCAGTCCAGCTCCTTAGTAATGACGAACCAAAATGAGATGAGGCTGGGTAATGGCTGCTTATATTGATAAACAGATTATTAGCTTTTTACCATGCTTAGTTACAGAATGGTGATACGCTGTACATTTAGGAGGTACTATGAAGGGACAATCAAGGGCATCAGAGAGACGGGCTAAAGAAGTCGAAGCTATTACCCTGCACAATCGAGAGGCATTAATAGATGCCATTAAAAGTGTAGAAGTGCTGAAAGATTTACTGATAGAAGAAGGATTAACTACCGAAGAGAGTTTTAATAAGCGCAAAGAGGAAGCGGATGTATCGATAGACAAGTATCTTAAATAATGAAAACACTCTCAAAAGGGAGTGTTTTTTAATTGCCTAAAAAAGAGTGTGAAGTATAAAGAGTCGAAAAAGATGACCAGGCAGACAATTTGAGATGAATATGAAATAACCTGTATTACATTAAGGTCCTATTCGAGAAAATCAACAAAGAGGTTAACATATAAGGGGATAATTGGTAATTTCGAAAGAGAAATTGTGATTAAGAAAAACTTTTGAATTCTATTTATAGAAAAGGCGGAAATGTAGATGACAAGGCTACAGATTATTATGCGAATCTTTACTGGAATATTTGGGTTGGGAATTCTTTTCACAGACTACTTTCTATTTGTTAATCTTACTATGATCTCGTTCATTCTTGTCTGTTTAGTAGACTATCAAACAGACCAAAAATGGTATAATCTTTTGACGGCTGCTTTGTTTATGGTGGCTTTGCCAATTATATGGACACTCTAATCGATCAAAACTTTGTACTGACATAGGAAGGCACTTATGACAACAACACAGATTGCGATGCGCATTATTATTGGCATCCTGGCTTTAGGCTTCTTTTTTGCGGACTTTTCCATTGTTGCTCCTATCATTCTAGCAGCTTTTATCATTCTTTTTTTGACTATCGAGTCGAGAGAAAATCTATACCTTATTCATAGCTGGAGCGTTTTCGTTTATCCTATTCGCCTTTTTCATTATATAAAGCCAAAAGAATAACCCAAACATTATTTAATAAAAATTTTAAAGGATGATTTGAATGGAAGGAGTAAAGTAAGGACTGTATATTTTACTTGCCTAGAAGTAATTATTGTATTTTTTTCTTTCATAAGGTTGATAGTAAAGTATTATAATGTTTGTTTAAAACGATAGTGCCGTTAAGTAAAACAATATTAAAACAATGAAATACAAAATTATATTCTGAAATTGAAAAGTGAAAGAATAAGTATGAGAAGGAGAGAAGCGTTAATGGCTGGAACACCTTGGAGTTTAAGTGATAGAGTTACGGTTGTTTTTGATAATGAAAATAAGAAATATAGAACATATAGATATTCTTTAAAATGTATATGGGAGGAGCAAAAAGATGTAGTGACTTTCGTAATGTTAAATCCAAGTATTGGAGACGCGGAGTTATGTGATCCAACATTAAAAAGGTGTATGAATTTTTCTAAAAAATGGGGGTATGGTGGTATGAATATTTTAAATCTCTATGCCCTTATTTCTACTGATCCGAAAGGATTAAGGAAACATCATGATCCTATTGGGCCAGACAATAATAATCACCTTTTGGAAGCATTAAAAAACACAGATAAAGTAGTATTAGCATGCGGTCAAAGTTTTAACGGGGTTAAAACTCGAATTAAAGAAGTTATGGCATTGGCAGACAAGCATGAAATATATTGTATTGATACAACAGTTAAGAATATTCCAAAGCACCCTTTGTTTTTAAAAGGAGATTCGACCTTGAAGCCTTACACAGCATAAAAAAAGAAAAAATTATTTTTTCTTTTTTTATGCTCATTTTAACTAGTGTTGTTTTGCAAAATGTGTTTAGAAAAGCCTTCATTAGCTCCAAGTTACTTACGTAGTCTTTAGCAGTTATTCTTCCTCATACTCCCATATTTCTTCGTCAGAATATCCTTGTTCCTCAGCCCAGTCGATTTGGTCTTGAATCCAGGAAGGCGCCTCTTCGCCGGTTTCACTGTGGTAATAGACATCGTCTTCCCGCTCTTCATTTTCGAGTGGGGCATGCATAGGGGGACCGTCGCCTTCCGGGTACTCTTCTTGGGATTCCGTGTATTGCTGGTCGCTTTCTTCTAATAATGCCTCCTGCGCTTCGGTTTCTTTCTGCCGGGCACGCTCGGCTTCCTCGGCAGCAGCCTGCTGAGCGGCTATTTCTCGTTCCATCCGCTCCTGTTCAGCCAAACGTTCTTCCTCGGCTAGTCTGGCTTCTTCTGCGATTCGTTCTGCTTCTTCTTGCTCTTCCTGTTCGCGTTGTTCCTGTGCCAGACGTTCTTCCTCCTTCTGCTTTTCTAAAGCTTTCTGTTCTTCTTTTTCGGCTGCCGCTTCTTCCGCCGATTCTGTATCTTCTACAGGTTCATCCTCCGGGGTTTGTTCACCCCCACAGGCGGCGAGAATGAACACTGCGCCGCAGAACATAGATGGTAACCAGTATTTTTTCATCGTGTCTCTCCTCATTTTTATAAAAGTAAGTCCTTCACATATCTTTAGTATAATAAATTGGTAAAGATTTGAAAACAACAAAAAAGCTGTGCTGGCATCAGCACAACCTGTATCAGGCCCCTTTTGAGAATAGCTTTAACGTTAAGTCGAGAAGGTGGCTTCCGTCTGCTTCTGCGGTGTGACGGGCTGCATGTATCGCCAGAAAAGATGCCTTCGGGATAGGCTGGATATCTTCACCGTTATGTATCGAGAAACCGGCTTCTTTCACGGCCAGAGCGAGATCCCGGTCAATGTTGTAAACAAGCAGCGGCTTCAACTGGGCGGAATCGCAGGCACGGTAGTGGTTCTCAAGCCGGCTGCAAAAGTCGGTGAGTTCCTGCTTATCATCAAACTGCAGGGTAAGACCGGTAAGTGTCATAGGATCAGAAGGCGTCTGGTAATGAAGCTTTCTATTTTGGCTTGCATGAATTTTATCAAATAAGTCTTTGTATAAATAGTTTGCCAGTTCGGCGCGGTCAATCAGGCTGCTCATAAGAATTCTCCTTCGTATAAACATATTTCTGGAAATTATAACATTATTCGTTAAACAACAGATAGCGCTTACAAAAAATCAGTAACAAGGGATCGGGGCTTAAGGTCGTAGAAGATTATGTAACAATCCGGTCGGTGTTTTTCACAATAAGCTCCAGACATGTTATATTTGCCTGACCATAACTAATAAAGGACTGATGCAAATGAACAGCCCGATTCCAGAAGAACTGCTTAATCATTATATTGCCTCTATGGAACTGTACATTGGAGAAGCAATGGAAGAACAAGAATTTAATGGTATTGAACTCACGGTCATGAAGGAAGTAGGGCTGGAAAACACGAAAGAAGGGCACCGGGCCTTCTATGATGTCATGAGCACGACTGCTTCGTTTCTGTACGGGGAATGCGAAAAGGAAGATATCTACGCCGAGTTAAATAAAGTGGCAGCATCCAGAGAGTAGACAGTCACAAATAAAACGAAAGGAGGAATTGAATGAAAAGAAGGCTGCGAATAGCCGCTGTTTATACAAGTATTTTTGCAGCGGCGGGAATAATCATTGGATTTTTCATTAACGGAGCAATCGATTGGAAGCTCGTTCTCAGCATGGTAGTGACAGGAGTTGTTATTGGCTTGTTTATAGCGCCTGACGCTTATCTGGCTTCCGGCACAAAACAAGAACGCACCAGGTTCGATCGAAGAATACTCTACATTCTGTTGGCGGGCAGTGGAGTATTTTTTCTGCTCGGACTGGCCGCTTTTATAAGGGCGGAGGAGGCAGACCGACTTCTGACCGGCGTAACAACCATGCCATTACTTATAGTGATTCTATTGCTGATGGGGCACAAAAGGCGGATAGAAAAACAAAAGCATACATAAAAACCCTGATGTCCTTTACGGATGTCAGAGGTTTTTTCAGTAGTCAGTATTGGTTCATTATTCAACTGTTTATACTTCTTCCGGATTGGAAAGCTCGTCGATAAAGGGCTGTACGTTTCGTTTTTTATCGCCGCGGAATGTGTTTAACATACCGAGAAGAACGGCCACTTCATCATAATCAAGCGTTAACGTTACTTCATCATTTTTAATATCATTTACTGCTTTTGCCATCGGACATCCCCCTGATTGTGAAATTATTGTATAAAATGCTGTATTAAAAAGCGCAGCCGGGTACTTCTTTTACTATTATTCACCATTTTCTGTTTTCTAAAACGTGTCCCGCTCAAAAAAATATGAATCCCTTTTGTTAATTTCACAAACCATATTAAAAGCTAAAATAGTTCAGCAGCAATACAAACTGCTGACAGTCCTCCAATTTCTGCTCCCGGTCGATTCCAGTTCTTTCTAAGAGAATCAAAAAAAGGAGGAGAATAGATTCTCTTTTCTACAAAAAAAAGAAAAGATAGTGTTAGAAACAGGAAAATAAGGGGAATATGTTAAGCAGATAAGAATGCTGTATCCCAATTATGTTGTATTGTTTAAACAAAAAGAAAATATAGTGAATAACGATAGCATTTATTGGATGTTTTTAGTGAAATAAAGAAAAGTTTTATATATACTAAAGGAAATAATTGGTATGTACATCTACTGACCGTCGTCCAGATAGTTCATTCTTGAGAGGATGCCTGCTATGAAAATGGAAAAGAAAGAAATATTGGCCGAAGATTTTGCGATTAGTACATCCATATTAAACTCTCTTCGGGATCAAATCTGTGTGATCAATCATGCTGGAACAATTCTTTTTGTGAATGATGAATGGATTCGCTCGGCCGGCAGCCAAAATAACCTTTGTGATTTACAGGGAGTCGGTGCGAACTACCTGCATACGATCGAAAGCAGTACCCATGTATATGAAGGTCTACTGTCCATTCTTTCAGGAAAAGAAGATTATTTCACGTATGAATATTCCTGTCACACGCCGACCGAAAAAAGATGGAATGTAATGCAGGCGACTCCGCTGCTTGAAAAGGGATTGGGGCGCCAGGGCGTTGTGATCCGCCATGTAGATGTGACAAAACAAAAGCTGTTGGAACTGCAGTTAAAGCAGCAGGCAGAAACGGATTCACTGACAGGTCTGTATAATCGACGGTATTTCGAAAAACGCCTGGAGCAGGAGGTAGCACTGCTGCAGCGAAATGGATCCTATTTATCCCTGCTGTCTATCGATGTGGATAATTTTAAAACGGTCAACGATGTATACGGGCATCTGGTAGGAGATGTGGTGCTTAAACAGCTTGCCCTCCTCCTTGGAAAGTCTACGAGAAAAACGGATATTCTGGCTAGAATCGGCGGCGATGAATTTGCCGTCCTGCTTCCGTGTACAAATGCCGACGGATTGGAGAAAGTAGCGGCTAAAATACTTAAAGTCGTGCAGGATCAAAACAAAAGCGGGCAGAACCCGTATCCGATTGCTCTTAATATTTCCATAGGCGGGGCTTATTTTTCCAATAAAGATTCGATGGAAGCGATACTGCAGAAAACTGACCGGGCATTGTATGAAGCCAAGAACCTCGGAAAAAACCAGATTAATCTCGTGTAATACCCAAAAAAAGAAGCCGAGTGTTTACGGCTTCTTTTTTGATTCGTCCGCATACTGCAGAAAATCCTTGACTTGTTCCCTGGTAAGTCCGGCTTTTTTAGCCTCAAGGATCAAAGCCAGCCATTCGTGGTCCAGCTTTTTCTCATTCTGTCTGCTCATCAACCCTCACACCTTTAGGAGTATTCCTCAGGCGGTCCAGCCGTCTTAGCGCAATGCCTTAGACCTGTAACTTTGCGAAACTGCTTTTCAACAGCGTAGCCTTTTTCTGAAGGTTGGTAACTGTCTTTATTGTACTATGAAATCACCGGTCACATTAAAAGAAATTGAAAAAATATTCGGTTTTTTTGTGCACGCTGCACAGGCAGGCGGTATGACGCAACTATCTTCCGAAAGAAAAGGACCATTGTTCTAAAGGATGAATGTGATTATAATAGAAGGATAGGAAGCACAGGAGAAGGAGGACATTATGGAAGATCGACTAAAATTTTCTATTATTTATGCAGCCCTTGTGTTTGTCATCGCCGTTCCTTTTACCTTTGTGGTAAAAGAAAGCGATGTGAGCTGGGGACTGAGCCTTGGCACGAGCGGTATCACCTTTTTGTATTGGTATTTTACATATAAGAAAGAAGCAAGGGTTATTGGTGCCACCCGGTATAACAAAAAGACAAAAGGACGGGCCGGCTCCAAAATGATTTATGCGAATATCATGTACAGCTTTGTGTTTGCCTATCTTATTGTGACCAACAGCTATAGTGACGGCAACTGGCTGACGCTTCTTCTGCTTACATCACTATTGTTCCTGGCCGTACAGCTGTTTCAGAATAACAAAGAAAAACTGGTGAAAGAATAAAAGGTTTGTTTCTTACAGGCTGAAGCAGGGGCACGTTCCCCAGCTTCAGCTTTTATTATTGGTTTTCTTCTACAGTCGACACGTGCCACAGCACGCCGAACGGATCTTTTACCTGGCCGTAGGCCGGGCTGAAAAAGTTTTTCTCAAGCGGCATCACGACTTCTCCTTCAGCTTCAAGCGCCTGAAATATCTGTTCCGCAGAGGAGGCATCACTTACATGAAGCGCAATGGCTACCAGACTTCCGGAAACATCCGGCCCGGGCATCCCCGGAAGCGAATCGGAGAGCATTAAATCCATGTCGCCTATTTTTAAATAGGCGTGCAGGATAAGCCCTTCGGCACCTTCCGGTATTTCCATGCCTTCCATATCTTTTATATCCCCATACGTTTGACTGTCAATCACTTCAGCTCCTAAAGCTTTTTCATAAAATACAATGGCTTCCCGGCCTTTGCCATCAATCATAAGATACGGATTCATCCCTTGAATCATCAGTATACTGCCTCCTTTATTCGTAGTCGGAAAAGAAGACCGAAGATGACTGCTCCCATCACATCACCTCTCAATATATGGCTTGTTATTGAATATATTCTGGATAACCCAATAGTTCCCTTTAAAAAAACCAACAAAAAATCCTGCGCTGTAGGCTACAGGATGTGATTCTGAGGTTTAGTGGTAATAAGCTCTTCCGAACGGTCCGTGGCCGAAGGCGGAGCAGGGGATAAGGCAGAAATTTCATCGCGCCATTCAGGTGTCATATTAATATCCAATGAGTTTAACGAATGCTCAAGCTGCTCCGGGCTGCGCGCTCCGATAATAGGGGCGGTGATACCAGGATGCGATTTAGCCCAGGCGACAGCGAGAGAAGCGGGGTGGATGCCATGGGTGGCTGCATAGGAAGAAAAGCGTGCAGCAATATCGAAATTAACCGTATCTGCATAACGGTCGGTGTACATCTTTTGTTCGACCAAACGTCCCTGGACCGGTCTGTCCGTTACGCCGTATTTTCCGGTAAGCAGGCCGCCCCCGAGAGGACTGTAGGAGATCACTCCGACCTGTTCGGAAGCGGCAAAGGGAAGGATTTCGACTTCGGCCTGACGCTTGGCAAGGTTATACATCGGCTGGATCAACTCAAAGCGGCTGAGATGTTCTTTAGCTGAAATACCCAGAGCTTTCGCGAGCTGCCAGGCTGCCCAGTTGCTGGCCGCCGGATAAAGGATTTTCCCCTGGCGCTGCAGATCGTCAAGAGCGCGGAGAGTTTCTTCCATTGGGGTGAGTGAATCGAATTTATGTAGAAAATAAAAGTCAATTCGATCCGTTTTCAATCGGCGCAGGCTGTTCTCGACCTCAAGCATGATATGACGCCTGGACAATCCGCGTGCATTCACATCCGTACCGGTTGGATTGGCCACTTTGGTTGTCAGCACAATATCATTCCGGCATCCGGCGATACAGTCTCCCAGAATTATTTCCGCCCGGCTGTCATTGTAGTTGTTGGCAGTATCAAAAAAGTTAATGCCGGCTTCCCGGCAGCGATTGAACATAGTTTTAGACGTTTCTTCGTCTGCATTGCCTCCAAAAGACATCGTGCCAAAACAAAGCTCAGATACAGAAATACCTGTTTTTCCGATCGGATTGTATTTCATATAAGCCGCCTCCTGCTTGAGTAGTTACAAAAAGTATAAAGCTTAACCCCCGTTATGTAAACGCTGTAATGTAAAATATTGACTCCAGTGTCCGTTTGTTACTTTAATGAATAATATGTATCGAAAAAAGCAGAATCGCCGAGCAGGTAATAGCGAAGCAGCTCACTGATGCGTTTTTTCATGTTGAGCTTCAACAGGTGTAGACGCTCATGACGGCCTTCGCAGTAAATGTCATATACAATAAAACCCGGATAAGCCGCATCGGCCCGGGCGAGTCGAATGCCTTGCTGCTGTAGATCCTGCTTGATATCACGGAGGTCCCGTTTTATCCGAAGAATCAGCACGTCAAACAGTTCCTGGTAGTAATGGCCAAGCTTCATCGTCTTTTCCAGAAAAAAAGAGCGGTCTTGTTCCATTGTATTCACAAGCAACTCGGTAAGCAGAAAACGATCTGCGGTCTGAAGGTGCTGCTCTTCTATCATTTTGACGTCTTCCATCGCACACCTCTCTTTCCTAAAGCAGCAGAACAGGATTTTTCTAAGTATATACGAATAAACGTTCCCCTGTGAAGACTTAAATACGAATCGACTGTAAATAAAAAACAGCGCCTTTCCCACAAATAGGAAAGATGCTGTTTTCAGTTTTTCTGGTCAGCGTTTCGTTTCATGTACGGTTCCTTCTTTCAAAACGTAATTCCTATTGTTCTACCCGTTTCCAAAAGAAGAAAACCTTTATGAGAATTAAGGCGTCACACGAACAGCACCGAAGTATCCATCATTCCAGTAGGCAGAAAAGGGGGTGTAATCCACGCCTTTACTCACTGTGGCATGAAATAATGTGTTGTTATCAATATAGATAGACACATGGTTAATGATGCCATTTTTATTCGTATCAAAAAAGACAAGGTCTCCTTTTTTCAGGTTGGACCGAGCAACGGGGGTTCCGGCTAAATACTGCTGGCGTGAAGTCCGTGGAAGCGTAATACCATTTTCAGCAAACACACGCTGGGTAAAGGATGAACAGTCAAAAGCCGACGTTATTGTAGGGGCTGCTCCAAACAAGTACGGAGTGCCGATATAGCTTTCTCCCCTTGCGATGACGTTATCAATAACGCTCGTATGAACGCCGCCGACCTGTTCTTTAGGTGGTTCAGGGGTCGATGTATCGCTGTTGGAAGATTTTTCATAAGCTGCCATTACCGAATCGCTGATGGCCGCAGTTCCCCCTAAGATTAAGCTGCGGTTGGAGGAATTTTGAGCGTAGTCGACGGTAGCTGTTCGAGCGCTGCTGTGATGGGATAAGATAACTGGTGCATTTAACTTATTTGCAAGTCCAGCCGCAGCTACAGCATCAGGGTAATCTTCCTGTTGAGTGTTTACAGAAGTACCGCGCACATAAATATTATGTTGTCCGGAGGCGGATAAAGATTCTGCAGCAGCAATACTTGTTTCATAACGATCTGCTCCTTGAATTCTTTCTACCGTTCGTCCTTCATTGCGAAGCTGCTGCTCTACAGAGGCACTTACTGCAGCCGTGCCTCCGAAAATAGTTACATGTTTAACGTTAGCTGGAAGGTTCACACTTAAACTGTTTTTTCTGGTTAAATATATCGGACGTTCTTTAATGGCAGCCATGCCGGAAGCACTTAGTGCATCAGCTGCCACTTCACCGCTTACGAGAAGAGCGGAACTTTTCTTATCATAACTGGAAGTTTCGTTCACGGCTTCAGCTGTTTCATAACGGGTGTCTCCAGAAATACGCTGGACAGAAATGCCTTCAGCGTTCAGCTTTTTTTCTACAGTAGAAGAAATTGCCTGCGTGCCACCCAAAAGATAAACTGTTTTCGTGTTTAAGCGGCGCAGTTCCGAAATAATACGGGAGTCAAGAGAGCCAGATCTTGTTAACAGTATGGGAGCATCATTTTTAGCAACCAGGCTTGCAGAAGCCAGCGCATCAGCAGGATGATCTGCTCGGGCTAGAATGGCATAATCACTTTTATTCCATCCGTATTCTGAAATGCCAATGGAGGTACCAATCCGGTCCTGCCCGTGTATTCGCTCCGAGGCGTCCGCTGTAGTAGGGAAAGCAGCAAAGCCAATCAGACAGGCAAATACCAAAGGAGTAGTGCAGCGTAGTAAAGATTTTTTCATTATGTATTCCTCCATATGTATGTTTTGGTGTTTCTAATATCACGTGCAGAGGGTCTCATTTATGGGAGGCGCATACTCTAGTTATCGGCAGGTTCTGTAAACATTTGAAGGAAAAAAAGTAAATTGACCAGAACGGTCGAACATGCTATATTTAAGTCGACCAATGCGGTCTAATAAAAATGAACGGAGGGATGGCTTATTACAACATCTTTTGCAAACCTGCAGCCGGAGAAGAAAAAAGCCATTCTGGACGCCGCATTAAAAGAATTCAGCGACAATGGATACAAGCAGGCGTCCACAAACAATATCGTTAAAGATGCCCAGATCGGTAAAGGGATGCTGTTTTATTACTTTAAAAGCAAAAAAGGCATGTACGAATATTTAGTGGACTACAGCATGGAATTTATCAAAACGGAATATTATGCCTACATTGATGAGTCCGAAACTGATTTTATCGAGCGCTACCGGAAAACATCGGAGCAGAAACTACACTGTTACTTATCGCATCCGTATCTTTTTGCGTTTCTCGGCACGTTGTTTCTATCAGACGAAAAAGAGTGGAGCCCGTCCCTGCGGGAAAAATATGAGGAATTGACGAGGCTTGGCTACAGCAAGATGTACCATAACGTCGATATGACACTTTTCCGGGACGACGTCGATGTAGAAAAAGTATTTAAGCTGATCACCTGGGCAGTGGAAGGTTACGGCAATGATATAAAGCACAGGCTGCACGGGAAAATGATAAGTGAAATAAAAATGGAGCCTTTTTGGGATGAATTTCATGACTATTTAGACATATTAAAAAAAAGCTTCTATAAACAGGAGGTAAGCTGTCATGACTATTCTGGAGACGACGGAGCTGACAAAGACGTTTGGACGGGTTAAGGCACTTGATCGAGTGAGTATCGAAGTGAAAGAAGGCGAGGTTTACGGATTTATCGGCCCGAATGGGGCAGGAAAGTCCACGACGCTTCGTGTGCTGCTGGGTGCGATTAAAGCAACAAGCGGAAGTGCCCGTATCTTTGGAAAGGATGTATGGAAAGAAGCGGTCGCCGTGCATAAGCGAATTGCCTATGTTCCGGGTGACGTCAGCCTCTGGCCGAATTTAACGGGCGGAGAAGTTATTGACTTGTTTATGAAGCTTCATGGAACGAAGAATGCGAAGAGGCGCAGCGAGCTCATCGAGATGTTCGATCTGGATCCGGCTAAAAAGTGCGGAGCCTATTCAAAAGGAAACCGGCAGAAAGTGGCATTGATCGCTGCCTTTGCGTCTGAAGCAGATTTGTATATTATGGATGAACCAACATCCGGACTCGATCCGCTGATGGAAAAGATTTTTCAAAAGCAGGTACTGGAAGCAAGGAAAAATGGAAAAAGTGTGCTTTTATCAAGCCATATTCTGTCCGAAGTGGAGAAACTGTGCGACCGGCTCAGCATTATCCGTCAGGGGGAAATTATCGAAACCGGCAGTCTTGCCGATCTTCGTCATTTAACGAGAACCACTCTGCTGCTGGAGACGAAGAAACCGCCGCAGGGGCTGTCTTCTTTAAAAGGTGTCCACGAAATGACCCATAAAGAAGGTGCTCTTCAATTCCAGGTGGATACAGAAGAACTGGAGCATGTGATGGCGTTTGTCAGTTCTTTTGGGATTACCCGGCTCGAAAGTGCACCTCCTACGCTGGAAGATTTGTTTTTGCGCCATTATGAAACCGCGCGTCCAAAAGCGCAATAGAGGGGGAAGGAAGATGTATCAGTCTTTATTTGCCCAAACGAAAAAACTGTCCTGGTTTGTCATCAAGCGCAACAAGCTTCGTTTTCTCATATGGCTGATAGTATTGGTTGGAATAACTGCCGGAACGGCAGCCTCCTTTTTAGGACTTTACCCCTCCGAGGCAGAACGCCAGGCGCTTACGACGGCGATGGTAAACCCGGCGACAACAGCGATAGTAGGGCGCGGCTATGGATTGGATAATTATACGTATGGCGCTATGCTGGGCCATCAGATGCTTGCGATGACGGCCCTTACAGCCGGCATCATGAATATCCTGTTTGTGAGCCGCAATACAAGA
The DNA here is from genome assembly GCF_059510535.1 of Sinobaca sp. TMA16-18. Classification (NCBI taxonomy): domain Bacteria; kingdom Bacillati; phylum Bacillota; class Bacilli; order Caryophanales; family Sporolactobacillaceae; genus Sinobaca; species Sinobaca sp. TMA16-18. Next base: position 43,865 of record NZ_JCAKFM010000001.1, on the reverse strand, counting down.
GGCGATGAAGAGGACGGAAAGACAGAAATGCTGATAGCCCTGCCAATCGGCAGAATGTCTTCATTAGCTTCAGTGATTGGCACGGCGTTTTTTTTAAATGCCGTTTTAGTTCTAATGATGACAGCGGCATTAATGATGCTTAATATTGAGAGCATTGATGGGGCAGGTGCTTTTCTCTATTCTGCCGCTATCGGGCTGTGCGGGTGTTTTTTTGCAGCGGGAACGGCTCTTTCCGCACAGCTTGCCCAGGGCGCCAAAACCGCGACCGGTCTGGCGTTTGGTTTATTAATGACCACGTATGCCCTTCGTGCCATTGGAGATGTGAATGAAAATGCTCTCTCCTGGCTGTCTCCGATAGGGTGGGCGCAGCAGACGGAAGTCTTTGTAAACAACATCTGGTGGCCGCTGTGGCTGTTAGCGGCTGCAGTGCTCCTAACAGCAGGTATCGCCCTGTATATCAATGCAGCAAGAGACACAGGAGCTGGTTTGTTTTCAGCCAAAAAAGGAAAAAAAGAAGCTGGACTGCTGCTGCAGGGACCAGGTGGACTTGCTTTCAGGCTGCAGCGGACCGGTATATTATTCTGGACTGCTGCTCTTCTGCTGCTTGGTATCACGTACGGATCGGTATTGACCGATACGGAGGCTTTCTTTGAAACAACGGATGTCATACAGGGAATTATTTCGCAGACTTCTGATTTCACGCTAAGCGAGCAGTTTCTGCCGATTTTAATGGCTGTCATGTCTCTTATTGGAACCATTCCTGCTGTCATAGCTGTATTGAAAATAAAAACGGAAGAGAAAAAAGAACGCTTGCAGCACATACTGGGCCGTTCGGTTTCCCGGGTGCAGCTGCTAGGCAGTTATGCGATTCTTTCCGTTACGCTTAGTATCGTGATGCTGCTTGCAACAGCTGGTGGGATGGCGTTGGCGATAGACCAGGAAAGCATCTCAATTTCTACGGTGTTTACTTCTGCCTCTCTTTATCTCCCGGCTTTATGGGTGATGACCGGTCTGGCTGTTCTCCTGATTGGGTTTTTCCCCAAGTATACGTTTATAGTCTGGCTGTATTTAGGCTATTCCTATGTGGCTGTATATTTTGGGGGGATCTTTCAGTTTCCGGACTGGGTAGCCGAACTGACACCGTTTGGCTGGGTAGCATCATATCCATTAGAAGACGTGAATACCATGCCAATCATAGGATTGGTGATTACAGCCATTCTGCTCGGGACAGCCGGATTTATAGGGTTTATGAGACGGGATACGAATGGATAATATGTACAAATAAACAGTTGATTATATTATTGTCTATATTATTATTATGTAAACAAAAACGTGGAAATCTATTTCGGGTATAAGTTTCTCGAAAACGGGTATGTTTTTATATAACCTAAAGGAGGGTCTGCACGATGAGAAGAATTGGTGTTAATAAAATTGCGATCAATGGAAAAACCCATTATAAAGCCGATAAAATGGTGCTTGAGTGGCATTCCAACAGCAGGTGGGTCCTTCAGGTCCAGTATTTGAACCTCACGTTGAAAGATTTTCAAAAAACAAAAGATGGAAGCGTGGAATTGACGATTTACTCGGATAATGATAAATTCGGCACATATAAAGGACGGGCGCGGCCGATTCCTTTACACGGCGACAAAAAGAATCAAGGCGTCTACAATTACAAATTTCAGGGAACGGAGCCTTTAACCGAAGTCGAAGAAAAATTAACACACAACGGATAGAAAGGAATGACAGTCCATGAAGCAATACAGTGAAGAAGTATTAACGGAGCGTGGATTCGTGTTTGACGAAGAAGCCACGAAAGAAGAAACAAAAAATAAATTTAACTCCAACGGCTACAAAATTTATACGCAGTGGCTCAAAGATGAACGAATTGCCTCTTTAGGAGTAAACAACGATACAGAAGACAAGCACATTATTTCCTCATTAAACAAGCTGGAAGAAGACCGGAAGAAAAACGCTAATTAACGTTTATTTCGGGGGAGGATTCACGTATGAGAGACATTGAGATCAAACTGGTCTACATCAATGATCAATTCATCGACTGCCAGGGTGGCATTTTATCTGTGGAAAACACGGAAGACAGCTGGCAGTTTGAGATGCATCATCCGGTACTAACCCTGGAAGAAGAAGGACTGCACCATACGGATGAGTACTATTTAAAGCTTTACACAGTAGATGATACGATGTTTACCGGGCGTACCTTTACGTCTGAAAACGTAGAACAAAATAAAAAGCTCCTTGTGTTTCAAGGAGCCGGTGAACTAAATGAAGCGTGACATGGAAAGTCTCCGGCTCAAGCCGGGGACTTTTTGGCGGTAAGACGCTTAGGGATTCATCTGTTTCATCACATATTTTAGTCCGGTTTTGGAATGAGGGAAGGTAGGAATATTCCGTTCCAGATTCCCCATAGTCATAGCAAGATTGCTGCTCATGCCAACAACAATACACTGCGTGCCGACTAATTTCAGGCTGTCATGCACCCGCTGAATATAGTATTTCAAACGATCTTCGAATTCATATACTGCGCCCAGATTTAATATAACGTACTCGATTCGATGTGTGCTGCATTCTTCTAAAAGAGAGTGCAGCATGTGCCCGGCACGTTCTTCATTGAATTCTCCAATCATAGGCAGCACGATCGTGCGGTCCCAAATATGTACGATTGGAATAGACAGCTTCCGGTACCATGCTTCTTTTCTTTTTTCTTCCTCCGCTCGTGAGGTCACATCCATCAGCATTACAACAAAACCAATAATGTGGTCTTCCTCCTGGAGAGGAGTAATGACAATATCGGCAACGATCGTTTGTTTTATCGTAATGCGTGTCCGCTGTGTCTGCTGCATGTGCTTCATCACATCGAGCTGATGCGCGCTTAAATCATAAAAATGATGAATGGAAACGCCGATAAAATCTTCCGGTCCAGTCATATAAAACAACGGGGCAGCTTCCTTCAATAATACCGCCGCCTGTTTATTCGCCCAAATGATTGTATACTCCTTATCCAAGAGCATTACATTTTCACCAATACTGTTAAGAATGGTCCGGGAACTCATATTTGAAGGAATGCTGCCAATACCTGACATAGGATACCGCCTCCATCGTAAAGTCATATTCTTTTGATTATAGGTTACCACATAATGCCAGCCTTCCGCTTTAAAATCGGCAGGATTTGGCAATAGAAAAAAGAAGGAATATAACATGAGCTGTTTACTATAAACAAAGGAGTTTTATACATGAGAGCTGTAACGGTAAAGGAAGCTGGCGGTGCAGATCAGCTGCAGGTAACAAATCAGCCGCTGCCGGAACGGGGCAGGCGTGAGCTTTTAATTAAAGTAGAAGCCGCTGCAATTAACCGGACGGATATTCTAGCACGTGAAGGGAAAGCCGGTTACATGAAAAATCCTATCCTTGGAATAGAAGTAGCCGGTACGGTAGTGGAGAGCGACAGCTGGTCCTGGCAGAAAGGAGACCGGGTAATGGGACTTGTCGAAGGCGGCGGCTATGCAGAATACGCCGTAATGCCCGCTGACCGGGCGATGCCGATACCCTCATCTTTGTCCTTCGAGGAAGCCGCAGCCATTCCTGAGGTATTTCTAACGGCGTTTCAGACGCTCTACTGGATTGGACGGCTTCAAAAAGAAGAAACGGTTCTTATTCATGCAGGGGCAAGCGGTGTAGGAACCGCCGCGGTGCAGCTTGCCCACAGGCTCAGCCAGGCACGGATCATTGTAACCGCAGGATCGCAGAAAAAACTCGATGCGTGCCGTAATCTTGGTGCTTCCGTGTGCATTAACTACAAAACCGAAAAATTTGAGAAAGAAGTACTAAACGTTACAGACAATACGGGTGTAGACTTGATTTTGGACTTTATCGGAGCCTCCTACTGGGAAAAAAACCTAAATAGCGTACGAACCGACGGACGCTGGGTGTTGATCGGTATACTCGGAGGCGCGGTTGTGGAAAAAATGAATTTAATGGACGTACTCTTAAAGCGCGTTCAGATTACAGGGACATTGTTAACACCAAGAAGCAGTGAATACAAAGCGGAACTCACTGCCGATTTTGTGAAACATACCATGCATTTATTTCAACGCGGGGATCTGGCACCGGTAGTGGACGAAGTATTTTCCCTGGAAGAAGCGTCCGCCGCCCACACAAAAATGGAATCCAACAAAAATATCGGTAAAATTATTCTGCGGGTCAGCTGAAAGCAAGCAAGGAGCAGCATCGCTTCCTGCTCGGTTATGGTAGAATAGAGAATGAATATTCATTCATTTTTTAGAGGAGGAAAACGATGGTTAAACCAGGCGATGTATTTCGGGAAGAAAAAACGTTCCAACGGGAGGAAGTTCGCCATTTTGCCGAAATAACAGGAGATACCGGCAGGCATCATATGGAAGAAGATGAAAAAGGACGGGTGATGGTTCACGGGCTGCTGACCGCAAGCATCGGCACGAAAATTGGCGGAGGGCTGCATTATATTGCAAGAGAACTAAACAGTGAATTTCTGCGCCCGGTCTTCAGTGGAGATACAGTAACGTGTGAACTCGAAATTCTTACTGTCGATAAAGAAGAAGCCCGTCAGGTCGTGTCGCTCCGCTCGACATACCGCAACCAGAACGGAAAAGAAGTGCTGCGCGGTACAAGCATCGGCGTTATTCTGCATCGTTAAAAAGGCCTCTTCCTGTATGGAAGGGGCCTGGATTCATGATTAATAGACAGCGACCACTGCAGGACGGGCCCCTTTTGTGGTGTAATGCAGGGTAACCGTACTGCCTTCTTTCAGGGAGTAGGTGGTGCTGTATGCTTTGCTAACCGCTGTTTCTTTACCGTTTATCTGAAAATAGAGCGTGTGGTTGTCGCCCTGGCCGATATATTTGGCTTTTGTAGTTATCACATTGGGGATTTTTAAGCTTTCTCCGGCCCAAAGCGCAGAAGTTTTTTTGTTGTTTAGTTGTTTTAATGAAGAAACGGTAGTGCCGAAACGGTTAGCGAGCGAATACATCGTATCACCCGGCTGTACCTTATAAGACGCTTTGGCAGTGGTGGCGGCAGGAGAGGCTTTTACTTTCAGCTTTTCCCCGACGTAAATGGTTGTGCCCTTTTTCTTATTTAACTGCTGCAGCGCAGGCACGGTCATGTTGTGGGCCCGGGCAATGCGGTACATGGTGTCTCCCGATACCACGGTATAACTGCCTGATTTGGATTTACTGTTCTGAAACTGGTCAAGTGGAACGCCTTTTCCTTGATTGGCATTCTCATTATTGGCAGCTTCTATAGGGACGAGAAGCGTCTGTCCGGAACGGATCATGTACGAATGCAGTTCATTTACACTTTGCAGCTGTTCGACGGTAACTTTGTGTTTGTTGGCAATCGAGTAAAGGGTGTCACCTGGCTGAACCCGGTAATCCTCACTGCATGCGCACGCACTTCCGGCAGTGGATAATGTTAAGAAACCGGCAGCCGCTATACTGGATGCAAGCGAGACCCGCCATACTTTCCGGCGTACGACCTTTTTGTTCTGGTGGCTGGTTGAGCGGGTAGGAAGGGAAGAAACCATTTTCAACAACTCCTTTTCGTTAGTGGGTTTCACTAAAATGCAACATGTACATTTTAAATACGAAAAAAGGAAAAATGGAATCAGGATGGGGTGATATAGAGGATTGGTACTACTCTTATTATACCTTTAAAAGAAGGAAAAGAAACAAAAATTCGCTGAATAGAACAAAATTTTTATAAACATGAAAATGAATAAAAATACATTTATATGATTATTTATTTACATTTATCCTGGTTTCCATTACACTGAATGAAAGAGTAAAAGGATAAAGGAGAAAGATCATGGTTACGATAAGAAAAGCCCGGCCGGGGGATGTAGAATCTATATATAGCATTGTTTACGATTACGCCCTGCAGGGGCTTATGCTTCATCGCACCCGTGAAGCAATCCGGCAGGAGATAGAAGCAGAAGCAATGTTTGTGGCAGAAGAAGCTTCTTTGATTTACGGCGTGGCAGGAATTACCGTCTTTGATCCTTCTCTGGCAGAAATCCGCTCCCTCGCGGTAAATAAAAGCGGACAGGGCAAGGGAATCGGCAGCAAACTGGTCGAGCGGATCGTGGAAGAAACAAGAGAGCGCCGCATCGAAAAGCTTCTTTCACTCACCTACCAGGTTCCTTTTTTTGAAAAATGTGGATTTCATATCACCCAGAAGGAAACGATGCCGCAGAAAGTGTGGAAAGACTGCATACACTGCGCGAAATTTACCAACTGTGACGAAGTTGCAATGGTCGTTTATGTATAAAGGAAAGGGATAACGGCAGGACACAGCGAATACAAACGAAGTAGAGAGAATAAAGGAGGTGCCTGCTGTATGCATTACCGCGTAACGTATTACTTTTCCAAAGACTTTTCTGTTGTTCATATGATCAAAACAGATGAACCTTCTGAATCGCTCAGCAACCGTATTTTTGCTGAAAATGAAATTCAGTTTCATGATTCCTCCGGAACGCTCCACCGTTTTTTAATGAAGGATGTTGTCCTGATTACCATCGATCAAGCTCACCAGGAAGCATAAACAAACCGCACATCCTCCGGGATGTGTTTTTTTTGCCGGGCTTTCTTGATTGCCAGGAAAGAATAGATATTTTATAATGCAGAAGACAAAAGGAGAGTGGCAGCGATGATTAAAGGCGTTATATTCGATTTTGACGGATTGATTCTCGATACAGAAACCCATCAATATGAAGTGATGAATACGATATACAAAGAGCACGGCCACGAACTGCCGCTGGCATTGTGGCAGGAACAGATTGGCACGTACACGGGATTCAGGCCGTTTTCCTATTTGGAAGAGCAGCTGCAGACCCCGGTTGAACATGAGGTGCTTGAAAAAAGACTGAACGAAACCTTCGTGGAAAAGTTGTCGTCTGAACAGCCGCGTCCCGGCGTGCATGACTACCTTCAGGCCGCTTCGCACCTGAATTTAAAAATCGGTCTCGCCTCGAGCTCCGATTATTCCTGGGTGTCCCGTCATTTGAAGACATTAGGGCTGTATGATCATTTTGAAACGATCAATACGAAAGATGACGTGGAGATTGTCAAACCCGATCCTGCGCTTTATCAAATAACGGCCAAACAGCTCGGTCTTTCCCCGGAGGAGTGTCTCGTATTTGAAGATTCGGCAAATGGGGCGCTAGCTGCAAGAAGAGCGGGAATGGCCTGTGTGGTGTTTCCGAATACGGTCACGAAAGCAATGGAATTCGGGGAAGTGTCCCATCAGTTGGAATCGATGGCAGACATGGAACTGCAGGAATTGATCCAATATATTAATGAAAAAGCATAAAAAAGGAATCCCACGATGGGATTCCTTTTTTATGCCTGATTGGCTCGTTCATTCCGGGAGGAATACAGGCCGGGGTTTCCCGGGCTGACGATTGCGGCGATCACACGGTCATGGTCTTCATCGACATCCTGCAGGGAATAAATTTCGGCGACAATCTGCGCCGGCGTCTGCCGGAAGGACGTTTCAATCATCCAGCAGGAGCTGGTAAGCTCTCTTGATTTAAATGAGGTGCGGATATACTTTTCAATAGCGCCGAAATCACGCTGCCGGCCGGTGATAGCCAGTTCGTAATTTACAATCATAAAGCTCATAGCGTATTACTCTCCTTCTTTCTAACAGTTCCTATTCAGTGTACCAAATCGTGACATGCACAGAAAGCATGATGCCTGCAGGGAAGCTCGATTCATTGCGGTTCTTTTTAAAGTTATTTATAGTAAATAAAGAAAGGAGAGGATAAAAATGAGTGTACATGACTTTACAGTGAAAACCCCTAAAGAAGAGGAGAAGGCATTATCCGATTATAAAGGGCAGGTCATGCTGATCGTAAATACAGCGACCAAATGCGGGCTTGCTCCTCAGTTTGACGGACTCGAAGCGCTCCATAAAAACTATAAAGAGGAAGGCCTTGCCGTAGTCGGATTTCCATCCAATGATTTTCTGAACCAGGAACCTGTAGAGGATGAAGCGATGGAAGAAACGTGCAAAGTGAATTTCGGCGTAACGTTTCCCCTGTTTGCGAAAGTAAAAGTGAACGGACCGGAGGCCCATCCTTTATATAAATACTTAAAGAAAGAAGAAGGCGGCGTGTTCGGCTCTGCTATCAAATGGAACTTCACGAAGTTTCTGGTAGACCAGGAAGGCAGAGTAGTTTCCCGCTACGGCCCGAAAACAGCACCAAAGGATATGGAAGACGATATCCGCAGACTTCTTGAAAAAAACGAGTAAGACAGTGCGGCCCGGGAGGCCGCTTTTTTATAGGCACAGAACTTTTTATCCATAAGACAAAAGACTTGCGGCGGCAGGCTTCTTATAGCATAATAATAACCATTCCGATTTATTAGAAAAGGTGGTGAAGGGCGGGCCCGGCCTGCTGTTGATTATGCCAATGAATAACATACAAACATTTTTTAAGTTTCATCCTATAGAGGCACAGCGTTATACCTTTGTGCTGGATAATAAGCTGCACATGATAGAAAGTGATTTTATGATAGGGGTTATTTTGTCTTCTTCCCAGGAAGAACAAGAAGAAGTAATGAGCATGCTTCATCATATTAAAAACGATCAGCAGACGATTCATGACATGCTCAAACATTTTGCGATACTATACGTGAAATACCAGTAAAAATGAAGCCGCAGCACCTGCGTGAAATGAAATTGTCCTGCTCTTTATGACAAATTTACGAAAAGGATTGTTTGTTGGCTGAATACCGGTAAAATGAGAGGGGTGCATGACGAGTCTAACGCAGTTATTGGAGGATACATATGAAATTAATCATTCGCTTACTTGCCGGCATTGCAGCCGGGGCACTTATTGGCTATGCGGGAAATGAAACGACCGTACAGCTGATGGTAACCATAAAAGAACTGATCGGAACGTTTATTTTCTTTATGGTTCCGTTGATTATCCTGTTTTTTATTACAGCAGGTATTGCTTCCCTCGGAAAAGGAGCGGGGCGTATCCTGGGGGCCACCGTCGGGACAGCCTACGCGTCTACGGTGCTGGCAGGAACTTTTGCGTTAACGGTGGTCGTGTTTGTACTTCCTGCTTTAGGTCTGACAGGAGGAGAAGCAGCCCAGCCTTCTGAAATGGAAGGATTTATTGATTTCACGATTGAGCCGGTGTTTGATGTATTGACGGCTCTCGTGCTGGCATTTGTGTTTGGTATTGGGATTGCCGCTACCGGTTCTCAAAAGCTGCTTGGCTTTTTCACGGAAGGGCAGTCCATTGTAGAACTGTCGATTCGTAAAGTGCTGATCCCTCTGCTTCCTTTTTATATTGCAGGTGTATTTGCAGAAATGAGCTATGAAGGCACTGTCGTGCAGACGCTGGGCGTATTTGGAATAGTCCTGCTGCTCGCCATTGGAATGCATTTTGCCTGGCTTATGATTCAGTATAGTATTGCAGGAACATTGAACCGGACAAATCCTTTTGTGCTTCTAAAGACGATGCTCCCTGCTTATTTCACAGCATTAGGTACGATGAGCAGTGCCGCTACGATTCCGGTAACGCTGGAATCCGTGAAAAAAACAAAGGCGCGGCATGCTGTAGCCAATTTTGTCGTGCCATTGTGCGCGAACATCCATTTATCAGGAAGCATGATTACGATCGTGACAGCAGCCACAGCCGTCATGTACGTTTATCCAGGGCTTGCGTTTCCCGGCTTTCTGGCGATGATTCCTGTTATTATGACGCTCGGCGTGATGATGGTGGCAGCACCCGGCGTACCGGGCGGCGCTGTCGTTGCAGCAGTCGGGGTACTATCCACCATGCTTGGTTTCGATGAAGGAGCGGTTGCCCTGATGATTGCCATTTACCTGGCTCAGGACAGCTTCGGAACGGCAGCCAATGTTACCGGAGATGGTGCCATTACAATGATTATTAACTCTTTAAAAAGCAGCAAAGCCAATATAGACGTGGATTAAAAAGCAGAGCCCGCGGGCTCTGCTTTTTTGTGGCGAACAATAGTGAAGAGCGGGTCTTTGTTTTATTATTGGAAAGAAGAGGGTATAAATAGATAAAACAGGATGAAAACAGAGGAGATTGGACATGAATATTATCGTTTTTCAAATGAATATTATTGCCGGAGAGCCGGAACGCAACAGGGAAAAAGTAAAAGCGTGGTTTCAGCGGAATGTGGAGCCTGCGGTAGATATTGTAATGCTTCCTGAAATGTGGACAACTGCTTACGCGCTGGAGGAACTTGACGATCTGGCGGAGCCACCGAACGGCCCGGCCGTTACTTTTCTTAAAGAACTGGCTGTAGAGTATAATGTTCATATCATCGGCGGGTCAATCGCGGTGAAAGAAGACAATAACATTTACAACCGGGCTGTCGTCATTGATAGAAAAGGCCATGTCGTATACGAGTACGATAAAATTCATCTTGTGCCCATGCTTGATGAACCAACCTACCTGAGCGGCGGCAGACAAAAGGTTCAGGCGTTTGAGCTGGACGGCATTAAAATGGGGATTATTATCTGCTATGACCTGCGTTTTCCGGAAATTATCCGGGATCTGGCCCTGCAGGGCATTCAAGTCTTGTTTATACCGGCGGAATGGCCGGATGCACGTGCAGCCCACTGGGAAACATTAAGTGTGGCCCGGGCGATTGAAAATCAAATGTATGTAGTGTCCTGCAACCGCATAGGGTCGTATAACGGCACGACGTTTGCCGGACGTTCAATGTTTATTGAACCATTTGGAGGCGTGCTTTCCAAAGGAACCCCGGATAAAGAAGAAGTGCTGCAGAACACACTGGATCTGGAAAGCGTGAAACGAGTAAGAGAAGAGGTGCCTATTTTTAAAAGCAGAGTACCGGACTTGTATAATTAATCCACTAGACAGAAGGGGATGAAGGATGAATAAGATCGGATTGGTCTACCGGGAAGATGGCCGGCAGCTGGAATATACGATAAGAGGGGCGGGACCGGCTGTACTCGTAATGCACGGCGGTCATTCGAACTGTTATGAACAGCTGGGGTACAAAGAGCTTATCGAGGCAGGTTATTCCATTATAACGCCTTCCCGTGCCGGTTATGGGGAAACGTCCCTTGCATGCGGGAACACACTGCAGATGGCTGCAGAAAGCTGGGTACAGCTGCTTGATGCCTGCAATATCAATTCGGTTTCCATCCTTGCCATGTCAGCCGGCGGACCGGAAGGCATCGCAATGGCAGCACTTTATCCCGACCGGGTAAAATGCCTCGTGCTGCAGTCTGCCGTAACAAAAACGTGGCTTGCGCCAGGAGATAAAGAATATACTGCAGCCCGGATTCTGTTTAATCGTTATACAGAAAAAGGGACATGGCGTCTGCTTGCTGCAGCCAGCCGGAAGCTGCCGGACGTTGTTTACAAAGCAATGAGCTCTTCTTTCAGTACGCTGCCTTATGAAAACATAGCCGGCAAAACCCGCCCGGAAGACGTAACGGCATTTGTGCATATGATGCAGACGCAGCGGTCGAAAACCGGCTTTTTCAACGACATCGCTCTGGCCCGGGAGTGTGTGCCTTCTCTTCTGGAACAGATCACATGTCCAGTGCTCATTCAGCACAGCAGAAACGACGCAGCGGTAGCCGGTTCTCATATGTATCACGCGGGAAAGCATATAAAACAGGCAGAAATGCAGCTGCTCGACACATGGGGCCATTTAATCTGGGTTGGTCGTTACTCCGATCAAATGCAGGAAAAGCTGCAAGCATTCTTAAACGCTCATAGCTGAAGAGCGGCAGCATGGGCCCTCCACTTGGGGTGGCATTGTTTGTCACCGCCCGAATTGCTAATAGTAAAGTACCGGATATGTTCAAATACCTGATCCCGCAGATCAGCATTCTTTTGGCAGTGTTTCTTATTGTTACGTATCTGCCGGATATTATTATGTTTATTCCGGATAATTATGAAAGCTGGTTCAATACGCCGCCGGCAGAGTAAGAAGGAGGAGAACAAAAATGATATCGGCAGAAAACGCACGTCTGCAGATACGGAGCCGCTCCCATATCGGGCCTACCACCGGCATGGCGCCGGAGTACACCCAGACAAACGTAGTGATTCTTCCCGAAAAAGAAGCCGCGGCTTTCCGGGAATTTACGCGTCTGAATCCAAAGTCGTGTCCGGTACTCGAAGAAATGACCGCGGGCGATTACGTTTCCTCTTTAGCGGCCGGATCGGATATCCGCAGTGATGTGCCGAAGTATCGTATTTACAAAAAAGGCGCATATGTGGAACAGCAAACGGACATAACGGATTTGTGGAGAGAGGATTTTGTAACGTTTCTAATCGGATGCAGCTTTACATTCGAAGCTGCGCTGCTTAAGGAATCGGTGCCGATCCGTCATATAGAAGAGCACCGCAATGTACCAATGTATAAAACAACCATACCGGCAGAAGCCTCACTCCCTTTTCAAGGAAAGATGGTCGTGAGCATGCGTCCGATCCCGGAAGCACTCGTCCAGAAAGCAGAACAGATTACCGCCCGATATCCTGATGTGCACGGGGCACCTGTTCACGTCGGAAATCCAACCGATCTGGGCATTACGAATTTAGGGAACCCGGATTACGGCGACGCGGTAACGATCCGCCCGGGAGAAGTACCCGTATTCTGGGCGTGCGGGGTAACACCGCAGAATGCACTGTTGGAAGCAGAAGTATCGCTCGCGATTACTCATGAACCAGGCCATATGTTTATTACAGATCAGCCGCATGATGTGTATAAAAAAAGTGAATAAAAAGAGCTTCTTCCTTAGGGAAGAGGCTCTTTTGGTGAATCCATCAGTTCAAAATCAACCGCCTGTTTTTCTTCACCGTTTATTAAAACAGCCAGCGTGTGCCTGCCCGGATAATGAACCCGGGTCGTTAACTGCCGGAAGGACAAGGTTTTAACGAATTGCCTGTGCGTGTCAGCTGCCACCTCTGTTTCGGTTACATGAAATACCTTCCGCGAGCGGCGGCCGCTGTTTTTTACATAATCCACTGCGAATTCGACCCTCACCTTCGTACGCTTCTTGGTCGAGAGGAGAAAAGAAAACTCTGCGCTGTTCCCGATAGGCAGCCTGTCGGGAACGATAGTGAGATTGGACACTTCTGTGCGGCCTGGATAAAATCCAAACAGACCTAATATTCGGAGGTCGCCTTTTTTCAGCAGGGAGCGCGACGCATGTTTGACGATCCAGCTGGTACGTCCTCCAATTTCATTCCAGCGGGTAACCGTTTCGAGAAATAAATCGGGATGGGTTTTGGATATGTCATTCAAATGATTGGCCACACTTTTCTGCACATACAGAGACGGATCCTGAGCTAGTTCTTCCAGCAGAGGAAGCGTGAGTTCAGGGTTCTTTTTTAATGCAGGGATTCCCTCTCCCCACGGCAGTCGTGGGCGGCTGCCTTCGCTGGCCAGTCGGCGGATATGCTCATTCGGGCTGCGGGTCCATACAGCCATCCGTGCCAATGTGCCGTTCAGGTCATGTTTTAAAAAGGAACGGATCGCATATTCTGAGGTGGAATAGCACGTATAGGCTTCCAGCGCCTGAAGGGACCGCTCCCGGTGCAGATGGCCAAAGCGTGCCACAAATTCAGGAAAGACAATGCCTTCCAGCCCTTGAAAAGAAGGAGCGGCCTGGTCAAGTACCTCGAGTGCTTCGAGATACCCATCAGGCAGGACCTGCTGCATCGATTCGGCAATCCGTGCAGCCCGCTGCTTAAATTCCAGCTGCTCCCAGTCTCCCTGGTATACGGCGTTTCGGAAATCTACCACAGAAACGGCAGGCGAAAGCGCAGAGAGTATGCCGCCAAGACGTTCCACGTAGTCTGAACTATAAATACTTTTTAGACTGGCTGTCATATGATCCCCCCGTTGAGATGCTTAATTGTAAACTATTTTATATCTATAGATGGAATATTTGATAAATCTGCCGATAGTAAGAAAAAGACTGTATACCATATTATACGGGATAAAAGGAGATAATCGAATGGCATTTCTAACAATAGCAGGCTTGAGAAGAACTGGAAAAAAAGGAAACGGATCCACACCCGTTTATCAGGGGAAAGGCACATTATCTATACCATCCGGCAGTGATGTGCACCGGCAGCTGCATATTATCAATTTAAGCGAAGCGGATCTTTCGATAGTGAAATCACTCAAGCCTCTAGTGGTAGAAAACATAGATTGGATCACCGAACAGTTTTACGGCAATATTACCAAACAGCCCAACCTTCTCGAGATCATTGAAAAACACAGCCACGTGGAGCGTCTGAAAACAACGCTAAAAGCCCATATCGTGGAGTTGTTTGATGGGACGATTGATGATACGTTTTTGGCAAAAAGAAAGCGCATTGCCCATGCCCACGTACGGATTGGTCTGGAAACGAAATGGTACATGTCTGCTTTTCAGGATCTGCTGAACTCACTGGCTAAAACCGCCGAAGCTCATATTGAAAGCCGGGAGGAATTAACACAGGCTGTACTTATTATAAGCAAGTTGATTAATTTTGAACAGCAGATCGTTCTTGAAGCCTATGAAGAAGAAAACGAGAGACTTCGTCTGGCAGATCAGGCCGTGACGGATACGTTCATCGAACGGGTCAACGTTACGTCCGAAGAGCTGTCAGCTATATCTGAAGAAACCAGTGTGTCGATTAAACAAACAACGGTGCAGTCGGAAAATATATTAAAGCTTGCCCAGCAGGGATCAGACCTGGCCGATAAGTCGGAGGCGTCTTCGATGAGCGGCAAAACCCAGGTGGAGCACCAAAGTGAAAACATGACCTATATTAAAAAAAGCATGGATACGATCCTGCAGGATTCCAAAGAACTGCAGGTCATTTCCCAGCAGATCAATGAAGTGATCGATATCGTTCAGGATATTGCGGTGAAAACGAACCTGCTAGCGCTGAACGCCGCAATTGAAGCATCGCGTGCGGGCGAACACGGAAAAGGGTTTTCTGTCGTAGCCGACGAGATACGTGCGCTTTCAACCCAGACGAAACACTCTACGTCCACTGTCTCGGACTTGATTGCCAAAACCAATGCACAGGTGAAAAATGTGTCCGCTTCTGTGGATCAAGTTAATTTACTCGTCCAGGAAGGAACGAACGGCATGGCGGAGACAGACCGTTATTTTGCCGAAATTCTGGCAGCGATGAAAGAGTCAAAAGGACAGAACGAGAAAATTGAAATGGAGCTTGGGACGTTTGCTGCGGTGATGAAGGAAATGGAACACGCCATGGCAGAGGTGGCCGGTTCGGCTGAAGGGCTCAGCCGGATACGGGAAGAATTTGAACAACAGCAGCGCTGAAAAAAACGGAACCTCTTTTAAAAGAGGTTCCGTTTTTTTTCGGGCCGGCGGGAAGAAGCAAGCTGCAGGTTGGACTGCACGCAGTTCCGGCCGCGGCTTTTTGCTTTATATAGAGCCTGGTCTGCCTGTTCTGCGATAGGACAAAGCGGGGGAGGCAGGGTGCCGGCAGCGGTGTAGGTTGAAGCAACTCCGAAGCTGGAAGTAACCGTAATGCTTTTATCTTCAATGGTAATCGCCGACGCGGCAATTTTCCGGCGTAGATTCTCGGCAATTTTTACAGCGGTTTTTAATGGGACGTTGGGAAGGCAGATAATAAACTCTTCTCCCCCGAACCGTCCGATAATATCGGAAGCACGCAGGTTGTCTTTCACCGTAAGCGCCACGTTTCGCAGCGCCCTGTCTCCGGCTTCGTGGCCGAAGGTATCATTTACCTGTTTAAAGTAATCGATATCAAACATAATGATGCTGACATAGCCTCCTTTTCGGCTTAACGTTTTGTTTGCATCGTTTGCGCGCTCAATAAAGGCGGCTTTATTCAGAAGCATCGTAAGAGAATCAATCGTCGCAAGCTCTTTTAGTTCTTTTTCTATTTCCACGCGCGTGGTGACATCAATTAATGTAACGATTTTCCCAATATCTGTATTATTTCTATCATAGATAGAGGAAAAACGGGGATGGAAGTGGTAGTTTATTTCGTCGGTCTCCCACGTGAAGTCTTCTTCTTTTTCCTGGTATATAATCTTAAGGAATTTAGGATGATCTGCTAATACTTTATCTGCGGGCTGGCCGATGGAATCATCTGAGAGTTCGGGTACCAGCTCCTGCATGGGCCGGGTATAGTCTATAATCATGTCGCTTTTATTCAGCACGATGACCGGCTCTTTCATATTTTCAAATACCCGGTCTCTTGCGATCGGAGCCACAAGAAAAAAAGGAAACATGACAAGGGCAAAGCCGTGAAACAAAAAGGAAACAGCCAAAAACACAGGAGCGAGATCAAGGCCGGCGGGCTGGAAATTATATGCATGAAGAATACCGGATAGAATGGGAATGCAGATGCCGGCTGCCATTAACAGGGTAGGGACTTTGTATTTCGAAGAAACGCGCTGCAGCTGGCGCAGCAAAATGAGAACACTTGAGAGCAGGCAGAAGAACATAAAAAAAGAATGTATATAGAACCACAGACCCGGCACCAGGTTTAAAACAGGAAAAGGCCCGCTGTTATCAAAAGAAACAGATGCATAAAAATAAGAGTGCAGATGGCTTGTCTGCTGCATTAAAAGAGTGATTACAGGAAGCACGCATAGCAGCTGAAAAAGCCAGGATGGCATTTTTAATCCAACATAGCGGACACACATAAATAAAATAAACAATGGAATAAAAGGGATAAACAAATATTCCACGTTCAGCCAGAATCTTATATTTTCAAAGGAGGAGGCGGATAAACGAAGCGTATGCGCAAAGGCATACAAGGCAGTATAAAGCGTAGCTAGAATAAAATAAAACCCGCCGGGAGAAGCTTTAATTTTAAAAATGGCAAATATGCTGAGCATAAGGCTGAGAACGCCGCTGAGCACAACAGCACTCATGTAGAGGCTTAAATCTCCCATTACTGTATCCTCCTCTATAAACAGTTCCGAACGATCATGTATATTTTATAACGAACTATCTATAGTATAAACAATCTTTATATCGAATGGTATGGTTATTCCTATAATAATAGGGAAAAGAAGGAAAAAAATGCCCGGCGGCAGGTGCTGTTAACGGGAGCCTGCCGGCTCGGACAAAAGGTGCTCGTAGACGCGGACGCAGTTGCGGCCATCACGCTTGGCCTCATACAGAGCAAGATCAGCTTTTTTTGTTAACCTGTTGAGTACTGCCGGGACATCCGCCGGCTCATCAAGCAGCACATGGGCAATCCCGAAACTCGAAGTCACTTCAATATCAAACTCTTCTGTGACAATTTTTAATCCGGCTATTGCCAGACGAAGCGTGTGGGCTTTTTCCACCGCTTCTCCTTTTGTTGTCCCGGGAAGACATAAAATAAACTCCTCCCCGCCATAACGGCCGGCAATATCAGACGGGCGCAGGCTTTTTCTAATGATTTGGGCAATGCTTGTAAGCACCTGGTCTCCGGCATCATGGCCGTATGTGTCATTAACCTGTTTAAAATAATCAATATCCAATAAGATAAGCGCTGCCTGTACGGGTGGAGACGTCGGCAGGCTTAGACTTTTTTCAGCCTGTTCGGTAAAAAAGGTACGGTTGTATATTTGGGTAAGGCCGTCCGTGCTGGCCAGGTGTTTTAATGTTTCTTCCATTGCTACACGTTCTGTAATATCGAGAAAGGTAACAACGGTCCCGGCGTGGTTGCTGTTTTTATCCATCACCGGAGAGAAACGGACGTGAAAATGGGCAGGGCGTTCGTTGATTTGAAGAGAAAAATCACATTCTTCGCCTTTCTCGACAGCAGTAATTAGATCTTCGTGTTTGTTCAGCGCCTCATGTATTGAATGGCCGACGAGTGGATCGGTAACATGCAGGGGCAGGCTTGTAAAAGAGGTATTGTAGTCAATAATAATATCGTTATCGTTTAGCACAAGCACTCCCTGCTCAATGCTTTCAAACACAATATCTCGTGCGATCGGCGCTACATCAAACATGCGCAGGGAGGTAAGCGCCAGTCCATGAAACACAAAAGACAGGCTCATAAAAACAGGAACCAAATCGATACTTCCGGCGCCGGTATTGACGGTGTTCAAAAATCCGCCGATGCCCGGCACAATAAGCCCGATAATCATCAAATAAGTCTGCTTTCGAAACGGTTTGATTAATTTCCGAAGCTGCAGCAGCAGAAGCACAATGCTGATACAAACGCAGCTGTAAAAAAATACAGCATGAAGCATATAAAAAGGGCCATGCTGCAAATAGATAACTGAAAACGGATTATTAACGATTACCCCCATAGAAGTATAATACATATAGTGAAATTCATTTGTGTTTTGCATGATAATAGTGATTACAGGAATAATTAACACAAGACAAGACATCCATAGTCGCACTTTATGGCCGCAGTATTCTGCAGCCATTAAGAGAATAAATACAGGCAGCAGCGGCAGTGCAATATACTCGACGCGGAGCCAAAAGCGCATCGCTTCATAAGTCATGCTATATATTTCCATTGCATAGGAAAAGGTAAACAGGGCGGACAAGGCGGTAACAATAATATAATAGCGGCCGCCCGGCGCATGCCGGAACCGCATAAATCCGAAAATAGAAAGAAAAGAACTTAATAGAGAGGCAAGGGATACAATAATTAAATAGATTATAACGGTCGACGACATAGGTTCTTCTCCTTCTATATATAAGTATGGCTGTATCTAGTATATAGAGAGGACGTTTGTTCGTCTATAGTGTACAAAAATATAATATTCACTGTGATAGAAGAATAAATGGCAGTCATTATTTTTTCGGAAATCAATAGTTAAAGAACAAATGTGAGTCCATAGGCAATGAGAATACTAGAAACGATAAAGTACAGGGAGAATGGTAAATTCCATAAGCTGAGCTGGAAAGGCACAAGGTTCATCTGGCCGGCCAGAAGCGACACCGATAAATTATAAGGGCTGTAAATGGCCGTGGCGAGACTTGATGTAATTAATACGAGCGCGAGCGGGATGGAAGAAATATCGGCCATTACGGGAGAAAGCACTTCGCCAAGAAGCGCAATCGATACGAGCGGATGAAAGCCGCTGAATGAAGCCAGGATGAAATACAGGCCGATTAATCCGAACAACAGCAGTTCATGCCCGGCATTCGCAAGAAAGACAGCTTCCAAATAAGAAATAAAAGGAGACGCCGACAGCATTTCCACAAAAAAACCGGCACTTAGAAACATAAAGAAATAGTTGGAAAGAGAAAAAGTCCGCACTTTAAAAACGGGAACGGCAATATTTAAATAACGTCTGCGCCTATGAATCAGCAGCGCCCAAATAAATGAAATCGGCACAATCGATAGAACGACGGAAAACAAAAAGCCCTGCTCGAATAAGTATTCAAAAAGAGTCGCCGTCAGCACGAGCACACAGAGCATGCCCATCATCTGCGCGGTTTTTCTAATGATTTTTTTTAAAGGAAGGCTTTCGCTGGTCTTTATCATAAGAGGGAGGCCTTTGTATTTTCTGCGTGAAAATATCCAATCGGATAAAAACATCAGCAGCACGAGCGGAATTAAAAATGGGACGAGGTGAATATAGGTAAACCCCGTTAAATCAAGCGAAATGATGACCATAATTTCAATAGGACTCCACACAAGACAAAGCGCGTACCCGCGCAGAATGCTGCGGGTATAAAAAATATCGGCCATTTTCGTCTTCATGCCGGAAAGCGACGGCTTTAACGTCCGATGAACGAGCGACACGGTGGCGATGTTTAAAAAGAGACCTAGAAAGTGGGAAATCATAAAGCTGCGCGTGTACAGTGTGTGTACGTCATGAACGCCATTCTGGAGAAGCCGGCGCAGGCTCGTATCATACTGTCCGGCCCGTATAATCGAATTTAAAAAAGGAAGAACAAAAAACAGAGACAATATGCCGATCATCGAATCAAAATACAAAAAGAAAGAGCTCCAGGCAGTTCCGTTGTAGACAAACAACACGGATGCCAGAATAAGAAAGACCAGTCCTGATTTTTTATAAAGGCCGGATGCGTGTAAAGAAGCTGCCGCAAGCGACAATACAGCGAGAATGCCTACCGCATAAGAGAAAAACGGCGTTTCCCAAAAGCGGGACATGGTATAGATAAGTATTAAACTCGAATATAACGTAATAATGACCGGCCTCATAGTCTCCTCCTTTTTATTGAATAAAACATATTATCTCATGTATTTTTAAACGGTCCTACAAAATATTTAAAGAAAATAGTTACAGCAGCTGAATGTTTCCGATAGACTAAGAATAAGAGAGCAGCAGCAGAGAGAAGCTGTATAGTAAAACAATCAGGAGGCACAACCGTCATGACAATAAAAGCACAAAGCCTGGATTTACACAAATATACGTCCAATATATGTACAGCATTAGTAGGAAAAACAGAAGAAGAAGTGAACCGGGAACTGGATATTATTCTGCCTAAAGAGCCTGACGTACTGGAATGGCGTGCTGATCATTTGCAGACGCTGGCAGACACCGGCCGGGTGCTTCGTACAGCCTCATCCATTAGAAAGCGGGCCGGCAGCCTGCCGATTATTTTCACGATCCGGTCCGTGCACGAAGGCGGAGAAACGATCGACATAGAAGAAGAGGTAAAAATAGAGCTGATCGAGCAGGTAGCGGCAACTGGAAGTGTGAGCGCGGTAGACTATGAATGGAGTAATCAACAGGAACAGGTGGAAACTGTTCAAAAGTCCTGCCGGAAACACGGGATCCAGTGTATCCTGTCCTATCATAATTTTCAGGAAACGCCTGCCCGTGAAGATATGGTACGAATTCTTCAAGAGATGGCTGCTCAAAATCCGGATTACGGCAAGCTCGCTGTCATGCCGAAGAAAAATACGGATGTACTGCAGCTATTAGATGTGACCGAAGAGCTGGCAGCCTCTATTGACATGCCGATTATTACAATGGCGATGGGGAAGCTTGGAGGCATTACCCGGCTCGCCGGCTGGCAGTACGGGTCCGTTCTCACGTTTGCCGTGGGAAGCAGCAGTTCTGCTCCCGGCCAGATACCGATTGATTTAGTCAGAAGTGTGGAACAAGTGCTTAAATAAAGGGGATTATACAGAAAGCCGTCCGGCATCCGGGCGGCTTTCTCATGCGTTATTTATGTCTAGCCCGCCGGATACTTCACAGCGTTTTTTGCCAGCTTCTGCTCGATAATTTCTTTTACATCAAGATTTAGGTCTGAGCACATCATCAAAGCATAAATAAGCACGTCGGCGATCTCTTCGCGGATATTATCTCCGTTCGCCTCCAGCGCCTGGGCACTGCTTTTCCACTGGAAATCCTCCAGCAGCTCGGCTGCTTCAATAGAAAGGGAAATCGCAAGATCTTTTGGGTTATGGTACTGCCGCCAGTCTCTCTCGTCCCGGAAGTGGTTAATTTCGTTGATTAACTGATTAATGTCGCTCATGGTCTGCTCCTTTGCTTACCGCCCGTAGTTTCTTTTTCAGCTTAGGGTCAACGGCATATAAAAACAAGCCGTGGATGCCCCGCTTCATTAACATAGTAAGCGAATTTAAAATAATTTCCTCTTTCATCTGTTCATTCTGCGCTTTTGTATAGTCTTTTCTTGCCGCAAATGCGCCTTTATCCTGGTATTTTGTCGTATCAATGACTAGTTTGTCTATTTCTTCATCGTAGCTTACGGAAGGGCCGATCACCACACCGGCATAGTTCAAATCAAAGCCCTGCACCGTATAAATGGAGCCGACTTCCTTGATCGTCTGGGGACTCTCGGCCCATGTTTTTTTGTCGTCCGTGCGGTTCCACGGCATGTTTAAACCATCTTCGTCGACATAGTAGGTGCCGCCATCCTTTTTATGCAGGTAATCAAACGTGGATACGATCCGGGAAAGGCCATGCTGTTTGTTCTTCGCTTCAATGCCCTGCCGGAAGTCATCCGGATCGTCAAACAGCTGAAATTCATAGCTGTCTGGACGGTCCTGTGGAAAAACAGGTACCTGCTTTTCGAGAAAAGCATTAATCCAGTCCAGTACGGATTGGTCCGCAGTCATCCGCAGCTGCGAAGAAAGTGGCAGCGTTTCGGTTTTATATTGCCTGCTGATATTCTGCATCATCTTTTCGTTCCAATAGCTTTTAATTTTCAGTACCTGATTTGGATCGAATATAATAATGGTGATTTTACTGCGCTTCATAATTTCCTGCAGATGGTTTGCAGCGTTGAAATTATTGTAGGAATCTTCTTTGGTCAGCAGGAGGTGGGCTTCGTCCACCAGCGTAATATCTGCCGTTTGATCCTGTTTTGTCATTTTATTAATAAATGACGTTGGCTTTTCAAAATTATTTTTCTTTAAATTAGGCAGACTGTCCGCCATATTTTTATACGTTTTAAGCATTTCGGCGTGATTAACGAGTAAGTAGTTTTTTGTTTTGTAGAGCGTCGAGCCCGGATCGCCGGCTTCATCCTGGATCGTGTTAAACAGGGAGCTGAGCAGCACGCTTTTGCCGGTGCCGGCATCGCCTTGAATAATAAACACCCGATGCTCCGGATGCTGGATGTGTTCTTTGCAGTATGCAATCAGCTTTTCTTTTACATCTACCTGCTCCGGAGAAAGCTCCTTAAAAGGGGAAAGCTTGAACAGATCCTTGTTCTCCAAATACGCCAGGGATTCGGACACGATATTCCGGCTGCGCAGCTCTTCCCAGATTTCCTGAAACAGTGTCTCGTTGTAGTAACTTTTCTGGTAGTACTGGTGCATCTGCCTAGTGGCACGCTGGCTGACATTCTGGAGCTTGTACCGGTTGTCGGCAATAAAGTAGTTAATAAGGTTGGATTCAATGTTATATGTAGCCGACTGGTTGAATGTTTCATGGCCGAACATCAGAAGGGAGTTCAGGCTGCGGCGTTTTGGATTGACAAAATGATTCTTCAGGCGCCGGTCCGCCTGCACAGACTGGCCGATATAGGCCGTCGGTTTGTTTTTCTCATACAAAATATAAATCACAGGCTGATTATTTAACGCCTGTACGGGCATGGATGCAATAGTTTCTTCGGTAAATGTGTGATGTTCGACGATTAATGGGCCCATACTTTCTCCTTAAGTGTATTTTTCTCATCGTACCATAAGACAGATTGCGGCAAAAAGAACGTGAAGAAATTAACATAGAAATTGCGGAAAAATTATTGTATACTATAACAATAATTGAAATAAAACCTGTATTAAAACACGGCTTCATATTTTATTCTTCGGCCTAGGATGATACAATATAGTAAGGTAATTATGTGTATGAAGCGGATGTACAGCAGACAATATAGAAGAGTGAAAAGTAGAACGCTTACATCCTTTCAATAAAATTAAGTATAGAGGCGATAACATGAGTAAGGAACATACTTCTACAGACGTCATTTTAATTGGTGCAGGTATTATGAGCGCCACGCTGGGTTCGCTATTAAAAGAAGTAGCACCGGAATGGAACATTACAATGTTTGAGAGACTGAGCGGGGCAGGCGAAGAAAGTTCCAATGAATGGAACAACGCAGGCACGGGCCATTCTTCGCTCTGTGAGCTCAACTACACGGACCAGAATCCGGACGGCTCCATCGACATCAGCAAGGCTGTCAAAGTGAACGAAGAATACCAGCTGTCCAAGCAGTTCTGGTCGTATCTTGTCACGAGCGGAAAGATACAAAATCCAAGAGACTTTATTATGCCGGTGCCGCACATGAGCTTTGTGCAGGGCCAGGACAATGTCAACTTTTTGAAAAAGAGACTCGATGCTCTATCAGGAAATCCATTATTTCAGGGCATGGATTATGCAACCGATGCCGAAACGTTAAAAAAATGGATCCCACTCATGATGAAAGGCCGTTCGCTGGACGCTCCGATTGCCGCAACGAAAATTGACGCCGGCACCGACGTAAACTTCGGCGCCTTAACGCGCAAACTGTTTAACCATCTGGAAAGCCAGGACGTTAATATGAAATTCAGGCATCAGGTGGAAGACATTAAGCGCGTAAGCGGCGGCGGATGGAAGCTGAAAGTACAGAACCTGGAAACCGGAAAAACAGAACATCACCAGGCTAAATTTGTCTTTATCGGCGGCGGAGGCGGAAGCCTTCATCTTCTTCAGAAAACCGGAATACCGGAAAGCAGAGGCATCGGCGGATTCCCGGTAAGCGGCATGTTTATGGTATGCAGGAAGCCGGAAATTGTCGAGCAGCACCATGCGAAAGTATATGGCAAAGCACCGGTCGGCGCGCCCCCAATGTCCGTTCCCCACCTGGACACAAGGTTAATTGATAAGGAAGAGTCGCTGTTCTTTGGACCATTCGCGGGCTTTTCCCCGAAATTTCTGAAATCAGGATCGAATCTGGATCTTTTCACTTCCGTCAGGGCAAACAACCTGATTACAATGTCGGCGGCCGGCATGAAAAACATGCCTCTGACAAAGTACCTGATCAATCAATTGCGGCTGAATAAGGAACAGCGGATGGAAGAACTGCGCGACTTCGTACCGGAAGCAAAAAGCGAAGACTGGGAGCTTCTTGTCGCCGGCCAGCGTGTGCAGGTTATTAAAGACACAGCCGAAGGCAAAGGCACGCTGCAGTTCGGCACGGAAGTCGTCAGCTCTGCCGACGGTTCTGTATCCGCTCTTCTCGGCGCCTCACCGGGCGCGTCTACTGCTGTTGCTGTCATGCTCGAAGTAATGGAAAAATGCTTCCCGGACAAAGCAAGCCGCTGGGAGCCGAAGATCAAAGAAATGATTCCATCCTACGGTAAAAAGCTGTCCGATCATCCCGAGCTCGTGGACAAGCTGCACGAATCCACAGCAAAAGCACTGAACCTGGAGCAGGAAGAAAAAAAGCAGGGGAATTTAGCTTAATAGGATTTTAAAACGCGCATGCGGCCTGAGGGTTGTGTGCGTGTTTTTAAGATAAATTAAATAGATTTTAAGATAATGCATGTTGAACCGTATCATAAGTTCAGTTATTCTTAATCGTAAAAACATTTAAAAGCAAGTCTGCTTAAACAACTGTAAACCGGGAATAGAAGACCTAAGCATACTATGTCTCAAACCATGAGGAGGTTTTTATGCTCGATTATAAGTTGACCCGCGTGATTGATTTGACAATTATGAAGCAGAATCTGGAAGGGTTTCCGGAGAATGTCCTGGCGGATGCGCACCGGGAATTGGCGCTGGAAATTGGCTATGAGTTAAAGAATGAAGATAAAGAAGAGCTCGACCGTACGACGCAGGCGATTGATGATTATTTAAATATGAAGCTGGGCTATCAGGAATTAACAGAAAAAATCCAGCAGCAGCAAAAAGAGCAGTAAAAAACGAGCAGGGATTTGAGCCCCTGCTCGTTTTTATGCGTCTGCTTCTGTTTTGTTTTTCTCTGTTTTATCAATAACTTTCGTTCCAACGAGGTCGCCGGTCACGTTCAGTGCCGTCGCTCCCATACCGATCAAAACGTCGACTGCTACAAGCAGGGCAACGGCTTCCATCGGCAGCCCGAGCTGGGCGAAAACGGTGGCAATCATAATGATACCCGCACCGGGCACGCCGGCTGTGCCAATGGTAGCCAGTGTGCCGATCAGCACAATCTGCAGGATAGCGACAAAGCCGAGCGGTTCTTCAATTACGTTAGCGGCAAATACGGCGGATACGGCGACGCGTATGGCCGCGCCGTCCATATTTATCGTAGAGCCGAGCGGTATGCTGAAGCCGTACAGGCTTTGTTTAATACCGAGATTTTTTGCGGCATTGAGTGTAATAGGCACCGTCCCTGTACTGCTCTGTGTGACAAAGGCTGTGAGCATCGGCGTACGGGCTTCTTTGAAAAACGCTCCGAGTTTGGTTTTCGTAACAAGCAGCAATCCGATGTATAAAGCCAGCTGCACGGCAAGTGCCGCATACAGCACGAGAATAAAGTTTCCGAGTGACAGCAGGGTGCCAGCGCCCTGGCTGCCGACGATACCGGCGATAATAGCGAAAATGCCGAACGGAATGTACTGGAGAATTCCTTTCATTACTGTGATGGTCATTTCATTTAACGCTTCTGCGCCGCGGTAAAGCCTCTCTCCCATATCCCCTGTAGAGGCGGACGAGCGCAGATAGGAAATCGCGATACCAAAAACGATGGCGGTAAAAATAATGCCAAGCAGATTCATTTCTGTAAAAGCAACAGCGAGGTTATCCGGTACAATACTTAGAACCACTTCTGTTAGTTCCGGACTGTCGGGAGAATCAACATTTTCACTTCCGTCGAGTGTGACCCCGGTCCCCGGATTAAAAAGACTGGCGACAGAAATACCAACAATAATCGCAATGGCAGAGGTAACAACATAATAGAGAAAAACTTCTCCGCCCATGCGGCCAAGCCCTTCTATTGTAGTCTGGTTTACCCCGACGATAAGGGTAAATAAAATAAGTGGAATAATAATAAACTGCAGGAGCCGCATCAGCAGATCTCCGAAAGGCGCAAGCACAGAGGCATTTTCCCCGAATATAAGTCCAACTGCAATACCGGCTGCAAGAGCAACGGTAATTTTTTTTATCAACGACACTTCAAAATACTTTTTCACTAACTGCTTCAAGCCAAACCCTCCTTTATAAAAAAACCTATCGATTTAGTCAACATTAAATAACCTATCTAAAATAGGAAGGAAAGTCAATAAGATTGCTTACAATATGTATAAAACCTTATAGAAAGCACTTGTCTTTTTCGTTTCTAAAGAGTTTTTACTAATAGGATGGTTATGAAAAAGGAGAGGAGGTCTTGTGTTAAAATGGAAATAAATTGGGAGGTGTGGTCGATGGGCAATCACTCAAATGATGGACATACCATCGGAGAATCTGCTATTGGAATCATGCCATCCGGCTTATTTATTATTAACACCTGTACGTTTTTCGATACGACGTTTAAACAAGATAAAACAAAGACCTCATCTTAAAACAAGTACTGGATTTTAGGTTGTTTGATAGAGGAGGTTTCAACATTGACGGCAAGGCTCATTTTACTCATTTAATATCCGTGGCCATTGGATCTTTTTCTGCTGACATACTGGAAAATATAAACGTTAATGTTTGGGCATCCAGAGTGATTGGTTGTTTTATTTCTATTCTGGCTGCATTTCCCTTAAATAGAATGTTTAAAATCTTTTAAAGTGATTATGTGCTGTTCATTTTGCGGAACGAATTTTTATAATGGACAGGTTTAAATAAAAGAAAAAAAGGAATGATTATTTATGTACAATAATTACTAAATATTATCAAAGAATCAAAAGTACGTAAAAAGAAAGGATGACAAAACATGCAAAAAAGAAAACTGGGAACGTCAGAACTTGAGGTATCACCACTGGGACTCGGATGCATGGGCATGTCTGAATTTTACGGTACAGGAAATGAAGAAGAATCGATTCAAACGATTCACCACGCGCTTGAACAGGGAGTAACGTTTTTGGATACAGCCGATATGTATGGCGTCGGCCACAATGAGAAGCTGATTGGACGGGCGATTAAAGACCGCCGTGATGACGTAGTTCTGGCAACAAAATTCGGCAATGTTCGTGGAGAGGACGGTTCTTTTAAAGGAGTAAACGGGCATCCGGACTATGTTAAGCAATCATGTGAAGACAGCTTAAAACGCCTGGGAATCGATCATATTGATCTATACTACCAGCATCGTGTGGACCCGGTGGTGCCGATTGAAGAGACCGTCGGGGCGATGGCAGAACTCGTAAAAGAAGGAAAAGTCCGTTATCTGGGATTATCGGAGGCATCTCCAAAGTCGATAAAAAAAGCGAATCAAGAGCATACGATCACTGCGCTGCAGACGGAATATTCGCTCTGGAGCCGTGATGTGGAAGAGGAAATTCTTCCATTGTGCCGGGAACTCGGTATTGGCTTTGTTCCATACAGTCCGCTTGGCCGTGGCTTTTTAACCGGACAGATTAAAACGATCGATGACTTGGAAGAAAATGATTTCCGCCGCTACAATCCGCGCTTCCAAGGCGAAAATTTCCAAAAAAACATTGATCTTGTAAGAAAAGTCGAAGACCTGGCAAAGGAAAAAGGCTGCGATCCATCCCAGCTTGCTTTAGCCTGGCTTCTTGCCCAGGGAGAGGACATTGTGCCCATTCCGGGAACCAAGCGTCGCAAATACGTGGACAGTAACCTTGGAGCGCTGCAGGTGAACGTTTCAAAACAGGATCTTGAACAAATTGATAAAATAGTGCCCCGTGGTGCGTTTGCCGGAGAACGTTACCCTGCAGAACACATGAAAGGTCTTAACGACCAATAACAGATAACACGTAAGAAGCTTGGCATGCGGTTTTTCTACGAGAGAAGCACAGCTAATGGAATCCAGCTGTGCTTTTTCACATGGTACCAATTGAAAGATAAAAGGAGTAGATACTATGACTAATGAACGTCCGTTTGTCATGATCACAGGAGCCTCTTCCGGATTAGGACTGGAACTTGCTAAATTATTTGCTCAGGATGGGTATGATATTGCGATTTCAGGCTCGAGTGAGCGGATTTTTGAAGCAGAATCGACTATCAAAAGCTATAGGGTGGAGGCGTATCCTCTCCAGGCTGATGCCTCTACCTATGAAGGAGTGGAGGCATTCTGGCAGTTTGTAAAAAGCAAAAATAGAAAGCTGGATGCAGCTGTGTTGAATGTCGGTGTTAGTATGGGCGGTTCCTTCCTTGAAAATGATTTAGAAGAAGAGTTAAAGTTGATCGACATTAATATTAAAGGAACGGTGCATATGGCAAAACGCGTCTTGCAGCATATGGTTCCAAATAAAGAAGGAAATATTCTGCTCGTGTCTTCTGTCTCAGCGACGCTACCGACTCCGTATGAAACAGTATACGGACCCTCTAAAGCATTTGGATTTATGTTCGCGGAATCGCTGAGAGAAGAGTTAAAAGAAACAGGAGTCAATGTAACAGCGATGCTTCCTGGTGCGACCAATACAGATTTCCATCATAACGCCGGCATGGATTCTACGTACTTCGGCGACGAGAGAAACAAAAACGACAAAGAATTAGTCGCGCAACAGGGCTACGAAGCGTTTAAGAATAAAGTAGATCACGTCGTTTGCGGGGATGAAGCGACGAAACAAGAAGCGGAAGACAATCGAACAACACCGGAAGAGGTAAAAGCTGCGGCCCATGCGAAAAAAGCAAAACCGCAATAACTAAAAAGAAGCTGCCGGTGAGCAGCTTCTTTTTAGTTATTCTACAGGTTGTACTTTATACACTTCCCGGGAAACAACGAGATTCTCTGTATTTTCGCGGTAGGCCTGGTAATGATCAGTCTGAATGTGCTGCTGAACGGCTTCTTCATCTTTCCACTTTTCCGAAAAGATAAGCACCTATCCATATTCCAGCAGCAGACTAAATTTCATGTTTATCTTCTCCTTTTCAAGACAAACTTAATATCCTGCCGTGATATGCATTCTGCGTAGACACACAAAAAACCTTCACCGCTGAGTCGGTGAAGGTACACAAAAAAGCCTTCACCTGTCTCATAGGTAAAGGTCTCGCTAACAGCATACTGGCTGCCAATAAAACCGGGGATTTCTCCCGTCCTGACGATTTTATTGAAAAAGCTACTCCCCTTTTTCCAAAGGATATCAAGTTATTTCTTATAATGTACTCTTCTCTAACGAACATGTCAATCTTAATTATTCTGGCTGGTGGACCAAGTTTTCTGGAAGCATGCTTTACTTACGGGGATGGTGCAGTACCCGGCATTGTGGCCCGGATTTTCAAGATCATGTGTCACAATATCAAGAGACGTTCTCCATGAAATAACGCCTCACACAGCAGTTGATTTTACTTTTATGTTGGATAGAGTACTGCGGCGTGGAGGCTTATAAGAGATAAACTGAGAGAAATTTCAGTTTTATCAGTGAAGTTCCTCAAATGGAACCAGACCATTTGAGAGCAGTCTTCAGCTGACACTAAAGGGACCAAACGACAGAAACATACCCAAGTGAAAAAGGAATAAGGCAAGAAGTATTACTGTGTACAGAAGCATAATCATAGAGGTACTTTTTTGGCTGTCTAATACATAGTATTTCACTAAAAGAAAGGAGCGGGAGAAATAGAAAACAAACGTGAAAATAATGAACATCGTTCCAAGTGGATAGGTAATCGACCGCCATGAACCCAGGTAGGAATAAAAAGAAAAACTGAGATTATAAAGCAAAATACATAGAATAGAGAGTGTCACCATATCACTGAAAATTTTCTGCGTACTTCTTTCAGTCGCAGAGTAACGCCTGCTGAACCAGCGGATCACATAAAAGTTCACAAGCACGGCTGGAACACTTAGCACAAACAATGTTTGTCCCAAAAAAATGTACATAAATATTCCCATGGTTTCATAAACAGGAAGAAGAGTTCCCATAATGATTAGGTTAACCGCATATAAGACAAAGACAAGCAAAAAAAGGAACAAAATGAGGAGAATGATACTGTTTATAATCGTTAAATGATGATCTTTCTTAATATTTTTTCTGGGAGCGCTCAAGGCGTTTACAAAAAAAGCCCACATGGTTAGTTTCTTATCACCGGATTTTGTCATAATAGCTCCTTTTTACCTGAAATGAAATGGGCATGCCTAATTGAACAGTGAAAAGCAGAGAGACCGCTTATAATAGTTCTCTTTTAGTCAACTACTAGATATATTCGATGCCCGGTATAGAATTCCTTTCTCCAAAAACAAAGGCGGGCGCTGAAAAGAGTGAAGCTGATCAGAAGATTTATGGAACCAATAGATTAATGCGGCTGTATTTTAACGGAAAATAAGAAAAGCAAAAGGAAAAAAACAGTACCTAATCCACAATTTTGAGGCCTAAAAGAGCCGCAAACTGCAGGGCCTGATGACTGGAGACTTTGCAGCCGAATAGATTATCGGGCGAGATTGTGAGGGAATCAAACCTGGAGGTACTAATGTCGATTCCTTTTAATGATGTCTGTTCAAAGTTGGCATCCGTAATGTTACAGGAGTTGAAGACGACATTCTTAAACAGACAGTCAAAAAAGTCGGTATTCACTAATGAACTGTCCTGAAAAGAGGTTTTCTCGCATTTGGATTCACCAAACGCTGCGAGGTTTAACAGGGAGTGTTCAAATGACACGTGACCGAATCGGGACTCGGTGAAGTTTACGCCTGTCAGCTTACAGCTGTGGAACACGACGCGGTGAATGGAAGAATGGCTTAAATCAGCGTTGGAGAAATCACAGTTTTCAAACTGCACGTCGGTAATGTCGATATCCCGGAAAAATGTGTGCGAGAACCGGGAGTTTTTGATAATCATTTTTGACAAACGGGCACGAGGAAGCGATTCTGCTTCAAACAAAGAATCGGTGATCGAGCAGAGCTCGAGCTCTCGATCTTCTTCCATTAGAATATCGCTGAAACTTCTCGTAAAAAGGTGGTTCGGAATGGCAGGGGCATTTATTTTCATACTAAAACCTCTCTCTGCGTGTATTGTATTACTATAGGAAAGAAACACAAATAAAAACAGACTATATTTTTTGTGCAAGGTATGAGCAAAGGTTATTATATCCATTATAATTTCACATACTTTAATATTTTTAAAATAAAATAAGCAGTAAACAGATAAAACTACTTGAGAAATTACATATAAATTCATTTGTCTATATATGATAAAGTTAAAGAAAAACCTGAGGCGGGGGAATCGCAATGCACATAATAGAACGCCATCAGTTCTGGATATGGCTTCTGCTTTTAATAGGGGCATGGGGATCGATTTTATTTACACCGTCTTCGCTGTGGGACCTGCCGCTGAAAGCACTGCTCGCTGCTTTGTTTTTTGGGGTGTTTTTTCTGCTGCCGCTTGCAAACGAGCACATGAAAATACAGGCGGGGCTCATCTTTCTACTGGGGCTGGTGGCTGCTGCAGCGGCATGGCCGGAGGGGACGACGATGCCCGTATATGAACTGCTGCTTGTTTACACCCTCTTGGGCGGCCTGGCTGTGTTTTATCTGCCGGCTGCATACGCTGCGGCAGCGGGTGCTGGGTTTATCGTTCTGGCGGTGCTTTCCGGGCTGCCGGGTAACCTTAGCTTTTTTCTGTTGTACATACTGACGGCCGGTACGGGACTGATTATGTATACGTATATGTATCGGAAGGAACAGAGAATGTCCCGGCGCAATGAAATCCTGTTCACTGATTTTCGAAAAATGAAGCGTTCCCTGATTTCAGGTGAACAGGCCGTGCGTCGTGAAGAGCGGACGCAGATTGCCAGGGAAATTCATGATTCGGTGGGCCATAAATTAACCGCATTACTCATGCAGCTGGAAGTATTCCGGATCCAGGCCCCGGAAAAACAGGAAGAGGTACAGGCGCTGAAGGAGCTGGCCAATGAAAGCCTGGAAGAAACGAGATCGGCGGTGAAGTCATTAAAGCGTGAGGAAAGTTCCGGGCTGCCGGCGATTCTTCTGCTTATCCGCAAGCTGGAGGCAGAAAGCGTTGTAACGATCGATTTTACGATAAAACAGAGAGCACTTACCGCTCCGTTGAGCAACGTCCAGTCTATTGCCGTGTATAGAGGCGTACAGGAAGCGATTACGAACGCGATGAAGCATGGCAGTTCCAACCAGATAAGCATTACTTTCGAGGCACCGGGCGGTCATATTTTCCGTTTTATCGTAAGAAATTTTATAAAATCGGAGATGTTTCAAAAAGAAGGTTTTGGCCTTTCCTCGATGCGAGAAAGAATGGAAGAAGCCGGTGGAAGTTTACGCATTGAAATATATAACAAAGAATTTATAGTAACGGGAACGCTGCCATTAGGGCAGGGAGGGGGTGCAGACTATGATTCATATACTGCTGGCCGAAGATCAGAAGATGGTTCGACAGGGATTGAAAGTTATGATTGAAACGGACGAATCTATGCTGGTGAGCGGGGAAGCGGCAACGGGTCTGGAAGCCGTCGAATTATGCGAAAGCGGCAACCGCTATGATATTGCGATTCTCGATATCCGAATGCCGGTTATGGATGGGTTAAAAGCCGCTAAAAAACTGCACGAAGACTACCCGCAGATGAAAATTCTCATGCTGACGACGTTTAACGATGACGAGTATGCAATTGAAGCGTTAAAAAACGGAGCGAGGGGCTACCTGCTGAAAAATGCCGACACGGAGGAGTTGATCCGCTCGATCCATACCTGCCTGGAAGGAGGACTCGTTCTCGAAAGCCATGTGGCGGCCAAAGTACTTCCTAATTTAATCGGTCGCAGCCCTCAGGAAAAGCAGTTTCTGGATCCGTCATTGACCGAACGGGAAGTGTCGCTCATCTGCTGCGTCGGAAAAGGAATGAACAATAAAGAAATAGCGGACACCCTTTATCTTTCTATCGGTACAGTAAAAAATCAAATCAGCGTAATTCTCGAAAAACTGGAGCTTCGGGATCGTACCCAGCTTGCTATTTATGCAATCCGCAATCAGATGGTATAAACAGATGACTAAAGTCATTTAAAAACGCAGCATAGATGACAAAAGACAGTGGGAGCACTGTCTTTTTGTGTATACACTACATATAACAACAAAAAAGGAGGTACGTCTATGCTGGAGGTAGAGAATGTGTCCAAATCATTTAAAGGCAGAAATGTAGTCGAGGGAATAAATCTTTATTTGGAAAAAGGCGAATCAATTGGACTGCTCGGGCCGAACGGAGCCGGGAAATCAACGACTATTTCTATTATTTCATCGCTCATTAAGCCGGGCAGCGGCGATGTGAAGCTGAATGGAAGCAGTGTAATAAAAAAGCCTTCGATAATCCGGAAAGTAATTGGCATTGTGCCGCAGGATATTGCCTTGTATGAAGAACTGTCCGCCTACGAAAACCTGCTTTTCTTCGGCCGGATGTACGGCATGAGCAAAACCGGCCTGGAAACGAAAATTCAAGAAGTCTGTAAACTGGTCGGGTTGGAAGACCGCCAAAAAGATATTGTCAAAACGTATTCCGGCGGGATGAAAAGACGGGTAAACATTGCGGCAGCCCTCCTGCACGATCCGGAAATTTTAATTATGGACGAACCGACGGTCGGTATCGATCCCCAGTCCCGAAGCTATATTCTGGAAATGATCCGCAGCTTAAATATAGAAAAAGGGATGACCGTATTGTACACGAGCCATTACATGGAGGAAGTCGAACGGCTCTGTGACAGAGTGTATATTATGGATCACGGGAAAATTATTTCCTCCGGTACAAAAGAAGAGTTGAAAAATATTTTATCTGCCGAAGAGACCATTTATATCGATTTTGACCGGGTATATCCAGCGATGTATCAAGAACTGCAGCATCATAATGACGTGCTGCGGGCCTCGGAAACCGAGCATGGCCTGAAGCTGATTGTGCCAAAAGGAAGCCGCCTGCTTAGCCGTATCTTCCAAATTACCGAGCGTCATAAAGCACAGGTCACTAATGTGAACGTCAGCGTTCCGTCACTCGAAGATGTATTTCTGCATTTAACAGGACGTAAACTTCGTGATTAGGAGGGGACAAATGTGAAGCCTTTTCTTATCAAAGATTTTAAAATAATGCTCCGCGACCGCTCTGAGCTCGTTGCTCTGCTGCTTATGCCTTTTATCATTATGGGAATACTCGGTACGGCATTAAGCGGTGTGATGGAAGGCGATACGTCTTCGATTGATATTCAGCTGGCTGTAGTCTACGAGGACGTTCAGGAGGAGGGTATTGCGGCTTTTCAGGAGCAGTTGCAGAACAGCGGACTGCCTCCGGAAGCAGAAGGTGAATTAGCTGCTGCTGCAGAGAATACGAATCCGGCCGGGTTGTTGGATAATATGCTGGAAGATCCGGAATTGGCGGACATGATACACGTGCAGACGATGGAGCGGGAAGAAGCAGAAACAGCCGTTCGTGCAGGGGATATAGATGCCGTGCTTACCTTCCCGGAACATTTTACGGAAGAGACGCTGAACAACATGTTAATGAATAAAGGAAACGGCAGCGAAATGCAGCTGCTTATAAGTGATGAGAGCTCTATTAATACCACAATTCTGAAAGATCTGCTGGCAGGTTTTACAGATAACCTTAATACCGAAAGTGCGATTGCTGCTGCCGGAGGAGCCGAGGCTGCTGTATCCCCTGCTCCGATAGAAGTCGGCGGGACTGAATCAGTATCCCAAAATGAGCCGGTCAGCGCGATGCAGTACTACTCCATCGGCATGGCTGTCATGTTTGTCCTTTATGTAGCAGGTACTATAGCGGGTAAGGCATTCGTAGAAAAACAGCAGCAGGTGTATAACAGAATTATTTTATCGGGAACAAGTCCCTGGAAATACCTGGCGGGAAAAATCATAGCCACTGCTGTGATTGCTTTTGTGCAGCTGACAATTCTTTTTATTCTGTCCGCTCTCGTATTTCGAACCTTTGAACTAAGTTCCCTTTCCTTTTGGATGGGCATGCTCGGCATTTCTGCTGTTCTGGCGGCCTGTGTAGGGGGGATGGGCGGCTTATTGACCTCCTTATCGATTCGGACCGAATCAGATACGGCCTCAGGAATTTTTACAGGCGTGATTGTCACGCTGTTTGCGTTTGCGGGAGGCAGTTTCTTTCCGCTGGAAGGAATGCCCGCATTTATCAGCGCCTTTGGCAGCTGGACGCCTAATGGAGCCGCGATGAACGCTTATTTACGATGGGTGCAGGGATTTGGATGGAGTGAGCTCGCAGGACCATTTATGCAGATCGGCATCGTTTCGCTCGCGGCAGTCTTTATCAGCTTCCTGATCTTTCCAAGAAGGAGGTCGGTGTCCTCATGAAAGCAATATTCCTTTTACAGTGGAAAAGGCTGCGGCGGATGCCGTATCTTGTTCTCACATTTTTCGCTCTGACACTGCTGTTTGTCTTTTTCTTAGGCAGTAACGGCCCTGGAGGGCAGATGGAAGTTAATGCATACATGGGGGAGAATGTGCAGGAAGCAGAGGCTGCCGGCTGGATAGACAGACTTAACGCCTCGGATTCCTTTCATTTTGAACTGGTGGATGAAGATCGGGCACGCAGTGAGATTATGGACGGAAGCCGGAACATGGCGCTTGAAATAAGAGAAAATGACTACCGCATGCTTGTTGCGGTGGAAGACCAGAACCACCAGCTTGTCGACAGCTATGTGAACCAGGTGTTTCGGGAAGAGCAGCGGCTGCAGCAGGCAGAAGAGCAGACAGGAGCGACTGATCTAAGAGAACAGGTGGAAGAAGAAATGGACAATCCGCCGCTCGATTTAACGATCAATTCAGTAAGCGGGGAAGAAAGCGGGTTTGTGTATAACGCGAGTCTGCAGGCGCTGTTTGGGATGACGCTGTTTTTCTCCATGTATACGATCATGTTCAGTCTTTCCAACGTTGCAGACGAAAAGCGGCAGGGCACATGGGATCGGATGATTGTGTCGCCGCTCCGGAAATGGGAAGTGTATGGAGGGCATCTGGCGTACTGTTTTGTACTCGGTATGCTGCAGATTATGATGATCTTTGTATTCTTTGAATGGGTGCTTGGTTATGACGTTAATATTCCAATCGGAGTCATAGCCGTCATCACAGCCTGCTATACGTTTGCCGTGGTGTCTGTCGGTATGCTGTTGATCGGGCTCGTCCGTACGACCCAGCAGCTGCGGGCGGTTATTCCGATCGTCGTAACATCCATGGCGATGCTCGGAGGAGCATTCTGGCCGCTTGAAATCGTCTCGAATTCGTTTGTGCTTGCGCTCTCCAAAGGGACGCCGATATACTACGGGGTCCAGGCTCTATATGATGCGTCGGCACTTGGTTACGGTATTTCCGGCCTGGCCGGCCATTTATCTCTGCTCGTGCTGTTTGGCGTTCTCTGCATGGGTATTGGCATCAATCTAATGGAACGCAGAAGTTAAAAAAGCAGAAACCCTCCGTTTCACAGGGTTTCTGCTTTTTCGTTTACAATTACAGCATTTGACTGACAGTTTTCGGATGCATGTGCTGGATAAGGTAGTCGGGACCGCCTGCTTTAGCATCAGTTCCTGACATTTTAAAGCCGCCGAACGGATGATACCCGACAATGGCGCCGGTGCAGTTGCGGTTAAAATACAGGTTACCAACGTGAAAACGCTGCTTTGCGTATTCCAAATGTTCGATCGTTCGGGAAATAACTGCGCCGGTTAACCCGTATTCGGTGTTGTTGGCTATGTGAATTGCCTGTTCATAGCTCTCGGCTGACGTAAAGGCCACGACCGGTCCGAATATTTCTTCCTGCATAAGCCGGGAGTCGGGGTCTGCATCCGCAAACACGGTCGGCTGGATAAAGTAGCCGGTGGAGTCATCGCTTTCCCCGCCTGCAACAAGGCGTGCTTCCCTTCGCCCAATCTCAATGTAACCGGTAATTTTATCAAAGGCTTTCTGGTTTACAACAGGCCCCATGTAGTGGTTGGAGTCTACGGGATCACCAACAGTCAGGCGCCTGGTACGCTCTTCGATTATGCTGAGCAGCTCCTCGTATACGTCCTGATGGGCGATAACGCGGGAGCCGGCGGAACACTTCTGGCCGGAAAAGCCGAAGGCGGACTGAATCACCGCTTCTGCTGCCACCTCAAGATCGGCGTCGCTGTCGACAACAATGGTATCCTTGCCGCCCATTTCGATAATAACCCGCTTTAAATGAAATTGGTTTTCCTGAATAACAGCTGCGCGGTTATAAATGCGCGTACCGGTCGCACGGGAGCCGGTAAAGCTGATAATCGACGTTTTTGGATGATCCACCATATAATCGCCGATCACTTCCGGGTCACCGGGCACAAAGTTGACGACGCCTTTTGGGACGCCCGCTTCGTGGAGAATATTAATAAATGCAGCAGCGATGACAGGCGTCGGTTCGGCGGGCTTCAGCAGGACTGTATTGCCGCTCACAAGTGGTGCTACCGTGATGCCCACCATAATCGCACAGGCGAAATTCCACGGCGGAATCGACACCGTCACGCCGATCGGCTGATACACATACTGATTGTACTCACCATCACGGCTGTTAATCGGTTTGCCGTTTTTAAGCTCGATCATCTGCCGGGCGTAGTATTCCATAAAGTCGATCGCTTCGGCTGTATCTGCGTCTGCTTCTTTCCAGGGTTTGCCGGCTTCTTTCACGAGCAGGGCGGAAAATTCATGTTTGCGGCGGCGCATAATGGCTGCCGCCCGAAACAGCAGTTCTGCCCGTGCTTCTGGATTTGTGTACCGCCAGCTTTCAAATGCCGTGGAGGCAGCCTCGAAGGCCTGATCAATATGAGCGGTCGTCGCTTTGGATACACGTCCAATGACTTCGTCTTTATGAGCCGGGTTCGTGGAGACCAGTTTATCTTCAGTCGTCACCGCCTCTCCATTGATCACAAGCGGATAGTCGCGGCCGAGGGACTGCTCGACCTGCTGCAGCGCCCGGCTGAATGCCTGCTGGTTCGTTTCGTCGGTGAAATCAGTAAACGGTTCGTGTTTGTATGGGATGTACATTATATGACCTCCTTAGTTTGTAGTAAAAACGTCTTCGATTTGGGAAATCGCCCAGTCCAGGTCTTCCTGCTCAATGACGAGCGGCGGGGCAAAGCGGATGACCGTTTCATGTGTTTCCTTGCAGAGCAGGCCTTTTTCTTTAAGTTGTTCACAGTATGGACGAGCCGGTACGGTAAGTTCCAGGCCGATAAAAAGGCCGCGGCCGCGCACTTCTTTAATAATCGGATTCTGGATGCTGCTCAGCTTGTTTTTAAAATAAGTGCCAAGCTCCAGGGAGCGCTCCGCCAGGTGTTCTTCTTCCAATACCTCAAGCGCAGCGATCGATACGGCGCAGGCAAGTGGATTGCCGCCGAACGTAGAGCCGTGGGAGCCGGGGGTGAATACGCTGAGAATGTCGTGGTCGGCTGCGACGCAGGATATAGGAAAGACCCCGCCTCCGAGTGCTTTGCCGAGAATATACATATCAGGTACGACGTTTTCCCAGTCGCAGGCAAACGTTTTCCCCGTCCGGCCGAGTCCGGCCTGAATTTCATCTGCTACAAATAGAACATTATGTTCCTGGCAGATTGCATACGCTTCTTTTAGAAAGCCTTCAGGCGGAATAACAATACCCGCTTCTCCCTGAATCGGTTCGACCAGAAAAGCAGCGGTCTGCGGCGTGATGGCCTCCCGCAGCGCTGCAGCGTCTCCATAAGGGATCAGTTTAATGCCGGGCAGTACCGGCCCGAAGGCCTGCTTGTTTTCCTCTTCAGAAGAGAGGGACACGGCAGCCATCGTTCTGCCATGGAAATTACTGTTACATGCAATAATTTCTGCACGGTTTCGCTCAATTCCTTTTTTTTCATAGCCCCAGCGGCGGACGGCTTTTATAGCTGTTTCCACCGCTTCAGCTCCCGTGTTCATCGGCAGGATCATATCTTTATTTGTTAATGCGGCCACTTTTTCATAAAACGGTGCCAGCGGCTCGCTGTGAAAAGCACGCGACGTGAGGGTTACTTTTTCCGCCTGCTCCTGCAGGGCACGAATAATTTTAGGGTGGCAATGGCCCTGGTTCACGGCAGAGTAAGCACTCAGCATATCAATGTAGCGGTTTCCTTCCGGATCCTCGACCCATACCCCGTTGGCCTTGGAAATAACAATCGGAAGCGGCTTGTAGTTATGGGCGCCGTACTGTTCTGTCTGTTCAATAATGGAAGCGGTTGAAATGGAGGCTGTCATTTTACTCTCTCCTTTATATAGATGAAATGTAACGTTTCCTGAAAAATATCTTTTCTAACAGAGCTTTTCCCCAAAGAGGGAACCGATTAAATCGACCGCGGCTTTAGCCGTGCGGTTTTTTTCGTCCAATATAGGATTAACTTCTACAAAATCAGCGGACGTAATGATTTCTGCTTCGGCGAGCATTTCCATCGCCAGGTGGCTCTCCCGGTAGCTGAGTCCGCCGACGACCGGTGTACCGACACCCGGGGCATGCTGGGGATCAAGCGCATCCAGATCAAGACTTAAATGGACGCTGTCTGTTTTGTCCTTTAAATAGGAAATGGCTTCTTCCATCATTACGCTCATGCCGTGCCGGTCTATTTCATGCATCGTATACACCCGGATGCCGAGCTGTTTAATTAACTGTTTTTCGCCTTCATCAAGCGCACGGGCTCCAAAGAGGACGATATTTTCGGGGCGGAGCTTAGCCCGGCTGCCGCCGATATGGGTGAGCCTTTCTTCGCCAAGCCCGAGCGCAGCGGCAAGCGGCATGCCGTGAATATTGCCGGACGGGGAGGTGTCGCTCGTATTCAGGTCGGCGTGGGCGTCATACCAGATCACGCCCGGGTTTTCATAATGGCCGGCCACCCCGGCGACCGATCCGATGGCGATGCTGTGATCTCCCCCAAGAGTAAGAGGAAAGCTGCCGGAGGCGATGGTTCTGGATACCTGTTCCGCCAGCCGGGTATTTACATCAACGACCTGGCCCAGATTCCGCAGGCTTTCGGTTGTCCCGGCAGTATGCAGCGGGGGTGTAAGGTCCCCAAGATCTATCACGGTGTGGCCGAGATTCTGAAGCCGTTCAACGACGCCGGCGTAGCGGATAGCACTCGGTCCCATATCAACCCCTCGTCTCTGCTGGCCTAAATCCATAGAAGCGCCAATAATACTAATATGTTTCATCGTTGTCCTCCTTTAACATATGTAAGACTCTCTTGTTAGTAATGCAATATACGTGCCAACTTAATGGTATCTAAAAAAAACGAAGCTGAATGAACAGCTCCGGTTTTCTACACTAATATTTTTTGGATCCCGAGTTTTTTCAGGCGGTACTGCAGGCTCTGGCGGCTGAGGCCTAGCACCTCCGCGGCCTGTTTAATATTGTAGTTGTTTTTTTCGAGTACCTGCTTGACATACTGCTTTTCTGCTTGAAATAAATACTCATGAAGCCCGGGAGACCCCTCGACGAAGGGAATGTCTGCAGGAGCTTGTTGTTCAACGGGAGAGGTTATCGATGTCCCTTTTGAAACAGGACGGTTTCGAAAAGGAAAGGGAAGGTGCTTTGTGTCAATCCGCTTTTCTGTTTCCATTACGTTCATCGCGCCTTCAATTACATGCTCAAGCTCCCGCACATTTCCCGGCCAGCTGTGCTGCTGAAACAGCTGATCTACTGCCGGTTCCAGCCCTTGGACGTGCAGCTGGAATAAATGATTGTATTTGGATATAAAAAATTCGGCCAGAGGTGCAATATCGGCCCGGCGCTCCTGAAGCGGCGGAATAAACAAGGTAACTACCCCAAGCCGGTAGTATAAGTCTTTGCGCAGCCGGTTTTCGGTAATCGCATCGATTGGATCTTCGTTCATTGTGGCGATAATACGGATGTTCACTTCGATGTCCTTCGTTCCGCCTATCCGCCGGATCGTCCGTTCCTGCAGCACCCGCAGCAGCTTGGACTGCAGGTGGGGGCTTAAAGAATTCAGTTCATCGAGAAGCAGCGTCCCGCCTTCCGCCTGTTCAAACAGGCCCGGTCTGTCAGCAGCACCGGTGAACGCCCCTTTGTTTGTACCGAATAAAATACTCTCAATCAGGCTGTCCGGCAGCGCTGCGCAGTTCTGGCTGATAAATGGTTTGGAAGCGCGGCTGCTTTCGTTATGAATGCTCTGGGCAAATATTTCTTTTCCGGTACCGGTTTCCCCGATAATTAAGACAGAAGACGTAGTCCGTGTGGCACGTTTTGCGAATTCAACGGCTTCTATGAGTTCGCGGCTGTTTCCGATGATGTGCTGAAATGTGTACCGGCGGCTGCTTTGACTGCGGTTTTCCTGGAGAATCCGTTCGAGCTTCGTAATGTCTTTGGCAATTTCCACTGCTCCGATAATACGGCCGTTTTCCCGCACGGGGAAGGTGTGGTTTACTGTAGTGATTTCCGCGCCCTGGTTATTTAAATAGGTCTGGCGGGGCCTGCGGGACTCGGTGCCTTCACGCCATGCCTGCTCGAGGGTGCTGTCGTGCCCTTCATTAAAAGCAAATACATCGGAAATATTACGGTACAGCACATCACAGCTGTTCATGTTTTCAATCTGCGCCATTTTTTCATTGTAGATAACGGTTTTTCCCATATCATCTACGACATGAATGCCAAGATCGATATGTTGAATCAATGCCTGGTATATCGTTTCCGGAAGGACCATCGTTTATCCCTGCTTTCTAAACAAATGCCAAAATTTTTTTCTTAAGAATTAATATTTATATAAATAGTAGCACGAGGGAGGAGGGATGCAAAATAATTTGTGAAGATTATACAGGGTAAAACAAAAACAGACAGGGTTTCCTGTCTGTAAAAGGTGATATTATTGTTCCTTCATAAGCTTTTGCACCATTTGTTCAGCAATAGCGTGTCTTTGGGCATCCGCTTCGTAACCTGTATAGGAGGCACCGCCTTTGTGCACCGCATCAATAAACGCAGCGGTAACGCCGAAAAACCCCCGCTTCTGGAGCATCGGCTCCCAGTCGTTCATGGAATGCTTGATAATTTGTTTATTTTGATGAGTGGCGACATCATTGATGTTGTGAACAACTCTTGTTTCGCTCTCGCTCATCAGCTCGACTTTTTCCTCGGTCGTGCCCGCGTTGCGGTTCATAATACCGATGGCGGTTCCTTCTTTGGCTTCGAGTTCGAGCACTACGTGGTGAACAAGCCCGTCTTTCTGTACGCCGCGGGTCCGAATTTCCTGAATCTCATAAGGGAATAAGTACAGAAGGGTATCAATTACGTGTATAAAGTCCTCTACAATAAACGTGCGGTAATCAGCGGCCTGATGGTCTCTGTTTTTCTGCATAATGATCATGTTTGGATCCGCTACTTCTTTTAACGCTTGATAAGGCTTAGCATACCGGCGGTTGAATCCAACCATAAGGATTAAGTTATTATCTTTTGCTTTTGCCAGCAGTCGTTTGGAAGCACTGCCGTAAAAAGTGATCGGCTTGTCAATATAAACGTGGATCCCGTGGTCAAGAAGCTCGTCAATAATAGCCTCATGGGCCTCGGTGGCCGTACTTACAAAGGCGGCTTCAATACCGCTTTCCATCCATTTCTTTCGATCGGTAAATATTTCACGGACAGGAAATGTGGCAGCGGCTTCCTCTAGAGCTTCCCGGTTTCTGGAGCATAAGTACAACTCTACGTCTTTTGTTTGAATGAGCGCCGGCAGGTAGGCTTTTTTAGCAATATCCCCGATGCCGATTAATCCTATTTTCATGTTTTTCCCTCATCTCAGCTATTAGTGTACTCCTCTTATAAATACCCTCCTTTTCCAGGAATGAACCGCAGCGGTGGAAAAGCATAGAAAAAGCGGACAGGTGTGAGCCTGTCCGCTTTGTTGTATTAAGAAGAGGGGGAAGTAGTTGTTGAAATCTCAGTCAGTTTTCTTTTATCTGGGGTAATCGGCTTGACGTTCTCGCGGTTGGCCAGGAATTCCGGACGCGGCGGCTGCCCGGAGAACGGGTGGGTGAGTTGGTTTTCCATCGAGTTGAACACGAAAAACACGTTGCTGCGTGCATACGGGGAAATGTTCCCGGACGAGCCGTGCATGGTGTTGCAGTCAAAAAACAGTACCGAGCCGGCCGGACCGGTGGCCCGGTCAATGCGGCCGCCGGCTTTATCGACGAGCCAGCTCATGCTGTCGTTGTCCGGCACGCCGCTTTCCTGCTTCTGCAGCGACGACTTGTAGTTGTCCTTCGGCGTCTCGCCCGGGCAGGAAATGTACCATTTCTGCGAGCCCGGGACGAGCATCAGCGGGCCGTTGAACTCGTA